>DAOQVR010000004.1:0-316142 GCA_035341665.1 Anaerolineae bacterium
AACCTCCGTAAGGGACTTTCACCCTCGAGTCAGCGCCCATGCTGGGCGCACAGCAGAGGGTGCCCACGCGATGCGTGGGCACCCTCTGCCACTGTGGGGCAAGGCCAGCAGCCCGTTCCGGCTGCGCGCCGTGAGCTACTTGGCCATGGACTGGAGAGCCGAGTAGACGGGCAGCGGGTTCCATGCAGGATCCACGATGCCCCACTGGGCGACCTCGCCGGTGCTGTTGACCACGCGGAAGTTCAGGTTCCACAGGAAGGCTACGCCGACAAATCCCCACTGCTTCATAAGCTGGTAGGCTCGCACCGTCCACTGGGCCTGCTCGTCGAAGGAGTTGTCGTTGGCGTACTCGTAGCCAGGCGCGCCGGTCCAGCCCGAGGCCCAGCCGAACTCGGTGGGCCAGATTTTTTTGCTGCCGTCGCCGTTGGCCTTCATGATGCTGTAGTAGTCGTTCAGCGTCGAGTTAAAGCTCCAGGAGTGGTGTAGCGACGAGCAGGGGCCCATGAAGGAGGCGCCGTTGGCCCGGATAAAGTCGCAGGCCGGCTGCCCGCCCTTGACATCGGGGGATACGTTGTAGCCGCTCGGGTGGGCGCCGATGGCGTCGCTGTAGCTCTTCAGTCCGTTGGCGTACATGCCCCGCAGATACTGCTCGTCGTCCATCGCGAGGGGCGCGGGGGCGCCGGTCGGCGTCAGCGCTCCGCTGACGACGATCATGCTCGAGCAGTTGCTCTTGATGGCCGGATAGGAAGCCTTCAGCAGGCGCATGTATGCGGCGGGATCGAGTGGCATGTTTCCCCACTCGTAGTGGAGGTTCTGCTCATTCCAGACCTCGATCGCCTTAACGCTCGATCCACAGAACTCTTTCGCCATCGCGCCGACATAGTCGGCATAGTCCTGGTAGTTGTCGGGAGGACCCTCCACGCCCATGTCGCCACCGGGGCGCGCCCACTTGGGCGCCTTGACCACGGAGAAGAGCACGCTGATGCCGCGGGCAGCCGCCTCATTCGCTATCTGGTGCAGCTGATCCCAATTACGCTGACCCTTGCTCGGCTCAAAGTTCTTCCACTCGACCTGCTGCTTCATCCACTTGAAGCCCATGTTGGCCGTCATCTGCATTGCCTGACCGGCCTGGCCGTTGTCGATCATGTGCGCCTGGACGCCGTAGCCGAAGGCCGTGTTGGGCGGAGGATTGCCCCCGCCGCCGGAGGGCTTTGCCGTGGCTTTGGCTGCCGGCTTGGCCGTCGGCTTCGGCGTGGCGGTGGGGGGGACGGGCGTCGGCGTGGGTGTCGGCGTGTCGGTGGGGAGCGGCGTCGGCGTGGGTGTCGGCGTCGGAAGCTCTACGACAAAGGCGACCTGGTCGTCGCCAGCCAGCAGCGCACCAGAATTGGCCGCAATCTGGGCCGCCACTTGATACTTGCCTGGCGCGTCCGGGGCAACGAAAACGTAGTCACCCGCTGCGAGGGGCACGACCTGCTCCACTACCTGGCTGCCCGTCTCGGACAGGACCCTCCAGACCAGGGTGAACTCGCTCGCCTGTGCTACCGGAACCGCACTGGTCGAGGCCTGGTACTCCTGCACCAGACCCCAGAGGCGCGAGTCATTGCCCTCGTCCCATAGGCTTCGCACCGCAACGCCCCCCACGTTGTAGCGGCGGGCAAGCGCCAGCTTGTGGGCAAAGGAGCTGGCATCTTCGAGCCAGACCTGACGGTCCTGACCCGAGACGTCGTCGTGATAGGTGAAGGTGTAGTGGCCGGTCGCCGCATCGAGCGAGATACCAGGCGTCTCGAGGCCAACCGTCACCTGGTCGCCGGGTATCAGCAGCTCCTTGCCGCCTGCTTTGACGACCACCCGGCTCAGCTCGGCGAGTGCGTCCTGGTAGCTGCGCTCGACCCACACGCCACCCTGATTCTCGACGCTGAGCGCGCTGAACTCAGGCCGCACCTTGTAGCGCTCCACCTCGCCCACGGCCCAGGAGAGAAGCGCCTCCACTTGTCCTCCGGTCGCGTACGCCTTGGGGTCCAGTGGCGCCGGGAACTTGAGGCCGTCCACGGCCTTGCCCAGCTTCACCCAGTCGTAGGCCCCCGTCTCCCAGCGGTCCTCGGCAACCTGCACGGGGGCCTCCACGAAGATGCTGAGCCGTTTCCCTTCGGCATGCAGGGCGGAGGAGAGGTCTCTGACAAACGCCGTGTACGCATCGCGCAAATCGGGGCTGATGCCGCGGTAGTCGACCTCGACCCCGCTGTACATCTCGCGGGTGACCAGAGTCACGAGCGCCTGGACGTGTGCCGCGGCCGACTCGGGAACGGCGAGCATGTTATCCACCCAGTCGCTCCGCACGACGCCGTCGTAGTACCAGTTGCGCACAACCGGCACAATGCTGTACGACTCCTGTCCGGCGAGGGCCGGGAGGCTGGGCAGGCTGCCCGACACGCCATTGTCCCCGTCCAGCTGATACCCGACAGGGTTCAGCTCGACGAGCGAGCTGCTGCCTTCGGTCGGCAGCCCGGTAAAGTCGGGCAAATCGGCAGCAACCAGAGCAGGCCGCCCGCTTGCCTGGAAAGCCGCAACGGTCTGCGGCAGGTAGTCGAGCTGGCTGAAGAGAACGTCGTCCTCCGCGATGCGCCGGCTGGGCACAAACAGCCACTCCTTGCCAGTCCACTCGTAGAGCGAAAGGGTCTCATAGGGCTCGGCATTGTTGGGCACAGGGACGGTAAGGTCCACGTGCGTCGCCGGCTCTCCGCGCAGATCGAGCTGGTAGACGGGGCTCCTCACCAGCAGGGTCGAAGGCAGCGCGCGGGCGGCCTCCTCCAGGCGGTTTCCCGCCGATCCGTCGAGAAAGCTGGCCATGGGGACGGAGCCTGCCCTGAGCTTGACGTCACCCTGCAGGCCATCCGGCCACAGTGTCACCTGCGTGCCGTCCGGATCACTCGCCGAGCCCCCGACTTCGGAGTCGATCGGTTCAAAGCCCGCACCGGCGAGACGCTCCGCGGCTGAGACGGGCGGGAGCAGCAGGGAGGCAATCAGCAGCACAGCGATCAGGCCGTAAGCGACCATGCTGCTGCGCCTGCCCTCCAGCCAGCCTCCCAGGCGTTGCAGGAAGCCGATTCTCTCTTCGTCCATTCTCTTCGTATCCTCCATTGGTTGCATCGGTCCGTCAGACGGGGCTGCCCAGAAGGCACGAGCCCTGCAATGCTGAGCGCGGCGATGCATCTCACTTCCCTGGGTAGCAGGCGGAATCAGTGATCCCTCTCGTGCCTCAGGGCATGCCTCGCTCGCTGCGCTCCCTCGGGTTGACAGTCACTGGACACCCCGGTCTTGCATGGTCTCACCAACTGCCTCACGGGTGCCGTCGTCCTTAAGCGAAAAGGCCCCGCACCGAGCCACCACCGGCAGGCTCGACCCGGGGTCTACCATCGAGCATAGGTTCGACGCGTCGTCGCTGACTTCAACTCCCTGCTGCTGCGGCGAGCATGCCGGGATTCTAGCACAACGCATCGCCGTACGCAAACCGGGCTGGCGTTCTTGTCGCGCCGGGCAGGCCCGCACAAACCGACCCTGCAGGGGCGGTGCGCTCACTTTGACATCCGCCTGCGGGTATGGTAGAGTGGCGGCTGGTCGGTTCAGACGAGTGACACGATGGACATGCAGCAGTCGCCGGATCGCCCTATCCCTTGCCCTCCGCCAGGCACCCAGTCTGGATAGCCGGCTGCGTCTCTCGACCACGTGTGTTCCGGGCCAGCTCTCCAGGCGGAGTGAGAGGGCTGGCCTTTTTGCGTGGCAATGAAGATCCTGACCGTCAGCGACAAGGTGGACCCACTGCTGTACAGCCCGGCCCTGCGCCGCTTGTACGGCGACGTGGATCTCGTGCTCGGGTGCGGGGACTTGCCTCACTACTACCTGGAGTACATTGTGACCATGCTGGGAGGTCCGCTCTTCTACGTAATCGGCAATCACACCTTGGAGCTCAAGCCGACGGAACAACCGCCGCAGCGGGTGCCGCTCGCACCTGGTCACGCCAATAGGGAGGCGCACAGCGAGCCACGGGACGGGCCGGATGGTTGCGAGAACATCCACGGCCGTCACGTGCGGTATCGTGGACTGCTGCTGGCCGGCCTGGAGGGGTCGATGCGCTACAGCACCAGGCCCGACTACCAGTACACTGAGCCGGAGATGGCTGCCCAGGCGCGCCGGCTGTTGCCCGGGCTGCTCTGGAACAGGATTCGCCACGGGCGCTACCTCGACATCTTGGTCACCCACGCGCCCCCGGCGGGCATCCACGACCTGCCCGACCTGTGTCACTCGGGCTTTCGCATCTTCCGCACCCTGATGGAGCGCTTCCACCCGCGCTATCTGGTCCACGGCCATGTGCACCTTTATGGAACGGCCGAGGTGGCGGAGACGACCTACCGACAAACCCAGGTTATCAACAGCTACGGCTACCGCTTGATCCAGATGGACAATGGGACACTGCGGCACCCGAAAGGACTCCGTTGGTGAGCGACATTGTGCCAACGATGTCGGACGGGGCCTTTCGGGCTGCGCGCTGGAGGGCCTTCTTCCAGCACATCCGTGCCTGGTTCACGGGCCACAAGGTGAGCCCGCTGCTCAGGCTGGACGCAGTGCGCGAAAAGCTCGACATCCGCGGCCAGCACTACGCAGGGCTACAGAGCATACCGGTCGGCCAGATTGTCGGCAGTGCGGGGCGCTATCACGATTTCAACCGGGCCTTCCTGCCTGAGCAGGAATATGTCAAGCAGCGCTGGAGGAGAGTATACGCAGCTGCGCACAGCCCGCAGGGCTTTCCTCCGATCGAGGTGTACCAGGTGGGCGAGGCCTACTTCGTGCGCGACGGTCACCACCGTGTGTCCGTCCTGAAGGAGCTCGGCGCTCCCAGCATCGAAGCCTACGTCACAGTCTTGGAATCGCCCGTCCCCCTGACGGCGGACATCACCGACGAGGAGCTGGAGCTGAAGGGCGAGTATGCGTCCTTCCTGCGGCAAACGGGCCTCCGGGACGTGCGGCCCAGCGCCGAGCTTCAGTTCAGCCTGCGCGGGCAGTACCCGACCTTGTTGGAGCATATTGCGGTACACCGCTACTACCTCGGCCAAGAGGAGCGTCGGGAGATCCCCGAGGACGAGGCCGTGGGGCGCTGGTACGATGAAGTGTACCTGCCCCTTGTCCGGGTCATCCGCGAGGTACGGATCCTGAGCGTGTTTCCCGGGCGAACGGAGGCAGACCTGTACCTGTGGATCATCGAGCACCGGCACTACTTGAGCGAGCGGAGCGTGCAGGAGGTCCCAATCGAGGAAGCGGCAGAGGAGTACGTGCGCGAGTTCGCGCCTGGATCGGACAGGGGAAAACCGGCAGGCAGGCAAGAGAAGGAGGAAGAGAAGGATGGCTGACGAGAAAAAGCTGACGACACGGGGGGAAGACTATTCCGCCTGGTACAATGAGGTGGTCCAGCGCGCCGAGCTGGCCGATTATGCGCCGGTGCGAGGGTGCATGGTTGTGCGGCCCTATGGGACGGCTCTCTGGGAGTCGATCCAGTCGGGACTGGACAGGCGATTCAAGGAAACGGGACACGAGAATGCGATGTTCCCGCTGCTCATCCCCGAGTCGTTCATGCGAAGGGAGCGAGAGCACGTGGAGGGCTTTGCTCCGGAGCTGGCGGTCGTCACGATCGGCGGCGGCAAGCAGTTGGAGGAGCCGCTCGTCATCCGCCCGACGTCGGAAACAGTGATCGGTCACATGTACTCCAAGTGGATCCAGTCCTACCGGGATCTTCCCGTGCTGATGAACCAATGGTGCAGCGTCGTCCGCTGGGAGCTGCGCACACGGCTCTTCCTTCGCACGCTCGAGTTCTATTGGCAGGAAGGCCACACTGCGCACGCCACTTTCCAGGAGGCCCAGGAGGAGACGATGCGCATGCTGGATACCTACGAGGATGCGGCCGTACGCGACATGTCGATCCCCGTTGTCAAGGGACGCAAGAGCCGCACTGAAAAGTTCAAAGGCGCAGACAACAGCTACTCCATCGAGGCGATGATGGGGGACACCAAGGCCCTCCAGGCAGGTACCAGCCACATGCTGGGGCAGCGCTTTGCGCGCGCCTTTGAGATCCGCTACCTCGATCAAAGCAACGACCTGCAATACTGCTGGACGACAAGCTGGGGGGTCAGCTCTCGCCTGATCGGGGCGGTCATCATGGTCCACGGCGATGACCAGGGGCTCAAGCTGCCGCCGGTTGTCGCGCCGGTCCAGGCCATCATCGTTCCGATATGGAGGCAGGAGGAGCAGAAGGCGGCCGTCCTGGATGCAGCAGAGAAGGTTCGCGTCCAGCTTGCCGGCTCCTTCCGGGTCAAGGTGGACAAGCGCGAGGAGATCACGCCCGGCTTCAAGTTCAATGACTGGGAGTTGCGCGGCGTGCCGGTGCGTATCGAGATTGGCCCTAAAGACATCGCCAACGAGAGCGTGGTCGTCGCGCGGCGCGACGTGCCGGGAAGGGCCGGCAAGCAGGTGGTGCCGGTCGCCGGGCTGAGCCAAATGCTGGCGGATACGCTCCATGCGATCCAGGCCGGGCTGCTGGAGGCAGCCACTGCCTTCCGCGACGCCCACATCCACACGGCGGCAGACTATGGCGAGCTGCGGCAGGTCGTGGAAGAGGGCTGGGCACGCGCCTTCTGGTGCGGCCAGGACGACTGCGAGACACGCATCAAGGAAGACACCAAAGCCACCAACCGCTGCACGCCGCTGGACCAGGAGGGTGCCGGGAACGGCCGCTGTGTCGTGTGCGGGCAGCCGGCACAGTCGTGGTCGTATTGGGCGCGGGCGTACTGAGCGGCAAGGCGGGTTTGGAAACCCGCCCTACGGGGGCGGGTATGGAAACCCGCCCTACGGGGGGGACGGAGACCCGCCTGACGAAGCCGGCGGGGTCTGCTTGACGTTTCGGACGGGCGGGGCTACACTGACCCCGCCTGCGAAAGGAGAGTACGATGATCACGTGCAAGAGCTGCGGCGCACAAAACCCAGACTATGCGCGGGCGTGTGACTTCTGCGGGACGGCGCTCGAGCGCCCTCAGCTCAGCGCAGCGGCTGCGCACCTCCGCGACCAGCTGCTGGGCATGAGCTTGGGAGCAGAGGATTTCAATACGATCTGTTTCGCCCTACAGGTTGACTGGAGGCCCTACAAGGCGATGAGTGACGAAGCGGGGAAGGCGGAGATGCTTGCCCGCCAGCTGGAGACAGAGGGCCGCCTGAAAGAGGTGGATCGCTTTCTCCGCGACTTCCGCTTCCCGCAGAGCTACCCGCCCTTGCCGGCACCGCCGGCCGACAACCTCTACCTTTCGTACGTCTTTGCCGTCCAGAACGTCCGGACTATGGACCAGCTTCAGAAGCTCGTGGACCAGATTGGGATCAGTGACGCCGCGCAGCTGCCCGGCACGACGGTGCCTCACAAGCTGCGCGATGCGATGTGGGCTGCACACCGGGCCAACGCGCTGCCCGAGGTGCTCGAATGGCTGCGCACCCTGGCGCCCGCGCCTGCACTGCGGCCGCGCCGGCGCCAGACGACCACCTGGAATTGACGCCGCGGTCGCGTGCCTTCATGCGACGGAGCGGGGCTGCTGAGGAAGCCACACAGGGCGACCCCTATCACTCTCTCCCGGCGACGGGGGTGCAGGCCAAGGAGAAACGATGAAGACGGGACGAGCACGAAGTAAGCAAGAGCTGCCGGCCGAGGAGCCACGTCCGGCACCAGGAGAGCAGCCACCGGCTGCCGAGCCCGCCGTCGGGTTGCCTCCGGGCCAGGCGGCCGCCAGCACTGCACAGCCCCCACAGGGCCGGAACCGGACAGTCCAACTTGTCTTCGTTGCGGTGGTCGCCCTGATCGCCTGCGTCCTGCTCTTCACGCTAATGCGAAGCTGCGGCCGCACAGACCAATGGGTTGAGGCGACCAGCGCCAGGGGGAGCTGGACCACCGGCGTGCAGCTCTTCTCCCCGCAGGTGCAGACCCGTGAGACCTGGCAGACCGCATGCACTGGCTCGCAGGGACTCGTGCAGCAGGCCACATGTGTGGTGATGCCGACCGGCAAGTTCCTCAGCCAGCCGAGCCGTACCTACGACGAGTACGCCTTCAACAGCTACTACGATGAGACGCAGAAGAAGACCTACGATGCCCAGGGCATGGAGTTCGTCGTCTCGCAGCTCGGCGGAGACGATCGGGTGGTGAACAACCAGCGACTGGTGTCCAGGGAATACCTCAAGACAGACACCTGCCAGCAGACCGAGTACACCATTTGGGTCGATGATCCGCTGGACACGACGCAGGAGGTGGAGGTATACCTCCAGGATTGTGAGGTGTGGCAGAGCGTGACGGTATACGACTCCGAGCAGGCTCCCTGGTGCACCTGTCTCGTGACGGTCCTGGTGCCCGCAGCGCAGGAGATGAGCCAAGGTAGCGGGCTGCAGGTGACCTATCCCACTCTGCTGGTCCCGGAGGGAGGCAAGGCGGAGCAGTCATTCGAGGCATCGGTCACCTTTTCCGGGGACGACGGGCGCTACTCGCTCACACAGACGACGACCGATCCGGCCCAATACCGCGACTGGCTGACGACAACCTACTACCTGGGGATCCGCGATGGGAGAGCGGTCAGGTTGAGCCGGAAGCCGCAGAAGTAGACTTCAGGTACCGGGCGCCGGGACCATGATGGAGGTGCAGCGCACCAAGGACAGGTGCGCCGCGCCCAGGCTCCACAGGTACGCCGCACCCAGACCCGACAGGTGCGGCGCACCGCTCATTACCGCCGAAGGTCGAATGCGTCGACGTCGTAGGACGACAGGTTGAAGGCGCTGCCATCCAGGTACAACGTCGTGTTGAAGCTCCCCGCCGTCGTCGACCCCAGCACCGTGGGCCTAAAGACAAAGATGTCCTCGTTCGCGCCCGAGATCCCGGACACCGAGAAGCTGCCGTAGGTGGTCAAGTAGATATGGGGGTAGGGCGTGATGGCCGTGTCGAGCCAGGCGCCGTCCACGTCTTCGTACGCAGAGGTCGACAGCCCCACATCTGACCCGTCAAAGTACCAGGACCAGGTGCCGGCCGTCGTCGAGCCCCACGACGTCGCGGTGAAGCGGATGAGGTCTTCGTCCTGGCCTGTGATCCCTGTCACACTGAACGCGTCGCGGACAGAAACCACCATCGAGCCGTCGGCCAGCATGAAGAGGGCATCGATGTCCTCGTACGTGTCGCTCAGGCCGACGTCGGAGCCGTCTAGCTTCCAGGCAAAGGTGCCGGCGGTCGTCGAGCCGAGGGAGGTCGGGGTGAACTCGACCACATCGGCGTCGCCCACCGTACCCACCCCGGCCACCGAGGTGCTGGCGTCGAAAGACATCAGGATGTGGCCGTTGTCCAGGACATCGAAGGCGTCGATGTCGGTTGTGATGCCAACGTCCGAGCCGTCAAAGACCCAGTAGTAGCTGCCGGTTGTCGGGTCGAGCTCCACGATGTCCTCGTCGTTCCAGGAGCCCGTGTTGGCCGTCAGCGAGAGCCAGATGGTCTCACCCCCGGGAGCCGGCGGGGGGGTCGGCGTCGCCGTCGGCGCCGGCGTGTTGGTCGGTCCCGGCGGCGGCGTGTTGGTGGGTGTGTTGGTCGGCGGGACCGGCGTGTTCGTCGGCGCGGTTGTCGGCGTCGGCGGCGTCACGCCACCCTCCAGCCATGCCAGCACCTTGTCCATCACCGCCGCTCGCGTCGCGGCCGCGCTGATCCCCTCGAAGCCGAAGGAGAAGTAGACCACCCGGTAGGCGCCCTCCCAGCGCAGCGCACCCCAGGTGTAGGCGGTCCCGGTATAGTCGTAGAGACCGACGGCGCCGCTCCCCAGCCCGATGGCCGAGGGGTAGCTCTGGTTCGAGGCACCGTCGCCGCCGGTGATGGTGACGTCGGCACCAGCCATGACGTCCGTCCCGATCAGCGTTGTCACGTTGGTATCGTCGGCAATGTAGCTGGCGTGCAGATAGTTGGCATAGAAGGCATTCGTGTTGATGTCGTAGCCGATGTCCTGCCCGGTGATGAACAGCCTGCCGCCGCCGCTGAGGTAGGTGGTCAGGTTGGCGATGTCAGTGGTCGTGAGTGTGGTGGAGTAGTCGTTCCCGGTGAACCAGATCACCACCTGGTGTGCTTGCAGGGTGGCCGCCGAGGGCGAGCCCTGCGAGTAGACGGTCCAGGTATCAAAGCCGCGGCCGAGGGTGTTGAGCGCGGCGGTGAAGTAGGTCTGGTAGGAGGCGTTGGCATCATCGTCGACCAGGAGGATCGGCTGGACAGGGGCCGGGGTAGAGGTTGGGGCCGGTGTGGGTGTTGGGCCACCGCCGCCACAGGCGTTCAGCGCCGCCAGGACGTTCAGGTAGCCGTAGCCATAGGTGTAGTTGCCGCCGTCCCCTGGGCTGCCGCAGTTGCCGGCGGGCGGCGTGTCGGAGTTGCTCTGGAGAAGCTGGAAGGTGCCGTCGATGTTGCCCTTGTAGGCGGGGCAGGCCTGCCAGAGAAGTGCGACTGCCCCTGCCGTGTGTGGGCTGGACATCGAGGTGCCGCTGTAGGAGCAGGACCAGCTGCTGCCAGGGATGGTCGAGCAGATGCTAACACCGGGGCCGGAGATATTCGGCTTGGTGTACGGGTCGTGGCCGAAGGCGCTTGGCCCCCGGCTGGAGAAAGAGGCGATGGTTCGGCTCGAATCGTGCGCAGCGGTAGCAAAGGAGACCTGGTAGTCCCCGGGGCTGCCCAGTGTGCTGCAGGAAGAGCCCTCATTCCCGGCGGAGAAAGCGGGAAAGATGGCCGCCGCAACCCAGGCAGTGACGTACGACTGGTACCAGGTGTCACCTCCGCCGCCGCCCCACGAGTTGTTGACAATGTGCGGGCGGTTGGCCGTATTGCCGCCTGGCTGCAGGATCCAGTTGGCGCAGCTCGTCAAGGCACTGTCGCTGCAGGAGCTGGTGCTGCACCCGCGGCAGGCGATCCAGGTCGCGTCGGGCGCCATGCCGGCGATATAGGTCAGGCTAGGGTCGTCGTCGGCGACCATCGTGCCCATGGTGTGGGTCCCGTGGCCGTTGCCATCGGCAGGGGTGGAATAGGTGCCGTACGGGTCGTACCAGCACTTGGAGTCGCTTGGGTTGGCCGCACAGGCGTAGGCCTGGTCCAGGGCAGGGTGGCTGTACTGCACTCCTGTGTCGATGTTGGCCACCTTGATCCCAGAGCCTTGGTACCCAAGTGACCACACCGATGTGGCCTTGGTGTCGGTGAGGCCCCAGGCAGTCGTGGCGTCAGGCACCGGCTGGGCTCCGTCCGTCATAACCGGCTGCGGCACCGGCAGCTGCCGCTCGAGGCGCAGGTACGCAACCTCGGGGAAGCCGAGCAGGTTGCTTGCCACTGTCTGGTTGGCCTGGGCGATGTAGATCGAGTTGTTGATGGGGAAGGACTCGTAGGCAATCCGCTGTGCATCCAGCGCAGCGCGAACACGGGCTTGGCTGTGCGCTGCCACCTCGACTAGCGCCCGCCAGACGTACTCGCCCCTGGCTTCCCAGGACATGCCGTACGCCGCGCTGAGGTCCGCCTGATCGCGGAACATCACAAAAAGGTTGGCCTGCCCCTCGCTGTCCAGCACGGCCTGCAATTGGGGCTCGATGGATGCCGATGCGGCGAAACCTGTCGCCGGTCCTTGCGCCGAAGAGGCCAGGCCCGCACCCAGAGAAACGATCGCCAGGACGGCGATCAGGCTAACTCGAAACCAATGTGCTCTCTTCACTTTCCACTCTCCTCGTCTTGATGGGTAGAGCGACGCAGCTGCGATCAGGCGCGAATCACAGGCGAAAGAGCACCAATAGGCACGCCTCCTTTCTGGGCGAACCTCGCCCCTTCCGATCTTAGCGCCGAGCAAACGCAAAGTCAAGACGCGGCAACCTTGCCTTTGCGCCAGGGAGAAGATTTAACCGGTGCTTTGGGGGACTACGTCGGACCAACCGGGACTGGGCGCCGGCAACACAGAATGACAGTGAGCTACCGGGGGGTGGCGCGCCCGCACGGGCGCGCCACCCCCCGGTGCCTTCCTACCGCCCTGACCCGCGGCGTGGAACACGCACGGCAGACGGCTTCAGGTTACGTGCCGCCAGCAGGCCGGCGATCGCCACTGACAGTCCCAGAAGAAGCCAGCGTAGGGCGACAGCTGTGCCCAGCGCCGCACGGACGGCCGCCAAGCCACTGACCGTTGCGGCCGGCCTCTCGGCAAGCCGCGCCAGTGCCAGCGACGCGGCCTGGCGTACGATGGCCGACGGGTCGGACGAGCCGGCCTGCGCCAGCGCACGCTGCGCCGCCGGATCGGCGATCTCGCCCAGCGCCCAGGCGGCTTCGGCTCTGACGGACTCTTGCTCATCTCCCAGGACATCAAGCAGCGCTCCAGTGGCCGAAGGCGACGCGATCCACCCCAAGGCCTCGGCAGCATTCCGGCGAACGGGGGCATCGGCGGACGCAAGCAACGCGGCCAGAGGCTCTACGGCCGCCTCTCCGAGCACCTCAAGCTCCGCCAGCGCCGCATGGCGCCGGGCGGTCATCCCGGTATCGGCCAGCGGTGCGAGTAGTGCATCGATCGCCGCCGGGCTACCGATCCGCCTCAGCGCCTCAGCCGCGGCGCCGGCAGCCGACGCATCGCTCTCGATGAGCAGTGTCGCGAGCGGCCCTACTGCCTCGTCAGCACGCATCAGGCCCAGTGCCTTGGCGGCGTTGCGCCTGACCTGAGTGTCGCTCCCGGAGAGGGCAGCCTCCAGGGAAGGCAGCGTCGACGGGTCGTCCAGCCTTCCCAGTGCGACCGAAGCTGCCTGCGCCACTGCATTGTCCGCATCCTGCAGCGCCGCCAGGAGGGCTTGCCCTGCGCCCTCGGCGCGCGCCATGCCCAACACCAGGGCGGCGTTGGCCCGCTCAACGTTGCTCCCGCTCCCCAGCAGCGAGAACGCAGCTGCCAGGTCGGGCTGGTAGGCCTGTAGCCCATCGTCGGTGGCCGCCAGGGTGGTCAGAGGCCGGCTGGGCACGGGCACCAGGTCCGCGGCGCGCTGTGCCTCGGGGAAGGAAGGCCCGGCCAGCTTGACCCAAGAGCTGCCTCCGTCCAGCGTCGCGAAGGCACCCGCGGCGGATTCGTGCAGCTGCGTCCCGCCCACCAGGTAGGATACACCGGCATACAGCACGTTGGGTTCCACAGGATCGGCGCGCAGCGCCGTAATGCGCAGCGTGAGACCGGCGGCTTGTCCGAGACCCGTCACGGCGGGCTGCCAGCTGAGGCCGGCATCCCGGCTCACCAACAGCCCGCTCCCTTCGGTGCCCACGAGCAGGGTTTCTGAATCGAGGGCGACCAGAGCTGACAGGCGTCCCGGCACTATGCGCGCTCCTGTGAAGGTGAGCCCGCCGTCACTGGAGACATGAAGCGCTGCAGGTGTCGCGGCAAAGAGCCGCCCACCGACTGTCGCCAGGAATTCCACAGGTGCGCCGGAGGGGCCTGCTGCAAGAGGCTCCGGATCATCACTGCCCCTCTGAAGCCAGACGCCGCGCCCGCTCGTGCCAATGAAGAGCTCCCCACCCTCGCCGAAGGCCAGGCTGGAGGCAGGCAGCGAGGCTGCCACGCTCGTCCAGCGGTCACCCCGGTTGCCCGAGCGGAACACCCCACCATCGCTCAGCGCGACCGCGACGCGGTCGGCCCCGTCAGAGGCCCACGCCACGACCGAAGCGATTCCGGTCTTGAGGGGTACCGGCTGCCATGTTTCTCCCAGGTTGGCGCTACGGTAGAGGACCGCCCGAGCTCCGGCAACCGGCTGCCAAGCGGCGTATTGAACCACCGGAGCCGGCTGCTCAGTGGAAGAGGTTGCAGCCCCGGGCTCGCTTCTGCCACGGCCCAAAGCCCACGCCGCGCCGATTCCAGCGGCCAGGATGGCTACCACGAGAAGCCAGCGCAGCACCTGGTTCAGTCGTCTCTTGTCTGTCATAGCTCACCTCGTTCCCCCTGGAGAGGCCGCCGGCCGTCTGCCAGGTTCATATTTACTATTTGCGTCATGTATATCATACCACAGGACGAAGGGCTTGTCAAGCCCTTTGCCACGTTTTTGTCGTGGTTCTTATGCTAGAGACGGCCGAGGGGCGCACTCAGTTCCAGGGGAGAGGACAGAAAAGGGCATCCAGGGGTACCTGGATGCCTAGAATCGACTGCGCTAACCCTTACTTCTGGCGGAGAAGGCGCATTCCGTTGAGCGTCACCAACAGGGAGGCGCCCACGTCGGCAAACACGGCCATCCACATGGTGGCCAAACCGGCCAACGCGAGCGCCAGGAAGAGGGCTTTGATGCCGAGTGCCAGGACCACGTTCTGAGCAACGACACGGCGCGCCTGCCGGCTCAGCCGGACGGCGAAAGGCAGAAGGGAGAGGTCGTCCCCCATGAGCGCCACGTCGGCCGTCTCCAGCGCGGCATCGGTGCCGGCGGCACCCATCGCGATGCCGACTGTGGCACGCGCCAGCGCCGGGGCATCGTTCACACCGTCTCCCACCATTGCGACTGCGCCGTGGCGGTCAAGCAACGCCTCGATCGCAGTCACCTTGTGCTCGGGCAGAAGGCCGGCCCTGACCTCCACGCCCACGCTCTGACCGACGGCACGCGCCGTGGCCTCGTTGTCGCCGGTGAGCATCACGGTGCGCTCAATCCCGAGAGCCTGGAGTGTGCGCATCACTTCGCGTACGCCGGGGCGCAGTGTATCGGCCACCACGATGGCGCCCAGCACCAGGCCGTCCTCCTCGACCACCATGGCACTGTGACCGGCCTCCTGAGCGCTGTGTACGGCGCTGCACAGCGGACCGTCTACCAGCTCAGGGTGATTCTCATGGACCAAGCTATGCGAGCCCACTGTGACGACATGGCCGTCGCGCTGGCCCCGAACGCCGCGGCCGGTCAGCGCTTCTACCAGCGCAGCAGCCTGCTGGCCCTCCAACAGCCCCAGCGCGTCGGCCTGCCGGACGATGGCCTGTGCGATGGGGTGCTCGGAGCGCCGCTCCACAGCGGCGGCGTCCGCCAGGACCTGCAGGCAGCCCTCGCACTCGGGCCACGGCGTCTCGCTTACGTGATCGAGGCAGCGCACCCTCACGACCTGCGGCTTGCCGGAGGTGAGTGTCCCGGTCTTGTCAAAGGCCATGACGCGCAGCCTACCGAGCGCTTCGAGGTGACTACCGCCCTTGATCAGCACGCCCCTGCGGGCGGCGCCGGCAATGGCGCTGACGATCGTGACCGGGGTGGAGATCACCAGCGCGCAGGGGCAGGCGATCACGAGCAGCACCAGCGCCCGATGGAGCCATCCAAGGAACAACGGCCAAAACGCGCCTGCGCCAGAAAGGAATCCGGCGAGTGGCGGCACCAGCGCAACCGCAACGGCCACCCCGATGACGATGGGGGTGTAGACGCGGGCAAAGCGGTCGACAAAGCGCTGAGACGGCGCCTTCTGCGCCTGGGCCTCCTCCACCATGCGGATGATGCGGGCGATGGTCGAGTCGCTTGCCAACCGGGAGACGCGCACCGTCAGGGCACCCTGGCCATTGACCGTTCCGGCAAAGACGTCAGAGCCCGGGACCACGTCTGCCGGCTGGCTCTCACCCGTTACGGGCGCTTGGTTCACCGCGGATTCGCCGGCGATCACCTGGCCGTCCATGGGGATGCGCTCGCCCGGCCGCACCAAGATGCGGTCGCCCGCGCGCAGAGCCTCTACCGGAACCTGCTCGTCTCGCTCGCCGCGGAGCAGGGTGGCGCGGCGCGGCGATAGATCCATGAGCCCGCGGATGGCGCGGCGGGCCCGGTCCATGGTGTAGCTTTCCAGCAGATTTCCCAGGGAGAAGAGAAAGATTGCGACGGCACCCTCGGCCGATTCGCCGATAACGATCGAGCCTATGGCTGCGATGGACATGAGCGCATTCATGTCCAGCGAGCGTGCACTGCGCAGGCTGGCCCAGCCAGCACGAACCACAGAGTATCCGCCCGCGATGATGGCGGCTATGTTCGCCGCTGTGAAGAACGGCTCGGGGAGGTGAAGAAGGTGGAGAGCCAGGGCCAGCAGGATCAGCAAACCCGACGCGGCCGTGGTCAGCTCCCGGCGGTGCTCCCGAGCCCACGCGCCACGACTGCCCCTGTCCGACGCCCCGGCCCCTTCGGCAACAAGCGAATAGCCCATCTCGCGTGCCACGCGACGGGAAGCGGACACGACGTCGGCGCTTCCGCCCGGCACAAGCCGGGCACGTGCCAGGGAAAAATCGACGCTCGCTTCTGCGATGCCCGGGATCCGCCGCAGTGCCTCTTCCAGGTGCAGGGCACAGTCGGCGCAATCGAGCCCTTCCACGCGAAAGGTGAGCTCGCCGGACGGCTCCACAGAGGCGAGATCATAGCCAAGCTCACGGACGTGCGCCGCAATGGCCGTCCGGTCTACGAGGCCGGCGTCGTACTCCAAGGAAAGTGTGCCACTGGCAAAGTTGGCATCCGCCGAGAGGACACCGACCAGCCGGCGCACCCCAGATTCGAGTGTGCGGGCGCAGTCGGCGCAATCCATGCCGCTGATCGACAGCGACTCGTGGTAGTACTGCGCCTCGAGACGCGCCCCTTCCTCGGCCATGATCGCCTGTACCCGGCTAGGGCCGATCTGCTCCGGGTTGTAGTGCACACACATCCGAGGGGAATCGCCGGTGGCATCGATGTGCGTCACCTCGATCCCCGGATGCGCAGCGATGCGGAGCTGTAGGCGGTCAATGCACGTTTGGCAGTTGTTGCCCGCCGGCAGGAGGATACATATCTCAGTCTTGGTCTTCTCAATCATCCCTTCGGGCTCTTGGCCGCGGCCGGAGGGGCAGACTCCCCCAAGGCACCAAGCTCCCCGAGACCCATGCCCTCCCACCTCGAAAGGGGCATGGGTCTCGGGGAGCCTGGCAGGGGTCCGGGACTGCTAGTCCTCGCGCTCGACGACCACGATCACCTTGGCCTCCGCCTGTGGCGCGAAGCGGATGGTGACCGTATGAGCGCCCAGCTCTTTGATCGGCTCCTCGAGCTCGATCTTGCGCTTGTCAATCTCGCGCCCGACCTTGGCCTGCAGCGCCTCGGCGATGTTGGCGTTGGTAATCGAACCGTAGAGCCGGTCGCCTTCTCCGGCGCGCGCCTGGAAGGAGACAGTCTGTCCATCGATGATCTGTGCCAAGGCCTGGGCCTCGCTCAGAACGCGGGCCTGCTTGCGGATCTTGGCTTGGCGGGCCTGCTCTGCAGCCTTGACACTGCCGGGCGTGGCCGGGAGTGCCAGCAGGCGCGGGATGAGAAAGTTGCGGGCATAACCATCGGCCACCTTCTTCACGTCGCCGGCGTGGCCGAGGCCCTCCACATCCTGTAGTAAGAGAACTTGCATGGTTGCTGCTCCATCTGGAAAGTTGCCGATCAGTATACAGCACATTGCGCTTCCGGGCAAACGGCATGCGGGCCATAGGCCGATCAAGTCGGAGCCCTCGCTGAGCTATCGTGCGGTGGAGCGCAGCGACGGGAGTCCCACCGTTGCCGGGCCAGGCGCGCGATCCCGGGAAGATGCCCAGACCTAGCCGTAGAGGTACTTCTCCCACGCCTCTGGCGGGGGCGTACCGGTCACCCAAGTGATGGCCAGGTAGCGCGGGCGGACGGGACGCCGCGGATTGGGCAGGTGCGCCTCCTCAGGCGTGCGGCTTCCCTTGCGCCGGTTGCAGGGAGCACAGGCCGTGACCACATTCTCCCAGCAAGTGGTGCCGCCCTGGGAGCGCGGGATCACGTGATCGATCGTGAGCAGCGCCCGGCCTGGCTGCGCGCCACAGTACTGACACGTGTACATGTCACGCGCCAGTACCGTCCGCCTCGAGAGCGGCAGGCCGAACGTCCGCGGGATCCGCACGAAATAGACCAGGCGGATGACGAGGGGAACAGGCACTGTGGAGTGCTCGGCGCGTAGATAGGCCTCCGCTGCCTCGACGATCTCGGCCTTCTCCTTCAGCAAGAGGACCACAGCACGCCGCACCGAGACGACACTCAGCGGCTCATAGCTTGCATTGAGGACCAGTACCTGCGTCATGTGCGCCCCTATCAAGCCGGCGCCTGGGGGTTGGCACGCCCTCTGGCGTCGATGGGCCCTGCAGGGATCGAACCTGCGACCAACCGGTTATGAGCCGGCCGCTCTGACCGCTGAGCTAAGGGCCCGGCAAGTTCGGGGGCGAGGCTTTGAACCTCGACTCAGGGTTCCAAAGACCCTTGTCCTGCCATTAGACGACCCCCGAATGTCGATGGGGGTATTGTAGCACAGGGCAGAGAGGGGCGCAAGCGAAGAGGTCCCTGTCAGCCCTCCTTAGCTCTTTCGGCAGACGATCAGGAAGTGCGCACTGGTGCCTACCACGGCCGGGTGCGTGCAGGTCTGGTAGTGAGTCTCCAGCCACACTTTCCAGCGCGCCTCATTCCTGGCCAGCCGGTTCACCTTGGAAGCGAGAAGGGAGCCAAGCCCCTCGAGCCCGACCATCTCCACGATGGTCACGCCTTGAGCGCGAAAGGCCGCCGCCAGCTCCTCCGGCAAGAAAAAGTGGCAGGCCGTGAAACCAGAGTCCCCAGCGTAGTCGCCGGTGTCCCGCACCTGGGCAAAGTGCGGTAGCTCGATCTCGTGCTGGAACAGCGACAGCTCCAGAGCCAGGAGGGCAAGGCGCCCCATCACCGAGGCGGCCAACACGCCCCCCGGCTTGGTGACACGGACCAGCTCCGAGACGGCCTTCGCCCTCTGGCCCGCATCCACCACGTGCGAGAGAGGCCCTCCCAGACAGAGAGTGGCATCGAACGTAGCGTCCCCGAACTGCGACAGGTCCACGATCGAACCCTCTGTGATCGCGGCGACTTTGTCCTGGACGGAGGCCCTCCTTACCACACGCCGGGCAAAGTCCAGGTTGGCCGGCGTGAGGTCAAGCAGCACGACCTCAAATCCTCGGCGTGCCAGCTCGACCGTGTAGCGGCCGGGCCCCCCACCTGCATCCAGGACCCGCCCGGCAGGCGGCAGGTACTTCTGGAGGGAGTGCAGCGTGGTGTCATACTCCAAGCGATGGTACGCATCTTTGACCAGCCGCCGCCACTCCCCGCGGACGTTGGCGTCGTAGAATGCCTTCACCCTTGCCTGCGCCTGGCTAGTGTCCATCTTCTCCTCGACCTAGTGTCTCCGCCAAGGCCAACCTCGACGCGGCAGACGGAGGCCAGTCCTGGTCGACGATCCTATTGTACCACACCGTGTCACGCGGAAGAATCTCTGCGGATCTGAATAATGTCAAATAACTATGCAAGATTCTTTGCTCCACCCCTTGACAAAGATCGCATGATATGCTATACTTCTCACATTCGGATAGGCTCGGCTGGCGAGTAGGCATGGCCGCCGAGCGCAACTGATCGCTCAGGAAGGAGATGCGCCAATGTACCCTGTCATAGGCAAGTGCCCGGTGTGCGGTGACACGCTCAACGTGACCCGGCTCCATTGCCGGAACTGCGATACGTCGGTGGAGGGTCAGTTCTCCCTGGGCCGCTTCTACCGACTCTCACCCGACCAGCTCGCCTTTGTCGAGACCTTCATCCGCTGCGAGGGCAAGCTGAATCGCGTGCAGGATGAGCTCTCCATGTCGTACCCCACCGCCCGTGCGCGCCTGACAGGCGTGATCCGGGCGCTGGGCTACGAGGTGGGAGACGACGAAGACGCCGCGCCCAGCGGCGTGCGCAAGACCGTCCTGGAGAAACTGGCTGCAGGCGAGATCGACTCCGAAGAGGCGGTCGGCCTGCTAAAGGGCAAGTAGCCAAAGAGGAGATACCCATGTACGAGACCAAGATCGCGATAGAGGCAGGACAGGTACTCACCCTCAAGGAGCTGGCGGGCAATGCCAGGCTGGAGGGGTATGACGGGACTGAGGTCATAGCCCGCCTACCGAACGGCACTGCGGAGGACTTTGCGATCGAGAGTGCCGAAAATGGGCCCGCCGTCACAGTGCGGACCGACTGCGAGCTCCAGGTGCCGGCTGGTGTCCCAATCACCCTGCGGCAGGCACAGGGCAATCTCAAGGCCGCCGAGCTGGCGACCCTCGACGCTGAACAGGTGCGCGGCAACTGCAGGCTCAGCGAGGTCGACCAGGTCACGGTCGCCGAGGTGTACGGCAACCTGAAAGCGACAGAGGCAAAGAACCTCCGCGTTCTGGGCACCGTCTACGGCGACGTTTCCCTGGCCGAGATAGAGGCCGTGGACATCCAGAACACCCGAGGCAACCTGCGGGCCAGAGAAGTAGGCCGCCTGCGCGTTTCCCGCGTCGCAGGCAACCTGGTTGCGAAAGAGATCGGCGGCGCCCTGGAGGTTGACCAGGTGGGGGGAAACGCCGCTCTCAAAGAGATCGGCGGCATGGCCCGGCTGGACCAAGTAGCGGGCAACCTGTCGGCGAAGCATCTCGGCGGCGGGGCAAACGTCGCCCGCATCGGCGGCAACCTGGCCTTTGTTGGGATAGTGAGCATCGGCCGCACCTACCAGTTCAGAGCCGACGGGAACGCTGCACTGCACCTCGAGGACGAGGCCGCCGCACACATCAGCCTGCAGGCGGGCGGGCACTTGCTCTCGACCCTTGCCCTGACCGGCGAAGAGCAAACGGAAAAGAGCCTCAGCGGCCTGCTGAACGACGGGGGAGCCGAGCTCTCCGTCCATGCTGAAGGCAACCTCTTCATTGGCATCGGCGGGCACGCGGATCACGAGGTCCCGGACGAAGTGGGGGCGCGCTTTGGCCAGGAGATGGGAGAGGTCCTCAGTACCTCCTTTGACGAGATGGGCCGGCAGATGGAAGCTTCGTTTGACAACATCGGGCGGCAGGTCGAGTCCGAAGTCGAGGCCGCTCTCGGCCGGCTTCGCGTCAAGCTCGACGGGATGGACTGGGCCCGGATAGGCGGGCACGCACAGGCATCCGTCGAGCGCGCGATGAGCCGGCTGGAGCAGGAGAGCGGTCGCCTTGCCGAGCGGATGGCCCACCACCAGGACAGGATCCGCCTCAGGGCGCAGCGTGAGGCGCTCCGGGTAGAGCGAGAGGCGATGCGCGCCCAGCGACACGAGCGCTCTGCGGTAGCCACGGGCGCGGCTGCCGTTGCGGCAACCGACGCCGAGGCAGCGCCGGAGGTCGGTGTCGAGCCAGACCTGGACCAGGAGCGCCTGACGATCCTGAAGATGGTCGAGCAAGGACAGATCACGCCGCAAGAAGCCGAGATGCTCCTCGAGGCGCTTGACTAGACACCCGCAGGTGCGGTGCTCCCTGCAGGCGCGCCGCACTCGCTACCGGAGATGCCGAGTGGTCCTGAGTTTCGTATCTGAGGGTGAAGCCCGTGGAGGCGTCCGGGAGGTGGATCCCGGCCGCGACCTGGGGGTGGTGGCCGGGCTGATCGCCCAGGGCTTCTCTGCGGAGATGGACGACCGCGCGGCCGCGTCGCTGCGCGAGATGCGCCGCCTGGCCCGACTCTGGCCCTGGATCGGTTGGCTGGCCGAGGCCGACCCGATACTCCGCGAGAGCCTCAGTGGGTTTGTGTGGGAGGAGCCGGCCCAGGGCGAGCGAGGCCTCCAGGTGGTGGCCAATGTGAGCCTAACCCCGGCACCTGGAGCGCGTGGCTGGTCCATCATCTGCAACGTGGTCACCCATCCTGAATACCGCCGGTCGGGCATCGCGCGACGGCTCACCGTGACCGCGATCGAGGCCGCGCGCGAGCGTGGCGGTGAGGGCATCCTGTTGCAGGTGTATGCGGCAAACGAGCCGGCGCGCCGCCTCTATACCCAGCTCGGATTTCTCGATGTCGCGGGCGAGATCGACCTGGAGGCGGATCGGGCAACAGCAAACCGTGAGGTGGAGGCTCCGGGGTACGCCATCCGGCGCCTGCGCCTCTCCGACGGAGCCAAAGCCCTGGCCCTTGCTCGGAGCGCCACGCCCGAGCCCATGCAGTGGATGGTGCCGGTGCGGCCCGCCGAGTACCAGCCCGATGCGCTGACGGCCCTCGAGGCCTGGCTGTCGGGCTTCGTTGCGGGCCGGCGCGCCCACCGACTGGGGGCGTTCCAGGGGGAGCGATTGGCGGGCATGCTGACACTGCACTCCGTCCGCAGTGGGCCCGCTCACCGCCTCGGCCTCTTCGTAGACGTGCAGGACCGCGGCCGCGTCGAAGAGGCGCTGTTGAGCCGGGCGATGCGGCTCCTCACAGACAGGCCGGCTCTGCCGGTGTCGGCGACTGCTTTCCAAGACCACCCCGAAGCCGTCGAGGGACTTCACAGGCTGGGCTTCCGCGAGCGGCGGACCCTCTTGGTCATGAGGAAAACCCTTCGATGAACGCCGACATGAACCGATCCGCCTACCACCGCCTCTTCCGCAACCGGAGCTTTGTGGCGCTGTGGCTCGGCCAGACCATCTCCTTTATCGGCGACTACTTCTACTGGCTGGCGATCCCCATCATGGTAGAGAAGCTGACCGGCTCAGCCCTTCAGGTGGGGCTCTCGATGATGTCAAGCGCGCTGCCCGTGCTCCTGCTGGGGCCGGTGGCAGGGGTATATGTCGACCGGTGGGACCGGAAACGCACGATGATCGTGGCCGACCTACTCCGGGCAGTCCTGGTATTGGCGTGCCTCTTCGTGCGGAGCAGCGACCAGGTCTGGATCTACTACCTGGTTGCCTTTGCGATGTCGTGCATCAGCCGCTTCTTCTTCCCTGCTCGCGGCGCGGCTCTTCCGCTGATCGTATCCGACAGCGGTGACCTGCTGGCCGCCAACGGGCTGATGCAGATCGTCGAGACCGTTGGGCTGTTGGCAGGGCCCGCGCTCGCCGGGTTCACGATCGGCATCTGGGGCTCGGGTGCGGCCTTCGTGGTTGACTCGGCCAGTTTCGTGGTCTCGGCTGCAGCCATCCTGCTGGTGGTGGTGCCCAGGGCAACCACAGGACGGCCGGAGGCGGCGGGCAGGGGCGGCAGCCTGGGCGCCATATGGGGCGAGATGCGCCAGGGACTCCGCGCCCTCTTCGACAGCCGGGTCATGGTAGGAATCCTGCTCTGCCTCTCCGTCGTGCAGCTGGGCATGGGGGCGGTGAACGCAATCTGGGTCCCCTTCATGCAGCGCACCTTTGGCCTCGGCCCCGAGGGGCTGGGAGCCGTGGACACGGCGCAGGGCATCGGCATGGCCGTGGGTGGCCTTCTGCTGGGGATGATAGTCACTCGCATGAGCAAAAAGAACATGGCCTCATGGGGCATCCTCATCCTGGGCATCCTGATTGCACTCATCGGCGTCGCGCCCGCCTGGTCCCTGGCGGGATTCCGCGGACAGCAGGCAGCGGCCGCGGTCGCCGAAATGAGCGTGGGGCAGCGGTTGACCTACATGCCAGTGATGCTGCTCCTCTACAGCGTTCTGCTGGGCATCGTCCTGGTGCCTGCCCAGTCTGCCCTCATCACGACGATGCAGTTGGCGGTGCCCGACCTCAAGCGAGGACGGGTAGCCGGGGCGCTGAACGCGCTGACGACGGCCGCGACGCTCCTATCCATGGCAACCGCTTCTTCTCTGGGCGAGGTGGTCAAGCTCGGAGCGATCTACGTCGCGGCAGGTGCCATTGTTGCGGCTGCCGGAGTGGTAGGCTTCTTCGTGTTGCAGGAGGCGACGCCAGCGCAGTCCGAAGCGGCTGCGCCCGCCATGGGTGAGGCCGTTCAGCGGGCCGCCGCGGGCGAGTAGACTTGGAGCTAAGAAGGTGAGGAATAGCATGGAGAATGACCGCATGCAGGTCCTTCAGCGGCTGGAGGCCGGGGAGATCGATGCCGCAACCGCACTGAGGCTCCTCAAGGAGATTGAGCCGGTCGGGGTCGAGGCCGGACCGCTGGAGCAGCCGGAGGATGGAGAGACCATCACTGCGGCGCGGGCGGGCGGGCAACCGCCCAATCACTGGGCCAGGTTCTGGCTCTTCCCGCTCGCCGCTGCCGGCATCCTCCTGGCGGTCGGAGGGCTGATCCTGTTCTTCGTCCTGCTCACCGGCGCGGCTCGCGGCTGGCGGGTGTGCGGCTGGCTGCCGCTCACTCTTGGCGTCCTTGGAGTGCTCTTTGCCTTGTGGAGCCGCAGCGCCAAGTGGCTGCATGTCCGGGTGCAGGAGAAGCACGGCAAACGGATCGCCATCAGCTTTCCAGTGCCCCTGACGCTGGTCGCCTGGATCCTGCGAGTCGTGGGACCCTTTGTCCCGCAGCTGCGGGAAACGGGCGCGGACGAGATGATCCTGGCCTTCCGCGACACTGGACGGGACGAGCCACTACACCTGCAGGTGGACGACGAAGACGGCGAACACGTCGAGATCTATGTCGGGTAGGCCGGGGCGGCAGGGTAGGCTCCCAACCCCAACCTTCTTCGCTGAAGCGGCGAGGGAAGACAACAAAGGAGAACCGAGATGACAACCACAGAAGAGAGGATGCAGATCCTGAGCATGGTAGCCGAGGGCAAGATCACGGCCGAAGAGGGCGCCAAGCTGCTCGCGGCGCTGGAGCCCGAGAAGAAGGGCAAGCCGGTCGTACGTGCCCCCGAGCCGCCGACCGAGCCGCGCTGGTTCCGAGTGAGGGTAACCGACCTGCACACGGGCAAGGCCAAGGTGTCGGTCAACCTGCCCTTTGGGCTGGTCGACGTCGGGATGCGCATGGGCGCGCGCTTTGCACCGGAGCTAGAGAACATCGACATGGCACAGATCGTCGAGCAGGTCAAAGCCGGCGGCCAGGGAAAGATGGTCGAGGTCGAGGACGAAGAAGACGGCGAGCGGGTCGAGATCTACATTGAGTAGGTGTCGGGTACGGCGCGCTGCTCCGCAACGCGCCGTACCCGACCGCATGCATGGCGGGCGAGCCAGCAGAGCGCGAGGTTTGCCCCTTCCGACCATGCGGGCCGGAAGGCTACCACGTCGGTCGATTACTTCTCAGGCGGCATGGGTGGAGCGGGCGTGCTTGTTGCGCTGGACGATGGCCAGGATGACGCCCGCAATCGAAGCGAGCGAGCCGACCGCGGCGGCCGCAATCAGAATGACCCTGCGGTACTGCTGAAAGAGGGGCGCAGCGCGCCGGGGGTAAGGCCGGCCGGCTTCCGCCGCCAGTTCCCTGCGCACGCGCTCGCGCACCACGGCTGAGGGCCGAACCGGTACCAGCAGCCTCTGCAGCTCCCCGGCGAGGCCCAGTAGGGCTTCTGCCCGCTCCTCTTGGCTCAGTCCGCGGTCGACAGACCAATATGGTGAACCCACAATCATCCTCTCCCCCACCGGCCCGCGCCGGCGGCAGTGTACAGAAGGCAGTCGCTCCTGGCGTACCCACTCCCTCCGGCGCGCCCAGCAACTGCGGGAGCCCGACCCGGATGCACCATCCCCGGCACCGCTCGCGGCTGGCCCCGCTACGCCTCCAGGCCCAGGGACTCCAGCTCCTCCCGGAGGGATAGGAGGGTTCTGTGATAGAGCGACTTGATCGCTCCCTCGGAGCGCCCCAGCAGCTCGCCTATCTGCGAGTTCGGCAGCTGCTCTACGAACTTGAAGATTAGCAACTCCTGCCGCTCGGCTGGGAGCCGACGGATGGCACTGAGCAGCAGGGCCCGCCGCTCATTGCTGGCTGCCCTCTGGTAGGGACTCTCCTCCCGGGCGGCACCTCGCTCCACCGATTCGTCGAGCGCAACCGTCTGGCGGCGGCTCTCGTCGCGATGCCAGTTTGCCACGGCATTGTGCGCGATGCGGTACAGCCAGGAGGCAAAGGGTGGCCCTCTGTGCTCGTAGCGACAAATGCTCCTCAGTGCCTGCAAGAACACCTGGGCCGTCAGGTCCTCGGCATCGTGGTGGCTGCCCGTCCGGTAATAGACGTAGCTATAGATCCTGTCAACGTGCCGTTCGTATAGGAGACCGAAGGCTTCCGGATCCGACTTGGCCCTGTCGACCAAGTCCCTGTCGTCGACCGAATCGCTCACCAGGAACACCTCGCAAGCATCCGCCGGTCTCGAATAGGAGAACACCGGCAGACGGGTTTGGTTGCGCGTGAGTATAGCAGAGTGGGCGGCAACGGTCAAGTCGGGTATAATCGGCCCAAACCGCACCTCGGCCCCTGGTGCAGGGCAAAGGGTGCGGGGGAGGTCCGATGGAGCCTGTCACGGACCTGGAGATCCAGGTAGCCGTTGCCAAGGTGAGCAAGTATGCCGTCCGCGAGAGCGGTGACACCGTGGAGCTGATCGAGCGGCCCCACGGAGGACTGTCGCTCGTCATGGTCGACGGTCAGCGCAGCGGCCGCTCGGCAAAAGCGATCAGCAACAGCGTGGCACGCAAAGCCGTCTCGCTGCTGGCCGACGGTGTGCGTGACGGCGCCGCGGCACGCGCCGCGCACGACTACCTGCGCACCCTGCGCTCTGGCCAGGTCTCGGCCACTCTCAACATACTCTCCGCCGACTTGGTGACACGCACCTTGGTCGTCTCACGGAACAGCCACTGCCCTATCATCGTGGTGCGCGGCCCGGAGCGCGCGGTGCAGACCCTGGACGAGCCCTGCGAGGCCATCGGAATCTACCCGCGAACCCGACCGGTCATCCACGAGCTGGCGATCGAAGCCGGTCTGCACGTGATCCTCTTCACGGATGGCGTGCTGCTTGCCGGCGAGCGGTACGGCGAGAGACTGGACGTCCCGGCCTTTGCGCACCAAGTGCTGCAAGATGACACCGGTGCACGGATCGCCCGTACACTGGCCGACCGGCTGCTCGAGCGCTGCCTGGACCTGGAGCGCGGCAGACCGGGGGATGACGTCAGCGTGGTTGTTGCCTCCGTCGTTCCACGGCAAGCCGGCGACGACGTTCGGCGGGTCTCGGTACGCTTTCCGATCTGAGGTGTGCGGTGCACATCAAGGTAGTGGGACCCTGCGGCTCGGGTAAGTCGACGCTGGCCCTCCGGCTGCGCGCACTTGGCTACCAGGCTGGCTCGGCCGCCCAGGATCACTCCTACGTACCGGATATGTGGCGGCGACACAACCCACCGGACCTGCTCATCTACTTGGACGTGAGCCTGGAGGAGTCCCAGCGCCGGGGACGTACGGGCTTCGGATGGGACTGGGAGTACTTGGAACAGCAGAAGGATCGGCTCCGCCACGCCCGGGAGCACTGCGACCTTTACCTGATGACAGACGGGATGGACGAGGACGAGGTGGTGGCCCACGCGGTCCGGTGGATTGAGGAGCAGACCGCTGGTCGTGGCAGGCCAGTTGCCCTTTCTAGCCGGGAGGAGTATACTCCGCCCGCAAGCAGATACCAAGTAATGGGGAGGTGCAGCATGCCAGGTTTCTTTGATAAGGTCAAGAGTGGGGCCGAGAAGGCAGCGTTCGAGGCAGACCGCCTGCGCAGGGTTAACCAGGCGCAGGGCGTGCTGAAAGGGTACCAACGGGAGTTGGATGCCATCGTGGCGGCGTGGGGCCCGCAGGTGTTGGCGCTCTACGATTCCGGCAGCCTGACGCAGCCCGAGCTACTGGCGGGAGGCCCCCAGATCGACGAGCTTCGCCAGAAAGTGGCGGCGCAGGAAGCCGAGATCGCGCGGATTCGGGAGGAGAGGCCTCCCGAGCCCGAGATCGTGGCACCACCCACCCCACCAAGCTCGCCCGACCAGCCCCATCAGATGGAAGGCACGGTCCGCTCCGAGCCTGTGCAGGCCGATGTCTCGGCTCCCAGGTCCGGCGGACGCTTCTGTGGCGCCTGCGGTGCGGCCCTGCCACCCGGCGTCAAGTTCTGCATGGAGTGCGGCACGAAGGTGGAGGCGGAGGGGTAAGGTATGGCCGAGCCAAGCCGGATTCCCAGGTACGATGTACGAAACGACGGCGTAGGGCCCTTTGCGGTCTTTTACTGTGATTCGTGCGATCGCGAGTATCGGAGCCAGCCCGACGTAGTTTCGACGGTCACGAAGGATGTGGGCCGCAAGGCACTAGGCGGCCTCCTGCGCAACATCCCGCTGGTGGGCGGCGTTGCGGCCTCGCGAGTTGAGGGCGAGGACCCGCGCTACACCTGCAGCCTCACGCCTGAGCAGACCGAGAAGGCATGGAGCCAGACGAAGGACCGCTTCCGTGAGTGCCCGACATGCCAGCGCATCGTCTGCCTCTCCTGCTGGGACGAGCAGAACGGTGTGTGCGCGGAGGACAGCCCGCGGAGTGCGGAGATGATGGAGGCGCAGGCCGAGCAGGCTGGCGCCATGCTGAAAGGCTTTGCCAGCGCGCTGGGCCTTGGGCAAGTGGCAGAGCGGGCAGCTCAAGCCGCCAAGCAGGCCTCGGCCGCCGCAGCGCGCTGCCCAAACGACGGCACCCTGGCACCGCCCGGGACCAAGTTCTGCCCCGAGTGCGGCACGCCGATGGTCCAGCCAGTGACCAATGCCTGCCCCAAGTGCGGAAAGGAAACCGGTGACGCCAAGTTCTGCCCTGAGTGTGGCACCAAGATCGAGCAGAAGCACCCCGGGGTCTGCCCAAGCTGCGGGACCCAGACGACGAGCAAGTTCTGCCCTGAGTGCGGCCAGAAGCTCGCGTGAGACACAGGGTAGGGATCGCGCCCGTGCATGGACAATGCACGCCTATTCACGTCAATCCAGGGAGTGAGCCATCGCATGTGCGGTATCTTTGGCGTTATCACCGACGACGAACAGCTTCTCGGACCGGTCCTTCTTGAGGCAGGCAAACGTCTGGCCTATCGCGGCTACGACTCGGTGGGCTGCGCCACGGTGCATGCCGACGGGTCGATCGACCTCCGCAAGGGGGTGGGCCGCATCGCGGACGTGAGCCGCGAGCTCGGCTTTCCCGAGATGCGGGGCTGCCGGGGCATCACGCAGCTGCGCTGGGCTACCTTCGGCGCACCTTCCTACGCGAACTCGCAGCCCCACCTCGACTCCGATGGGGACATGGTGGGCGC
Source organism: Anaerolineae bacterium (assembly GCA_035341665.1). Taxonomy (GTDB): domain Bacteria; phylum Chloroflexota; class Anaerolineae; order JAAYZQ01; family JAAYZQ01; genus DAOQVR01. The sequence goes on from DAOQVR010000004.1 coordinate 28,985, forward strand.
GCACAACGGCAACGTCGTCAACAACGTCCAGCTGCGCGAGCTCTTCCTGCGCGAGGGGCTCACTGTGCGCGGAACCAACGATGGTGAGACCTGCATCCATGCGGTAGAGCGTCACTTTGACCGCAACGGCGGGGACATGCTGGCTGCCATTCGGGCAGCCTACGCTGATCTCGAGGGCGACTATGCCTTTGTCATTACCCACCGTGACGATCACCGCCTCTTCGCCATCAAGAAGGGCTCCGGCCTGGTCGCAGGGCTGACAGGTACCACTGCCTGCATCTCCTCCGACCTGCCAAGCATCCTGCCGGTCACCCGGCGTATCGTCCGGATCTACGACGGCGAGATGGTGGTCTTGACTCCCGGCGCCGTTGAGCTCTACTCCGTACAGGACGGAAGCCGGATTGAGCGCTCTGAGGAGCTATACGACGGACCGATCGAGGTGGCCGAGAAGGGCGGTTATCCTCACTTCATGCTCAAGGAGATCCACGAGGAGCCGACCCTTGCGGGGCAGCTGCTTCATCTGCTGGAGAGCTCGCGTTACGTGGACCGCTTCCTGGACACCCTCAGGGCCAGCGGCGACCGCCCCGTCTACCTGGTCGGCATGGGGACGAGCTACCACGCCTGTCTGCTGGGGGCCTACCTCTTCAACCAGGTCGCCGGCCGCCCGGCCGTCGCGCTGCTCGGACCGCAGTTCATCGAGCAGTGCGGGCAGAGCGTGGGCCCTGCCGACACGGCGATCTTTGTCAGCCAGAGTGGTGAGACAAAGGATATCCTGAACGCGGTGAAGGCAATGCGCAGCCGCGGCGGCCGCGTTCTGGGGGTCCTAAACGTGCTCGGTTCGACGCTGGCCCACCAGAGCGATGTCTATCTGCCGCTTGCCTGCGGCTTTGAGATCAGTGTGCCGGCTACCAAGACCTTTGTGAACCAGGCTGTGCTCGTCCTCTACCTGGCCTACCGCCTGGCCGGCCGTGACGTGGCGGAGCTGGCCGCCCTTCCCGACCTCATCCAGCAGACGATCGAAGCGTGCGACGAGCCGTCGCGCACGGTGGCTGGCTACCTCAACATGTGGCCCGACATGTACTACCTCGGCTACGGGCTGACCCACCCCATTGCGCTCGAAGGGGCACTCAAGCTCAAGGAGATCACCTATTCCCACTGCGAGGGGATCTTCTCCTCCGAGTTCAAGCACGGGCCGTTGGCGGCCGTGAATGATGGATACCCGATCCTCTTCTTCACCGCACCCGGAGACGAGGCGGCCACGATCAGCGCCATCAACGAGGTCACGGTGCGCGGCGGGCGCGCCATCAACGTCGCCGTCGAGCACGAGGCTCTGCGCGCGAATGGGGACGACTACCTGGTCATACCGGACTGCCCGCGCTTTCTGTCGCCGATCCTGCTCACTCTGCCAGCACAGCTCATCTCGTACCACATGAGCATCGCGCGTGGCCACGACCCTGACTTTCCCAGGAACCTGAGCAAGACGCTGACAGTGGATTGATCGGCATCGTGGGCCGCAGCCGGCAGCTTGGGACTTGCTCAGTAGCGTCTGCTTGGCACTCTGGGCTGACGCAGCGCACGACGGCGGTACAGCACAATACTCGCTAGGAGAGCAACATGCACAAGCGTCCTTCAGCCATCCGTTTTATCGCCCTGTTTGCGCTCGCCGGCCTTGTGGTTGGCCTGGCGGCCGGCTGCGGAGGATCGGCGGCACCCGCCACTTCCGCCCCATCGCAGCCATCACCCGCCGACGGCGCCGCATTGCTACAGGAGCGCTGCTCCAGCTGCCACAGCCTATCCAAGGCAACCAACGAGGCACATACTCAGGCCGAATGGGAGCAGATCGTCTCGACCATGATCGGAAAAGGTGCCATCCTGACCGACTCCGAGAAGGACGTATTGGTGGAGTACTTGGCTGCCAACCACGGCAAGTAGGCGCGTCTCGCCTGGGGCCGGACCGGCCGCGAGCAGGTTGACATCCTGAGAGGCATGGGCTATCATGCTCCTGGGCTTGTGACGGCCCAGTGGAGAGTGGAGGTAACCCATGACACCGCAGGCGAGCGCAGCCAGCCTCTTCGATCGGCCAGCCGATCTATTGCAGCGGCTGATCCAGTTCGACACCAGCAATCCCCCCGGCAACGAGCTGGAGTGTATCCAGTACATCAGGAGCCTTCTGGAGGCAGAGGGCATCTCGTGCCAGATCTTGGCCCGAGATCCCGAGCGCCCGAACCTGATCGCCCGGCTACGCGGCGAGGGCAGGGCTGCACCGTTGCTGCTGTACGGCCACATCGACGTCGTCCCAACGGCCGGGCAGGCTTGGAGCGTTCCCCCCTTCGAGGGGCGCATCAGCGGCGGCTATCTGTGGGGGCGGGGTGCGCTCGACATGAAGAGCGGAGTCGCCATGATGCTGGCCGCAGTCCTCAGGGCCAAGCACACCGGAGCCGCCCTGCCAGGAGACGTCGTGTTTGCCGTCGTTTCGGACGAGGAAGCGCTCGGCACGCTGGGCGCCCGATTCCTCGTGGAGGAGCATGCCGCCGAGTTCGCGGGCATCCGGTACGCCCTGGGAGAATTCGGAGGGTTTTCGCTCGGCATAGCCGGCAAACGCTTTTGTCCCATCCAGGTAGCAGAGAAGCAGGCCTGCTGGATGAGGGCCACGCTGCGAGGGCCAGGTGGGCATGGTTCGATGCCGGTGCGACGTGGTGCGATGGCCAAGCTCGCGCGGTTCCTGACGCAGCTCGACCGCCAGCGCCTGCCTGTCCACATCACGCCCGCCGCGCGAGTCATGTTCCAGACCATCTCCTCGGCCATCGGCGGCGTCCAGGGCCTCGTTCTGGGTCAGCTGCTGAACCCACGGCTCGCCGACCGGGTGCTGGACCTGCTGGGCGCGCAGAGCAGGACCTTCGACCCGCTCCTGCACAACACCGTCAGCCCGACGGTCCTGCAGGGCAGCGCCAAGATCAACGTGATCCCGGGTCAGGTCACGGTCGAGCTGGACGGGCGTCTGCTGCCCGGTTACCAGCCAGCCGACCTCTTGGCCGAGCTCAGGGACCTGGCAGGGCCCGACGTCGAGTTCGAGATCCTTCAGTTTGATCCTGGTCCGGCAGAGCCCGACATGGGGCTATTCGACACGTTGGCAGGCGTCCTGCGTGAAGCCGATCCCGCGGCAATCGTCGCTCCGCTCATGCTGAGCGGGACGTCCGACGCCCGTTTCTTCTCACGCCTGGGCATCCAGACCTACGGCTTTACGCCCATGCAGCTGCCGGCCGACTTTCGCTTTGTGGACGTCATCCACGGCGCCGATGAGCGAATCCCGGTGGATGCGCCAGCGTATGGCGCCGATGCCGTTTATCGCGTCCTGCAGCGCTTCGGCTAGAAGACGAGGGATGGGCCGCGCGTCGCGCAAGCTGCCGTCCGGCCGGGAAGAGAGAGGAGATGGTTCACGAAGGCGCGCTTCCGGACACGGCACTGTCCTGGCTTCTTGAGCCAGAATCGCCCGGGGTACGCTACCTGGCGCTGCGCGACTTGATGGGCCGCCTTCCGGGCGACAGCGTGCTGGACGAGGCCCGGCGCGAGGCACACGCCCGCGGTCCGATTTCGACCATCCTGGAGGCCATGGACCCCCTTGGCTTCTGGGTGCAGCCGGGAGCAGGCTACAACCCCAAGTACCGCTCGACGGTCTGGTCGATCATCTCTCTGGCCCAGCTCGGTGCGTCGGTGAGCGAGGATGAGCGCATCGGCCGCGCTTGCGCCTACCTGCTTGACCATGCCTTCTGTCCCGGAGGTCAACTTGGGCTTGCCGGCTCACCGTCCAGTACCGTCGACTGCCTCCAGGGCAACCTCTGCTGGTCGCTCCTCGAGCTGGGCTTCGAAGACCCCCGGCTCCAGACCGCATATGACTGGATGGCGCGCACCGTGACCGGCGAGGGCATTGCACGCGCCACGCAACGCGATGCACCGGTGCGCTACTATGCCGGCAAGTGCGGTCCAGGCTTCTGCTGTGGAGCCAACGACAAGCAGGCCTGCGCCTGGGGGGCGGTCAAGGTGCTACTCGCACTGAGTCGACTGCCGGTAGAGCGCCGGACCCCCCAGACGGAGGGCGCTACCAGATGCGCCGTCGACTTTTTCCTGTCCATCGACCCTGCGAGCGCGGCCTACCCCACGTGGAACAACCAGAAACCGAGCGGCAGCTGGTTCAAGTTCGGCTTTCCCGTCTTTTATGTCACCGACCTGCTCCAGCTCGTGGAGGCGCTGGTCGCGGTCGGGTACGGCCGCGACCCCCGCCTTGCCCGCTCGGTGGAGTTCATCCTTGGCAAGCGCGACGCAATGGGCTCTTGGCCTCTCGAGTACGACTATGCCGGCAAGACGTGGGTCGAGTACGGCGCAAAGAAGAAGCCGAACAAGTGGGTCACCCTGCGCGCTCTGCGCGTGCTTCGACAGATTGAGATTGAGCAGCCTGGCCTCTCGATCGGGGCGAGGCAGGAGTGAGGCCACTCTCCGCATACCATGGAGAGGGCCGCGAGGCACACCTGAGATGCAGCACATAACTGAGCCGGAGAGAATCGACCGGGAGAACTGGAACCGTCTGGCCCCGCTCCATGCCCAGTCGAGCTTCTACGACGTTGCGGGGTTCAAGGCAGGCCGGATCACGCTTCGGCCCCTCGAGCGCGAGGAGGTGGGAGACGTGACCGGCAAGAGCCTGCTCCACCTGCAGTGCCACTTTGGCCTGGACACGCTATCCTGGGCGCGACTCGGCGCAACAGTCACGGGCGTGGACTATGCGCCCCAGGCAATCGAGATCGCACGCCAGCTGGCGCGCGAAGTGGCACTGAAAGCCGAGTTCGTCTGTGCCTCAATCTACGAGCTGCCCGAGCGGTTAGGGGGGACATTTGACATCGTCTTCAGCTCCTACGGCGTCCTATGCTGGCTTCCCGATTTGCCTGCCTGGGGGCGGGTCATCGCCCACTTCCTGAAACCAGGCGGAGTCTTCTACCTTGCCGACGGCCACCCCTTGTCCAACATCTTCTACAACGAGCCCGACGCGAAGGATCTGCACATCGCCTACCCATACTTCCACCAGGAGGAGCCTGAGGTGTACACCTGTGAGGGGTCGTACGCCACTGATCCTGGAGTCGAGCTGCATCATACCTCCTACGAGTGGTCGCACAGCCTTGGAGAGATCGTCAACGCGCTGTTGGACGCTGGCCTACAGCTCCAGTTCCTTCACGAGTTCTCCTACGGCTTCTACCAGCACCACCCTCTCATGGTACTTGGCGAGGATGGCAACTGGCGGTTTCCCGAGTTCCAGCAGTCGGTGCCCCTGGTCTTCTCCATCAGGGCCATCAAGCCCGGCCAAGGACGGGTCCGCAGGGCCGGAAGGAGGCTCGAATGAACGCTGCACGCCTCACCAATCACATGGCGCAAAACGCGTCCACAGTTCGCGCGTTGGTGCAGGGCCTGACCGACGCGCAGGCGCATGTGCGCCCCAATCCGGACTCCTGGTCCGTGGTCGAAGTGCTCTGCCACTTGCTGGACGAGGAGCGGGAGGACTTTCGGGTGCGCATCGACTATGCCCTCAACCACCCGGGAGAGACGGCACCGCGCATCGCGCCTGGGACTTGGGTGGAGGAACGGCGCTACAATGAGCAGGACCCATACCAGGTCCTCGAGGGTTTCTTGCGCCAGCGGGAGCTCTCGCTGGCCTGGTTGCGCAGCCTCGCCGACGCCGACTGGGAAGCGACCTACCCTGCCCCGTGGGGCCCCATCCGGGCCGGCGATTTGGCTCATGCCTGGCTTGCGCACGACATCCTCCACCTCAGGCAGCTAGTGGAGCTGCGTTGGCATCACCTCACATCGGAGGCAGCGCCCTACGATGTGCAGTATGCCGGACCGTGGCAGGAGTCCGCCGCCGAGGAGTAACCTCGCCTGAGGGCACACAAAGGCGACCAGACTCCAGGATGGGGACTCTCTCGGGTCGGATGATGAAACCGCAGCCAGAAGACGTCGCGTCCGGGCTGACCGAGTTGGTCGAGGGCAACACCGCCTTTGCCCTCGACCTGCTTCAGCAGCTCGGCGGCGAGCCGGGGAATGTCTTTTTCTCGCCCTTTTCCATCTCGGCCGCGCTGGCCATGACCTATGCCGGCGCGCGGGGCGAGACCGAGCGGCAGATGGCCAGTACGCTCCACTTCACCCTTGGGCAGGGGCGCCTCCACCCCGCTTTTGCCTCGCTCCTCGGCCGGATGGTGGAAGTCGGGGCTGCCGGCCACCTGCGGCTCCACATCGCCAACTCCCTCTGGCCGCAGGCGGGCTATCGATTCTTGGACGACTACCTGGCCGCCTGCCGGGCCCACTATGGCGTGACGGTGCGGGCCCTCGACTATGCGACGGATCCGGAGGAGTGCCGCCGGCGCATCAATGGCTGGGCTGAGCGGCAGACCGAGGGTCGGATAAGGGATCTGATCCCGCCGTGCATCCCCGATGCACTAACGCGGCTGGTGCTGGCCAATGCCGTCTACTTCAAGGGCAGGTGGCTGACACCCTTTGATGAGCAGCGCACCGAGCAAGCTGCCTTCCACCTGGCGGCCGGCGCCCAAGTGTCGGCGCCGATGATGGGCCACAAGTGCACACTGGGATACGCCTCTCTCGACGGACTGCAGGTTCTGGAGCTTCCTTACGCGGGCGGAGACCTGTCCATGATCGTGCTGTTGCCCAACGAGGTGAGTGGCCTGCCCGAGCTCGAGCGTAGGCTCACGCCACCGCGCCTGGCCGGCTGGCTCGGGCAGCTGGCGCGGCGAGAAGTGCAGGTCTGGCTGCCGCGCTTCCGCCTGGAGCTCAAGATCGTCCTGAACCGGATGCTAGCCCGTCTCGGCATGCCGGACGCGTTCGACGCCGACCGGGCAGACTTCTCGGGCATGGACGGACGGGTGCGCTGGCTCTACATGGCCTTCGCCGTTCACCAGGCTGCTGTGGACGTCAGCGAAGAGGGCACTGAGGCGGCCGCCGCGACCGCCGTCCTGATCAAGGCCCGCTCCCTGCCGCCGGCTGTGCCAGAGTTCCGTGCCGATCACCCCTTCCTTTTCCTGATCCACGAGCGAGCGACCGGCGCCATCCTCTTTCTGGGCCGGGTGGCGAACCCACTCGGAGGGGGACCGCAAGATGGCTAGCACCCCCACGGAGCCCGGCCTCGCGGCGCCGCGGCCGCTTGAGGCGCACGTCGCGCGCTGGGCCACCCAGGTGACGGCTCTGGAGCGGCGCGCCGGACGCCGGGTGCTGCCTGCTTGGGTCCTGCTCGGGCTGGGCGGGACCCTGTTGTGCCTGGCGACGAACCTTCTGCGCCCCTATGCCAGGTTTGTCGTGCCCGGCGCGGCGGCCGGCATCGGCGGAGCGGTGCTCTGCATCGTACTGGCAGGCCGACTTCGCCGCCGGGAGGCGGCCGACCTCTCCGCCGAGATCCGCGAGACATGCCGTCGGGAGGGGCTGGCGCCGGCGGAGGCGGTCCGGCTCCTGTCCGAGGGAGTCCGCGGCGGCGTCGCGGGCGAGGTGCTGGCCGGCGTCGACGCCGGCGCGCAGGCGCTGGCCCAGATCCGCCAGGAGGGCGAGGAGGCGCTTCGGATGCTCTCTCTCAGGCCCGTGCCGCGTCTGGAGTTCACAGTGGTGCGCGGCAGCGGGCGGGGCATCGCAGCCGTGATTCTGCGGGGCGAACACCGGGCCGACGAGTTCGCCCGCATCGCGGTGCGCGCCCTGGAGGCCGGGCTGCGCGCCGAGGCTGTCGCAGCGCTGGCCATGGTGGACATGATCTACCACGAGATCGCCCCGAATATACCGGAGCGCATCGTCCTGGCCGGCCAAGATGACCCCAGCCGCGCCGCAACGGTAGCCGGACTCCATCTGCTCTTTTCCGGTTTTGACTTGCTTCCGGAGATGGCGGCCATACGGGAGGCGCAGCCGGCGGCCCTCGCCTCCGGCCACGGCACATCGGGGCAGGCTGCGCCGGCCGCGGAGGAGGCTGGACCCTTTGTCGGGAGCTGCGTCGAGTATATCGGGACGCGCACCCAAGACGCCCAAAAGCGAGATCGCGCCTGGGAGCTGCTTGCCTCTATCCCAGATGGGCGCACCCTCCCCTACCTGGTGGCTGCGCTCGAGCAGCGCACTTTCCTCCCAGAGGCGGTCGCAGGCCTGAGCCGCCTGGGCGTGGAGGGCCACGTCCGCCTCCTGGAGGCCGTGCAGGTGGGCCGCGGACGGCTGCGCTTCCATGCCGCCATGGCACTGGGCATGCTCCAGGTCAGTGCGGCGCGGCCTCTCCTCAAGGCACTGCTCCCTTCGCTGCACAGCTCAGTCGAGCTGGCCGGTTTCCACTGCGCGCTTGCACGCCTTGGGGAAGAGGGGCACGCCACAGAGCTTGAGCCCCTGCTGGCAGAGGGGGATGCCGGGGCGCGCCAGGCGGCGGCCATCGCCTTGGCCTACACCGACCAGCCACTAGAAGAGGGACTCGTGCTGCGCCACCTGGCCGATGACAACGCCACCGTGCGGCTCTACTTGGTGAAGGCGGTGACGTCGCAGGGGGGCGGCAGCGACCGGCTCGTTGAGGCCCTGGTCGAGCGCTTGGGAGACGGTGAGGAGAGGGTGCGAGAGGCCGCTGTCGTTGCGTTGAGCCAGCTGGCTCCGCAGGCAGGACGCGCGCGTCTTCTCGAGCTGGCGCAGGCCGGCCCGGCCGACGTGCGGGTGGCCGCATGCTGCGTTCTGGAGGCTACGCTGGGAGAGGAGTCAATTCCATTCCTGGAGGAAGCGCTGAACGACGCGGAGACAGACACGCAGCGCCGGCGCCTGCTGCTGGCTTTGGGGAACACCGGGTCCAGCGAGGCAGCCCGCATCGCCGGCGCATGCCTGGAGGACGACGGCCTGTCGGGTGCCGCCTTGGCCGCCCTGCAGCGGATCCATGTGCGGGCGCCACAGGCCGCGCGGCGGGCCGTCGAGAGCAGGACAGGGAGCCGGGTCCGGCTGCTCATCCTTGCTGCGTCTGCGGGGGACACGCAGGCGGCCGTCCAGCTCGCCGGCATGCTCAAGCCGCGGACCGATTTTCTCACACTCCTCGACCTACTGGAGGTCGTGCCGCGGCTGCACTCACGTGCCTTCGTGGCACCACTGCATGACCTTCTGTCCTACCGCAACCCCCCGCGCTTCCCGGGCGACCGGAGCATTTCCTACCTGGCGCTGAAGGCGTTGGTGCACAGCGAGCTGGCGGGAGCGTGAGCGAAACCATGGAGTGCCGGCCTGGCTGCGGCGCCTGCTGCATTGCCCTATCGATCTCGTCGCCGATACCGGGCATGCCCGACGGTAAGCCGGCAGGGGTGCGCTGCACGCAGCTCACGGCAGAGGGGATGTGCGCTCTGTTTGGACTGCCGGATCGTCCGGCCATCTGCGTGCGGTTCCGCGCCGAGCCGGCGTTCTGCGGGACGACCAGAGACGAGGCCTTGGCACTTCTGACCGCTCTCGAGCTGGAGACACGGCCCCTGGGACGATAGTCGGGCAGGGCTCTGCCATTGCGCCCAGGCGCAGAGAACAGAGAGGCGCCCGATCCTCGGACCGGGCGCCTGCTGCCTCTAGGAGGGGCATGGCCCTGGAGCCGTGCCCTCTGCTATGCCTAGTTAAACCACTGGGCGCAAGCCGGCACGTCGTTGTCCGCGGGCTGGTACACGAAGCCGGCCAACGTCAGGTTGTCCACGCAAAGCTGCCAGGTGCCTGCGGTGCCGGATCCCCACGGGAACCGGGCCGCTCCGGTGAGGGCCTTGGTGATGCGGGTCCGCGCATAGGCTCCTCCCTGTGGGGGCGTGATGGTGGCATCCACGGCTACTTCACCCAGCGGAAGGTGATTGGCGTTGTGCACCGTCACCCACATGAGCAGCATGGTCCTGCCGTAGGGATCGGAGTGGAAGGTGCCGCTGATGTCGCCGATGTGCATAGTCTCCTGGGCGCCCGGCTCGACGAGCGAGAAGTCGTCATAGTAAACCGGCGTCGCGCCGTTCGCGAAGAGGTCAACGCATGCGATGCTGGTGATGCCTCCGCCCGACACTTCATCGGTCCAGGTGCCAGAGTAGAGGAGCGCGCCACCGTAGTAGAACGCCTGCGTGTTGGCATCCAGATCGATCTCGAGGCGCAGCTCGACCCACTGATCCTTGATCATGGGGAGTGTGCCGCCGCTGACGCCAGTGTTGACCACCGAGTTGGTGGCGGACATAAAGTCCACTTGGACCGACCAGTTGTTCGTCATTCCCGCATCGTCATACTGGTTGAGCATGATGAAGTATGACTCGCCACTGAAGTTGGTCGGGATATACTGCCAGGCGGTATAGGTCCAGACGCCCGAGTCGATGGCATACTCGTGCACCAGGTCCGAGTCAACCATGATCTCGATCGAGTTGGGCGCGCTAACGCTGTACTCATCGCGCGTGTAGGCGGTCGCCGCAGGGCTGTTGGCCCAGCCCTTCCAACCGCCCAGGCCATGCACACTGGTATCCGTGGGATACGAGTCCCAGTTCTCATACCAATCCACAAGGTTTGGCGCTACCTGCGGGCCTGCAATGCCGGCCGTGGGGACCGCTGTTTTGGCGCTCACGGGAGCGGCGAGGGTCAGGGCAACCAGGACAACTACGACGAGCTTGAGCAGAGTCTTCACGATATTCCTCCTGTTGGGAAAGTGATTGGGCTTGTCGCCCGCTGATGGGTCTCCGTCCTAGACCCGAGGTACTGAACGGTCAGAGTCACCTCCTTTCGGACAAGTTACTCATCCTCACCCTGGAGTCCCTTCGGGGATCGAAGTAGCCCCCAGGGCATGCTCACAGCCGGCCCACCACACCACGTGCGGCGGACCATCACAGCGATTATAGCACTAGCCTGCCCTGTTGTCAAACGCTTGCATTCGGTCACATGGAATGTTACCGACTTGTCCCAAGCGACTCATCCCCAACGTGCCTCGGCTGGCCACTAAACACGCTGCCCACGGCGAGATTGAGGCCTCTTCTGCCCTGTTGGGCCGATTGGGGCGGATCGGCGCCTCTGCCGTGGACCGCATCCTGGCTCGCATTCAGCAAGCTCAGGCCCGGCTTCCGCCAGCAAGCCCCACGGCCCAATGAGCTGACACAGTCTGGCGGGGATTCCGGTTGGCGGACTGCGCACATCTCGCGCAGGAGGTGGCTGTCGCCTGCTGGGCCTCCTGTCCACGCGGGCCCGGGGAAGGTCCAGCTTCGCGAGGTTCGGCCTGAAGGCGGTGCCCATCCAGGCACACCCGAGAGCAGGGGGGGTGTTTGCCGACCTCGGCCCTTGCCGTGCCGGGCCACCTGCGGTACAATCGCCCAGAGAAACGACAGGAGCAAGAGGCATGGCAAAGAAGGGACGGGTATTCAGCGGGGCGCGCCCGACCGGGCGCCAGCACCTGGGCAACTACTTGGGCGCCATCCGCAATTATGTCGCGCTACAGGACGAGTATGAGTGCGTATACTGCGTCGTGGACCTGCACGCCCTCACGACCCTGGAGGACACGCATCGCCTGCGCGAGTGGACCGCCGAGATGGTGTTGGACTGGCTTGCAGCCGGTATGCGCCCCGCAGAGACCATCATCTTCGTCCAGTCGCATGTGCCGCAGGTCACAGAGCTGCATACCATCCTCTCCATGGTCACGCCGCTTGGCTGGTTGACGCGCCTTCCCACTTTCAAGGAAAAGGTGCGCCAGAACCCCGACAACGTCAACTACGGACTGGTGGGATACCCGGTACTGATGGCCTCAGACATTGCCCTCTACAAGGCTGACACGGTCCCGGTCGGAGTGGACCAGGCGCCGCACCTGGAGTTCTCGCGCGAGATTGTGCGCCGGTTCAACGGCCTCTTCGGCAGCGTGCTGGTCGAGCCCCAGGCCAAGCACACCGAGTTCACGCGGGTTTTGGGCACCGACGGCAAGGCCAAGATGAGCAAGTCGCTCGACAACCACATCGAGCTGGCCTCTACGCCCGAGCAGGTATGGGAGCGCGTCAGGATGATGGTGACCGATCCCGCGCGCCAGCGGCGAACCGACCCAGGGCATCCCGAGATCTGCAACGTCTTTGCGTTGCACGGCTTCTTCTCGGCTTCCGAGGTCGCTCAGATCGAGGCTGATTGCCGCTCTGCCGGGATAGGCTGCGTTGACTGCAAGAAGTGCTTTGCGCGAAACCTGACCAACTACTTTGCCCCCTTCCGCGAGCGCAGGGCGCACTTCGCAGCCGATCCAGGGTATGTTTGGGATGTGCTCACCGACGGCGCACAGCGGGCACGGAAGATCGCGGGCGAGGTGATCGGCGAAGTGAAGGCCGCGGTGGGGCTGCCATAGGCAAGGCACAGGGCGAAATGTGCGATCGGCCAGGAGCTAGGGCCAGGGTGACTGGGTGAGTCGACAGGCAGTGGACCAACAGCGGATCCGCAACTTTTGCATCATCGCGCACATTGACCATGGCAAGTCGACGCTGGCCGACCGGCTGCTGGAGCGCACGGGGACGCTGACTCGGCGCGAGATGGTCGACCAGGTTCTGGACACAATGGACCTGGAGCGCGAGCGGGGCGTCACGATCAAGGCTTCAGCCGTGCGCATGTCCCACTCAGCTGCGGACGGATACGCCTACGAGCTGAACCTGATCGACACGCCCGGGCATGTCGACTTTACCTACGAGGTGAGCCGCGCGCTGGCGGCCTGCGAGGGGGCGCTGCTGGTCGTCGATGCCAGCCAGGGCGTCCAGGCGCAGACCCTTGGCAACCTGTATCTGGCACTGGATGCGGGGCTGACGATCATCCCCGTGATCAACAAGATCGACCTGATCTCGGCCAGGCCGCAAGAGGTGGCACAGGAGGTCGAGGAGCTGCTCGGGATCCCGGCTGGAGATGCCCTCTACACGTCGGCCAAGGACGGAACGGGCGTGGCAGACGTGCTAGAAGCCGTCGTCGCGCGTGTCTCGCCACCGCGAGGCCTCGTCTCGCAGCCGTTGCGCGCGTTGATCTTTGACTCGCACTACGACGCCTACAAGGGCGTGATTGCGTACGTTCGGGTGGTGGACGGTGAGCTGGCCCCCGAGCGTCCGCTGGCGCTGATGTCCACCAACCAGCGGCTTGAGGCGATCGAGGTGGGCGTCTTCCGGCCCGGACTGGAGCCTTGCCCCATGCTCTCGGCCGGGGAGGTGGGCTACGTCGCCACTGGGCTCAAGACGCTCCAGGACCTGCGCGTGGGCGACACCTTCACGCTGGCCGATGACCCGGCCGAGCAGCCGCTGCCCGGCTACCGCCCGGCCAAACCGATGGTCTTCGCCGGGCTCTACCCCGCCCAGGCCGAGGACTACGACTTGCTGCGGGACGCTCTTGCCAAGCTTCAGCTGAACGATGCATCCATTTCGTATGAGCCCGAGACGTCACAGGCCCTGGGCTTCGGCTTTCGCTGCGGCTTCCTGGGCCTCTTCCACATGGACATCATCCAGGAGCGCCTGGAGCGCGAGTATGACCTGGACATTGTCTTCACATCGCCGAGCGTCGAATACCAGGTTCTCAAGACGGACGGAAGCGTGGTCACGGTTGACAACCCTGCCCGCCTGCCCCAGGAGACCGAGATTGCGCAGATTGACGAGCCGTGGATGCAGATCCAGGTCTTTACGCCAGCCGAGTTCGTGGGTCCGGTGATGGATCTGATCGTCAAGCGCCGCGGCGAGCTCAAGAAGATGGAGTACCTGGACACCCGCCGGGTGTTGCTGACGTACGAGATCCCACTGACCGAGATCCTGGTCGACTTCTACGACCAACTCAAGAGCAGGACCAAGGGGTATGCGTCCCTGGACTATGCGCCGTCCGCCTATCGCGAGGGCGACTTGGTGCGCGTGGATGTCTTGGTGGCCAGCACGCCGGTTGACGCGCTCTCCGTCATCGTCCACCGCGACCAATCGTACCTGAAGGGCCAGCGCCTGGTCACCAAGATGCGGCACGTGATCCCCCGGCAGCAGTTCGAGGTCGTGATCCAGGCGTCGGTGGGCAAGCGTGTCATCTCGCGGGCCGTGGTGAAGCCGGTGCGCAAGGACGTGCTCGCCAAGTGCTACGGCGGCGACATCACGCGAAAGCGCAAGCTCCTCGAGAAGCAGAAGAAAGGCAAGAAGCGGATGAAGATGATCGGCTACGTCGAGGTTCCGCAAGAGGCCTTTATGACCGTGCTGCGGCTCGACGAGGAATAGCCAAGAGGGATAGCGAATGCGGCGCGCCTTCAAGGCGCGCCGCATGGTTGGTGCATCGAAGCGAACGGGCACCGCGCACGCTAGAGGTGCGCCGCACCCGGGCCTGTCATCGGGCGGCTACATGCGCCGCCGGCGCTCTATTGGCGCTGTTTCTCGTAGCACTCCCGGCAATAGACGGGGCGGTCGTTCCGCGGCTGGAAGGGAACCTGGGTCGGCTTCCCACAGCGCGCGCAGACGACGTCGTACATTTGGCGGTCGGTGCGATCCGGCCGGCTGTACCCCCCACGTCCCTCACTCGGGCGATCTCCCGTACGGCTAGCCTTGCGGGCCGCGCGACACTCAGGGCACCGACGTGGGTCGGAAAAGCCCCTCTCCTCATAAAACTCCTGGTCCTTGACCGTGAACACGAAATTGCGGCCGCAGTCGGAACACGCGAGGGTACGATCCTTCTTGGACATCCTACTTGACTCTTCTCCTCTTACTCTTTACGGACTAGCCGTGGAACAAAATACCGCTGGGTCGATAGATTCCCAGCGATCGCACCGCAAGATGAAACACCATTGGGGTCTGCCACATGTACGCTTACTATACGTCGCATCATAACCCAGGTTTCGATTAATGTCAAGTTGCGGGACGAAATGTGTGGAACGCGACACGAGACGTGGGTGGGGCCGCTGACTTGCCCGAGCCGCCGCCCGGCGGTAGAATCACTCACCACACGAGGAGGTAGCTCATGACCGTAGCCTGGGAAGACATCCTAAAGATCGTCCTCGCGCTTGTGGCCGGAGGCCTCATAGGCTTTGAGCGCGAGTTCCGGGACAAGGCAGCAGGGTTCCGCACGCTGATCCTGATCTGCATCGGCGCGACCATTTTCACCATCCTCTCGGACAGGCTGGCCGATCCACCCAACGCGCGCGTGGCCGCCAACATCGTCGTTGGCGTGGGCTTCCTGGGTGCCGGGGTGATCCTCCGTGACGAGAAGGGAGGCCGGATTCGTGGCCTGACGACGGCGGCCCTTGTCTGGCTGGCAGCCGCAGTAGGCATGGCGCTCGGCGCCGGCGAGTACATCCTGGCGGGAGTGGTCGTGGCCCTGACCATGGTGATCCTTTGGGTGTTGCCCAAGATGGAGCACGTGGTGGACAGCACGCGCGACTCAAGGACCTACGAGGTGGCCTTCCGGCCGGGCTCAGAGAAGCGTGCCGAAGTCGAAGCCCTGTTGGTGCAACGGAGTAGGCGTGTGCAGCTCTTGCACCAGGCACGGACTGCCGAGAGGGTCACGGCAACGTGGCTTGTGATCGCGCATGCCTCGGCGCATGGTGAGATGGCCGCCCGCCTGATGGACGATCCGGAGGTGGTGGAAGTGCGCTGCTGACCGCCTCCTAGGGGAGCCCGACCACGCTCATGTCGCGCGGGTGCTCCACCGAGAACTCGAACCGGACCGTGCGCTCCTCACGCGGCGCAAGGGTGAGCTGCCACTCCAGCAGGCCGAGATCGGTTTGGAGGGCCGGCTTGGGCTCTGACCACTCCAATCGCGCCTTGACTTGCTCGCTCTGCGAGGTGGGCACCTGGTCGTGCAGGGTGAGCGCCGCCTCCCGGTCTAGGAGGTTGGTCACCTTGATCTCGTAGCCATAGACCAGCCGCCTCCGGTCGCTGAGCATTCTCTTGTCTACGTCGCGGCGTTTTAGTTCGCGCTTGACCCGCAGCCGGTCGTCAACCCCCAGGAAGAGCTCCACTTCGCCGCCGGGCGCGGTCAGCTCCAGGCCCGTGCTGCCGATGAACTCGTCGCCGGCAAAGAGGTTGGCAGGCCCGGCCAACAGCGTCAACTCGCTGTCGTTTGCCACCTTGGCGCGTCGATAGGCCGCTTCCACCAGCTTCGGCGCCGACACGTAGTCCAGCTTGGGCGCAAGCGGGTAGCGCGTCACTGTCACCTTGTGGGGTGCCCCGTCAGGTGGGACGGTCACCGCCGCAGGGAGCCGGTAGGTGACGGCAGCTCCGGCCGACTCCACGACGGCCACTGCAGGCTCCGCCTCGTATGCCACCACGTTGTCGTGCACCTGACGCGCCCCTCGCTGGACCAACACGCCGGCCTGCGGGACTGACTTCGCCAGCTCCGGTGCCGGCATGGCCGGCATGACGGGCCTGGCGGGTTCCACGTACCAGGGGGCAAGCTTCGGCAGCATACCGGTCAGTGTGGGCCGCGCCGTCGAGAGGGTGAGGGCGACGTCCTCCCACCCCTCACCTGTGCCCTGCGTCACCTGCGCAAGGTAACCCATCTCCAACGTGCCCCCATCCTCCGCAAGGCGGACGTCATACAGAGGCCTCCATCCCGCACGGGCGACGACGTAGGTGACATCCAGTGCGAGGCTGCCCGCCTCGATCACTTCGACCTCGACCTCCGCGGAAAAGCGCTCCCGGCGCCTGGCCGACCCAAGCTGCGCCAACTCCTCATTCAGCTTCTGTAGCTTGCGACCGTCGCTGCGTTGCAGAGCGGCGAGCTCCAGGAGCTGGGCGTCCAACGCCGCCGTGCGCTCGCGCACCATGGCATACAGCGCGACCTGATCCTCCGGTGTGGTCCTGGCAAAGGCAAGCCCGCGGGCAAACTCCTGCGTGCTGCCCTGGAGGCCCTGAAGTGCGGTGCGCTCGCCCTTGAGCGCCTCGCTGCGCGCACTGAGCGCACTCATCTCGTCCTGCAGTGCCTCGATGTCGTGCTCGAGCTGGCGGACTACCTCGTCAGGCGTGTCCACATAAAAGCTGCGGCGCACGTCGACGCCCAGCAGGCGGGCCCGCGCGGAGCCGCGCGCCGAGGCGCGGAGGGAGCTGGTGTCTAGCGTAAGGGGGAGCGGCATGGCCTCCAGCCGGTGAACGCCCGGCTCCAGTGTCACCTCTCCGCGCCGGGTGACGCGCGCACGGTCAGCGTATACCGTCACTGCACGGATATTGGTCTCAACGCTTATCATACCTCCCCGCGCTCCTTTGCATACAGCGGACAGCCGCCACCGCACAGAACCTGGTCGGGGCAGCCGTGGCATTTTTCCATCTTGAAGTCGCGCTGTCGCAGGTAGCGCGCCAGCTCATGCTCCCAGATCTTGTCCCACGGGTCCGACAGGAGGTTCCCAAGCGAGACAAAGTAGCTCTGGCATGGGATCACATCCCCGTTCGGCTCGACGCACATGTTGTAGTGGGCCGCCGTGCAACCCTTGATCCCCAGCTCTAGCCCGGTCGGGTCGAACTCGCAATACTGCGTTGGTGTGTACCAAATGAGGCGCATGTGATGCGCCTCGGCCGCCCGCTTCACGCGCTCCAGAATCGGCTGCAGCTCACTCTCACGGATGCCGGTGCCAACGGCGACCGCGGCACCGGAGTAGATCAGGCTGTTGCAGCCAAAGGTGGGAACGCCCAGCGATGCAGCAAATGCCACGGTATCCTCGATCCCGGCGACGTTTTCCGTCGTGATCGTGGTGTTGGTCATCATGTACACCTCGGCCGCGACTGTGGAGCGGATCCCAGCCACCGTCTCAGTCCAGGAGCCGGGGGCACCGGTCATCCGGTCATGAACCTCCGGGATATGGCTCTCCAGCGTGATCTGGACGTGGTCCAGCCCAGCTTGCAGCAGCCGATCCAGATACGCCGGATCCTGAAGTCGACGTCCGTTCGTCTGAAGCCCTGTGACCACGCCGACGGACTCAGCATAACGGACCAGCTCCGGCAGGTCAGGGCGCAGTGTGGCCTCCCCGCCGGTGAAGGTGACGTGCGGGATGCCCAGCTCCCAGCAGCGGTCGATCACCCGCTTCCACTCTTCAGCAGCCATCTCCGGCATGTCCTTGGGCCGGCCCACATAGCAGTGCGGGCAATCGTTCTGGCAGCGATAGGTCAGCGCCAGGTCCATACGGTAAGGTGCGCTGATCTCGGCGCTCAGTGGCTCAATCCTTTCGACGTCCATGTACGAAACCGGACACACCTCTTCGCCCGACTGGGCAAGGTCCCGGATTGCCTGCTGCATCTCCTCGTAGTCGGCTTGCGCGGTTGCCGGCGGGACGTCGTAGCGGCGAGCAATGTCTCGGGCTGCCTCGGCGGGAGTGCGTTCCTCGAGGACCAGCTTGACCAGCTCTGCCGCCGAGTGATTCAGGTGCAAGACCTTGGCAGCATTGACCAGCAGGATCCCGCGCCCATCCTTTTCGACGCGCAGGTGCAGGCGATACTGCTGTGGGGCGTCGGGTGGAGTCTGATAGCTGTATAGGCCGGGCGGCACCGCCCGCATGGGCTCAAACCAGCCCTTGATGGTCTGCCACAGTTTCACGGCTGCTCCCCCTTTCCTATCGACCGCCACCCGCGCAGGCACAAGCGCAGCCTGCACACGCGCACGCGCAAGCACACGCACAGCTGCGGCCACCGCCTCCCGAGCTCCCTGTCCCGCCGCTCCTGGACGAGGGGGTCTTGGGCGGTGGGTTGGTCTTTTGCGCCACGCCGCCCGTGAAGCGCTCGATGCTGGTCACCACCGAATTGGCGGCGTTCTCGATGCCGCTCACCACTGTGTTGGCGAAATCCGCGCCAGGCAGCGTGGGAAGAGTCACCGGCACCGACGGGAGGCCTCCTGACGGAGCCGCACTCGGCGACGGAGCAGAGGCCACCACCCACGGCCGGTAGCCGTAGCCCCACGAGGGCATGATCACGGGACGGTCCTGGAAGGTCCGGCGGGTGTGCGATTCCCAGTCGTCATCCAGCATCGTCCACTCCAGGCCGTCGCCCCATGCCTTTCCAAGCACCTCGGGCGTCTCGGACGCTTCCACCTGCTGCCATGCCCGGGCAGCTATGTCCTTGTAGTAGGCCTTGGTCTCCTTGCGGCTGAAGCCGGTCAGCTTCTTGTTGACGTCGCCGATGAGGTCGACGACCACGTCTCGCAGCTTCGCCTCGTCCATCAGGCCGTCGGGCTTGACCGACTGGAGGAATGCCAGCTCATAGTCCCACAGCTTGATCTCCGCAGGGAGCGGATCGACCAGCTTGACCTTGAGAGGCTTTGCCTCCTCGACGATGAGTGCCCCTTTCTTGACGAGGCCGAAAAGGATCATGACCATGACCTTGTTGAGTGGGGCCTCTAGAAGCACCGCTGCTTCGACGGCAGTCAGTCCGCGCTTGATACCGGTTCCCTCCACCGCAACGGTTGGCGGCAAATACGCCAGCTTGCGTTTGGCCTTGAAACGGGCGCCGATGACGGTCAACGCAAACCAGGCGAACATGAACAGCCCGCAGATCAGGCCTGGGCTATCACAGAGCTGGTCCAGCTTGATGGTGAAGGCCGGCGGCTTTTGCACGACGCCGGCAGGCACGTACGCCGCCGGGAATGAGGCACCGAACTGGTGTTTCGTGGCCCCGTCGTCCCCTTCCAAGACCCAGCCGTAGACCGCCCGGTCGTCCTGGTAGTACTTCTCGTCCGGCTCCAGGTCGTGCCACCGCGGCTCCTCGGGCGTGATGCCCACGGGGAAGTGAAGCTGTACCTCGAGGCGGCCGGTGCCCGTCATGTACTGCCCATCGAAGTAAGTCGGCGACAGTACGAGGCTGGCATACTCGTCCTCCCCCTCGTCTTGGTAGAGGAGCCCAGACACAGTGGCCATGACGCGCAGAGTGCCGGATTGGCCCGGCTGCAGCCAGGGATCCAGGTCCACCTTGACCCCATAGGGGATGTTGGACGACTTGCTGATGCTCGTTAGGGGCCTGCCGTCCTGCCATGCGGCCACCATCGATAGATCATACGAGTTGCTCGGCAAGCCAACATCGACATAGTCGAGCGCCATAGAAGAGGGGGCGACGGTGAAGGTCATCTCCTGTACGATGTCGACCGATCCATCGTCGTTGACATAGGCAGCGTAAACGTTGCTGCCCATGTTTAGGAGAAGGTCTTGTGCACCGGCAGGCATGACCGGCAGAGCAACCAGGCAAGCCAGCAGTGCGAGGGTCACCAGGGTGGCGCGCTTCGTTCCGAACATACGATTCCTCCCGAGCCCGGTCCGGCGCGGACGGTGCCGCGCAGCGCGTAGAGGGCCTACCACTTGGGCTCCTCGACGATCTGGTAGTTGCTGCCGCACCAGGGGCAGGTGACCATGATCGCGCCCTGGACGGTGCTGATGGCGGACTTGTCTAGCTCTCCGCCACACTTTTCGCACTTGAGCGATTCCATGGCAACGTCGCCACCGATGTCGATCTGCTGCTTGATGACCACCTCCTGCTTGGGCTTGGGTTGCCGCAGCCGGATCGCAACGATGATGCCCAGTCCCAGCACGGCGGTGATGAGGCCGATCACGAGGCGACCGCCCTGATTGGGCGCGTTGGGGGTGAAGGCCGACCACAGGAACAGCACACCAAAGAAAAGAAGGATTGCTGCGACGATGTACCCGACCACTTTGCTCGTACTCATGCTTGCCTCCCACAATTCCCTAATGACGACTCGTTGCCGGCGACAGGCCAAAGGCCATCCGCCACGCGCCACCTGCTATACGCCATCCGCGCCAAACGTGTGCATTGCGCCTTGGGCATTCTGCCTTGGTCTACCGCCACGTCAAAGCTCTCTGCGGGCCACGCGGGCTGATCTCGATGCCGGTCCAGAGGCCGTCCGGCGTCTCGCCAGTCTTGCGCATGACCGAGACCTGCCAGTAGAACTGCTGCACCCTCCCGGCTATGTAGAGCGCACGGTCCAGGCGGTACGAGGTGACCTTGGTCCACACGGGCGCCAGTATCTGGGCCATCGGACCGGCGCGGCGCAGCCTCAGCACATAGTAGTCGTCCTCTTTCAGGATGCCTTCCGACAGCCAGCTGAGCAAGATCACCGTGTCGGGTCCGGAGAAAGAGGCACCATCGGCCGGCGCGAGAAGCGCGGGTGCAGCATACACGGGGGTCGCCAGCGGGGTCTGGGTCTGTGTGGGGGTCGGCGCGGGCGTTTCCGTAGCGGTTGGGGCTGGCGTCGGGACCGCGCCTTTGACGACCAGCTTCTGGCCGACCTTGAGCGTGTCGCTTTTCAGCCCGTTGGCATCCATGATCTGCCTGACCGTCACCTTGTACTTGGCCGCAATCCCCGAGAGCGTGTCCCCGGACTTGACCTCGTACACCACGACCGGCACCGCCGTGGGAAGGGCAGCCGGGACGGAGAGTCGTGTTCCAGCTCGGATGGCGGTCGCGTCGGACAGGCCCGATGCCTGGAGGATCGCCTCAACCGTGGTCCCGAAACGCTGGGCAATCTCACTCAGCGTGTCTCCCTCGGACACGGTGTAGGTCTGGGGCGTGGCTGTAGGCGCCAGCGTTGGGCTGGGCGTCGGAGTGTCCGCCACCAGGAGGGGGATGGTCAGCTTGTCACCTTCATGGATCGGCGAGGTAGTCTTTAGGCCGTTCGCCGTCCTTATCGCCGCCGCCGTCGTTCCGTAGAGCTTGGCGATGGCAATCAAGGTCTCGCCCTTCTTCACGGTGTGCACCGTCTGGCTAGGCGGCAGGGTGGGCGTAGGCGAAGGGGCTGCCGTCTGGAGCGGCGTGGCCGTAGGCGCAACCTCATAGCCCGGCGAGGGCTGGACCGTGAGGGAGGGCTCGACCGAGGGAGAGCCGGCTGACGTGGGGCGCAGGGACTGCCAAGGCTTCCAGAGCCAAAGGACAACTGCGGTGACGACGAGCAGCATCGGCAGCCACAGGCTGCCCCTGGGCAGGCGCAGCACGGGCCTGTTCTTCGCGTCTCGCAGCTGAGCACCGCAGCCCAGGCAGTCCTCCGCACGCTGCGCCACGGGCGTCCCACAATGAGGGCAGACCCTCTGGGGATAATCGGCCATACGGTTTCTCCGCGGGGATTATATCAGACGCGAATCGCGTTGCCAAACAGCTCCGCGTGCCTGTAGCTCCGTGCTGCAAGCTCGCCCGCGCGGCCCATCGGACTGTCGTCCCAGCATCAGCATGAGCAGCGCCGACCCGAGACAGGCCAGGGTTATGGCTTTGCCGGCCGATCGCAACGGTGTGTCCCCCCACCGGAGAAGGACGTGGTGCTCTCCGGCAGCAAGATCGATCGTCAGCAGTCCGTGGGGCCCTTCGGGACGCAGGGCGGAGCCGGGCAGGGGCTCGCCGTTTACCCAGACTCGCCAGCCAGGGTAGTAGTATGTGTAGAACTGCAGCGCGGTGCCGGCGGCCGACCGGACGGTGAGCTCGTCGGAGGCGCCGCCGGCACGGATCATCTCCACCTCGGAGCCTGGCGCCAGTGCATGGGCGGTAACCAGCGGTCCGCCGGACTGATATTGGCTGACCAGCGGCGACGTTTTGGGCGGCTCCTGCACCCAGGCCGTCCGGCCGATCATGTCGGGGTACTCGAGCTCGAACTGCAGCACCAGCAGCGGACCCTCGGCCGCATCCGGCACGGGTGTGTACTGCGGCAACGTGTAGGAGAAGCTAGCGAAGGACGCGACCGCGGCCAGCACGAGTGCCGGCACAGGGGCCCGCTCCGACCGTTGGCGCGGCAGCGCCAGCGCTCCCAATAGGCTCATGGTCAGGGCTGCCAGGCCGAGTAGGCGCCAAGGGAACTGGACCAAGCCGGCGATGGGCACTTTATCCCACAGGAACTGGGACGCAGGCAGCATGAGAAAGAGCAGCAGAGCCGTCGCCACCGCCCAGAAGAGGGTCTGCGCTCGCTCCCGGCTGCGGCGGCACAGCGCGCCCACCAGGGCGAGCATCGAGAGGACGGTCGGCACCAAGCCGAGTTGGAACGACATCTGGTCGACCGGACCCGGGCCCGCCGCGCCGTACCCCCAAAAGCCCGACAGCATCTGGAAAGGGTAGACGAAATGCGCGCGATAGTCGTAGCCCGAGCCGACCCATTGCTCCTGGCTGATGAACCCACGCTCCAAGAGCGCCGGCAGGAGAAGCGCCGCCGAGATACCCAGTCCGAGCACTGCCCCGCCAAGCGCTCCGCCTGCCTGGGCCAGGCGAGCGCGTCCCTGCGCCGGGCCGGACGTGGGATGCGGCGGGCGCCTGAGCAGGAAGAGCACATAGGCCGCCAGAAGTGGCGTAAAGATCAGCGCCGTGACGTTGTGAGTCATCCACACTGCACCGTAGGCCAGCCCGGCCGCAGCGATCCGGCGCAGCGTCACCCGCTCGGCCAGTCGGTAGAAAGCAAGCAGCACCAGCGGCAACCAAGCCAGAGCTGCGTGCTCGCGCAAGTCCCCGCGGACGTAGGCGTTTGCCAAGTGGTAGGGCACGTACACGTAGAGTACCGCGGCCAGCAGGGCGCGCTGGCGGCCGAGCAAGGCACGGCCGCAGGCAAACATCGCCAGACCTGAACCAAGAGTCGAGAGCGCCCACACCCACTTGACCGAAGCGACCATGCCCGCGCCGAGCAGATGAAAGGCTTCGGCAGCATAGTAGGCAAGCGGCGAGTAATACACAAAGCTAGGGTATCCATAGCCAAGTGCGTGGTCTGTCCCCCAGCCGGGGTACCACACTCCGTCGCGGATGGCTGCGTCGAACTCGGTCAGGAAAAAGACCGAATGCACGCCGTCGTGCGTGTCGAAGAAGTAGTCGGGGCCGGCCAAAGGCAGGACCGCGAAGAGGCAGAAGAGCAGCACGAGCCAGGGACCGGGATCGGGCCGCTGGGGCCGCACCCGCTGCCAAAGGTGGTGGAGGGTGAGGCTGCTCACCTGCCCGCCTCCCGCCCCTCGCGCTTGCCCCTTGCTTGGGCGGCCGGCAGCCGCCGCATAAGCCTCCGTGCCGCCAGTGCTGCAGCGCAGAGCGCGGTCGACAGCCAAGAGACGATCGACGACGTGCGCCGCAGCGGGGTGTCCTCGAACTGCAGCAGCACCCGGCCCCTGCCGGGGGGCACCAGAACGGTTGTGAGGCCGAGCTCGCCGCGCGGAAAGGCCGGCAGCTCGCGGAGGCGGGCGCCCGTGTCCGCGTCCACCAGGTAGGCCCTCCAGCCCGGGTAGTAGAAGGTGTTGAAAGAGATGAGTGTATCCTTGGGCGCCGCGTACTCGATGAGCTCGCGGTTGGTGTGCAGCTCCAGGGTGCGGGCTTGCACGCCGCGCCGTTGGTAGAGGAGATCGTACTCGATCTTGGAGGTCAACGGGACACCGGCCATGTGGAGGTCCGCCATCGAGGACCAGGTAGGGATCGTCTTCACCCACGCTGTGGAGCCGGTCATCTCATCGGACGATTGCTGGAAGGTCATCAGCCCGGCCATCGAGACGTCACGCTGCGACATCTCGGCCTGCATGTAGGGTAGACTGCCCAGGATCAGCAGGATGACCGGCACGACGACGGCGAAGCCAAGCCGGCCCGCTGCGGGCCGTCCCCTCCCAAACACTGCCCCAGACAAGAAGGACAATGCCAGCGCCGACAGTGCCAGAAGCCGCCAGGGGAACTGCACCAGCCGCGCCAGCGACAGTGCCTCCCAAAGGCCCACGGACAGGGACAGCATGAGCACGACGCAGGCAAGGGCCACTCCGGCAAAGAAGACGACCAGCGCCCGGCCCTGGGTCTCACCTGCTCCGCCGGTGCCGGGCCGCGCGCGTCGTTGGAAGAGGCCTGCAACGGCAAAGAGCGACAGGACAATAGGCACGACCCCGAGCTGGAAGCTGAGGGAGTCGCCTGGGCCCGGCTCACTGGTGCCCCAACCCCAGGCCGGGGAAAAGAGCTGGAAGAACTCGACAAAGTCGCCGCCCCAGGCGTAACGACCGCCATACCACTGGTCGACCCGCACGAAGCGGCTCTCAAGCATCGCCGGAACAAGGAAGAATGCGCTCAGTCCCAGCCCGAGCAGGAGCCCCGCACATGCCGGCAGCAGCCGGTGCGCCAGGTGCCCTACGAGCGGGAAAAACGATCCCCGGGACATCCGGCGGAACGGTTGCTCCTCGTTGACCCGCACCAGCGCGAGGACGGCGGTATACACCACCAGCACCGCTGCCAGCAGGAGGGCGGTCAGGGGGTGGGTGACGATGAGCAGGGCGAAGACAGCCGCCAGGGCAAGGACATTGTCCAGACGGGGTGCGCGCAGCGTGGCCGCGGCCGCCCAGAGCACAAGGGGAGCGATGGCGAAGGCGACCGCCTCGGCGAGCGCCGCCCGCACAAAGACGTCGACCAGGCGGTAGGGGATCACCATATAGGCGACGGCGGCCACCAGGCCGGCACGGCGCCCGAGCACGGAGCGGGCAAACCCATACATGGCGAGCCCGGAGCCGGCGATGGAGAGAAGAAACACCGCCTTCACCGCACCGGTGAAGCCAAAGCCGACCAGGTGGAAAACCTCCCCTACGTAGGAGGCAAGAGGGCCGTAGATGTTGAAGAAGGGATAGCCAAAGCCAAAGGCAAAGTCGGGCTGCCAGCGTGGATAGAGGATGCCGTCCCTGATCCCGCGATCTAGCTCAAAAAGGAAGTAGACATCGTGGCGCGCATCGTGCGCATCCCACATGTAGCCCTCCTGTAGGAGGGGGGCAATGGGAAAGAGAGAAAGGAACAGCACCAACAGCAGGTAGGGATCGACCTTGCCACGGAGGAATCGTGCCACCCTAGGCAACGCACGGCGGTCAGCTGCCGCAGGCTGGGCCAGGAGTCTCGGCTGTGAAGCGTCTTGCCCTTCACCCAAGCCGGACAGGCCGGGCGGTTGCCTAACGGACATCGAGGTAGACCGTTCCATCGTCTCGGCCCGTGACGGCCAGCCGTTCGCCCGTCTCGCCCGCATACAGCCCCACCGCCGCTCGGTAGGGGCCGGGCGGTGAGCCGGGCGGAATGGTTATGTCGTGCACATCGACGACGATCTGCCCCGGCCGCCACTCGTGCGTCGGGCAAAAGCCGCCACAGGGCCACGAATCAGCTTGGTTGAGCTTTCTCTCCCCTGACAGCAGATGGACGAACACGGTGTAGTCGGAATCCAGCGGTGCCAAGGCCTGCCAGGTAAGGGTCAGGGTCAGCGTCGAGGTAATCTCGTCGGCGGGAGTAAGCTCTGTCTCCAGCAGGTGGACGGTGTCCGTAGGGCGCGCAGCCGGGTACAGCTCGGCAACCGGTCCGGCGCCGGGTTCGACGCGGGTAAAGCGGGGAGCCAGGTAAGCGTAGCTGGCAAGCACTGCCAGCGCCGCTAGGCTGGCCACAAGTGGCAGCTCGGCCAGGCGCTGATCCAGTCGCACACATGCGCCGGCCAAGAACGCAAGCGGCAGTCCGGCAAGGACCAGGAGCTGCCATGGGTGTGCCACCAAGCTGCCGAGCTGAAGAGGGCCCCAGACCGCTGCGGAGGGATGCTGCGTCATGAGAAGGATCACCAGGAGTGCTGCCAGCCAGAAGCCCAGCGACGAACAGAGCCGTGCGCCCGACAGGCCCCCCGCCCGGTGGCCGGCGGGCTCCGTCGCGTCCACCCGGCAGCGCCTTTCGCTGTGACCCATGGCCCACAGCCCAAGCGACACGATCGACAGTGCAACTGCCGCCGCACCAAGCTGGTAAGGGAGGTCCGCGCCGGCCAGGTCCTCCGTCCAGGTCGCAGACAGCAGTTGGTAGGGCCACAGGAAATCGGTGGGCAGAACCTGACCCGACCAGCGCACGGCCAGCCAGCCGCCTGCCGCCAGCAAGCCGGCACCCGCCACAGCAGCAACAATCCGCGCCGGCCACCAGCGCACGCGCCAGACTGCCACCGAGTAGGGCACCATCAGTGCCAGGAATAGCCACGAGAGCCCTGGCTGCACAAGGAGTGCAGCAACCGCCAGGACCAGGGCGGCTAGGCGGAGCAGCCTCCGAGCGCGGTGCAGGGGTGCCTCCCAGGCAAAAACCATCGCCGGCCAGAGCGCCCAGAGCCATGCTTCGGCATAGGCTCCTCGGACATAGACCGTGGTCAGGTGCCAGGGCAAGTAGGTGTAGATGGCGGATGCGAGTACCCCAGCCTCCGTGCCCAGGCGCAGGCGCGCCCAGCCGTAGACCGCAAGTGCGCCGAGAAGAAACGACAGTCCATATCCCCACTTGGCGGCGCCGATGCCGCTGCCGGTGAGCCATAGGAACGGCCAGGACGCGTAGTAGGCCAAACTTCCGTCGCCGCGCACCGGGTCAGTAGCATCCAGCAAGCCGGCATCCTGCAGCGCTTGGATTCGAAACGAGGCCTGGAATCCCGTGCTCGACTCAAAGAAGCCAGGGTAGGCCAGGGGTGCCACGGCAAAGACGGCCAGCAGCAGCGCCAGTAGGGCGCCCAGCCACCAGGAGGTCCTCACCCGGCGCCCCCAACCAGACAAGCGCCGATGAGAGTTGCCGGGTCGTCGCGGTCCGGACTTCCGGGCAGCCACCAGGCCAGGAACTCGACGTTGCCGGCCGGTCCCGTGACGGGCGAGCGGATGAGCCCCTGCAGACCCAGACCTCGTTCTGCCGCCCAGGCGGTGATCTCGGTCAGGACTGCGCCGTGGACAGACGGGTCGCGCACCACGCCGCCCTTCCCTAGGCGATCCCGGCCCGCCTCGAATTGGGGCTTGACCAGGGCGACGATGTGACCGCCATCCCCCAGCCATCCGAGCGCGGGCGGCAGGATGAGCCGCAGCGAGATAAAGGAGACGTCGGCGGTGACCAGGTCCACCGGCTCGGGCAGGTGCTCGAGGAAGCGGGCATTGGTCCGGTCCAGAACAACGACACGGGGGTCGCGGCGCAGCTCCCAGGCCAATTGCCCGTAGCCAACGTCGATGGCATACACGCGCGCTGCGCCGCGCTGCAGGAGGCAGTCGGTGAAGCCGCCCGTAGAGGCGCCGACGTCGGCGGCGACCCACCCCCGAACGTCCAACGCAAAGGCTTCCAGGGCAGCGGCGAGCTTGAGCCCTCCGCGGCTGGCATAGGGTGGGCGGGCAGCCAGGGTCAACGGCACATCCAGGGGTACCTGGGTTCCGGGCTTGTCGACCACTCGCTCGCCGACCGAGACGGCCCCGGCCAGAATGAGCTGCTGCGCCCGCTCGCGGCTGGCGGCCAGGCCGCGCCGCACGAGGAGCTGGTCGAGACGCTCCCTGCCCTCTTTCGCCACCATGCGCGGTAGGATACCCGCAAGAGGGTCAAAAGTCAAGCAGCCCCCGGCTAGGGCCTCCGCTGTCACCTGGCCTGAGAGGAGACTCTCCGGGCAGAAGGCCTGAACAGACGCTCGACGAGGTACCCCTGTCGGCGCGCTCGGCAACACCCCGTGCGGCCAAGTTGACCGGTCCGGCGACTTCCGCTATCATGGGTGCCCGACTGGATGCCAATCATGAAACTGATCCTGCGCAATGTGTGGGGCCTGCTGAGGACGCTCCGTCCCAAGCAGCAGGTCAAGAACGTCTTTGTTTTCGCCGCACTCGTCTTCGATCGGAAGCTGACCGTCTGGCCGCTCCTGGGCAAGACGGTGCTGGCCTTTCTCGTCTTCTGTCTGGTGGCCGGCACGGTCTACATCATCAACGATCTGGTTGACCTGGAGAAGGACAAGCTTCACCCAAAAAAGCGCCGCCGGGCCCTCCCCTCCGGGCAGCTCAAGCCCTGGGTCGCCGTCGCGGCGGCGGTTGCGATCCTTGCGGTCTGCCTCCCGGTAGCATACTGGCTCCACCCCTACTTCTTTGGCATCGTCTTCGGCTACTTCCTGCTCAACCTCGCCTATTCGTTCTGCCTGAAGCACGTCGTGATCCTGGACGTGATGACCATTGCGGCGGGCTTCGTGCTTCGGGTGGCTGCCGGTGTGGTCGTCGCCGACGCCGAGCGCTTCTCGCCCTGGCTCTACGTCTGCATGACCTTCCTTGCGCTCTTTATGGCCATCGGCAAGCGCCGCCATGAGATGATCCTGCTCGCGGGAAGCGCAGAAAGCCACCGCAAGATCCTGAACCAGTACACGATCCCCTACCTGGACCAGATGATCATCGTGGTAGTGACGGCCACGCTAATCGCGTATTCGCTCTATACGGCTACGGCAGGCAACCTACCGTGCAACCACGGCATGTTGCTGACCATCCCCTTTGTCATCTACGGGATGTTCCGCTACCTGTACCTTGTCCAGGTGAAAGGGGAGGGAGGAGCGCCAGAAGACATGCTCTTTACCGACCGGCCCTTCCTGATTGACGTCGTGCTGTGGGCACTGTCGGTGCTGCTGGTTATGTACGTGTTCTACTCGCCGCCCTGCTCGCCGTAACGCCGCGCACCACAGCGAGTAGCTCGTCCCCGAACTCGTCAATCTGCCACGTCGCCAGCAATCCCTCGCGGGCAAGGTCGGCCTGTTGGCGTGGGTTGAGGTGGGCCACCGACCAGAGCAGCTGGTTGTTCAGGACTATGTCAGGCTCAACGCCTTTGTCCTCGGCCCGAGCATTGCGCCAGGCACGCAAGGCTTCAAAGCGAGCTTGGCAGGCCGGAGTGGGCCGGCCGTGCGGCCCCGAGTTTTCGGCATGCCCCTGTTTCGGGCGTTGCTCAAGGCTGATCGGCTGAGTCTCTCCCCTGCGCACAACGGCGAGGAGCTGGCGCCCGTAGCGGCCCAGGCAGCGTGGCGACACCGCGCGCACGCGCCGCAGCTCCTCGATCGTGAGCGGAGGCTGCTCGCTCAAGGCGATAAGCGCCTGGTTAGGCAGGATCTTGAAGGAGGGCCGATTCTCCCCACGCGCGCATTCGTCTCGAAAGGCCCACAGCGCGCGGAGGACGCCGCGCCCCGTGTCGTCTAGATCGTGCACGCCGGGCAGACGCCAATACCCCTCCGGATCAAAGTCATGGTTCTCCCAGCGAGTGTGGCACAGCTCGGCAAAGCGATGCTCCGCCTGCGGCCAGCGTCCGGCGGCCTCCAGCTCGCGCGATTGGATGTCGGCGAGGCGCAGGAGGTAGTGCGTATCCAGGCGCGCATAGTCCAGCTGCTCCGGGGGCAGTGGGCGCACTCCCCAATCAGCGCGCTGATACTTCTTGTTCAGCTTCACGCCAAACTGCGCCTCGATCACGGCGCCCAGCCCATACTCCATCCACCCCAATATACGGGCGGCCCACATGGTGTCGAAGAGGCCGGCCACGACAACCCCCGAGTGCTGGTAGAGCATGGCCAGGTCGTACTCGGCGCCATGCATCACCTTGGCGACGTCAGGATCGGCAAAAAGGGGTGCCAGGATGCTGAGGTCGATGAGGGCAAGGCTGTCGACCAGGTAGTCGCTGCCGGGGACTGAGATCTGCACGAGGCACAGTTGCTCGCGGTAGACGTAGAGGCTGTTGGACTCCGTGTCGACGGCGATAGCGGGCTCCCCGCGCAGGCGATCAGCCATCGAGTGCAGAGCACTGGGAGAGCCCACCCAGGTGGGTGGAGGAAGCGGGCTGCCGATATCCATAGTGGTGGATTCTACCAGAGATTAACGAGCTGGCGCAATTGACAACCCGCTACTCGCCGACGATGGTTTCATAGATCGACTGCAGCTCCTCTTCGGAGTAGAAATGGATGACCAGCCGGCCGGCACCCTTTCGGCTGCGGTACAAATTGACCTTGGTGCCAAGGCTCTTGCGAAAACGATCCTCGAGGGCCGCGGTCTCGGGGGGCACAGCCGGCCTGGTGCGGGTCACCGATGCCACGGCGGTGAGCCGTCGCACCAGCTCTTCCGTCTGGCGAACCGAGAGAGCGCGCCGGGTAACGATGGCAAGCGCCGACAACTGCGCCTCAGGGGTAGGGAGCCCCAGGAGCGCCCGGGCATGTCCCTCGTGAATCTCGCCGGAAGCCAGCGCATTGCGCACATCTTTGGGAAGGCGCAGGAGACGCAGCGTGTTGGTGACGCTGACGCGGCTCTTGCCGACGCGCTCAGCGACCTGCTCCTGGGTGAGCCCAAAACCGTCCACCAATTGCTGGAAAGCGGTGGCTTCCTCCAGTGGATTCAGGTCTGCCCGCTGGATGTTCTCCACGAGCGCAAGCTCCAACACCTGCTGAGGGGTTGCCTCCTTGACGATGACCGGCACTGACGCCAGTCCCGCAAGCTTAGCCGCCTGCCAGCGCCGCTCGCCTGCGATGAGCTGGTAGTGTTCGGGGCCCACCTGGGTGACGATGAGGGGCTGGATCAGACCATGCTCTCGGATGGAGGCAGCAAGCTCCTCGAGGGCCTCGGCATCCATCCCGGAGCGCGGTTGCATGGGGTTGGGATGGATGGCCCCCACCGGCACCTGCAGCACACCGCTGGCCACGTCCTGCGCCCCCGGGATAAGCGCCTCCAATCCCCGGCCGAGACCGCGTCTCTCTTTCACAGCTCGATTACCCTCCCGGCTCGCCGAGTCGATCGAGGAACTCGCGCGCAAGAGCCTGGTAGGCCTGCGCGCCGCTCGACTCGGGGGCATAGCTCATGACCGTCTCTCCGTAGCTGGGTGCCTCGCCAAGGCGCACAGTGCGCGGGATTACGACCCTGAAGACGTAGGCGGGGAAGAAACGGCGCACTTCGTCGACGATCTGGCGCGACAGGTTGGTGCGCGCGTCGAACATGGTCATGACCACACCAGCAATGACCAGCTTCGGGTTGAGGTTGTCCCGCACCAGGTAGATCGTCTTTAGCAGGTGGCCCAGCCCTTCAAGGGCAAGGTACTCACATTGGACGGGAATGAGCACCCCATCCTGCGCTGCGGTCAGCCCGTTGATCGTGAGAAGCCCGAGGCTTGGCGGGCAGTCGACAAACACCAGGTCATAGTCGTCGAGCACCGGCGCCAGAGCCCGGCTCAACCTATGCTCTCGAGCCATCATGCCGACCAGCTCGACCTCTCCACCCGCCAGCGCCGTGGTCGCCGGGAGAAGGTCCAGCCGCTCCAGGCCCGTGGGTACGATAGCCTGCCGGGGCGGCGTCCCGTCAAGCAGGACGTCGTAGACCGAGTGGACCAGCTTGGTTCGGTCCACGCCGAGACAGGCGGTGGCGTTGGCCTGGGGGTCAGTGTCCACCACAAGGACACTGCGGCCGGCCGCGGCTAGGTAGGCGCCGAGGTTTACGGCAGTAGTCGTCTTGCCGACCCCGCCTTTCTGGTTGGCGAGAGCATAGATGCGGGCCATGGATGCGACAATTATAGCAGAGGCAGGCGAGAAGGGCGAATCTCCGGGATGTGCTATCCCTCGCCATGCTGTTGACAAGAGGCATCCGGTTGACCTCTGTGCCGGCACAGGGTAGAATCGGCTCTAGGTCGGGCTGGGGCACCGTGCCCGGCGCCCGCCCTGCCGGAATCGTAGGAGGTCCCACGCATGACAGAGTCACTTCAGTCCTTTCTGGAGGAAGCCGGACGCTTCGCTCCGCGGTTGGTCGCGGCGCTCGTCATCTTCGGCCTTGCACTCCTGCTCTCGGTGATTGCCGCGCGCTGGGCAAAGCGGGCGACCAAGAGAAGGACCGACAAGGTGGAGACCCAGCTGTTGCTGTCACGGCTGGCGCGGTGGACGGTGCTGGTGCTGGGCACGATCGCAGCCCTCGATATCGTAGATTTCGATGTGACGGGCTTCGCCGCCGGGCTCGGGATCGCAGGGCTGACCATCGGTTTTGCGCTGCAGGACATCGCGCGCAACTTTGTCGCCGGCATCCTCCTGCTCTTCCGGCAGCCATTCGGCATCGGAGACGAGGTGCAAGCGGCTGGCCAGACGGGCACAGTGACAGCCATCAACACCCGCGACACGGTGCTGCGCACGATGGACGGCGAGACGATTATCCTGCCCAATCTCGACGTCTACACCAAGCCGATCACGAACTACTCGGAACAGGCCATACGGCGGCGCACGGTGCGCATCGGCCTGGGTTACGACGCGCCTCTGGAGCGCGCGTCGGAGCGCTTCCTGGACGCGCTCGAGCATGTCGAAGGGGTGGCGGCCGACCCGTCGCCCACAGTGTATGCGGACATGCTGGGCGAATCCTCGACCGAGCTCGTGGCGCGTTTCTGGGTCAACCAGCGGACGCATAACCTCCTGGAGGTGCACTCGAACGTGGTGGCGGCCCTGCGGGAGGCGGCTGAGCGCGAGGGGATCGATCTCCGTCAGGCAGTGCACTGGGTGCGGGTGGAGGGAACATGAGCCCTCCTTGTCTGTACCGCAGAGGCACGCGCGCCGGGCCAGCGAGACGGGCACGAACGCGCGTGCCCAGCCGGCCCCTCTTCGCAGGATAGGAAGCCTTGCCGGCTACCACACTCCCGGCAAGAGCCGATGGCGCGTTCGCCGCGCATACGCGGCGTAGCCCGGCAGGAACCCGTGCAAGAAACGATCCTCCAACGAGGTGCGCGCGACGACCACAGCCGCCGTCACGGCAGCCGGGATGAGCGCCCAGAGCGAGTCCAGCAGCAGGGGCGTTGCCAGATACACCACAATGCCCGCCGCATAGGCCGGGTGGCGCACCAGCCGGTAGGGCCCCGACGTGATGACGCGCTGGCCCCGGTCCTCCTGGATCCGCACCACGGCCGAGAAAAAGGCATTGGTGACAAAGGCCCACGTGGAGAAAGCGAACGCTGCCAACAGGACACCGAAGGCCGCCTCCTGCACTCCGGGCGGCAGGTCAGGCGACCAGGCGAACCGTTCGTCGAGCCCCGCTACGATCCATAGCAAAAGCGGGCCGAGGATGGCCGCCACAAGCACGAGCAGCCGATCCTGACGCGTGCCCATCCCTTCGTCCACTGTGCGGCCTCGCTCGACCAGCAAGTCAGGGTTGACCCGCCAGGCAAGCAGCCGGCTGGCAAAAGTCCCCGCCCAGTGAGCTGCGACGTAGGCCCAGGCTGCCGCCCAATCCCAGCGGCCAGCCGCGAGGAAGAGCACGAGCGGCAGCATGACCACGATCACGAGGAAGCTGATCACGGCGCGCAGGGATATGCCTCGCCGCGCCGCGCCCATCACTTCCTGCTCTTCACTCGCCGGATTCCTTTGCCGCTTCATCTTCTCCCTGCCTTTCCACACGGCTCGCCCGTGCTGCGCTCCGCTTCTCCCGACGGGCTGCCCGCAATCGCCCCGACCAGGGCTCGCTCAGCAAGGTATTCGGGGAGCCGGGAACTACCGGACGGTGACGGAGAGCGTGAACACTCCCCCTTCGCCAAAGGATGACACCAGGATGAAATAGTCCTGCGTGCTGGGCAGATTGCCGCTCCAGGTCTGGTCGCCGTCCACATAGCGCTTGAGGACCGACCCGTCAAAGCCCCAGATGGAGGGTAGCATGGACGGGTCGGCGTCCAGCTCCACCTCCATCTCCTGCCCCGCTCCGGCGCGGAGGACGTACAGGACCGAGCCGTAGGGGCCCACCTGGCCGGCGACCGTGTCACTCACAGCGCCCGGATCAAACGAGATGCGTGCCGGCACCGACACCCTCAGCGAGTAGTCTGCCGCCCCGCCCTCGGAACTTACTGTCACGTTATAGTCCTGCGTAGCGGGCAGGTAGTCGCGCCAGAGCGTTCCGCCCACCGCCCCATGCTTCAGCACCGACCCGTCAGCGCCCCAGATCTCCAGCAGCACCTGGCTTCCAGACCAATCCACCTCGACGTCAAGGATTTGGCCCTCCGACGCCCTCAGTACATACGTATCCTGGCCCAGCTCCGGCAGGCTGCCTTCCAGCAGAGCCGTCGTCGCGTCGGGAGAGAAGGCAATGCGGACCGGTGGCGACGCACCACCGGCCGGGATGGCGATATCCAGGCGGTAGGCCGCAGCCTCAGACTTGTTGTGGAGGTACAGGAAATAATCCTGCGTCGCCGGCAGGGGCCCTACCCAGAGCCATCCGGAGTCCGCCTCGGATTTCAGCAGGGTGCCGTCAAAGCCCCATATCTCAAGAGTAGTGGCCGACGAGGGGGAGTCGATGGCGACCTGCATCGTCTGCCCCATGGACGCCTTCAAGATGAAGAGGTCCGGAATCGCCGGCTCGACCGATCCTTCCACACGCGCCGAGGTGGCGCCCTGCGCAAAGGTGATGCGCACGGGGATGCCAATTGAGAGTGAGTAGGCTCGCTCGGCACCCAACGCATCCACCTGGAGGTAATAGTCCTGTGTGGAGGGCAATGTTCCGCGCCACCAGAGCCTGCCATCGCCCGGGACTTTGAGGTTCGTGCCATCTGCACCCCAGATGGAGAGCTGCGCCTGCGCCATGGCGAGGCTCACCTGCACATCCACAACTTGCCCGCCCGAGGCACGAAGGACAAAGAGCGTGGGAGTGCCGGGCCGTGCCACGCCGTCCGCAACCAGGGTGGTGCCGCCCGGGTGGAATGCGAGCCGCGTGGCGATCGCTGTCGGCGCAGGCGCTGGAGTCGGCGGGGAAGCTGTAGCTGAAGGCGGAGCGGGGGAGGTCGCCGGCACGGCCGTCGCCGTGGCCGCGGCTTCTGTGGGCGTCTCGGGCTCCGCAGTTGGCGGCGCGACGGAGGGTACGGCAGGTGTCTGCGCTGGCTCAGGGCCGGTCGAGCCTTCTGGCGTGGCCCGCCCATCCCAGTCCCGGACGCAGCCGGACAGCATCAGAGCCACGACGGCAAGCACGAGTATGGGCCGCCAGCTTCTCATAGTGCACCTCCGATGGCCCATTATAGCACACCGCACCGGGATGGTCAACGGGCAGCACGTACTACCGGGCTCGCTCCGGTCGATACTCGCCCGACAACCACCCTCTGGCGCACGCCCTGCCGCAGCGCACATCCTTCAACGTAGGTAGAGCTGACGTTTTCCTTCCGCGCCCAACTGTGCTACAATACGCCCGCCAACCGGGAGGGCCCCATGAAGAGACGCCGCATCCTACTCTGGATTGCTGCTGCTGCCGCTGCCGTTGCGCTCGTCGGAGGCAGCTGGCACCTCGCTTGCCGCACGATCCCCGTGCCGGAGGTGGCGATTCTCCACATCGACTTGGAGCTAGACGAGCCCTACACCAACCTCATCGGCCAGACCCTGGAGGACCTGCGCGCCGATCCTGCCGTGCGTGCCGCCGTGCTGGACGTCTCCACGCCGGGTGGCGGCGTGACCGCCTCCGAGAGCCTCTACTACGACATCCTCGCGCTGCGCGAGCAGGTGCCCGTGGTCGTCTCCATGGGCGAGGTGGCAGCCAGCGGCGGCTACTACATCTCCGCGGCCGCGGACCAGATCTATGCCAAGCCGACCTCGCTCGTTGGGAACATCGGTGTCCTATCCTACCTGCCCGACCCCGACCTGGTGGACGAGCTCCTGATCACGACCGGCCCCTTCAAGCTGACGGGCGGAACGGCGACGGAATGGGTGCGCCAGATGGAAACGTTGAAGAACACCTTCCTGGCCGCAGTACTCGCACAGCGCGAGCAGCGTCTGACCGTTCCGGTCGAGACCCTCGCGCGCGGTGAGCTCTACATAGGGATCGACGCGAAACAGATCGGGCTCGTGGACGAGCTGGGCTCGCGCGCCGATGCCGTCGAAGCCGCGGCCGAGCTGGCCGGCATCACCCGGTACACCGTCGTCGACCGAACACCCGAGATGCCCGAAACCGATCTCGTGAGCACACTGCTGGGTGAAGCCAGTCTTGGGCCCGCGACGACAGGCGCCGCGGCGGGCTCCTCGGCAGTCGAAAGGCTGGCGCCCGGCATGTACTACCTCTACCTGCAACCGGGGCAATAGCCGGTGCCATCGACGGACATGGAGGCAGTCAGGGTGAAAAAGATCGGATTGTGGGCACTGGCACTGCTGCTGCTCGCCCTGGCGCTCGCTGCACCGTGGGCAGTTCGCCACATCATGTACCACCAGGGAGGGCGAGTGGAGCGAGTTGTCGCTCGCCCGGATCTGAGCGCCGTGGAGGTGACTGCCCCGGCCCGCGCGACACACACCGACGTGGCGGTACCGGCAACAGCCGGCGCGATCCTCGTCGACTCCACCCACGACAACCTCTTTGATCCCACCGACCTGTCACTGCTCCAGGAGCGGGTTGCGGCGCGGGGCCAGCGGCTGGAGGTCGTGGTCGACGAAGAAGAGCTGCCCGCCATGCTTCGCTATGCCAAGGCCCTGATCGTCATCTCACCGCTCACTGACTGGAGCACCGGCGAGGCGGAGTTGGTCGAGCGCTTCGTGGGACGCGGCGGGCGCCTGCTGCTCGTCTCAGACGCAGCGCACTACACTGCTCTCTACGACGACTGGGGTTGGCTGGTGGGGCTGGACCACGACGCCCCACACCTGAACAGCCTTGCCGCGAGGTTCGGCCTGCAATTCCAGCCCGACTACCTCTACAACCTGGAGGACAACGCCAACAACTACCGCAACGTCAAGCTCCGCGACCTTGCCGAGGATGCACTGACGGCGGGCATCGATGAGCTGGTCTTCTTTGGCACGCGCTCCATCCAGTCACAGGCACCCGGACTCGTCGTTTCGGGTGAAGGCACGGTGTCCAACTCCGATGACCGCGTGGAGAGTCCCTCGGCCGCGGTGCTTGCCGCGGATAGGGAGGTGCTGGCTCTTGGCGACTTGACCTTCCTCACCGAGCCCTACAACGGCATTGCTGGCAACGACCTCTTTGTCTCCCACATCGCCGATTTCCTCAGCCAGGCGGACAGGACCTACGCGATGGACGAATTCCCCTACTTCTTCGGGGACCGTGTTGACCTGGTCTACACCGCGGACCCGCTGCTCGACAGCGACCTGCTGCCTGCATCCGGCGACCTGCAGACGCTTTTTCTGGAAGCCGGCAAGGCCCTCGTCGTCGAGGTCGACGAAGAGATCTCCAGGGACACCCTCTTCCTCGGTCTGTATGGTGAGGCAGACGACGTGGAGGAGTACCTGGCTGCGGCGCAGGTGACCCTCTACCTTCGCCCCGAGGAAGGGCCGGAGGTCGAATCCTGGCTAGACTATACCTCGACACTGACGGCCACGGAGGAGTTCACGTCGCGGATCGAGGTAGCCTCCATGGGGCCGGTGGTCACAGACGGAACGGCTCTCTTCTTGCACTCAGTGCAGGAGGAGCGTCAAGTCGTCATCGTCCTTGCCGACACCGTTCCCGGGCTGCAGGCAGCCGTCGCACGGTTGTTGAAGGGTAACCTGGAGGGCTGCCTGCTGCGGGAGGGCCGGCCGGGCATCGCCCTCTGCTCCACCGGCGAGCTTGAGGAGGGGGATGGTACCGGGGGCTGGCCCAAGCCAGAGGACTTGGACTTGGAGGATAACGAGGACGGCTTCCAGTGGGAGGGGGAGGGGTCCCGACTTCCACCCGCCGATCCTGGGACGGGACAGGGATGAGGGCTCGCCTGTCGGTGCGGTGAACATCTCTGCCTGCGGCAGGGTTCGCAATAGTGATCTGAGAACGGGGAGGTGTGCAATGGTAGAGGAACGCAGGGTCTCGTTCGAGCGGGCGATCCGGACCACGCCGGAAGCGGCCTTCGAGGCACTCACCCGTGCCAGCGAGTTGCGGGAGTGGTGCTGTGACAGCGCACGGACCGATCCACGGGTCGGCGGGTGGCTGGAGATGGGCTGGAACTCGGGGTACCGGGCACAGGGTCGTTACACGGTTATGGAACCCTCTCGCCACGTGGAGTTCACTTGGCAGGGCGCAGAGCCTGCTGAGACTCTCGTGGAGGCGACGGTCGAGCCGCTGGCCGAGGGCGTCCGCGTCCGCTTGGTTCACCGCGGCTTTGGTGATGGCGAGGCATGGGACAAGGCCCTCGCCGAGTCAGAGGAGGGCTGGAGCTCGGGGCTTGAGAATCTGCAGTCGACTCTCGAGACGGGCATCGACCAGCGCTTGCTGCGCAAGCCCTTCATGGGGATCTTCCTGGACCTGCTGACGCCTGAGCGTGCGGAAAAGGAAGGGATCGCCGCAGAGGCAGGCATCTACATCAACAATGCGTTGGATGGCAGCCCGGCCCAGCGGGCTGGACTCCAGCGGGGCGACGTCATCGTCTCGATGGCGGGCACACCAACCCCCGGATACCACGAGCTGGGCAGTGTCCTCGAGAAGCACCACTCAGGCGATGTGTTGCCGATGGAGGTCGTGCGAGGCCAAGAGCGACTCGCCATGGAGATTACGCTCGGAAAGCGCAGCATCCCCGAGGTGCCGTCGACCGCAGCCGAGCTGGCTGACCGCGTCGGTGAGCTCTACCGCCAGAGCGACGCAGCACTGCTCTTGGCCTTGGAGGGCGTCAGCGACGAGGAGTCGGGTGTCCAGCCGGCCGAGGGAGAGTGGTCGGTCAAGGAGGTCCTAGCACACCTCTCCATCGTCGAGCGCGACCAGCACTGCTACCTGGCCGTGTTCTGCCTTGACGGCTGGCTCGATACCGGCCCCACCAACCCGTCAGTCATCTCAGGGCGCATGGCTGCTGTGATGCTGGTCGATCCGAGCCTGGCAGACCTGGTGGACCGGTTCCGAAAGGACGAAGCCGAGACGGTGGCGTTCCTGCGCGGGCTGCCGGCCGAGGCGGTCCAGCACAAGGCACGCTTCCGGCGAATCGCCGTGCAGATGATCCAGCTACCCGACCATACTCACGAGCACCTGGAGCAGATCAAGGCGGCGATCGCCGCGGTCAGGGGGCAGTAGCTTTCAACTCAGACCCCAAGGGTGCGAGACGCCCGTGGGGTCTGAGTGCGGCGCGGATCAGCCCAGCGGGTTTTGGCGCGCTTGATGGGCCAGGATGATCGCCTCGGCGACCTCCTTCATCGACTTGCGGCGGTTCATGCTCATCTTCTGGATTCGGCGGAATGCCTCACCCTCAGATAGCCCTTCGGTGTCCATTAGGATCCCCTTGGCCCGGTCCACATACTTGCGGGTCTCCAGGGTCAGCTCCAGGTCGCCCACCTGCTTCTCCATTGCCTTGAATTCCTTGAAGCGAGCCAGGGCCACCTCAATGGCGGGCACAAGATCGGCCTCTCGAAACGGCTTCACCAGGTAGCCGACGACACCCGCTTCGCGGGCGCGAATTACCAGCTCCCTCTGGCTATAGGCCGTCAGGAGCAGCACGGGGGCGATTTTGCCCTCGGTCAGGGACCGCGCGGCGTCGATGCCGTCAAAGTCATCGCCCTCGAACTTGATATCGAGCACAACGATATCGGGGCGCAGTTCGCGGGCTAGGTTCACTGCGCTCCGCGCGTCGCCCACCTCTCCCACGACCAGGTACCCAAGGTTGGTCAGCATCTCGCGCAGGTCCATCCGGATGATGGACTCGTCGTCGGCGATCACTACGCGTGTTCTCTCAGACATTACTTGCCTCCTTGCTGTTTCGGAAATGTGACAACCGCCGCGACCCCCTTGTCCCGGCCCTGAAGCTCGAATCGGCCCCGCAGATCGCCCGTCGCCAGGGTCTTGACGATCTTAATGCCCAGGCTCGAGGTCTGCTCCAAGTCGAAATCGTCCGGCAGCCCGATGCCGTCATCCTCCACGGCGATGGTAACCTGGTCGCCGTCATCGCGCAGGCTCACCGTGACGCTGCCGCCTTCCTGATGCTCAAAACCATGCTCTAGCGCATTCTGCAAAAGCTCGTTGATCACCAAGGCAGAGACCGTCGCCGGCCCTGTGGGCAGGTAGATGTTCGGTCCGCGCAGGTCCAGCCGGATCGACTTGCCATGGTCAACCACGCCCTCACGGAACATGGAGATGATGCGCTGGCTTACGTCCCGGATGTTGATCAAGCTGGCCTCCTGGTGGGCCAGGAATTCGTGGATGACGGCCACCGCCAAGATGCGGGTGACCCCTTCCTCAATCGCCACCCTGACCTCATCCGAGCCGGCACGCCGCGCCTGCATGCGGAGGAGCGATGCAATGGTCTGCAGGTTGTTCTTGACCCGGTGGTAGATCTCCTGGATCATCGCCACCTTGACACGGGCCTCTTCCTGCTGGCGGCGCGCCTCCGTCTCGTCAGAGATCGTGACGAGCACCCCTTCGGGTCTGCGGGCTGCCTCACGCCGGGTTACTGCCCTCCACCAGGGCCGCGCGGGCATCAGCGGGATGGCCTTCTTGATCCAGACCAGGTCGCGAACATGGATCTCGCGCTCAACACAGGCGCCCGTCTCGAACGCCTCGCGCACCGGCCCCCCATCATCCAGCTCCAGGTCCTCAAAGTGTCGTCTGAGGAGGCTCGCGGTATAGCCCAGCTTGCGGTACAAGCTCGTCGCTATGCCGCTCACATATTGGATGTGATGGCCAGAGTCGATGTAGACGATCCCATCATGCTCGCCGAAGGGCGAGAGGGCCTCCACGCCCCGCAGCGTACCGGACTGGACCTGCTCACGGAAGAGGCGCAGCGCCCGCCGGAAGACCCTGCTGCGGCGGTGGTGCCGCTCGCGCTCGATCAGGTTCGTCTCGATCGCGAGGGCTGCAATGATGGTGCCGCCCTCCCTGGCACGCACGGGGTACGTGTCCTGAACGATGGGGGCCCGTTGTGCAGACGAGCCAGGACCCGTCTCTCCCTGGTGGGCCTCCATGACCGTGCGGCGCCCGTCCTCGAGCGCGCGGAACACAGCCGGAGCGTCCGCGGGCGTCACCGGCCGGCCGAGCAGCGACTCGGTATGAATGGGCACGATCGAATGTGGGCGGGCCTGGGCAGCGACGACGGCGCGCCCAATCCCCGCCGGACAGTAGATCAGTATGTCAGACCGGCAAAGGTCGGCCAGGACTCCGATATGTGTCTTGAGGCGGTCCAGGAAGGCCACCTCAGAAAGCGTCAACCTCTCCGATAGCTGAACAGCGCTGTCCATAGTTTGTCGCCGGCCGGATGGCCGGCTGCGTCCCTTCTGTGCGTCCGCCCAGTATAGCCGAGAGGAGCCT
Source organism: Anaerolineae bacterium (assembly GCA_035341665.1). Taxonomy (GTDB): domain Bacteria; phylum Chloroflexota; class Anaerolineae; order JAAYZQ01; family JAAYZQ01; genus DAOQVR01. The sequence goes on from DAOQVR010000004.1 coordinate 70,806, forward strand.
TCCTGTCAAACAGGCGGGAGGCCGGCTTGCAGAGTCCTCCCATGGCGAGAAGGGTGCGCGGCTGCACGTAGCGGGCCCCGACCTTGCGCGGAATGCACAACGGGCGTATGATGCATATGGAGGCAGCGCGCCTGACCCTGGGCGCGAGAACAGCCTGGCCGGCTGCCCACACGTTGGGGCAGCCCAGGAGACGACATGCGACAAGAAGCACGGATCGTGACGGATAGCAGTTGTGACCTGCCGCCTGAGTCGCTCCAGGAGCTCGGCATTGAGGTCGTTCCTCTGACCGTGACGTTCGGCGCCGAGGAATACCGTGACGGCGAAATAACGATGGACGAGTTCTGGGCCAAAGCGGCCGGCCCCCACCCACCGCGGACCTCTCAGCCGTCCCTCGGCGACTTTGTCATGGTCTTTGAGCGCCTCGTTGCGGAGGGCCGGCGTGTCCTGTGCGTCACCATCACCGGCAAGCACAGCGGCACCTTCAACGCCGCGCGGCTGGCTGCAGAGGGCTTTGGCGAGAAGGTTCACGTCTTTGACTCCCTCTCCACCTCGCTCGGACTGGGATACCAGGTGCTGCAGGCCGCATTGGCGGCGCGCGCAGGAGGGGCAACCCAGCACCTCGCCGAGTCGCTGGAGGAGCTCCGATCGCGCATGCACCTCATGATCGTCCTGGACACGCTCGACAGCCTGCGTCGTGGGGGACGGGCCGATGCCTTCATCACGATCGCTGAGAGGATGACCCGCCTGCTGAACCTCAAGGTCATCATCAACATGGTGGAAGGCCAGCTCAAGCTGGAGGGGGCTGCGCGTTCCCTGCGGGGTGCACTGGCGCGCGTGCAAGACAACGTGGCACACCTCGGGCCCCTGGAGGCCCTCGCGGTCATCCACGCACGCAACCCACGGCTCGCCGAGCAGGTAGCCGACGAGCTGGCGAAGCGGTTGGGCTTTCCCCGCGAGCGGATCTGGGTGCGCGAAACCGGAGCCGCGCTCGCATCCCACGCAGGCCCGGGCGTCGTCGGCGTGATGGCGGTGCCGCGCGCGCGGCCCGCCTAGGAGCAGTCAGACCGGCGGGCGGTGTACCCGCTACGGCACCTCGGAAAAGGCAGACCCAGACGCCGAGGCGAGTCCCACGAGGCTCGGCCCGGTGTGCGCCCCCAATACCAGAGACAGAACGCCGGTGGGGAGCCAGGTGCAGACAAAGCGACGGTCGACCAGCTCCCGCAGCATGTCCGCCCCCTCAGGGTTCTGGGCATGCACCACCTGCACGCGCAGCTCGCTTCCCTCTGGGTGCCGGTGCGCGATCAGATCGACCAGGCCGCGCAGGGCGCCCTTGAAACTGCGCGCTGCGCCGAGCTGGATGTAGGTCCCCTTTACCTTTTCCACGCCGATCATCGGCTTGAGGTTCAGGAGCGATGCAATCATGCCTTTTAGGTGACTGATCCGGCCGCCGTGGATCAGGTACTTGAGCTCTTGAAGGGTGTAGCTGGTTTCGACGGCGGCGCCGACTTGCCCCACCAGGGTCACAATGCGCTCGACGGGCCAGCCTGCCCGCGCCGCGCGGGCAGCGGCCTCCACCTGCCAGCCCGAGCCGACCGAGAGGGTCCTGGTGTCCACGTAGGTGATGTTCGCCTCCGGCACCAGGCGGCCGGCCGCCTGCGCCGAGTTCAGCGTGCCGCTTAGGCCCGAGCTGATGTGGATGGAGAGGATGTCGGGGTCATCCGCCGCCAGGCGCCGGTAGACCTCCACAAACTCGCCCACCGACGGCTGCGACGTAGTGGGCAGCCCGCCGGTCGACTCCAGCAGCCCGTACAGCTCGCCGGGCTCGATGTCCACCCCCTCGCGGTACGACTTACCCTCTAGGGTCACGGTCAAAGGCAGCACGTGAAGACCCAGCTCCTCGCGCTTTCCCGGTGGCAGGATCACGTCTACGCCGCTGTCGGTTACGATCTTCATCAAAGCCTCCGCTAAGTGCCTTCTCTAGCTACGCCTCGCCGCCCCGCTCCTCCGGCGTGCGCGGAAAACAGCGGCGCGGGCCGGAGGCCATCCGGTCCGCGCCGTTCTGGGTTGCCTGTGGAACACCGCTTGCCATCGCTCGATGCTCCCTCAGCTAGGGATACTGGCTGTGAGGGCCCGCTCAGGCTCGAGTCTACCAGCGGGGCCTGCGCCCTCCGCTGGAGCGAAAGTCACGCCGGCCGTCATCGGTCTTTGGCTGTGCCTTCTCGACCTTGATCTGGCGGTCGTCTACCGTCTTGCCGTTCAGGGCACTCACGGCCTTGTTGGCATCCTGCTCGGCAGCCATCTCGACAAACGCAAAGCCCTTCGGCCTGCCCGTGTCACGGTCCATGATCAGGTTGACTGACACGATCTCGCCAAACTCGGCAAACATCGTGCGCAGCGTCGCCTCCGTAGTGCTGTAGCTCAGGTTTCCGACATAGAGTTTCTGGGACATGGTGAACCTTTCCGTTGATTTGTTAGGAAGAAGGAGCCGCCGGTCCCGAGAAAGAAAGAAGCGCCCCGACCGGTAAAAGTCTGGGCGCCCATCGTCTTTGACTGTGCCAGAATCCTACTTCGTCCTACAAGTTGCATCATACCCCATCGGAAGGCTTCTGTCAAGTCTGGGCAGGGGCATGGCGACCGTACCCAAAGCGCTACCGCTCTTCCTCCTCCGACTCGGCGTCGTATCCGATCCACACTTTCGGCCGGACGCAGATGGAGGCACTCCTGCCTAGAGCGTCCGGGAGAGCCGACAGAACGTGACGTGCAACCATGAGTCCCTCCGCAGTGTGCTGCACACCTCGCAGGTAGGCTGCGCCTCTCTCCCGGACGCGCCAGCGCTTGCTGGCGCGCCCCTACCCTTCCCGCACCAGCCGCGCCGCGGCCGCGCACATGCGCCCGGCGCTCGGCTGTGTTTCGTCCTCTCGGCCCCGGTCCTAAGGGATCGTCGATCGGGTGCACACACGGGCGTACCGGAGATGAATCCCCTCCTGCCACAGCCCCGCGGTTGCCTCCTCGAATAGCCGGCAGCGGAGCATCGAAAGGTACAGCTCTTTCGCCTCAGGTGTCACGGCTCGACCTCCCCAGCTCGAGTCTAGTCCACCCCGGCTCCTGGCCGGGACCGCAGACGACAAAGCCCACCTTCGCCAGCACGCGCAGCGACGCGTAGTTGGCGCACTCCGTCTCGGCGACGACGCGCAGCACGCTCGGCTGGGCCAGAGCCCAGGCGGTGAGCGCGCCAACCATCTCTCCTGCATAGCCTCGACTCTGGAACTGCGGCAGCTCCGAGTGGCCTACCTCGACCTCACCCTCTTGCAGCGGTCCGTGGAAGCCGACCGAGGCAACGAGCACCCGGCCGGGAACGCCTTCGTCTGCGGCGAGCGCGTACCACGCGAGCCAGCCCGCCCGCGCGTTCCCAAGGTGCGTGTGGGCGCAGTGCAGGTCTGTGCGCCCGTTGCTGCGTCCCGCCCTCGACGCGCGCGCCATCTTGGCACGTCTGGACGGCAGCAGGTGCCGATGGGCTGTCGCCTTGCTTGAGAGGCGCGTCAGGCGTAGAATGTCACTCACCCAGAAAGGAAACGTCCATGATCGCCTACAGGCGGGCAGGGGTGGACGACGGTCCCCCACGCGTGGGCCTCGGTTCGCGCGTGGCCGTCGAGCTAATCGATGCGCACGGGCAAGGCGAGATCCTTCACCTGGCCGTCGTGCCCGACGAGAGTGCTGACTTCCCCGCCGGCTATCTCGGTGCCGGCACGCCCCTTGGCATGGCCATCGCCGGCCTGGTGGCCGGCGAGATGGTGTCCTACCGGCACGGCGATCTTTGGGAGATTCGCATCCTGGAAGTCGAGCCCTTCGCTGTCTCTGATGCGCCCGATTCGGCAGCCGCGCGCCGCGCCGTCATCCAGCAGGCCGTCGACCAGTCCGACCTTCAGGACACACTCCGCCTGGCGCTGGCGGTCAGCGTCAAGTGGGGCGACTATGACCCCGACGGAATCGCTCCGGACGAGGGCCGTCCCGCAGAATAGCCGCCGGCCGGCTGGCAGACCCGCCCCACGCACCTCCCTTGCCGGTCGCTCCTGGTCGGGCACCGTGCTCCTCTTCCTCACAGTGCATGGGACATCCCCGTGTCTCCGGCTTCATGCGTTGCGCCTTCTCCGTTTCTGTGCGATACTCTGCTCACTCGCTCGATCCGTGGCACGGAAACCTGGAACAGGAGGGTCACATGAGACTCCGCAGTCTGGTTCTCCCGATGGTGATCTTTGCTCTTCTATTGGCCGGCCTGCCCGCCGGTGCATCCCCGGGCGACGCCGGTCCCGAATCGCTCTCTGGGTCCTTCGTGGCCTTCCAGCCGGCTGCCGGCGGCGACGCCTGCTACACGCCGGGCACGGCACAGACGTTCTGCTTCACGGCCGAGACCTACACCGATGACTGGGAGTATGCCTACGACCTCTGGATGCGCTTCCCGGCTGACTGGAGCGTGAGCAACGTCTATGTGCAGGGGACACCCTACTGCGAGGTAGGAGGGTTCGCCGATCCGGGTGACTTTGAGTGGGCCTTTGTGACCGCGCCGTACGAGGTGCAGATCACCCACACGCGCGAGATGGACACAGTAGACCACTGCGTGGCCGTCTACTGCTTTGGGGTGACCTCGGGCAGCGGCGACCCCTACGCCCTCGAATCGTGGTTCTGGTCGGGAGACGGCTGGGGTGACCCGCCCTACAACCCCTGCAGCAGCGACGGCTACACGCCAGGCGGCCAACCGCTGTGCGATGAGTCGATCCTTTCCCCGGCCGCGGTCCCGCCCTGCACCTGGCCTGCGGGCCTCTACGTGGAGCCGGGGCAGGTGCTCCTGGAGGGATGCAACGGCGTCCCGCAGCCGGCCACCTTCAGCGTCACCAACCGCACCGGCGCGGCCGGTACGTTCGATGTGGTCTATTCGGTTCCGACTGGCAATGGCTCGCTCACGGGGCCCTCGACGCTCACCATAGGCGATGGCGAGACCGTCCCGCTCGACGTCGAGCTGGCACCCGAGCTCTGCGCCGGCGCCGGTGACCTGGTCGAGGGCTTGCTCCAGATCTCGAGCGACGACTATGCGGCCGAAGCTGGACTCCAGGAGATCGTGATGGCGGGCGACTGGGAGCTTGCGGAGCCGTCCCCGGAGTCCGACTTTGGCTGGGCGGTCGTCTCTGCTACCGACCCAGGCGACAGCCTAGAGTATCTCTACGTCTTCGGCTCTGTTCGCCAGCGGATCTACCGCTACGACCCACGGAACGACTCTTGGGCTACCCTGGCACAGCTGCCCGGACGTCTTTTCGAGGCCTCGGATGGCGTGGCATACGCCGGGCACCTGTACGCCCGCACCGATGGACAGGGTACCATCACACAAAGCCTCTTCGACTATGACATAGCCGCCAACACATGGAGCGCGGCGGCCGTGCCGGAGCAGTTCTTCGACCGCTCCTACTACGAGGCCGTGGAGCTGGGCGGCTGGCTCTACTTCATCGGCGGCACTCTGCTGCCCGACGACTTGACCACGAACCAGGTGGACCGCTACGACCCGTTGACGGGTACGTGGGAGGCCGCGGCGCCGATGCTCCACAACAGGGCATCCGCCGCGTCATGGGTGTATGGTGGACGCATCTATGTCGCCGGCGGCTACGACGACAACGGAGACCTGCAGTCAACCGAGGTATACGATCCGGCGACCGACACCTGGACCATAGACCCGGCTTTCCCTGACTTGCCTGCCACCTGGTTCGGAGCCGCAGACGCGGCACTTCATGGCAACCAGCTCTGGATGATGGGCGGCTACTACTCCTTCAGCGAGTCGAACCGCACTGCCTACTGGTCTCCTTCGGACGGCGCCTGGCACATGGGTCCCCGCCTGGCCCAAGTCGTCGTCGACACCGAGGCCGATCTGCTTGCAGGCCACCTGCACGTCGTCGGCGGGGCCTTCCTGGGCGTGACGAACCACAACCAGCGGATGGTCGAGTGCCCAACCTGCCTCTCGTGGGCCAAGCTGGTGAACGGTCAGCCCTGGCAGGCCGGCGTTCCGGTCGTCGTCCAGACCCACGACCTGCTCACCGTGGCGGAAACGATCCAGGGCCACAACTTCTCGCTGGCGCAGACGTGGGACCCCGCCAGGCTTGAGCTGGTCGACTACCAGGCCGGGGACGGCGTCGTCGTCGCGGACGAGGATAGCCTCGAGTGGCAGGTCCCATACGGTGCGCCGGCTCCCCACACCCTGACGCAGACCTTCCGCGTGCTGCCCGGTAGCTGGACGGAGGCAACACTGGAGGAGGTGCTCTGGTCGGAGGGTGTGCCGGTAGACGCCAAGCCGGTTCTGTTCGCGAGAGAGGGCTGCTTCCTGTACCTGCCTCTGATTGTCAGAGACCGGTAGGTGCCGAGACAGACCACGACCTGACAGGTCTCAGGAACCTGTCAGGTCTGTTCCACACAATGAATCCGTCTCTGCAGCCTGGCCAGCCACCGGCCGACGCAAGCGATTAGAAAGGACCACAAGAACAGTGAGCGAAGGATACTCGATCGCCTACACGGACGAGCCAGCATGGGATGTGATCGGGAACGGCATCAGCCGGTTCAACGAGGAGAAGGCAGGGAGCGACCGTACCACCTGGCTCTGCTTCGTCCTGCGCGCGCCGGACGGCGAGGTGCTGGGCGGCTTGATCGGCGGAACCTTCTGGCAGTGGCTGCACGTCGACCTCGTCTGGCTGCCCGAGCAGCTTCGCGGGCAGGGCTACGGCCGGCGCCTAATGGAGCTGGCCGAGGAGGAGGCCCGCCGGCGCGGTGCGAAGGGCGCCTTCCTGGACACCTTTGACTTCCAGGCACCCGGCTTCTACGAGAGACTGGGCTACACCGTCTTTGGCATGCTGCCCGACTGCCCTACCGGTCATGCGCGCTACTACATGAGCAAGGCACTCTAGACCGGGTGGAATGCCCTCTGGGAAGCGCTGAGCTTCCCAAGAGGGCACCAGCAAGCGGCGGAGGCCTCCCATGTCCTGAGGACATGGGAGGCCTCTTTCGTCTCTACAGGATTCCTACAGACTCGCGTGATACCCTTGAGGCAGACTCGGGGGCAAGGAGGGAAAAGTCAAAGGAAAGCGAGTGGCAGCGATTCTGTGGACGGCGGTTCTGCTTGCCGGCGCGTGGGCCGGCACGGGGGCGGCGGCCGGCCTGCCGGCCATGCACGTGGAGTCGATCCACGCCTGGGCCGTGCGACTGCCGACCGGCTGGTGGACCGTCAAGGCCGAGGTCACCGTCAGGGACATGGAGTACATGCCCGTCGAGGGGGCAGCGGTTATTGTAGGGTGGAGTGTGCCGCCGGGCGCCGGCGGGCCGCAGCAGCGGGTGGAGACAGATGCGCATGGCATCGCGCGCTTTTGCATCCGGGCCGTGGAGCGTGGCCTCTACCGCGTCTGCGTGGCCAACGTGGAGAAGACCGGCATGCTCTACGAGCCGGCCGCCTCTGGGCCGGCCTGTGCGAGCGCACTAGTCCGCTAGAGGAGCTGCGCAGGCCTTCGGAGGGATAGCGAGGCAAAGCATGAAGGGGAAAGCGATCCTATTATCGGTAGCAGCGGGGATTCTCTTCTTGGCAGGCAGCATCCAGGTGGCTCACAGTTCCGCGCCGGTGCCGCTGGGCTTTGTCACCGGCCGGCTCTACTGGACGCGCTTTAGCGTATGCGAGCATCCATACCACCCGGGGCTGTTCCTCCAATACTACGTGGCCGATACCTGCGGGCGCGAGATCTTCCTCCACGGTAGCCTGCAGAGGACGATGGTGGGGAGCACCATCTGGGCGGAGGGCATGGTGCGGGCAAATGGCTCGTGCCAGATCCTGGATATCGGCAGCTACAGCCTGTGCGTGCCGGCGGGCGACACGGACTGACGGCGCAGTTGGCCCGGCGTGAGAGCGGCGTGGAGGCGCATCATGAGCAGGTGGAGTGTGAGGGATTGGTCGAGGTTCTATGTTGACCTACCATGCAGCGCCGGCAGGCGTGGCGAGGCGAGCGTGGCCGGACGGATGCGCCGGCCGATAGCAGCCGTGGCCGGCGCCATCCTGGCCGGCCTGTTGTGGGCGCTGGTAGCGTGCCTGAGGGCGTGAGTGGAGCCGGGGCTGGTGGAAAGGCCGCCAGGCCGCGGCCGGGTTACATCTCCTACCTGCTCCGGCTGTGGCTGGTGAGAGGCGAGGGCAAGCCCACCTGGCGGGCATCTCTGCAGGCGCCGGGCACGCGCGAAGCAGTGGGGTTCGAGGGGCTGCGGGAGCTGCTGCGGTTCCTGCGGCAGGCGATGGAAGAGCAGGAAAGGGATTGGAAAGGCAAGACAGGGAGGAAAGGATGCGAGTGAAAAGCGTTGGCGTCATTCTGCTGCTCGGGCTGGCCCTGGGCGGGGTGCTCGCGCCTGAGATGCAGGCAGTGACAGTCGCCGCCTGCCCGGAGGGGGCGCACGCGCCGGGGCAGGCCGGGGTTGGGACGATGTACGTCCTGTCGATCGCGATGAGCACGCGCACGATGGATGAGGGATACCTGGTCCGCGGCGCGGTACGCATCGCGGGCGAGGGAGGGGAGGCGGTGGACGGTGCGGCAGTCACCGTCGAGTGGACCCTGCCGAGCGGCTCGGTGCGCATCCAGCAGGCCGGCACCGACGCAGCCGGCCGGGCCATCTTTGCGGTCCGCTCACCGCAGGCGGGGCGTTACCAGCTCTGTGTCGCGAGTGTGGCCAAGGAGGGTTGGCAGTACGACCCGGCGCAGAACCGCGAGACCTTCGAGTCGTTGAGCGTCCCGTGGCAGGATGTCTGCTCCTTCTCCCTTCGAGGGAGCCTGCCCTCGAGCGGAGCGAAGGGAGGGCAAGGGTGAGGGCGGAGCTGTTCGCCCTCACCCCATCCCCTTTCAGGGACCAGAGGGACCTTCCTTCGCCGGCCCCCCCCGCGTGCGCTTCCTCCCACAGCCGCACCAACTCCCGGTTCTCGGCGACGTTCTCCAAATAGGAGCGGCGCATCGCCTCGTCGGAGATGCGGCCGGCCCACTCCATGAGCTGGTCGTAACCCCGTTCGAGCATCTCGGCAGAGCGGGGGTCGCCGGCGGCTGCAAGCACCTGGTAGCCGGCGAGGTAGGTCCGGCAGGGTTGGCAGTCGAAGTTCAGGTGGCCGCCCTGGTCCAGGTAGCGCACGACTTCCTCTATGTGGGCCAGGGCCTCGCCACAATCGCCTAGGGCCAGCTCCGCCCGGGCGAGCTCGCCAAGCGCCTGCACGGTTTCCGCCGGGATGCCTCTCTGGCGCTGCAGCTCCAGGACCTGCCTGAAGTCGTCCTCTGCCCTCAAGCAGCGGCCCGATGCCAAGTCCGCAAGACCCAAGCTGAGGAAGGCGAGATAGAGGGCTTCGCTGTCTCCCAGACCCAAGGCGAGCCGCTGGGCCGCCTGCGCCAGCTCGGTCGCGCGCGCGAGGTCGCCCCGTCGGCACGCCCCTTCCGCAAGGAAAGTGAGCACATTCGAGTGCAGCCTCAAATCGCCGAGCTGCTCTAGACGCGGAAGGACAGCTTCGCCTGTCCTCAGTGCCCGCTCCAGATCCCCAACCACTAGCCACAGGACGAGGAGGTTCACCTGGGCCAACGCCTCTCCCACTACATCTCCGGTGTCTCGGGCGAGGGAAGCGCTCTGCTCCAGCAAGGCCCGCGCTCGTTCCGGGTCACCTGCCTCTCTGCTGCGCACCCCCAGGTTGTTCAGCGCAACGACCTCCCTTCTGCGATCTCCCAGGTTATGCAGCAGGCGCAGCGCCTCCTCGCACGATGCAAGCCCCCCCTGGGTAAGTGGGGAGGAAAAGCCCAACCCCAACAGTGCGCTCGCCTCCAACTCACGTCGCCCAGAGGCCCTGGCCCGCGCAAGTGCTCTGGAAAACACCTCCCGCGCGGCCTGAAACTCTCCCTGGTGGCAGAGAGCGTCCCCCCAGAGCCGGAGGGCCTTGGACTCCGTGGCGGGCTGAGTCGCCGCCCGGGACCACTCTGCCACCTCCCGTGCCGCGGCGAGGGCTTCCTGGTAACGGCCCTGGTCGGCCCAACAGCTGGACCGGCGAAGGGTAATCTCGGCCCGCTGCGCCGCGCCGAGTCTCTCTTCCAGTGCCTCGAGTCGCGCCAGGTCCCGCTCCTGGGCCTCGCGCTGCGCCGTGACGTCGTACACGCTCTCCCGCGCCATGAGCACCAGGAAGCGCGCGCCGGCATCCCCCTCCGGCGTCAGCTCCAGCGCCCGGCTCAGGTAGCGCACCGCCTCCTCGTTGGCAAACTGCGCCGCGGCCCGCTCGCCGGCCATCTTGCAGTAGCGCCGCTCCCTCTCCGGGTCCCCGGCAAAGTGGCGCGCCAGCTGCACTGCGGCCTCCTCCAGGTGTCCCTCGTACAGATTCTCCAGCGCCTCGCCGGTGCGCAGGTGCAGCACGCGGCGCTCGCCCTCGTCCGTCCCCTGGTACAGGTGGTACTGCACGAGGTAGTGCGAGAAGCGGTAGCGCGACAGGCTGCGCCCGTCCAACCTCACCTCCCCCTGCTTCCGCACCAGCCGGTGCCGCGCCGCCAGCTCGCGCCGCAGCAGCCGCAGCACCTGCAGCTCGTCCATCCCCAGCACCAGTGCGGCTGCCTGGGCGGTGAACTCTTCCCCCTCGACACTGGCGGCGGCGAGCAGCTCGCGCAGCTCCGCCGGCAGGCGATCGATGCGCTCGGCAATGGCGGCCTCGGCGCGCGCGGGCAGTCTCCCCCAGTCGAGCTCCTCCGACTCGACCCAGCGCGTCTCCTCGTCACGCCGCAGGCAGCCCCGCTCCTGCATGCCCTGCAGCAGCTCGATCGTAAAGAGCGCGTGGCCGCCGGTCCGCCCGAAGAGCGCCTCGCGAAAACCGGCCGACAGGCGGTTGGGCTCGGTATCGAGGAAGCGGTCGACGAAGAGGCGTCCCTCCGCCTCGTCTGTCGCGGCAAGGTCGAGCCAGACGTCGCCGAAGCGCTGCGGAACCCCGGCCAGCGCCGGCTCGAGGGGGTGGCGTCCCCCGTCGCGCACCTGCGCCAGCTCATGCGGCCGGTAAGCGCCGGCGATCAGGATGCGGCCGCGCTCGATCCGCCGGCTGAGGTGGAACAGCAGCCCGATCGAGGCCAGGTCCGCCCACTGCAGGTCGTCAATCACGACGAGAAGCGGCCGCTGCTCCGACAGGTCGAGAAGGACGTTAGAGTACTGCTCGAAGAGGTGGCTCTGCTCCAGGCCCCGCGCGGGCATCTCTTCCGCCGCGAGCCGTGCAAGCCGGCCGAGCCAGCCGGCTTCTCCCACCGCAGCCGCGCGCGCCCGCGCCAACACCTCGCGGCCCGGCAGCAGCGTCCCCACCAGCCCGGCGCCGCGCTCGACCAGCACCGTGCCCACCTCCGGCAGCGCCTCCCAGATCCGGCGGGCGTGGTACGCCGCCACGCTGCCCGCCGCCCAGCGTGCCTCGACGTCGCCGGTGAGCATCGCCAGCACCTCGCGAAACGGAAGGTACGGGTCGCCGGTGCCCGCGTAGGCGCCTCCCGAGCCCATCGCCAGCAGCAGGTCGGGCTGCGCCTCCATCGCCCGCCGGGCGAACTCGGCCAGGAGCGCCGTCTTGCCGCGCCCCGGGCCACCTACCACGAACGCCACCTGCCCCCGGCCCGAGAGAGCCGCTTCCAGGTACCTCCCCAGCCGCGCCAGCTCCGCCTCGCGCGCCACAAAGACCGGCCGCGCCCCTGGCGCTGCCCGCCCGGTGAGAAAGCCGGGCAGCGGTGCCGGCGCTACCTCAGGCCCCCGCCAAAGCCCCGGCAGAGCAGCCAGCTTGCCATCCCGGATCTGCTCGTACAGCCGGGCCGTCTCTGTGGAGGGCTCCACGCCCAGCTCCTCGGCCAGCACGCGCCGGCACACCTGGTACTGCGCTAGGGCCGCGTCCCGCCGGCCGGCCAGGGCCAGCAGGCGCATCGCACCCTGGTGCGCCGACTCCCATGCGGGGTCCAGTTCCAGCTGGCGCCACGTGAAAACAAGCGCCCGCTCCAGCTCGCACTCCTCCTCGCACACGCTCGCCAGCCGCGCCAGCGCCTCCATCGCCTGCCGGTGCACGTGCTCCTGCTCCAAGAGCAGCCACTCCTCCACCTCGGGGCAGCCGGGCAGCGAAAAGCCCTCCAGGTACCGGCCGCGGTAGAGCTCAGCCGCCTGCCTCAGCGAGGAGACGTCCTTTTTCCCTGCCAGGTCCTGAAAGGCCGCTGCGTCCACCGCGATCCCCGCCTCGGGGTTGAGCTGGACCGACTGCCGGTCGGCGAGGAGGATTGGGGGCAGCCCGTCCGCGGCGAGGAGGGTGCGCAGGTTGGTGAGAGCGTGGGACAGGCTGGCGCGGGCGGCCGTCTCGTTGGAATCGGGCCAAAAGAGACCGGCCAGTTTCTCCCGCGAATGCGGCCGGTCCCACTCGGTCGCCAGGTACGCCAAGAGAGCCCGGACCTTGTCTGAAACGAATTCAGTGACAGGCCGGTCGTCGAGTGTCACCTGGAAGGCGCCCAGCAGGGAGAGAGCAAGGCGCGGCACTCCGTCCTCCTACCTTACAATATACTCTGCTTTGGCGGCGGTGTCAATAGGGCAACTGGGGGGCCCCCCCAATGGGGCAGGTGACGCCCTCGTGCAGCGTTCGGCATGGGCGCTTGACGACTTTCGCCCTATGTGATACGATATTCGCATGAATTCCGGAGGTTTAGCCATCGCAGCTCTGCCGCAGCACGGTCTGTGCACTGAAAGGATGGGGGGAGTCGATGGCTGAGAGACAAACGGATGGTTGGGCGAGCGCGATGCGGTGGGGAGGGCGGGTCCTTGCCCTGCTTACGGTGGGGCTCTTCCTCCTCTTTCTGTTCCAGGCCGGAACCAAGGTGTTACCTGCGCTGACCTGGACCAAGCCCCAGGGGTGGCCGCTGGCGATTGCACTGGCAGCAGCGCTGGCCGGCGTGCTGGCTGCCTGGCGCTGGGAGATGGGTGGCGGCCTCCTGGCGATCGCCGGCTCGCTCGCCATCGTGCTGTTCGTGGTGCTAGGCTCCGGAGCCGGGATGCTCCTGCCCGCACTCCTCTTCATAGCGCCCCTACTGCTTGCCGGCTTGCTCTACTTGGGCTGTAGCGCACGCTGCCGCGCGGCGGCGCACCGTCACGAGACCTGAGGCAGGGGAGTCGCGACCTAGTCGAGTGCCAAGGCGCCCACCTGCCGGATGGCGTCTCCCAAGACGCTCTGCGCCAGGGCAAAGGCCCGCGCAGCATCCGCCGGCTCAAAGGCATGCACCATGACATGCATGGGCGCCGGCGGCTGGTGCCGGCCAATCTCCTGTAGGTAGTAGATCCCGCCGAGAAGCTGCGCTCCGAGCCGCTGGTAGAAGCCGATCCGGCGCTCCGCGTTCCGGCGGGGCACACCGTTGGGCATGTCGGACGGGATCTCCACCTCAAAAACCATCGCCGGGCAAGCGGCCCCACGCGCGCGTCGCACAACCTCGCTGTAGAGTGCCGAGCCAAGACCCCGCCCGCGGCTCTCGGAGCGTACCGCCAGGTACCATGGCCAGGCAATGCCGCTCGGCGTGAAGCACACGCACGCCATGCCGTCCAGGCCCCCAGCCCCGTCCGGTACTGCCAGGAGCTCCAGGCTCGTCGGAGCACCGGCCGCCCTGCGTCCCAGCGCGCGCAGTAGATCAGAGACCAGGACGCGCTGCCAGGGCGGAAACGCCGTCTCGTACAAGTCGAGCCACGGCAACAGAAGAGGGTCACCCGGGCCGGCGATCTCGACGCAGGGTAGGGGCTCAGTAGTCATGCCGCGAGTATACCATCCTCCATACCGCTACCCAACTCGGCAGAGGCGGCGCGCGGCACCAGCCGGTTCCGGCCTCCGCCCCCCAGGGCCAAGGTCCCCAAGGATGTCATGCTGAGCGTAGCGAAGCATCTCGATTCAGCCCAGCCGAGACCCATCGCTCCGCTCAGGCTGATAGAGCCACGGGCAGAGCGAAGCGACTGCCCGCTTTTGCAGAGCCCCAACCGCCCCTCACCGGCGCCTTGTCCAACCCGCGGTCGTGCGGTATAGTTCCCCCTCACGGAGGAGGGTTTCGCATGGGCCGACCGCCGCGCGAGCGCACCGGGATGCGCACATTTCTGACGATTTGGACCGGCCAGCTCGTCTCGCTGGTCGGCTCCGGCCTCACCGGCTTTGCACTGGGCGTCTACCTCTACCAGAGGACCGGCCAGGCCACCCAGCTTGCCCTGTCGATGGTGGCCGCCAGCCTTCCCAACCTGCTGCTGCTCCCCTTTGCCGGGGCACTGGTCGACCGCTGGGACCGCCGGCGCGTGCTTATCCTGAGTGACACCGGCGCCGCCGTCATCACGCTCGCCTTCTTCGCCCTGCTCGCGGCGGGCCGGCTGGAAGTGTGGCACGTCTACGCGGGGAACGCCCTCTCCTCGGCGCTCGGCGCCTTCCAGCGGCCGGCCTACATGGCCGTGCCGTCCCTTCTGGTGCCCAAGCAGCACTTTGGCCGCGTTGGCGGGCTGATGCAGGTCGCCGACGCCGTATCCACCATCGCCGCGCCGCTGTTGGCCGGCTTTCTCGTCGCCGCCATCCAGATCGAGGGCGTGCTGCTGGTCGACCTTGCGACCTTCCTGGTTGCGGTGGGCACGCTGCTGGCCGTCCGCATCCCGAACCCGGAGCGCACCGCCTCCACACCCGGCCGCGGGTCACTCCTTCGCGAGGCCGCCTTTGGCTGGACCTACCTCCGCCAGCGCCGCGGCCTGCTGGGCATGCTGATCCTCTTCGCCATAGTGAACTTTTCCCTCGGCTTCTACAGCGCTCTCTTCACACCGCTGGTGCTCTCGCGCTTCAGCACCGAGGTACTCGGCAGCCTGCTCTCCGTCAGTGGGGTGGCAATGCTGGTCGGGAGCCTGGTCATGAGTGCCTGGGGCGGCACCCGGCGCAAGATCTACACAGTCCTGGGGGCCATCTCCTTGTCGGGGCTCGGGATGGCGGCCGTGGGGCTGCGCGCCAATGCGCTGCTGATCGGGGCCGGCAACCTCTTCTTCTTCGCCATCGTGCCCCTCGCCAACGCCGCCAGCCAGGCGATCTGGCTGGCCAAGGTGGAGCCGGGCGTGCAGGGGCGCGTCTTTGCCGCTCGCATGATGATCGGCAGCGCCATCACGCCTCTCGCTTACCTGCTGGCCGGCCCCCTTGCGGACCGTGTAGCCGAGCCGTTGATGGCCGAGGAGGGCGCCCTGGCCGGCAGCCTGGGGCAGCTCCTGGGGGTGGGCGCCGGTCGCGGCTATGGCCTGATCATCGTCCTCACCGGGCTCCTGGTGGCGGCTGCTCCGGCAGTCACCGCGACGGTCCGACCGATCCGCCGAGTCGAGCTGGAGCTGCCAGACGTCGTCCTGCCCGCCGGTTGAGCAAGGGAGCCGGTACGCTGCACCGTCCGGGTGCAGCGTACCTAGGCTTCCGCCCGATGCCGGATGATCGCTCCTTTGTCTGCCGACTCGGCCAGGCGTGCGTAGAGCGCCAGGTACCCTTTGCTGAAGCGCGGCGCCGGCCGCCGCCAGCCCGCCAGCCTTGCCGCTAGCTCCTCATCCGAGGCGTGCAGGTGCAGCCGGCGGTTGGGGATGTCGATCGTGATCCGGTCGCCGTCGCGCACAGCCGCCAGCGGCCCGCCTTCGGCTGCCTCTGGGGAGATATGACCCACACAGCAGCCATTGTTGGTTCCCGAAAAGCGCCCGTCCGTGACCAACGCAGTGCACCTAGCCAGGCCGCGGCCATGCAGGAGCTTCATCGCCCTGTACATCTCGCGCATCCCCGGACCGCCCTTGGGCCCCTCGTAGCGGATGACGACCACCTCGCCTTCCTTGACCTGCCCCTCCAAGATCGCGCGGTTCGCCGCCTCCTCCTCGTCAAAGCAGTGCGCCGGCCCCGTGAAGGTGTGCAGGTCGCCGTCAATCGCCGCCGGCTTGGTGATGGCCGAGTTGGGCGCCAGGTTGCCCCACAACACCGCCAGCCCTCCGCCCTGCGACCAGGGCTCGGCAAGGGTTCGGATGATGCGGCTGTCCCGGGAGGCCGCCCCTGCTACATTCTCCGCCACGCTGCGGCCGGTCACAGTCAACGCGTCGCCGTGAAGCAGCGGGAGGATCTCGTTCATCACGGCCGGCACGCCCCCTGCCGCGTGGAAATCGGGCACGTTCGGGGCTGCGGCCGGGTTCATGCGAGCGACATGTGGTGTCGTGCGGCTGTACTCCTCGAACTCCCGAACCCCCAGCTCGACACCCGCCTCGTAGGCGATCGCCAGCACGTGGAGGATTGCGTTGGTCGAGCCGCCGATCGCTGCATTCAGCCGGACTGTGTTCTCCAGGGACCGCGCGTTGATGATGCGACCTGCAGTGAGGCCCTCGCGCACCATCTCCACGATGCGCCGGCCCGAGGCCTGGGCGGCACGCAGACGCGCTGCGTGCGTGGCCGGGATGGTCGCGCTGCCGGGCAGGCTCATGCCCATTGCCTCTGCGAGGCAGCCCATTGTATTGGCGGTGCCCAGGAAGGAGCAGGATCCGCACGTCGGGCAGGCACGCTCCTCCAATAGGTCGTAGGTCGCCCGATCCACCTTGCCGGTCTCGAGCATCGCCAACCCCTCCGTGAGTGAGGTGGCATCGGCTGCGCGGCCGTCGAACTCGCAGCCGCCCTCCATGGGTCCACCGCTCACGAGGATGGCCGGGATATCCAGGCGAGCGGCCGCCATCAGCATGCCGGGCACGATCTTGTCGCACGACGCCAGCAGCACGACGGCGTCGAGGCGGTGCGCCTCCGCCATGATCTCGACGTCGTTGGCGATCAGCTCCCGGCTGGGCAGGATGTAGTGCATCCCAGCATTCCCGTTGGCGACGCCGTCGCACGCGGCGATCACGCCAAACTCCACCGGTGTCCCGCCGGCCCGCAGGATGCCCTGCTTGACGTGCTCCGAAACCTGCCTCAGGTTTGCGTGCCCCGGTACCACCTGGTTCCAGGAGTCGGCCACCCCGATCAGCGGCCGGGAGAGGTCGTCGTCGCTGTAGCCCATCGATTTGAACAACGCCCGGACGACCGACCACTCGGGTCTGCGTAAGATCAGTTGGCTCCGCCAGGTCATCGCTGCGCCTCCTTGCGTGGATTCGCACGCTAGCGTACACCCGGACCACGCCTGCGTCAAGGCGCGCGCCAGGAGAGCCTGGATCCATGTCAATGCCAGGCCTTTGCCTATCCAGGCGCCGGGCGCAGCAGGCCTGTGAGTCCGGAGGGCTCCCGCAGCAAACACGCGAGCACCACGCCTCTTGACGCCTCGTTAATCTGTGCTACACTGGGGGCCAGCAAGCGCGGCCCGCGCACCGTGGACAGGCCTGTCGTCTGGCCTACCAGCGGTCGGCGACCGAGCGCAAGAGGGCCCACACTGGAGGAGAACCATGAAGCGTCTGTTCCTGTTCACCTTCCTGATGCTCTGCCTCGTTATGTTCGCTTGCGACACTGGCCCGTCGTCTCCCCCAACCTCAACACCCACCGCTGGGCTGCCGTATGAGGCCGGCTCTGGCTCGTCCGGCTCGGGCATGCCGCGGGAACCGGGAACGGACGACGGCCCCATCAGCTGCTCCGGCCTTGATTGCGAGGGCTCGGGCGGTGCGATCATTGGGGACGTCCCTTCGACCGGCTTCGACGCCTGGCTTGAGTGCGGCGACTATGTCAAAGTCAGCGGGAACGTCTCCTTCCCGTGCGATGTGTCTGTCTCAGGGTGGGCCTCTTCCTGGGATCGGGTCGAGGTAGTGTTCCCTCAGCAACTGGACCTGATGGGCAACCTTGCCAACGGCCTGGTTGTCAGCCCCGGCAACTCCTCAGCGGATCCGGCCTCGATGCCCAACCCGGGTGTTGTCGACCAGAGCCAGCACTATACCTTCCACGAGTTCTTCTCTCAGGGCTCGGCCCCAGCAGGTACCTACAGCGTGCAAATCGTTGTACAGCAAGCGAACGCGGGGGCCAAGCCACTCAACCTCACAGTCGAGGTAGGCGAGTTGAGCGCTACGAACCAGGGGGTCTGCCCTGGGACGGCGACGCCATCACTGGCATGGCTGGGCAGCGCCAACGACGTGGTCGACGCGTCGGGCTACACCGCCGATGGCTACCCAGATGGCGGCTTCCGGCTGTCGGTCGCGGTGGACAATCCTCAGAGCGTGATCACCTACCTCGGCCTGCAGGTCGTCGACTCCGCCGGGCAGGCACTGCCCGGCGTCAACTGGGCATCCAACCCGGCCAACGCATGGTTCCTGGGAGTAGCTGCGGGCGACCAGTGGATCAACCAACCAGGCTGGGCACTAAACGCCGCGGTGCCCGGGAACGCTGTCCTGGACCTCTACGCAACCGACCCGGGAGGCTACTTCGTCCCGGGTCGGACGGTCTGGGTGACTGCCTACTTCGGCAACCTTGCAAGCTGCTACACCCAGGCCGGCGCGACGATCCCGTAGGCCTGCTCGGGACGGCGGGTGCGACAGCTGCCCATGACTGAGTTAGGCGCCGCGGAGAGGGCCGGCGAGTGGCTCTTTTGCCCGATGGATGAGGCCTGCGCGCGCGAGATCGCGCTCTGGTGCTATCCCCCGCCCTATTCCTTCTACAACTGCCCCGCCGACGCGATCGAGGACGAGGTCCGCTGCCTGCTGGACTCCGACCACCGCTACTGGGCCGTCAAAGAGGAGTGTGGCGAGCTGGTCGGCTTCGTCGGCGTTGGAGACGATTGCCGGGTTCCAGGCGGCGACTACTCGGCCGGGGCACTGGACGTGGGCGGAGGTCTCCGGCCCGACCGGACCGGTCGGGGCCTGGGGGCTGCTTTTTGGCGCGCTGCCCTTGAGGTGGCTCTCCGGCGCTATGCGCCCGAAACCTTTCGAGTCACCGTGGCTGCCTTCAATGGACGCGCTCTGCGGGTGTGGGAACGGCTCGGCTTTCGCCGCGTCGACTCGTTCGAGGCCCACGAGGCGGGTGTGCCCTTTGTGATCCTCGTGCGCGAGGCCGCATCGCCCGCCTCACAGCACCAATTGTGGGAAGACGGCACAAGCGTCCGTGCCGCGCATCTTCGGGGTGCGCTGCACCTGGGCTCACCTGCCGGTGCGGTGCACCTTCGCGGTGCGCTGCACCCGGCGTCTCGTGCTGGTGCGGCGCACCTTCGCGGTGCACTGCACCTGGCGTCTCGACTTGGTGCGGCGCACCTTCGCGGTCCGCTGCACCTGAGGGAGAAGTCAATGGCCTACCGCGACTGGTTTTGCGAAGACGTCCTCTCCGGCAAGATCGAGGTCACCAAGGTCTGGGAGGACGAGCGTGTCCTAGCCTTTCACCACCCGCGGCCCAAGGCCAAGGTCCACGTGGTCGTTATTCCTAAGGCACACGTTTCTGGACTGCTCGACCCACTCGCACTGGACGGTGCGCTTCTCATCTCTATGCTGCAAGCCATACAGCACTCGGCCCGGGCGCTCGGGCTCGACAAGGCCGGCTTCTACGTGCGCGCCAACGCCGCCGCACCGGGCGTCACGCCGCACATGCACTGGCACATCATGGGCCCCGGCGTGCCATAGGCCCGGAAGGAGAGCCTTGAAGCACCCAGCGCACCCTCGCTTTGGCCTCTTCAACACAGAAGAACGCATCCTCCGCTCTGAGGAGATGGGCCAGTCCTTCCGCATCGGGGTCTGGTTCCCCTTCACCCACCAGGACTCCTCGCGCTCCTTTCCCGTCCTCTACGTGCCCGACGGGGAGTATGCCTTCCCGCTAGCTGCCGGACTGGCGCCCGTCCTCATCGGAACCCAAGAGGCGCCCGAGCTGCTGATCGTGGGGATCGCCTATCACGGCATTGCGGGCTGGAGGGAGCACTGCCTCCTCCGCGATCGGGACCTCTGCCCCGCCGGCTTCCAGGAGCCGCCCGCCGGCTCGCGCATCGACGCATTCGTCCGCTTCTTCGAGCATCATCTCTTTCCCCTGGTTGAGGGACAGTACCGCGGCCGGGCGGACGACCGCGCCATCTTTGGCTTCTCTAGCGGAGGCCTGTTTGCACTGCACGCAATGCTGACCCGGCCGGGCATGTTCCGCCGCCACGTTGCGGCAGCCTGCACCTGGCCCGGCGCGGACCAGTACCTCCTTGCCCGCGAGTGCGAGTATGCGGCGCAGCCCACCCACCCACCGGTGGACCTCTACCTATCGGCTGGTTCGCTCGATACCGAACAGCGGCAGGGATTTGACGCCCTGGTCGAGACCCTGAGAAGCCGGCAGCACCCAGGCCTTCGCATGGTTGCCGAGGTCCTAGAAGGGGAGGGCCACAACGCCGGCACGTTGGCCAAAACCTTGCTCTACGGACTGCGCGCGGTCTACGCACCGGGAACGCAGCCCGCCTGATGGGAGGCGCAAGATGGTTTTCCGAACTGTCCTTGTCGGTCTTGCCGGTGGCATTCTCTTTGGCATCCTCGACGGCGTGATTCACGCCAATCCGCTGGCCCGGAGGCTGTACGAGGTCTACAAGCCGATCTCCAGGACGTCGCTGAGTCCCGTCACGGGCATCGTGCTTGACCTCGTCTTCGGCCTCGCCATGGCAGGTCTCTTCTTGCTCCTCTATCCGAGCCTGCCGGGTCAGGCTGGGGCGGCAAAGGGGGTGAGTTTCGGCCTGCTGGCCTGGTTCTTCCGTGTGGTCATGCAGGCCGCGTCGCAGTGGGTGATGTTCCGAGTGCCGGCCAAGACGCTGCTCTATGCACTCGTGGCTGGTTTGGGCGAGATGGTGGCACTTGGCCTGCTCTACGGTCTGGCTCTCAAGCCGGCGGTCTAGGGTACCGCGCAATCGGGCCGCAGCGGGAGCACCTGAAGGGAGCGCTGGCAGTGGGAGCACAAGATAGAGTCGTTGTCGGCGTGAGGGACTTGGTCAAGCAGTACCCGGGCGTTCGGGCGGTGGACGGCGTCTCGTTCGAGGTACGCCGTGGCGAGATCTTTGGAATGGTCGGGCCCAACGGTGCCGGCAAGACAACCACCATTGAATGCGTCGAGGGATTACGCCGGCCCGATGGCGGCACAATCGAGGTGCTGGGCCTGGACCCCCTCCGTGACCGCTATGAGCTCCGGGCGCGCATTGGCGTCCAATTCCAGTCGGCCGCCCTACCCGACCGCATTCGCGTCTGGGAGGCGCTCGACCTCTTTTCCGGCTTCTACCCTCACCCGGCCAAGTGGGAGCGCCTTCGGGAACAGATGGGCCTGGCCGAGAAGCGCAATGCCTTCTTCGGCAAGCTCTCTGGTGGGCAGAAACAGCGCGTCCTCATCGCGCTGGCGCTCGTCAGCAGCCCCGAGCTCGTCTTCCTCGACGAGCTGACGACTGGGTTGGACCCCCAAGCCCGGCGGGCAATGTGGGACGAGGTCCGCACCGCCCGGCAGCAGGGCACGACGGTCTACTTGACCACCCACTTCATGGAGGAAGCAGAGCGTCTGTGCGACCGCGTGGCCATTGTCGATCACGGCAGGATTGTGGCCCTCGACACGCCCCAGCGCCTTGTGGACTCGATCGGCGCCGAACACCGGGTGGTGTTCGAAGTGCAGGGAGATCTGGACGAGGCGACGCTGCGCGACGCCCCTGGTGTCGTGCGCGTCGAGATGACCGGCGAGCGCGTGACTGTGTACGGGCCGGAGGACGGCCTGGTTGGCCGGGTCGTCACTGCCCTGGAGGAAGCCGGCACGCGCTTCGCAAACCTGCGTACCGAGCAGCCCACGCTGGAGGATGTCTTCCTGGCCTTGACCGGGAAAGAGATGCGCAACTAGGAGGGGATCGATGGTCGGCTTCCGAAAGCTGGCAGTCGTCCAGACCAAGCTCTACATCAGGGATCCGATGTCGGCCTTCTTCACGCTGGCCTTTGGCCCTGGCCTGCTGATTCTGCTGGGCCTGAGATTCGGCAACACGCCAAGCCCAGAGACGGGCGGTCAGGGGTACCTCTCTGCCTCGGTGCCGGCCTACATCGGCGTGATCGTCGCGATAGTGGGATTGACCGCCGTACCTATCGGCAGCTCGATGCACCGGGAGCAGGGCATCCTGCGCCGCTTTTCCATGACGCCGCTGCGCCCGCTCCGCCAAGGCATCCCCTAGGCCTGCATTCGCATCATTCAGTATTGCCAGAATCTTCCGAACATGCTATCCTCTGCTCGCCGCAGAGGCGTCAGCAGGGAGGCTTGCACCGTGGGCTATTTCGAAGAGAAGCACCTGGTCGAGGACTTTGGACTCTATTTCGAGCAGATGGGCCTGCCGCGATTGGCCGGCCGGGTGTTGGGTGTGCTTCTGATCTCCGATCCACCCGAAAAGTCCCTCACTGACCTCTGCGCTCTGCTCGAGGCCAGCAAGAGCGCGGTCAGCCCCACGACGCGCCTGTTGGTGGAGATGGACCTGATCGAGCGCGTGCCGTCTCCTGTGCCCAGGCAGGTCTTCTTTCGCTTCCGGCCCGGAGGATGGGTGGCCTTTGTCCGCCAGCACCTGAGGCTGTGGGCCTCCATGCACCAGCTCGCCGAGCGAGGGCTAGAGCTGATGCTGAACAAGGATCCGGCGCTCCGCAGCCGCCTTCAGGAGGCGCATGACATGTTCTCGCTCATTGAGGAGGAGCTGCCCGCGCTCTTGGAGCGGGTCGAGACGAGGCATGGGAGGTAGCGGGCGAATGTCCGAGTTGTCGCAAGCAGATGCCGCTCTTGCCAGGAAGGAGAAGCGGGGGGCAGCCCTCAGCTCCGTGACGGCCGCTGTTCTGCTGACGGCCCTCAAGACAGTCGTCGGCCTGCTCACCGGCAGCCTCGGTATCCTGGCCGAAGCAGCCCACTCAGGCCTGGACCTGGTCGCGGCGCTGGTCACCTTCTTCGCCGTCCGGATCTCGGACCGGCCGGCCGACGAGCGCCACCAGTACGGCTACGGCAAGGTGGAGAACCTGTCGGCCCTCATCGAGACGCTGCTCCTGTTGGCTACCTGCGTCTGGATCATCTACGAGGCCATCCAGAGGCTCTTCTTCCGCTCTGTTGAGATCGAGGCCAATGCCTGGTCCTTTGGCGTGATGGTCATCTCCATCGCGGTCGACATTACACGCTCGCGGATCCTCTACCGAGCTGCGCGCAAGTACGATAGCCAGGCGCTCGAGGCGGATGCCCTCCACTTCTCAACCGACATCTGGAGCTCGACGGTGGTCATCGCCGGCTTGGTACTCGTGCTCCTCAGCGAGCGGCTTGGGCCCAAATGGGCGTTCCTCGTCAAGGGGGACGCCATTGCCGCACTCGCGGTAGCCATGATCGTCGTGTGGGTCAGCCTGCAGCTCGGCCGGCGGGCCGTGTCGGTGCTCATAGACGCAGCGCCCCCCGGCCTCGCCGGCCAGATCCAGGCCGCAGCAGCCCAGGTCCCTGGCGTGCAGAGCCTCGGCCCGGTGCGCGTGCGCCAGGCTGGCGCCGGCGTCTTTGTCGACCTCACGGTCAACGTCGATCGCAGCGCGTCGCTCGAAGAGGCACACGAGGTTGCCTCCGCTGTGGACGAACGGGTTGGCGCGCTTATTCGCCATGGCGACGTGATCGTACACGTCGACCCAGTACGCCGCGACGGCGAGAGTTTGCAGCAGACCGTCTCTGCCCTCGCCGCGCGCTTTGGCCTGCACACCCACTACGTGCACGCCCACGAAGTTCACGGCCGCTACGCCGTCGACCTGCACGTCGAGGTGCCGCCCGACCTCACGCTGGGGCAGGCGCACGACCGAGTAAGCCGGCTGGAGCTTGCCATCCGCGACGAGTTGCCCCAGATACGCGACATTCACAGCCACATCGAGCCGGTTGCCGCGCCCATCGCTCCGGGCACCGAGGGAGGCCAAGATGACGCCGAGCGCGTTCGCGCTCAGATCGACGCCGCGGTCCGCGAGTCCTCGAGGCTGGGCGGATATAACCGGCTCCACATTCGATCGCTGCCCGACGGCTATGACGTGGTCATTCACTGTCTGGCCGATCCTGACCTGCCTGTGGACGAAGCCCACCACCTCGCCGACGACCTGGAAAAGCAGCTCCAGGCACAGATCCCCTCTATTCGCCGCGTCCTAGTGCACGTCGAGCCGGAGGCCGAGGAGTAGCGCTTGGCGGCGCGCTCCACACGATTGGCCCAGGCCGGTCCGCCGGTCTTTGACACGCACACCCTTTCGCGCTATACTCCGCTTCAGCGCGCCCTGCGAGCCAGCTGTGGGCCACCGGGCCTGCACGATGCCAAGTCGGAGGCCAACCCATGACCACGTCGATCTATCTAGTCACCACCGAGCCCCACGCTGGCCGCTCCTTGATCGCGCTGGGCCTGACCGACCTTCTGCTCCGCAAGACCAAGCGCGTGGGCGTCTTTTGCCCGATTGTCAGCCGCCAGGCGGCCGGCCTCCGAGACCCCCACCTCGACCTGCTCCTCACCCACTTCGGCCTGAGCCTGCGCTACAAAGACACCTTCGCCTTCCTCCAGGACGAGGCCGCCGACCTGCTCAGTCGGGACCGCGAAGATGACCTGATGAATGGCATCATTGAGGAGTACAAGGCGCTGGAGAGCCAGTGCGATTTCGTCCTGTGCCTTGGACGCGACATAGAAGGGGGCAGCCTGGCTGCAGAGTTCGACCTCAATGCCGACATCGCCAAGAACCTAGGCGCGTCCGTCTTGGTGCTTAGCAGCGCCGCGGACCGCGAGCCCGCGCCGATTGCCGGCTCCGTCCGGGCGACGCTCGCCAACCTGGCTGAGCGGGGGAACGCCGTGCTCGGCGCAGTGGTCAACCGCGCCGAGCCGGCCCGAGTTGGGGAGCTGACGGCTGCTCTCCGTGCCGAGGTGCCGGAGCAGTATGGGATCCTTGCAGTCATCCCGAGCCACGAGACGCTCCGCAGCCCGACCCTACACGAGATTGCCTCCCAGCTGGACGCCGAGGTCCTCTACGGTGCGGACCAACTCGACAAGCTCGCGCGCAGCTACCTTGTGGTCGCCATGCAGCTCCAGAACTACCTGCCTCGCCTGGCGGAGGGTGCTCTCCTCATCACACCCGGCGACCGCGACGACGTCATCGTCGGCGCCCTCCAGGCACATAACTCGCGTTACTATCCGTCGATCGCCGGCATCGTCCTCACCGGCGGCTTCCGGCCGGCACCGACGGTCATTCGCCTTCTCGACGGCTCGCGCGGTGTGGTGCCCATCCTGTCAGTCAAGACCGACACTTTCACGACCGCTACCCGCATGGGCTCGGTCCGTTCCCACATGACGGCCGGCGACCATGCCAAGATCTCGCTTTGCCTGGAGATGTTCGAAAAGTTCGTCGACACCGATGCACTCCGTGCGCAGCTGTCCAGCGTACAGGTGCGCGGCGTCACACCCAAGATGTTCCTCTACGGCCTTATCCAGAAGGCCAAGTCCAGCAAGAGACACATCGTCCTGGCCGAAGGCACCGACGACCGCATCCTGCGCGCCGCCGCGATCCTGCACAACCGCGATATCGTGGACCTGACTCTCCTGGGCAACCCCAGCGAGGTGCACGATGCCATGCAGCGGCTGGGCCTCCAGGTCGACCTGGAAGCGGTGCCTGTGGTCGATCCGCAGTCGTCGCCCAAGCTCCAGGAGTACGCCGAGACGCTTTATGAGCTCCGGAAGCACAAAGGCATCAACCTGGACACCGCGCAGGACCTGATGTGCGATGTCTCCTACTATGGGACGATGATGGTCTACCGGGGCGATGCCGACGGCATGGTCTCGGGGGCGGTGCACACCACCTTGCACACCATCCGGCCGGCGCTGCAATTCGTCAAGACCAAGCCGGGCTTCTCTGTAGTCTCCTCGGTCTTTTTCATGTGCCTGGACGACCGGGTGCTCGTCTACGGCGACTGCGCCGTCAACCCCAACCCCACTGCCCAAGAGCTGGCTGAGATAGCGCTCGCCTCCGCGGACACGGCACAGGCCTTTGGCATCGAGCCTCGGGTGGCGATGCTCTCCTACTCCTCTGGCGAGTCCGGCGTGGGCGAGGACGTCGACCGGGTGCGCGAGGCCACCCGGATTGCGCGCGAGCTGCGGCCCCAGCTCAAGCTCGAAGGCCCGATCCAGTACGACGCCGCGGTCGACAAGAGCGTCGCCGCTCAGAAGATGCCAGGCTCCGAGGTAGCGGGCCAGGCGACGGTCTTTGTCTTCCCCGACCTGAACACAGGCAACAACACCTACAAAGCAGTCCAGCGCGAGACCGGCGCCATCGCGATCGGCCCGGTGCTCCAGGGGCTCCGCAAGCCTGTCAACGACCTGAGCCGCGGGTGTACCGTGGAGGACATCGTCAACACAGTCGTGATCACGGCCATCCAGTCACAGACAAAGTAGCAGTGCCTGTGCCGGGACACGGCCGGCAGGGCGAGGAGTGGGCACAATGAGCCGTAGCCGGTCTCTCCAGTCACTGGGGTTCCTTCGCACGGGCGTGGTCGCGCCCGAGCTCCGCATCGCAGACGTCCACTTTAACGCGGGGCAGATCCGTGCCGCGCTCGATCAGCTCAGCGCGAGCGGCTGCCAACTCGCGCTCTTCCCCGAGCTCTGCATCACCGGCTACTCCTGCGCCGACCTCTTCTTTCAGTCACTCCTCCTCGCGCGTGCACAGGCCGCCCTCCTTTCGATCGCGGAGCGCACCGGCCGGGCAGGCATCGCGGCTGTGGTCGGCCTTCCGCTGGCAGTCGACGGCCGCCTCTTCAACTGCGCGGCCCTGCTCGCCGGTGGGCAGGTCGCGGGCATCGTCCCCAAGACGTACCTGCCCAACACCAACGAGTTCTACGAGGAGCGCTGGTTCACGTCAGGCAGGCTCTGCAGCGCCGCGTCCGTCCGAATCGGGGGGCAGGACGTGCCCTTCGGTACGGACCTTCTTTTCCGCATGGGCAGCCTGCCCGGCTGCACGGCCGGGATCGAGATCTGCGAGGACCTTTGGGCCGTCGAGCCTCCGAGCGGCCGCCTCGCCCTTGCCGGCGCGACCCTCATCTTGAACCCTTCCGCCAGCAACGAGCTGCTGGGCAAGGCCGAGTACCGGAGGGACCTGGTCCGCCAGCAGTCGGCACGCTGCCATGTCGCCTACCTCTATTCCGGCGCCGGCCCCGGCGAGTCCACTACCGACACGGTCTACTCGGGGCACTGCCTGATCGCCGAGAACGGCGTTCTCCTGGCAGAGACGGCGCGCTTTGGCTTCGCTACGCAGACGGCGGTGGCGGACCTCGACTTTGAGCATCTCGCCAGCGAGCGTCTGAAGAACAGCGCCTTCTCGACCGAATCGGGCCTGCCGCACCGAGCGGTTGAGGTGGACCTGCATGCTCCGGAGCCCGCAGAGGGCCAGGACGCACTGCTGCGCCCGCTGTCCCAGACCCCCTTTGTACCCACGGATCCGGAGCGACGTGCGGAGCACTGCCGCGAGATCTTTGCCATCCAGTCCACAGCGCTCGCCCGGCGGCTGGTGCACACTGGCAGCGTACGGGTCACGCTGGGCGTCTCGGGCGGGCTTGACTCGACCCTCGCACTGCTCGTGGCGTCCAAGGCATTTGACGCGCTCGGGCTAGACCGGAAAGGCATCGTGGCGATCGCGATGCCGGGGTTTGGCACAACCTCCCGGACCGGCGGCAACGCCGAGAAACTGGCCCGTGCCCTCGGCACCAGCCTGCGCCGCATCCCCATCATCGAAACGGTGCGATCTCACTTTCGCGACATCGGCCACGACGAAACCACCTACGACGTGGTGTACGAGAATGCGCAGGCGCGCGAGCGGACACAGATTCTGATGGACGTCGCCAATCAGGTCGGAGGATTCGCCGTGGGCACCGGCGACCTCTCGGAGCTGGCGCTCGGTTGGTGCACCTTCAACGGCGACCAGATGTCCATGTACCACGTGAACGCCGGTGTGCCCAAGACCCTGGTTCGCACCCTGGTGGAGTGGTGCGCCGTGAGCGAGTTCCCAGGGGAAGCCGGCGCAGTGCTGCTGGACATCTGCGCAACACCCATCACGCCCGAGCTACTGCCCCCGGGCGAGGGAGAGGTGCTGCGCCAAAAGACCGAGGACTCGATCGGCCCCTACCTGCTGCACGATTTCTTCCTCTACTACACCCTCCGGCACCTCTTTGCGCCGCGCAAGGTCTGGGCCCTGGCGCTCCGGGCCTTCGACGGCGCCTACTCGCCCGAAGAGGTCCTGCGGTGGATGCGCGTCTTCTACCGGCGCTTCTTCGCACATCAGTTCAAGCGCTCGGCCATGCCGGACGGGCCCAAGGTAGGCTCAGTCGCCCTCTCGCCGAGGTCCGACTGGCGGATGCCAAGCGATGCCAGCCCTGCGCTCTGGCTCAGAGAGTTGGACGAGCTGGAGCAAGAGCTGAGGCACAGTGCGTGAGAGGGCCGGCCCGGGCTCACACCGGGGCAGCCGGAACGCAGAGTGGCTTAGGCGCCTGTCTCAAGAAGCGCCTGGGCAATCCCGCGGGCCCATGCATCGATTGCGTCCCACTCACGAAAGTCGCCGGACGGCGCCTTCATGTTGCTCATCATCCACCGTTCGAGCGCGTTCATCTTCTGCGGGTCGTTCACGCCGCGGAACACGGCTGCGTCGCGCACCCGCAGCCGGTCGGCGAAGGGTTGCATCGCTTTCGGCAGCTTCAGCCCGCCCGGAAACGCGTCCGTGTCGGTCTCGCTCGTCGGTCCACTCGAGAAGAGCCACACCGGTCGCCCCGGCAGCGCCGCCAGCGCCCTCAGCAGGCGCACCGCCTCTCTTCTCCAGCGGAAGATGTAGACAGCGCTGCCCAGCACCACTGCGTGGTAGGGCGCAAGGTCGCGCACGTCGCCAGCAGGCCGGATGTCGACCTGCAGGCCCGCCTCGCGCAGCGCTTGCCCAATCCTCTCTGCGATTCCCTTCGTCGAGCCATACTTGGTTGCGTAGGCCACCAGGATCTTGTCCATCATCGCTCTCCTTTCTCCACAGCTTCACGCCGCACACAACAGGAGCAAGTCCGGTCGACAAGATTCTACCAACAGCAGGCCGCGCCGTCAAGGCGCCCAGGCTGGGCCTCAACTCGCGCTCCTTTGGCCGAAACCGCTTGGCAGGTCCGTCGTAGATGTTAAGGATGCACAATCTAGAAAGGAGAATGACCGTGAACACCTATGCTGCTCGCCTTGACATTGACTACCCGGAAGTACTCGACAGGCTGACCTCCTTCTTCCGCCTCATCTGGATCATCCCTATTGGGATCATCCTCGCCATGATTTCGGGGGCGGGGGAGACGGTGACCAACACAATCGTCGTCAGCGAAGCCGGCGAGGTCCTCAAGCGAAGCCAGGAGACCGCCGGCGGGCTTGTGAGCGGGCTTGCCGCCGCCACGGCGTTGATGATCCTCTTCCGGCAGCGGTACCCGCGCTGGTGGTTCGACTTTGCTCGGGAGCTGACCCGTTTCGGCTACCGGGTGGGAGCCTACCTCTGCCTCCTGACTGACCGGTACCCGTCGACCGTCGAAGAGCAGGCGGTCCACCTGGAGATCGACTACCCGGACGCGGAGAAAGATCTGCAGCGAGGGCTGCCCCTCGTCAAGTGGCTGCTGGCGATCCCTCACTACATCGTGCTGGCGTTTCTGGCAGTCGGAGCCTTCTTTGCGGTGATCGCTGCCTGGTTCGCCATCCTCTTCACGGGCCGGTATCCCCGAGGTCTCTTTGACTTTGTCGTGGGGGTCGGGCGCTGGGGCCTGCGGGTAAGCGCGTACGCGTTCCTTCTGGTGACGGATCAGTACCCTCCCTTTAGCCTGGAGTAGAGCTCCGGCACGCTAGGCAAAAAACAGGATGGCGGTCGGTCAGTAGACCGGCCGCCATCCTCCGTGGTCCACGCCACTGCGGCGTGCTTGCAGCGCTATTGCAGCTGCTTGTTGATGTCGGCGATGATCTTCTCGGCCACTTGCTTGGTCAAGCCAAACTGCGCCGCCTGAGGCATCGCCAGGATAGTCCGCACCGACATGCCCTTCGCCAGGGCAACCATCGGGTTGGTCGAGATGCCGGGCAGATACTGCTCCAGCACAGCCTTGGCCTGCGGCTCGGCCAACAGAGTCCCCAATGTGGTGTCAAGTGTTACCTGCATGATCGTTCCTCCTTTCGTCATTTTTCCATGCGGTCCGCCGTACCGTGGTTAATCTCCCATCCCTGGCTCAGAATGACCACCTGCGCGGCGAGCAGCCATGCAAAGAACAGCGTAAGGGCGATGGCCGCCCAGTTCAGAATCGTCGCAAGGTTCTTTTGGACGTTTGTCAGGATTGCAGCAAGGCTGCCCATGGACGACCTGGACTCCCCGACCATCGTCTTGTACTCGCTGAGGCTCGACGAGATCAGCTTGACGCTGTCGGACATGGTCAACAGGTTGCCCTCGACGGAATCCAGCTTTTGGCCTGTCGTGCCCAGGTTGGCAGAGATGCTGGTGAAGGTGTCGGGCAGCCCTTCAAGGCTGGCTGCGAGGTCGCCCAGCGACTCGGCAAACGGCTTCTCAGGGCTGTAGGTGGCAGTGCTCTTGGGCAGGAGGTCCCCCACAAACGGGGTAGCGCTCAGGATGACCTGGAATGTCTCCAGCGACTTCATGGTGCCCTCCAGAACCTGCGCCGCCTGCTGCGCGGTGGAGAGCGAATCGGCTGCCGTCTGCACAGCATCTGGCAGGGTGATCGCTAGCATCCTGTCGACACTATCCAGGATGGGCTTGGTGTCATCCAACGTGGACGCCGTGGTCCCGAGCATCTCGGACAAAGCATCCACACTGTCCACTGTCGCACCAAGCGCGTCTGTCGTTGTATCCATGACACCCTGGCTGGTCACTATGGCCCTGCTGAGAGTGTCAATCGTGCTCGTGGCGGTGGTAGCAACCGTAGCCTTTCCCACCCAGACAATCGCAAGTCCGGCCAGGCTGATCAACAAGCCCAGGATGCCGGCAATCATCACCAGTGCCCCAAAAAAACGCCGCACGTACTTCATCGCTCCTCCCTCACCTCGATCTGGCAGGTTGCTCCCCTGTGCTCCTCAGCCGGCTGCCATTCTAGCACGCCCTTGTTACGGGAGCAATTACGGTCTCCACGCCGTTGCGAACGGCAAACAAGTCCCGAGACTACCTGGCACACGTCTGGCCGCGGCCGCCGTCCAAGCTCACGGTCGTTCCGGTGATCCATGCCGCTCGCTCCGAGGCCAGGAACAGGATCAAGTCGGCCGCCTCGTCCGGCTCGCCGATGCGCCCCAGCGGATGGGTTGTTCGGCTGTGCTCCAAGAATCGGGCGTAGGCTTCCTCGTCCATGCCGCCTGACCGGTGCAGGTTGGTTCGCGTCACGCCCGGGTTGATGGCGTTCACGCGGACTCCATGGGCGGCGAGCTCGAGCGCTGAGCACCGCGTGAGCTGGTCGACGCCGGCCTTGCTCACACAGTACGCCAGAACGTTGGGAAAGCTTCGCAGGCCGTTGACGCTCGAGACGTTCACGACACACCCCCTGGTCTCGACCAGGTACGGCACTGCCAGCTGCATCATCACAAACACCGAGCGCAGGTTCAGGTCCATCGTCCTGTCCCACGCCTCCAGCGTGGTGCTCTCGATGTCGCCGCCCTGGAGGAGGCCCGCGGCGTTCACCAGGATGTCGAGACGCCCAAAGGCAGCCACCGCCTCGCGCATGCACCCCTCCGCCTCGGCCGGAAGGACGACGTCGGCAGCCAGCGCGAGGGCTTCGCCTCCCGCCGCATGGATCTCGGCCGCTGCCGCCCGCAGCTCATCGCTGCGGCGCGCCACCAGCGCCACGCGCACCCCCTCGCCGGCCAACCGGAGCGCTGTCTGCCGCCCGATTCCGCTCGAAGCCCCCGTCACCAGCGCCGCCTTTCCCTTCAGCCCCAAGTCCAGCATTTCGACCTCCTTCAGTTCGTCGGGTGCCCCTCAGCGCAGCCAGGCCAGGAATCGTTCAACCGCACGGGTCGAGGCTCGCGACACCGGAGAGATGGCCGGCAGGATGATGTCAAAAGCATGCTCGGTGTGCGGGAACTCGAGCAGAACAGCCGGCACGCCTGCAGCGCAGAGTGATTCGTGCATACGGCGCACGTCAGGCGCCATGCCGAAGACATCATCGGTGCCTTGCAGGAGAAGGGTCGGCGGGCTGCCGGCGCCGGCATAGGCACTGGGAGACAGAAGCCGGTAGGTGTCCGGCACCTCCGCCGGGCTGCCGCCCAGCATCTCCGCCAGAATATCGGCCGAGACCCGACGGCGGCCGGCTTCGTCTCGGATGGCGAAGAGCTGCTCTGCAACAGCACGGCTGACACGGTCCAGCTGCCGCGATGAATCGCCGCCCGACTCACCCTGCATCGCCGCAAGGTCGACCGGTGGGTAAAAGGCCACAACGCCGCGCACAGACGTGTCTCCGGAAACGCCCTCCGGCCGGAAGGCGGGCTGGTCGGGCGCATAGGCGGCAAGCAACACCAGATGCCCGCCTGCCGAGCCGCCCATCAGCACGACCCGATCGGCGCGCGCGCCGTACTCGTAGCCGTGCTCCTTGAGCCAAAGAATCGCCCGATTGACCTCAGCCACCATCTGCGGCAGCGTGGCCCTCGGCCAGAGCGTGTAGGCCACGTCCAATACCAGGTGCCCCTGCGCCGACAGCCGCCGGAAGAAGGTACGCGTGCCCTTGTCCTTGTCTCCGACGCGCCAAGCGCTGCCGTGCGCATAGACAATCCCGATTCCGCTCGGCGCGCCGCCGGCAGGGGGCCACAGGTCCGCACGCAGCTCACCGCCCGCCGCACTCCGGCCGATCGCCAGATCGCGCCAGACGCGGGGGCGCGGCGGCGCCGCCGCACCTTTTCGCTCCGGGCCGTCACTTGGTCCGGCGCGCTCGGGCAAGGCAGCCAACGCCCGGTCCACATCGGGAATGTCGCCGGCAAGCTTCGCTGCCAGCCCGACGGCCAGCGCGCCGATTCCGGCCGACACCCAGTCGCGGCGCGCAGCTCCGGCGAGGGCAGCCAGAGCGCCCGACAGGCCGGAGACGGGCACCAGCGCACCTGCCAGGAGCTTGGGAAGCCAGAGAAGAGCCTCCCCGCCGCGGGCGCGCGGCCGGACAAAAGAAACGGCGCCCAGCAGCGCCGCGGATGTCGCCAGGAATCGGAGGCATCGCTTCATTGCCGTCACCTCGCGGGGGCACACAGAGACTGAGGGCAGGTCCGGGCCGGCCTGGGTGACCGGCCCGGACCCCAATCTCGAGCCGGGCTACTCCGCCGGCTTCTCCGGAGGCACCCCAATGCCCGGTAGGGTCTTTAGGGTCTCCACCAGGTTGATGCCCGTCAGCGCCTCGAGCGTCTCCGGCACCTGGGCCACCATCTGCGTCACGTCGGCAGTAAGCTTGCTGGCACCCCCGCCCCCGCCACCGGAGTTGATGATGACGATCCGGTCGGTCTGCGACAGCGGCTGGGCCACGGCCGCGGCGACCTTTGGCAGCGCCTCCACCAAGAGCTGGATGACGGCGGCCTGGGTATACTGCTGCCATGCCTGGGCTTTCTTAGTCATCGCCTCGGCCTCGGAGAAGCCCTGCGCCTTGATCACCTCGGCCTGAGCCAAGCCTCGCGCCCGGGCAGCATCCGCCTCACCCTGCCCTTGAAGCCGTGTGGCCTCGGCAGAGCCGGCAGCCTCCGTCTCGGTCTGGTACTTCTTGGCTGCAGCCAGCGTCTCGATCCGGTAGCGCTCGGCCTCGACCGGCTTCTGGACGGTCGCCTCTAGCTCGCGCTCCTTGCGTTGCACCTCCTGCTGTTGCACCTCGATCTGCTTCTGCTTCTGGACGACTTCGATCTGCACCTGCTGGGCGGTGACCTCCTGGTTGGTGATCATCTCCTGCAGCTTGCGGGCCAGCTCGGCCTGCACCTGGCGCCGGTTGACCTCCGCATCGTAGTCGGCCTTCTGGACTGCATAGTCCTTCTGCGATGACGCGATCAACGTCTCGGCCTTGTACTTCGCCGTCTCCCCCTCCTGGCGCGCAGTCGCCGATTGGACGGTGGCATCGCGGGCGGCATTGGCCTGGGCGATGGTGGCGTCGCGCTGGGCAACAGCCTCGCCCTGGACGGCATCACGTTTGACCTCGGCGGTGCGGGCCCGTCCCAGGCTGTCGAGGTACTCCTTGTCGTCACGGATGTCCTTGATAACGAAGGAGACAATCTCCAGGCCCATGTTCGCCAAATCCCCACCAGAGACCTCCAAGACCTTCTGAGCAAAGGCATCGCGGTCCTTGTAGATCTCTTCCACCGTGAGCATGCCCAGGATGGCACGCAGGTGACCTGCCAGCGTCTCGTGAGCCACGAACTTGATTCCCTCTGCCCCCTGCGAGAGGAACTGCTCGGCCGCGGTAAAGATCGACGCGTCGTCGCCGCGCACCTTGATCTGTGCCACGCCGTCCACGTGAACCGGCACGCCCTGGATCGTGTAGACGTTCTTGACCTCCACCTCAATGGTGAGGATCTCCATCGACAGTATGTCGACGCGCTCGATCACCGGCAAAATGAACGTGCCGCCGCCCTTGACGGCGCGGAAGCCGACGCGCTCCTTCTTTCCGGTCACCGGATTGATGATGTCCCGCTTGCGGCCGGAGATGACCAGTACCTGGTTCGGCCCGACCTTCTTGTAGCGGCTGGCCCAGTACGAGGCCAGGACGATGAACACAAACAGGATGCCCAGTGCGGCTACGATTGCCCAACCCATAGTTACGCCTCCTTCTCAGACGGAATTCGCAAGGTACGGACCGGCGACAGCAGACCATGGACCACAGGCAAGCGCCTATCGTCTATCGTCCACCCTCCTCTTCGGGTTTCTCATCCTGCGGGGCAGCCGGCCGGACCAGGACCTGCGGCCCCATGACGCGGACGATCTTGACGAACTGGCCGCGGGGGATCGGCTGGCCGTCGATCGAGCGGGCAATCGAGATCATGCGTCCGGCCTTGGTGATATAGCTCACCTGCCCGGGACTCATCTCGCCGATGGGCACGCTGACCTCGGCTTCCAGGCCGATCAGCTCGCGGCGCTGCACCTGGCTTGAAGCCTGCGAGCCGATCAGGACGCGGCTATACAGCAGGAACATGAGGCCCGATCCGAGCAAGGCGCCGCCAGCGGCGATTAGCAGGCTCCAGCGCGGGTCGATCTTGAGGAACTGCAGCGTGATGACGCCCAGGCCGCCAAAGACCGTCACGAAGGTGGCGATCGTGATGGGGCTGAGGGGCGAGACGCTGACGTCCGGCGCATCGATGCTGGCCGGCAGCAGGTCTCCGCCGCCGATGTCCGCGCCGCCCGGAACATCGATCTGGGGGATATCGACGTCGCCGGCCGGCACATCGCCTCCGCCGCCCAGGCCGCCGGTGATGGCGATGTAGACGGCGTAGCCGACGCCCAAGAAGAAGAGGAAGAAGTAAATGCAGTTCAGGGCACTCAGTCCCGACTCGAACATGCGACCCTCCTCGCCGGGCGGCAGCCGCCCTCGCTCTGGTCAGTATACCACCGCTCTCGGCAGATGCCAAGACGCATACCGTAGGTCGCCCTGAGGTGCGGCTGCGCCGCTCGGAGGGACGCGCGGCCCGGACCATGGAGCCCTGGTTGCCGCGAATCCGGAGATGTGCTACCATGAGCAGGCTGGCCCTGGTCGGCACATTCTGGCGTGGAGGAAAGCGCAATGCCGTTTCATCGGTTTGGAGGCGGAACAGGTTGGGGCATGATGGGCGGGCACCCCTGGATGGGGTTGCTTGGGCTGCTGCTCTTTCTGCTTCTGGTGGCGCTGGTGGTGTGGGCTATTGTGGTGCTCGTCCGGCACGGGCGGCGAGGCAAGACCGCACCTATCGACAGCGCACCGGCAGCGTACAAGGGCGACGATGCGCTCGAGGTCGCTCGCCTGCGCTACGCGCGCGGCGAGATAACGCGCGATGAGTTCACAGCCCTGCGGGACGATCTGGCCAGGTAGAGTCGGACTCTCCTATCTCGGTCCGGCCCGGCGGGTTCAGCCGGAAACACGGGTGCGGGGCCTCCGACACAGGCATCACAGGGCACTGCCCCTGCCGCTCGGCGACGCCCTCGTGCATAGTGCGCCGCATCTCTTTTGTCGCCCATTTTCACCTATGGTAAGATTGCCGCGTGACCCGACCTGACCTGGGCATCCTCCTGAGCAGAGCCCGCATGGCTTGGCATCGCACCGGCGATCTCGCCCTGGCGGTCGCCTGCTTTTCCCTCTCTCTCCTCCTCTACCTGCGCACGCTGGCTCCCACCGTGGTGCAGATGTTCGACGACTCGCTGGAGTTTGCCCTCGCCGTACACCGGATGGCAATCGCACACCCGACCGGCTATCCACTCTACCTCCTGCTCGGCAAGCTGTTCAGCCTACTGCCCTGGCGCGACGTTGCGGGGAGGGTGAACTTGCTCTCGGCGGTTGCCGGCGCCGTTGCAGTAGCACTAGTTTTCCTGGTCACTCGACAGCTGGCCCGGCGGCGCTGGATCGCACTCCTGCCCGCGGCAGCCTTCGCCGTCTCGCCGGTCTTCTGGTCGGAGGCTGTCATCGCAGAGGTGTACACTCTGAACGCGGCGTTTGTGGCCGGCCTCCTGTTGGCGGCGCTGCGCTGGGCCCGCAGGCCGTTGATCGAGCCATCCCTGGTCGGCATGGCCAATGGTGCGGAGTTGGACGCGCCGCTGTCTGCTTCGGGGCAGGGTGCCCTGTCAAGGGCTGTGAAGCGCGCCGTCACTTCGTTGGGCCCGATGCCGGCTCGCCTTTACCACCGAGCGGCACTGGGCTACCGCCGCCTGCTGCCGGAGGTTCCTTCAGAGGAGCGGCCGCGCCTCCACCCTGGCATCTACGGGCTGGCCGCGCTCATGGGCCTATCGCTCACGCACCACCGGACGGCTCTGCTGCTGGCGCCGGCGATCCTCCTCTTTGTGATCCTGGTCGAACGTCAGGTCGCGACGCGTGCCGCCCTCCTGGGCCCCGAGCACCCACGGTGGCCGCGCTGGCGGCGACTGCTGGCTCGGCCGTCCGTCCTGCTTCCCCTCTCCTTCCTCGGGCCGCTCCTCCTTTACCTTTACCTCCCTGTCCGGGGACACGTCGGCTCCCTGGACGGCACGTACGTCGACACCTGGCGCGGTTTCTGGCACTGGGTGACGGCCGGCAGCTACGCCACTTTCCTGGGCGACAATCCCCTCGCTCGCTCGATGGACGCGGCAGACTACGCCGGGCTCTTTTGGGCCCAGCTTGGACCCGTCGGTCTTGCCCTGGCGCTCCTCGGGATCGCCGGCCTGGTGCGCAAGCCCAAGGCGCTTGCGCTGACGGGCTCGGCCTTTGCCCTCTACCTGGTCTTTGGAGTTCTCTATCGTGCGCCTGACCTGGAGGTCTTTTTCATACCCTGCTTCCTGATCGCCGCCGTGTGGGCCGGCGTGGGGCTCGACTATGCGCTGGACCTGATGCGCATCCGCGGGCCAAGCCTGGCCCTGCGCCGGCTGCAGGCAGCGGCCGGGCTGCTGCTCCTACTCGGCGCCGTCACCCAGACAGCGGTCATCGGGGCACGGACACTCCCTGACGTAGACCTGAGTCAGCGTTGGGAGGTGCACGATCTGGCGCAGTACTGGCTGCGACCGGCACTGGCGCCCGAGGGCACACTGGTCGGACTGTTGGGAGAGGTCACGCTGGTGCGCTACTTCCAGGAAACCGAAGGGCTTGCGCCGGGCCTGCGGACACGCGCCGCCGACGACCCGGCGGCGCGGCTTGCGGCCATCGAGGCCGATATCGCGCAGGGTCACGCCGTCTACCTCACACGCTCGCTCGAAGGGCTGCCGGAGCGCACCTCGCTGCGTGCCGTCACCGGCATCATGGACGTCGCCGGCCAGGCTGAGGCGTTGGTCCGCGCCGGCGAGCCCTCCCACAGCACCGCCGGCATTCCGAACCCATCGAGCCTGGAGGCAGCGCTGGGTGTGGAGCTCCTCGGATGGTCCCTTTCGGAACACGGCGCGCACGGGCGCGCCTGGGCGGCGCTGCGTCTCTGGTGGCGGGCGCCACAGGGCGTAGACCGGCCGTTCAAGGTCTCGGCGCGGCTGGTGGACGCACAGGGCGATCTGGGCGCGGCCGTCGACGGCGAGCCAGTGGCCTGGACCTACCCGGCCACTGCATGGCGGCCCGGCGAGGTGGTCGCCGACGCCTACGAGATCCCCTGGCACGCCGGCGCCGCACCGGGGCACTACACGCCTCTGGTCATCCTCTACGACCCGACCGGCGGTCAAGAGCTTGGCCGCGTCGAGCTGCCGGCGCGGCCGATGTTCGGCAACCCCCGGCTGCCGGCCGGCAGCGCGAACGAGACCGGTGTGGCGCGGGCGGCGCACGTGCAGTTCGGCGAGGTCCGGCTGCTCGGGCTCACGCCGCCCGACCCGCTGACCGCCTACGCGCCGGGCGATCGCCTGGCCGTCACGCTGCTCTGGCAAGCATCGGCGCGCACCGGCGACCTGCGGCTGGAAATCGGCCTGGAGGGCGTGGGTGCGCTGCTGGCTGCTGCGCCGGTGGGAGGCAGCTACCCATCCAGTCGCTGGGTGGAGGGCGATGCCGTCCGGCAGGTGGTCCGGCTGGAGCTGCCGCCCGATCTGGAGCCGGGCAGCTATCGCCTGGCGCTGCGCGTCTTCCGGGACGGCCACCCCGTTGCCTGGAGCCGCGGGCTCCTGCCGGGCGGCAGTGAGTACTGGCTGGGAACCATGGCGGTCCGGTAGCGGCGACAAGATGGCGGGCAGCCGCGGCCTCGGTTCTCGCCGGATGGGCACCGCTGATCACATCAAACTGGATCTTGACGTCCTAGATTCGGTGTGGTATACTGGGCGAGGTACTCAAGTGCCTGCCGACCTCGTCTGAACAGGCAAATCACTCTTTTTGCAGCCGGATGGTGTGCGCGCTTGCGTCTTCTGCACTGAGGGACAACGCCAACCGGAAACCGTATCCCAACTGCACGAGGTGTGCGCCTGCTTTGCACCATGCCGATATCCTGTCCCGGTGAGAGGCAGTCACTTCTCCTTATCGCTCGTTGACCAGAACACCAGGGCCGCGATTCCTTCGCGCCCCATCCCGGAGGAAACGAATGAACATCGTAGAGCTAGAAACCAAGAGCGTGGCCGAGTTGCAGGAGCTCGCCCGCCAGTATGAGATCAGCGGCTACAGCCGGCTGAAAAAACATGACCTTGCCATGAGGCTGCTGCAGGCCGAGGCTGAGAAGCAGGGGCTTCTCTTCGGCGGCGGCATCCTGGATGTCGTACAGGACGGGCTGGGTTTTCTGCGGCGGGGAGACCTACTGCCCAGCCCTGACGATATCTACGTCTCGCAGTCCCAGATCAGGCGCTTCGGCCTGCGCCCCGGCGACACGGTCATCGGCCAGGTCCGGGCACCCAAGGAAAACGAAAAGTACTACGGCCTGCTGCGGGTCGAAACCGTCAACAACATGGACCCCGAGCAAGCCAAGCTGCGACCCTGGTTCGATCGGCTGACGCCTGTCTTTCCCAACCAGGCGTTCAAGCTGGAATCGGGGCAAACACCGCTGTCGACCCGCCTGCTGGACATGCTGGCGCCAATAGGGCGCGGCCAGCGCGGCCTGATCGTATCGCCGCCCAAAGCCGGCAAGACCACCATCCTGAAGGAGATAGCCAACGGCATCAGCCACAACGCGACCGGCGTGCACATGATGGTCGTGCTGATCGGCGAGCGTCCAGAGGAGGTCACCGACATGGCGCGCTCGGTCGAGGCGGAGGTTGCAGCCGCGACGTTTGACGAACCGGTAACCCACCACGTCCGCGTGGCGGAAATGGCACTAGAGCGCGCCAAGCGGCTCGTGGAGATAGGCCAGGACGTGGTCATTCTGGCCGACTCCATCACGCGCCTAGCCCGTGCCTACAACCTGATCGTGCCTCCCAGCGGCCGCACCCTCTCAGGCGGTGTCGACCCGGCTGCCCTATACCCGCCCAAGCGGTTCTTTGGCGCGGCGCGCAAGATCGAGGAAGGAGGCAGTCTGACGATCATCGCCACCTGCCTCGTCGACACCGGCAGCCGCATGGACGACATGATCTACGAAGAGTTCAAGGGTACCGGAAACATGGAGATGCACCTGAACCGCAAGCTCGCAGAACGGCGCATCTTCCCGGCGATTGACATCGAGCGCACGAGCACCCGCCGCGAGGAGCTGCTCCTGAGTCGCGAGACGCTCTCCAAGGTGTGGACCTTGCGCCGGATGATCGATGCCCTGGGCGGCGGTGCGGATGCCGTCGAACCGGTGCTGGACCGGCTGGGCAAGACGCGCAGCAACGCCGAGTTCCTCGCCACCATGTCGCGCGACATGTAGGTGCTCACACTCCCGGTTCCAGAGCTGTGGCGCGGGTTGCAGGCATGCTGCAACAACATGGCTGCCGACTTGGCTAGCGCGAGATTCTGTGCTATTCTCCTCTGGCTGCCGAGCTGCCCGCCTGAGCAGCGAGACCAATGCAGAGTGAACGACTGATCGAATCGGATACCAAGCCTCCATCACGGAGCGATGAGTTACTGAGTGCCTGTGGCACCAGGCTGCAGGCGATGAAGCAGCTCACCGGTTCCGCCCGAAAACAGGCCGATCGCCTGCTCGAGCGCACGCAGGCATGGCAGTCAGTCGCCAGGGATGTGGCGAGCTTGCTCCAGCGCGCTGCCCGCGAGGCGGGCGTGCAGGTGCTGCACGTGCCGCTCCGAGCCCTTATCGCGCGTGCCGTGCAAGGGTTGAGGACAAGCCGCGGCGATCGTTCTGCCTTGCAGCGGTATGCCCTTCACATGGTGGTCCTTTGCCTGGTCGCCGGCGTGATTGTCGCCGGCAGCGTGACCCTTCCACAGATCGACAGCCTCCTCCCTACACCGGACCTCGGGTCCGGCACCGGTGGGGCGGCGAGCGACGACAATGCCCCCTCGAACCGTGGGATGCTGCGGGAGGCGGACCAAGCGACCGGCCTACTGGCAGCGCCGGTCGCTCATACCATCATTCCCGAGCGCGCGCGCACCGACGTCATCACCTACACCGTACAGGTGAACGACAACCTGTGGCTCATCGCACAGAACTTTGGCCTCAAGGTCGAGACGATGTTGTGGGCCAACCCGCCTGTCGAGCAGGACCCCCAGCTGCTCGCCGTTAACCAGGTGCTCGTGGTGCCGCCAGTCGACGGCGTCTACTACACCGTCAAGAAGGGCGACTCGCTCGACAAGCTGGCCAAGACGTACAAGACCACGGTGGCCCGGATCACTGCCTGGGAGGCGAACGGCCTGGTTGAGCCGTACCAAATCGTCGCCGGGCAGAGAATCCTTCTCGTGGGCGGGCAGAAGCCACAACCGGCCGCCTCCCCCACAAACCTATACCCGATGACTCGAGTCGGCTCAGCACCCAAGGGCGCTCCGGACGACAGTGGCAAGTTCGCCTGGCCAACGCGCGGGTACCTCAGTCAGCGCTTCTGGAGCAGGCACTCGGGGATTGACATCGCCAACCGGGTGGGCACGCCTGTCGTCGCGGCCGACGATGGCTACGTCGTCCAGGCCGGCACGGACACGTGGGGCTATGGCGTCCAGATCGTGATCGACCATGGCAACGGCTTCTGGACACGCTACGCACACCTGAACAAGCTCTACGTGACGGCAGGGGACGTAGTCAAGAAGAACCAACGCATCGCTGACATGGGCGACACCGGCCGCTCCACAGGCCCTCACCTTCACTTTGAGATCATCAAGGACAAGACCTGCCGCAACCCGCTGACCTACCTACCCTAGTGCAGGTCCTTGCTCCCGTGGTGGTGCAGGGCCTTGTGCCCGTTCACTTGCCCTGCCTGCTTCAGCTCGGCCTCGCTCACGCAGCCAGGCAGCTTGACCCACGTGCCGTCCTGAGCTATACTCTGAGAACCGGGGCGTAGCGCAGACCGGCAGCGCGCTTGGTTTGGGACCAAGAAGCCGTCAGTTCAAATCTGACCGCCCCGACTGGAGACCTCTTGGAGAGGTCGAAATCAAAGACGGGCCGCGCGCGGCCCGTCTTGCCCCTTAGCCAGTCACTGTGGAGCTCCTTTCCTGCTCCGCAAGGGCCACAGTGCACTCGGCGAGCACACCGCGCATCGCCTCACACCGGCGGGGCACATCCTGTGGTAGCCTAGTGGCTCTCCCCAACCCCTCCCAACTTCGTCCTGTGTCCCCGGGCCCCGCGGCACGCTTCCCAGCAGTAGTTGACTCGGGTTGCCCACGTGGTATAGTCAGATGGTAGACGATCCATGGGAGGTGTGACACCTTGTTCTGCGAGTTGACCTCGGACCAGTTGGCAAGCGTCAGTCCCCTGTTCGCCGGCTTTGACTACAGCCTGTCGCTCCAGGCGGCCATCGAAGGGCTCAACCCCGGGCGTATCTTTGCGGACGACGCCGCCAAGCCGCGCACCGCGTTGGCCCTAACGGTGGAGGGCTATCTCTTGGCCGGCGAGCACAACGATCTGGACATCCTCGAGGCATTGCGCCAATTCCTGCACGACTCCATCTTCAGCGGAAAGGTGTACGTCAATGGCGACGACACGCTATCGTTGGCCGTCCATCCCGATGCGTGGGAGACGCGCCTGCCCGAGCTAATCCCCACCCACGAGGCGGAAAAGGTCCCGCGCTATCACTACCTCTGCTCGCAGGTGTCGCTCGACTGGCGCGCACACCTTCCGCAGGGTTATGAGCTTCGGCGCGTGGACCGCGACTTGCTGGCCAATTCCGACCTGGCGCGGTCCAAAGACCTGTCAGAAGAGGAGATTGAGGTGTATTGGGGGAGCCTGTCCCACTTCTTTGAGCGCGGGATCGGCTTCTGCGTGCTGCACGGGGCGCAGGAGGTGTCGCACTGCACCGCCGACTGCGCGGCCGGCACCCAGATCGACGTCGGCATCTGGACCCATCCCGACCACCGGCGCCGGGGCCTGGCGGCCGCCGTGGTCGCTGCAACGGTCGAGCATTGCCTGGCAGTCGGCTTCCGCCAGGTGGGCTGGCACTGTAACGTCGAGAATGTCGGCTCGTGGAAGACGGCGGAGCGGGTGGGCTTTCGGAGGAACCGCGAGTACGCTTACTACTACTACATCTATGACCTTGTCGATCACTGGGCCGAATTGGGCTGGCATCACCGAAAGCGGGGGGATTATGTCAGGTCGACTGGGTACTACGAGCGGGTCTTTGCGGCTCGCACTGAGAACCCGGACTACTACTACCACGATGCAGCCCTGGCCTGGGCGCAGTTGGGCGACGTGGACCGGGCACTGAGATACCTGAACGAGGCCGCCAATCGCGGCTGGCGGCATGCCGACTGGACCCGAAAGCAACCGGGCTTCGCCCTGCTGCAGGCCTTGCCCGAATTCGAGCATGTCCTGACCCGCATGGCATAGGCCGCCGAAACACTGCCAGCCCACACCCGCGGGCCAGGACCTGCCCGCCCATGTCTTCTCTGGAGGCCCCGCCGCCGCGCAGGATCTGGCCGGCATGCAGGGCCTGCAGTCTCTAGAGAACCACCTCGAACTCTGCGTGCAGCGCCGCCGTCGAGTCCGCGCCGGCCCATAGGTCGAACTCGGCTGCCTCCTGCACCCACCGTCCGGCGTTGGTGCTCCAGTAGGCGAGCTCAGCCGGACCTAGGGTGAAGGACACCGTCTGCGTCTCACCCGGCTTGAGGGTCACGCGCCGGAAGCCCTTTAGCTCGCGCTTCGGCCGTGAGTCACTGCCGGACCTCTGGTGGATGTACAGCTGAACCACCTCGTCCCCCTCGACTGCGCCCGTGTTGGTCACGTCGACCAGGACTTCCGTCGAGCCGCCTACCTTCACCTTGGGCGTTGCTGCTCGCAGGCTGGAGAACGCAAAGGTCGTGTAGCTCAGCCCAAAGCCGAATGGGTAGAGCGGCACCGGCAGCCCGTCCCAGTAGCGCGGGTTGTACGTCAGGCTGCCCTCGGGCGAGTGCGTAAGGTTGCGCGCGTAGTAGAGAGGCGTATGGCTTCCCGTGCGCGGGAAGGTGACCGGCAGCTTGCCGCCCGGGTTCACGTCCCCGAAAAGGATGTCCGCCACGGCATGCCCACCTTCGGTGCCCGGC
This sequence comes from Anaerolineae bacterium, assembly GCA_035341665.1. GTDB lineage: Bacteria > Chloroflexota > Anaerolineae > JAAYZQ01 > JAAYZQ01 > DAOQVR01. Next base: position 114,922 of record DAOQVR010000004.1, read on the forward strand.
TCCCACGCCTCGAGGATCGCCGGAACATTCTCCGCTGCCCAGTTGATGCTCAGGGGCCGGCCGTTCACCAGGACCAGCACCACCGGCTTCCCAAGGGCCACCACCGCCTTCAACAGCTCTTCCTGCCGCCCCGGCAGGTCGAGTGACGCGCGGGATGCGGCCTCGCCGGACATGTCGGCCGTCTCGCCGAGCACCATCACGACGGCCTCCGCGCGGCGGGCCGTGTCCACGGCTGCCTGGAGGGCAGACTCCGCCTCCTCCCGTGTCTGAGGGGGCAGCTTGGCCTCCAGGCCCAGGTTGTCCATCCAGTACCGAATGTCACGCCAGATGCGCGGCCCGGGCGCAAACTCCACCTGCGCATCCGGCAGCTTGGCTCGGATGCCCTCCAGTACGGTAACGGCCGCGGCCATGTGGCCAAAGACCATCCACGAGCCCTCAGTCGCCTCCATCGAGTTGGCCACGGGTCCGAGTACCGCCACGTGTCTCAGGCCCTTGGCAAGCGGCAGAAGCCCTCCCTCGTTGCGCAGCAGCACCATCGATCGCTGCGCAGCAAGGCGCGCTTCCATCCGGTGCTCGGGCAGTGCGACAACCTGCGCCAGCAGCGCCTCGTCGACGTACGGCTGCTCGAAGAGGCCCATGCGCACCTTCACGGCCAAGATCGGCCGCACAGCCGCGTCGATCTGCGCCACCGTCAAGAGGCCATCCTCCACGAGCCCGGCGAGGTGCTCCCCGAACGTATTGCTCGCCATGTCCACGTCCATGCCGGCACACAGCGCGCGGTATGCCGCGTCGCGTCCATCCCGTGCAAAGCCCTGGGTGACGAGGCTCCCGACGGCGAAGGCGTCGCTCACGACAAATCCGCCAAACCCCCACTCGCCCCGCAGCACATCCCGCAGCAAGAAGCGGTTGCCGCTCGCCGGGACATCGTTCAGATCCATATAGGCGCTCATGAACGTACCTACGCCCGCCTTCGCCGCCGCCTCGAAGGGTGGGAAGTAGACATTCCGTAGCAGGCCTTCAGGCAGGTAGACCGGGTCATAGTCTCGCCCGCCCTCCGAAGCGCCGTACCCGGCAAAGTGCTTCGCGCAGGCCACCACACGGTCGGGCGCGCCCAGCTCGGTCCCTTGAAAGCCGCGCACGTGCGCTGCCGCCATCGCCGAGCCCAGGTAGGGGTCCTCGCCGGCACCCTCCACTATGCGGCCCCACCGCGCGTCACGCGCGATGTCAACCATCGGTCCAAACGTCCAGTGCAGTCCGGCAGCGCGTGCCTCCCTGGCTGCGACCGCCTGGGCGCGCTCCGCGACGTCTGGGTCCCACGACGAGGCCATGGCCAGCGGCACGGGAAAGATCGTGCGATAGCCGTGAATAACGTCCAGCGCAAAGAGGAGCGGGATTCCGGCCGGGCTCTCCTCCACGGCAATCCGCTGGAGCCGGTTGATCTCCCTGGTCTCGTTCAGCCACAGGACAGAGCCGGCCCCTCCCCGCCTGATGACCTCATCCGCCTTCGGCCCCGGCACAAAATCGGCAGCTCCCACTTGGGTGAGCTGCCCCAGCTTGTCCGAGAGGGTCATGCGACCCAAAATCCCCTCGACCCGTGCCCCAACCTCGGCGTCCGATAGAACAGCCCTACTACTTGCCTTCGCGTCCATGCTGCCTCCTGTCTGGTTGCTCTTCTGCCGCTCGCAGCCGGAGCAAAGCCCCCTGCTGGTGGTCGCCGCTCAGACCGCGCCCCGGATCATAGGCCCATTCTGGACCACGGTCAACATCACGGGCGCACAGGAACTGCGCACGCCACTCCCACCACGCCAAGCCTCGGTGCACTGAGCCTTGCCACCTGCACCGGTTAAGGATGCCGCCGTCACCCCTTCCCTGGTGCAGCGGGCATGCGGTGTCGGGGTAACCCGGCGCCTCGCGGCCTGCATCGGTGCAGGAGCCTCACGCTTGCCCGGGCTTGCGCCATGCCAGCGCGCTGCCCTGGTCCGCTGCGCGCGCCCGCTCCAACGTGCCGCCTGGGGCGAAATTGGCGATTGCCCAGCCCAACGCCTGTGCGCGATCCGTGCCCCCTTCGGTCGAAAAGAGCAGTTGCTCACAAAAGAGGGAGAGGTCGGCCACGATGCGCTCGTAGCGGTAGTAGGCCAGCGCGACGGCGTCCACACGGACGCCGCCATAACCCCGGAAGAAGAGGGCCTCTTCCTCCTCCGGGCCATAGCCGAGGAACCCCTGCGCGCCGCCGGGAAACATCAAATCGCGCTCCTTCGGGGCATAGACCGGCTCGTCCCAGTCCACAATGTGCAGCGAGCCGTCGGGTCCAACCAGGATGTTCGCAGCGTGCACGTCCGAATGGCACAGCACCGGCGGCCGCGGCCGGGCAAGCAGCTCCCGCGTCAGGGCCTCAGCGCGCTCCACCAGGAAGGCGACCTCGTCGCTCCTTGCCTCCAGGAACGTCGCCAGCCGGCGAGCAGCCGGATCGTCAACCGCCTCGCCGAGCCGGCTCATCGAGCGGCGCAGTGCGTTGCGCCGCTGCGGTGCATAGGTCTCGCGGCTGACCCGAGCGGCCATCGCCGGCGGCAAGGATATCTCGTGAAGCTTTCGCAGCGCCGCGCCCAGCTCGGCCCATTGGGCGGGCGAGAAAGCTGCGGCGAACCCATCGTGGCCCTCGACCCAGCGGTAGAGCACCGCCCTGCCGCCGCCCATCTTCGCCCAGAGCATCCCCCTCCGGGTCTGCAGTGGGGGGATGATCTGCCGCATGCCCTGGCTTGCCAGGTAGCCGGGCAGCGCCACCGACATCTCGTCAAAGGTACCCCAGCGCACCTTCAGAAAGTACGCCAGCCCGCCGGCGGCGGCAACTCGGAAGACGGCGCTTTGGACATCGGCTCCCAGGGGTAGGAAGGCGATCTCCACGGGCTCGACGCCGTACGCCCTCTGCAGGCACGCCGCGATCGTCTCGGGCAGGAGGCCGGGCGGCTCAAGCATGGGCAGTCGCAAGGCCTGTGAACCACACCGCCTGTGCGATGGCGCGGCCTAATAGACGCTGGCTGCTTGCAGCACCTTGCCCAACGCCGGAGCGTTGCTCGTCTTGCGATCGATCCCTCCGTGCGCGAGGCGGTTGGCCAACGCCAGGCGGCGTGGCTTGTACGCGTCCAGCGTGCAGGCATTCACCTCCGCATCCAGTGCCCAGCCCGAGCGCACCGGCAATGTCGCCTGCCAGCTCGTATCCCGCCATAACCGTCCGGCCTCCTTGCTCTACGACCACGCCGACATCCCCCAGCGCGTGCCAGAAGATGCAGGGGTCGGCCTTCTCCAGGCCCGGCCCTCCGGCGCGGCGCACACCCGGAACCGATCCAGGAGCCCCTGTGCGCCCGGCACGGTCGGGATGCGGAAGACCGGCCCGGGGGCATTGTACCGCGCCTGGCGCACAGGGGCAACCATCCCCGGCGTGCCTGCGTCGCCCTGCCAGCCCCCCCGGATTCCCCCACCTGGGGGATGACAACTCACCCAGTCGGGCGCTACAATCGGTGCGGAAATCGGGCAAGGAGTAGGAAGTGGAGACGAGGAGAAGCAATACCTGGATATGGGTCGCGCTGGGGGTGTGCGCCGGGCTGGTCGTTTGCTGTGGTCTGGCGCTGGTGGTGACCGTCGGGGTGCCGGCCGCTGTCCGCTTGGTGAGGGATGGGGATTGGGACAGGGTGCAGACCACCCGCCTCGGCGGGGAGCGGACCGAACGGGTGGAGGAGACCATAGACGTAGGCACTGCTCCGGAGCTGGTGGTCGATAGCTTCGCCGGCCGCGTGACCATCCGCGCCGGCGGCGACGGCAGCGTCCGAATCGTGGCGACGAAGCATGTGCCAGCCGGGGTCTCTCCTGAAGAGATAGTCTTGACGATGCGCACAGAGGGCTCGCGCGTTCGTGTCACGGCCCGGCCCACGCAGACGAACGTCACAAAGCGGTGGGTCGAGTTCGACATCACCGTGCCTGCGCAGACCGCGCTGGATGTGCGCACCGGTGCAGGGGCCGTCGAGGTACGGGGGGTCCAGGGCGACCTGGAAGTCGATGCCGGCGCAGGAGGCATCGAGATCGAGGGCGCTGCCGGATCGGCCCGGCTGACCGCCGGCGCAGGGGGGATCGACTACGCGGGCCGTCCCTCTGGGAGCTGCACCTTCCGGGTGGGCGCGGGAGGGATCACCCTGCGCTTTCCGGCCGACACAGATGTAGAGGTCGACCTGGCGGCCGGCGTGGGCGGCGTCAGCAGCCAGTTGCCGGTCTACGGCCGGGTAGCCCGGCACTCGATCCACGGGCGACTCGGCACGGGGGAGAAAGGGAGGGTGAGCGCCACCGCCGGAGTGGGCGGAGTCAACCTGCTGCGGTGGTAGGCGCCCAGGGCAGGACCTGACAGGACGGCTGGGCCTGTCAGGTCCTCCCGCCCACCTCCTACTCCTCCGCGTAGAAACCCAGGCCGATGGTGCCCGGCCCTGTGTGGGTGCCGATCGCCGGACTCAGACCTGACGTGTACAGCTCGTCGAACTTGACGAGCGCTGCCAGGCGCTCCCGCAGCGACTCGGCCTCGTCGGGAGAGTTGGCATGCACCACCGCCCCATGCAAGGATGAGGCGCTCCCCGCCCGCGCCGCCACGATCTCCAGCAGCCGGTCCTTTGCCCTGGCCCAGCTACGCACCTTCTCCAGCGCCTCTATTCGACCTTCCTGCAGGTGCAGGATGGGCTTGATTTGGATGATGGAGCCCAGGAAGGCACTCGCACCGCCGATCCGCCCTCCTTTGTGAAGATACTCGAGCGTCTGCACGGCGAAGATGATGTTCATTTGGGCAGACAGGCGCTCCGCCAGGGCTGCCACCTCTTCTGCGCTGTGCCCGGCCGCGGCTGCGCGTGCCGCCGCCAGCACGATCAGCCCCAGCCCCATCGAAGTGGAGCGCGAGTCAACGACGTGAACTGGCAGATCGGAGAACATGAGTCGGGCGGCCTGCGCCGAGGCCACCGTCCCGCTCAGCGTGGATGAGATATGGATGGAAACGACCGCCTCCGCCTCGCCGACCAAGCCCTTGTAGAACTCCAGGAACTCGCCTGCCGAAGGCTGCGAGGTCGTTGGCAGGCTCTTCGAGCGGGCCAGCATCGGATAGAACTGCTCGGAGGTCAGATCCACCCCATCCCGGTAGCCGCTCTCGCCAAAGTGCACCCAGAGCGGGATGACCTTGACCCCTGCCTCGGCCACCTGGCCTGCATCCATTCCGGCCGTGCTGTCGGTTACCACGAGTACACGTTTCATGAGTCCCTCCTCAGCCAATCGTCCAGGATGATATAGGGCTTTAACAATGGGAGAAGGCAAAGGATACGCCGAGCCGCTCACACGGCCCAACGACGCCCTTGAGGGGTCGCGCTATTCGAGGTCTCCCACTGGCGGGGGACCACACCCCGTGCTTCTACCGCACCTGATAGGGCACGTCTGTCACCGTGATCCCTGGCTTGCTGAGGAGAGCCTGCCGCAACATGAATGCGGCCTGCGTATGGAGGGCATTGTGCCACGCGTGCTTCGGCACAAACTGCGGAACCACGATCGTCACCAGCTCCCCGGTCTGCCCATGGCTCGTGACCCGTTCGATGTACTCCAACAGCGGCTCGAGCAGAAGCCGGTAGGGAGACTCGAGGATGACCAGCCGGACACCCTCACCCCACATCTCCCACTTCTCCCGCACCCGCTCTGCCTCCGCAGCGTCCAGGGAGACATGCACCGCCGTCACGTCGTTCGACAACGCGCGCGCGTAACGTAGGGCTTTCAGCGTTCCCTGGTGCACTCCACTCACCGGCAGGATCACCCGGTGCCGGACCGACGCCGGCGGCTCCGTAAGGTGCTTCTCCAGAGACAGGTCCGCGGCAATGTTCCGGTAGTGCCGGTGGATCCGCGAAAAGCCGTACACCAGCGCCGGAATCAAGAGGATCACCACCCACGCCCCGTCTGCGAACTTGGTGACGCCAAACACGAGCGCGACGACCGCGGTCAGGAAGGCCCCAAAGCCGTTGATGACCATCTTCTGCCGCCAGCCCGCCTCGTACCGCAGCGTCGAGCCCCGCTCCTTCACTTCCTGACCTTCCTTCAGGTGGCCCATTTTCCACCAGCGGCGGGCCATCCCCGCCTGCGAGAGCGTGAAGGACAAGAAGACGCCGATCGCGTACAGCGGGATCAGCGACGTCACGCTGGCCCTGAACAGAATGATCAACAGGCAGGCTACCCCGGCCAGCACCGCGATCCCGCGCGAATAGACCAGCCGGCTTCCGCGGTAGGTCAATTGGCGCGGGAGGAATCCATCCGCCGCCGCGAGCGCGCTCAGCCTAGGAAAGCCGGCGAATGAGGTGTTCGCTGCCATGATCAGGATGAGCATCGTGGCGCCCACGACGCCCAGGTAGAGGACGTTGCGGCCGCCGAGAGCCGTCCGGGCAAGCTGCGAGATGACCGTCTCCGCCTCGGAAGGGACTGCTCCAATGCGCACCGAGAGCAGTGTGATGGCAAGGAAAAGGGGGCCCAAGATGGCCGACATCCAGGTCAGCGTGACGGCGGCATTCCGGCTGCGAGGCTCCCGAAACGCAGTGATGCCGTTGGAGATGGCCTCCACGCCGGTGAGTGCGGTCGTCCCGCTGGCAAACGCGCGCAGGACCAAAAAAAGCGTCACTGCCTGCGCTTCGTGCAGCCGCTCCATGTGCGGCGGGTCCGTGACAACCCCCAGCGAGCCCGCGACCATGCGCACCAAACCCACAGCCACCGTTAGGAACATCAGGGCCAGAAAAAAGTAGGTGGGCAACGCAAAGACCGTGCCCGACTCCTTCACGCCGCGCAGGTTGACGGTCATCACGACCAGCACCAGCCCGACGGCAATCCAGATGCGGGAATCGTAGAGAGCCGGCCAAGCCGAGGTGATCTGGGCGACACCAGAGGAGATAGACACAGCGACAGTTAGGACATAGTCCGTCAGCAACGCCGCCGCCGCCACCTGCGCCGGAAGCTCGCCCAGATTGTCGCGCGCTACGATGTAGGCCCCGCCCCCACCCGGGTAGGCATGGATCGTCTGGACATACGACAGGGTTAGGATGGCAAGCAATGCGACGATGGCCAGCGAAATCGGAAAGGCATAGCCAAAGGCGGCAGTTCCGACAAAGGCCAGGATGACCAGGATCTCCTGTGTCGCGTAGGCCGTGGAGGAGAGCGCATCCGAGGCAAACACCGCCAGCCCAACGATCTTCCTGATCGTCTGCTCGCCCTCATCGGCAGTTGCGAGGGGTCGGCCGATCAGCCAGGTGCGCCACGACTTGGGCGGGGTGTACTCCCCGCCCATGCTCACCACCGTTGTGCCGTTCTTGCCTTCCAGTTTCATCGAGACCAATTCCTTCTGCCCATCGTCCGCGGACCAGTCGAATGAACCCGGGCAGGCTCCGCCGGCGCGTGCCGCACGCCGCCAAGCGCGGTCGCATAGCGAGCCGCAGCCCACCCATCAGCGGGCTGCGCTTGTCGACTGCCTCAAGATAGTATCCATTGCCTGGCGTTTTTCGTCAAGAACCCACCCAGACCCTGCTCTCCCCGATCCGGTGCGCCAGCCTGAGGCGTCGGCGATACTGCGGTGCTTGCCTGCGCCCGAGAGCGCAGGGCGTGCGGAGACGACGGCGTGGCGCGCCGAAGCGGACTCCGGCGGTGGCTGCGCTGGCGCAAAGTGCAGCAGTGGCCGCGGCGGAGCTGCTTCGGGCGTCGGCGCCGCGGGCGGCCGAATGAGCCCGGCGTAATGAGATCGGCGAGCACGTTGCACATGCGGCCAACCTGCGGTACAATACCCACCATGAGCGAGGCGCCGACGCAGCAGCCTTTGAGCTCAGCTGGACGAAGGGCCCGACGGTTTGCGGCTCTTCTGCGGCCCGCCAGTCTCGCAGAGTGGCTTCCCAAGCCTCCCTGGCGGCGCTACCTGGCAGCCGCCTTGCTGGTTGCCTTGGCCGGTCTCACGGCCGCCGTCGTCCGCCCCTTCCTTGCCCCAGCCAACCTGGTCATGGTCTTCCTCCTGGTCGTGATCTTGGCTGCGCTCGACCTCGGGCGCGGACCAGCCGCCCTGACTGCGCTCCTGAGTGTCCTGGTCTTTGACTTTTTCTTTGTGCCCCCTCTCCGCACCCTGGCCGTGACACAGCTGGAGTACCTTGCCATGCTTGGCGGGTTGCTGATCGTGGGCCTGCTGACGAGCAGCCTGGCAACGCGCCTCCTGGAACAGGCCGAGGCAACGCGCAGCCGCGAGCGAGAAACCGCCGCCCTCTACGCTCTGAGCCGTGACCTCTCCGCGGCTGGGGATCTCGCCGAGGTCACACGCGCCCTGCGGGTCAATGGTGTCGAGACGCTGGGGCGCGAGCTGGTCATCCTGCTGCCGTCGGACCTTGGGTCAGAGCAGGCAGGGACTCCCGATTCGTCAGGCCCCTACCATGAGAAGCTGGACGCAGAGAACCTGGCCGCCGCCGTGTGGGCCTTCGAGCACGGGCAGCCGGCCGGGCGCGGCGCATCGTTTGAGGCTGGTGCAACGCTCCGCTTCCTACCCCTGATCACGGCGCGCGGCAAAGTAGGTGTCCTGGGTATCGGGCCTGCGGAAATCGACGACCGGCTGCTCACTGCCCAACAGCGCCGGCTGGCCGAGGCATTCGCGCATCTGGCCGCCCAGGCTGTTGACCGCGTCCGCCTCGCAGAGGCCGCCGGCCAGGTGCAGCTGCTCAAGACGACCGAAAAGCTCCAGACCGCACTGCTACACTCGATCTCGCACGAGCTGCGCACCCCGTTGGTGACCATCACCGGGGCACTGACGACCCTGCAGGAAAAGAACCCTCCAATCGACGAGGCATCGCGCTCCATCCTGGTGGATGCCGCCGTCGAAGAGGCGGAGCATCTCAACCGGCTGGTCGGCAACCTCCTGGAAATGACACGCCTCGAGGCGGGTGCGGTCCGGGTTCGCAGCGAGGCGGGTGACCTTGAGGAGGTAGTCGGTGCGGCTCTCGACCAAGTTGGCCGCCGGCTGGGAGACAGGCCGATCGAAGTGGACATTCCTGCCGAGCTTCCCCGGGTGCCCATGGACTTGGCGCTCATCGTCCACTCTCTGGTTAACGTGGTCGACAACGCGCTCAAGTATTCGCCGCCCGCCTCGCCGATCCGCATCCGCGCGCGCGCCGGCGCATCGGAGATTTCCATCGAGGTCGCCGACCGGGGCAGCGGCATTCCCGAAGAGGAGCTTGGGCGGGTCTTTGAAGGATTTCATCGCGTGCAGCGGCTGGAGGGGGTAGGAGGCACGGGACTTGGGCTCGCAATTGCCAGAGGGCTCGTCGAGGCACACGGCGGTCGGATCTGGGCGGAAAACAGGGCGGGCGGCGGCACCGCCATCACTCTTGCCCTGCCGCTGGTTGCTCCCACAGGGCCGGCTTCCATGCCCGCCAAGCCGTAGAGCACCTTCCCATTTCTGCTGGCCGCTGCCGGAGGAGCGATGACAGAGAGCACGCCAAGTGTGCTGGTGGTCGACGACGAGCGGGCCATCCGGCACTTCCTGCGCACAACGCTGACCGCACATGGCTACAGGGTGTGCGAGGCGGCGACGGGCCGAGAAGCGATCGAGGCGGCCGCCGCCCAGCAGCCCGACCTCGTCATCCTCGACCTCGGGCTGCCCGACATGGACGGGCTGGAAGTGGCACGCAAGCTGCGCGAGTGGACCCAGACCCCGATTCTCGTCCTCTCCGTGCGCGAGGACGAAGCATCCAAGGTAGCTGCGCTGGACCTCGGTGCGGACGACTACCTGACCAAGCCCTTTGGCAACGCCGAGCTGATGGCGCGCATCCGGGTCGCGCTGCGCCACGCCGAGCGGCCGGCCGGCGAGCCTCTGTTCGAGGTCGGCGACCTGCGGGTTGACCGCGCACGGCGACTGGTGACCAAAAGTGGGAGCCCGGTCGTGCTCACGCCAACCGAGTATGAACTGCTGAAGGTGCTGGTGCAGCACGCTGGCAGGGTGCTGACGCACCGCCAACTCCTGCACCTGGTGTGGGGAGAGGACCACGAGAGGGAAACGCATCTCTTGCAGGTCAACATCGCGAACCTGCGCCACAAGATTGAGCCTCAGGCCTCGCGCCCGCGGTATATCATCACCGAGGTGGGGGTTGGGTACCGGCTGCGCGAGGAGTAGGCACGGGCGCCAAACGTCTCGGTAGAGTCGATCTCTCGAACAAGAAAGGAGAGTACCAGTGATCCAGCAGTACCAATCCATCCTAGACGCCATTGTGGACGGTGATGACATCGTCGCCCCACAGTGCGTCCAATCCGCCCTGGATGCAGGCTTGCCGCCACTCGAAATCCTGCACGCGGGCGTTGTGGCCGGCATTGCCCGCACGGGCGAGCTCTGGGCGGCGAACCGCTACTTCCTGCCCGATGTCATCCTCTCGGTGGAAGCGTTCAAGGCCGCAATGGCGCCCCTCCAGCCCCGCCTCGAGGCCGTCTCAGGCGGTGGAGCGGGCAGAACCTTCGTACTTGGAGTAGTCCACGGCGACGTTCACGACCTGGGCAAGAGCCTCGTGGCAGCCATGCTGCAGGCCTCTGGATTTCGAGTTGTCGACCTGGGCATCAACGTGCCGGCCGAGCAGTTCCTCGCCGCGGTGCACGAGCACCGACCGGCCATCCTCGGCCTGGGCGCCTACATGACGACCACCATGCTCCAGATGCGTGACGTGATCTCCGAACTGGAGCGACAGGGGCTGCGAGAGAGCCTGCGAGTGATGGTGGGCGGCGTGCCCACCAGCCAGGAGTTTGCCGAAGAGATCGGCGCCGACGCCTGGGGCCGCGACGCACTGGACGCCGCGCAAAAGGCGCTCCAGTTGGTGGGAGGGTAAAAGGATGGCCGGCATGCTCTCTGCAATCCACCCCATCCTGTGGGGCAACGGCCTGCGCATCGGCAAGCTGGACGGCCAGGGGCGCTTCCTGGCGACCATGATGGGTACCCACGCCGACATGGTCCCCTTCCAGGGGCCGCAGTGCCACGACCACGCCATGACCGTCGCCCGCGTCCCGGCGCGCAAGTACTACTGGGACGCAGAGCTTCTGGTGGACACACAGATTGCCGTCGAGCACTGGTACGGCTTTGACACGCTGACCATCGTCCCCGACGCCTACAATTTCGAGGTCGAGGCTCTGGGTGCCAAGTTCATCTATAGTGACGACGCCATGCCGACGGTCGATACCACCGACCCGCTCATCAAGAGCCCGGCCGACCTGGACCGAATCGGCTCGCTCGACCCGGCCAGGGGGCGTATTCCCATGGGCGTCGAGACGGCGCGGCTGATCTGCACCAAGGCCTCCGGCATCCTGGCGGCCGGCTTCTTCTGCTCCCCGTGGAGCCTGCTCTGCCAAGCAATGAGCTACCCAAAGGCCATCCGTGCGATGAAACGCGACCCTGCCTACATGCAGGAGCTGTTCGATTGGGCCGAGAACGACGTCATCTTCCCCTACCTCAAAGCCCAGCGCGCGGCGGGCGTCAAGCAGTCCTTCGGCGCCGATGCCTGGGCCGCCTTCCCCAACCTGACGCCGGCGCTGATCGAGGAGTGGATTATCCCGTCGGTCGTGCGTCTGCGCCAGAGGGCCAAGGCGGAGTTGGGCATGTCCGCCTCCGCCGGCGGGGCTGCCGGCGACTACTGCGAGGAGGATCCCGCCCGCTTTGACAAGAAGATCGCGTTCGACTGCTGGCGGGCGGCAGGCAAGGTCGGGTTCATCAACATGGCCTTTTCGGCGATGGGCCGCACCCAGCTGTGGGACATGCGCTGGTTACAGGAGTTTGCCGTGCAGGAGGGCGGTCGCCGAAAGCTCCCAATCATGGCCTCGCTCAACGGGCGATTCGTGCGCGACTCAGCGCCCGAACAAATCGTGGCCAAAATCCGCGAGTGGATCGAGATCATGGGCCGCGACGGCCGGCTGATCATTTTCATCGGCAACGTCCCTGCCGACACGCCGCCGGCGAACGTACACACGGCCGTGCATGCCGTGCACACGCTCGGCCGCTACCCGATAGCCGCCAACCTGGCCAAGATCCAGATCGACGTGCCCAGGTTCGTTCCCTTTGACGAGTGGCTCAAGGGCCGGCCAGAGGAGGAGACGATCCTCCGCGCCCGGGGTTAGCTCCTCGGGCTGTCGCCGAGACCTGACAGGTCGCGAGAACCTGTCAGGTCTATCGGCGGGCCGCCACTCCCACCGACTATGGGCTCCGCCCTAAGCGCACCCCCCCCTGCCTGCGCGTCCTAGATGCCAGCAGGAAGAACGCCAAAAGGGCAGCATACACCGCCAGAAGCCCGACGGGAACGACTTCGAGCGAGATTCGACGCGCCAGCACGCCCATCAGGCCGGGGATGACCGCGGCCCCCAGCCCTGTAGCGGCCATCTGCATACCGATCGCGTTCGCTGCGTGGCGGTCGCCCACCCGCGCCCGGGTGCCCGACATCATCGCCGGGAAGATGGGTGCCATTGCCAGGCCGATCACGCCCACTGCCACCACGTTGGCGGTCTGCGTGGGGTTCCAGATCAACAGGCCGGCGCCCAGCAGCGCTCCTGCCAGACCGCCCAGTACGAGTTTGTGACCCCCTAGCCGCCTGGCAAACAAGCCCGCCACGATGCGGCCAACGGTGAAGGTGAACCAGTAACTGCCTGCAAAGAACCCGGCAAGCGTCTGGTCCACTCCGCGTGACTCGGTCAGCAGCGTATATGTCCAAGTACCCAGCGTGCCTTCCGTGCCGACATACAGGAAAAAGAGCGCCGCGCTCAGCCACACCGGCAGATGGCGCAGCGTATCTCCCACCGGCGTCCGGTAATCCGTCAGCCGTGTCTGCTCCTCACCACCCGCCGCCCCGCCGCTCCGGCGCCACATAGGCAGGGTAAGCACGAAGCACGCCGCCAGCACAATCTGAAAGCCACCCACCACCCAGTACCCGAACCGCCACGTACGTAGGGCGGTCAGCCCGAAGGTCATGATGAGCGGCCCGGTGGTGGTTCCCACACCCCAGCTGGCATGCAGCCATTGCATCAGCCCTTCGCCAAAGTGGGCTGCCGCGTAGGTGTTCAGGCCGGCGTCGATCGCGCCCGCCCCGGTTCCGGAAAAGACGCCCAGAAGGATCATCATCCACCACTGCGGCACGACGGTGTAGCCGATCAGCGCGAGCCCGGTGAGGAGGCAGCTGGAGGCCAGCAGGAGGCCGACACCGGCCCGCGCCAGCAAGTACCCGCTGAGGAAGCTCGATGTCATGTAGCCGGCGACGGTCGCCGCGAGGAAAACGCCGATCGCATCCAGCGGGATTGAGAAGCCGGAGCGGATCGAGGGCCAACCGACGCCGAGAAGCCCGTCTGGCAGCCCGAGCGCAACAAAGGCCACAAATGCGAGGAGGACGAGCCCCAGCCTCGGCAATCGCCTCAGTCTTGTCCTGGTCTTCTCGAGCATGGTACGTTCGGCAAGTGGCCTCGCGCCGGACCGATGCCATGCGCAGCCGGCCGGCAGGCGCAGGTTCGCTCCTCTCTCAGCCAGCGGAGTGGCTGGCAGTGTACTCCCAATTGGTGTACGGCGCAAGGCCGTAGAGAATGGAGAGCGCAGCCACGCCTAGGTCTCGTCCTCCAGCCTCTCCAGCAGCCGACGCCGGTAGGTCTCGTCCCGGCCGGCAAGCTCTGGGGATACGATGGCGCCCTCCTCCAGGAAGTGCCGCTTGCCACGGCCGCGGGCCCGTCCCGCCGCCGTGTGCATGTCGAGCGCATAGTCCGGGATCACCGGCCGCAGCCCATCCGCCTCTACGGCCAGCTTCAGCCAGCTCAGCAGCTCGTCACTGCCGCGATCCTTGGCACAGCAGCAGAGGAAGCGCACCGCGTGTAGGGCCATCAGCGCCCGGTCACCCGCACCCGGCTCCAGCTCAAGGTGCATCTCGAAGAGCGCCCGCACCAGCACCGGCGCCTCCGGCTGCCCAAGCCCGACATCCTCCACACTGATGACTTGCAGCCTCTGCCAGAGCTGGGCCTCCAGGACCGCGCCTGTCGTCACCATCTCGTAGGCAAGCAGAGCCGCGCTCTCGGTATGGCCACGCCGGATCTCCTTCTGGAGCGCAGACACCACCTCGTCTACCAACAGCCCGTGACGGGTCACGTGCGCGCACGCCACCGGTCGATTCTCCTCTGCCATCTCCACCTCCTGCGTCACAGCCCCAGAAATAGCGTGGCGATAGTAAGATAGATGAAGAGCCCGGTCGCGTCGACCAAGGTGGACATCACCGGGCCGGACACGACTGCCGGGTCGATCTTGAGCCGGCTCGCCAGCAAGGGGAGCAGCGACCCGAGGCCGTTGGCCCACATCACAATGACAAAGATGGCCACAGCCACCGCGAGGGCGAGGTCTTGACCTGAGCCCCAGGTGAGCGCACGCAGGTAGGCCACCACCGCCATCGCCGCGCCCAGCAGGAGCCCTATCACGAGTTCGTGGCGCAGCGCGCGCAGTGCATCCTTGAGCTCCACCTCTCCGACTCCCAGTGCGCGGATGATCGTCGAAGTAGTCTGGGTACCTGCGTTTCCTCCCGTGCCGATCAGCAGCGGCACAAAGAAGGCAAGGGCCACGACGGCCTCCAGCTGGGCCTCAAAGTGCCTCAGCACACTGCCGGTCAGACTGCCGGTTACGAAGAGAAGCAGGAGCCAGCCGGCACGCTTGCCAAAGACCGAAAAGGGCGACGTGTCCAGGTAAGGCCGATCGAGAGGCTGCGCGCCGCCCAAGCGCTGGATGTCCTCAGTGGCCTCGTCCACGAGCACGTCGACCACGTCGTCCACCGTCACAACGCCCAGCAGCCTGCCGTCGGCATCGACCACCGGCAGCGCCAGCAAGTCGTAGCGCGAGATAAGGCGCGCACACTCTTCCTGGTCGGCACCGACCCGGACAGAGATAACGGCAGTGTCCATGATCTCTTCTAGGCGCTTGGTGGGGTCTGCCACCACGAGCGCGCGCAAGCTCACGACGCCAACCAGGACGCCCTCACGGTCCACGACAAAGAGGTAATAGACCTCCTCGGCGTCGGGCTGCCAGAGGCGGATGGCCTCGATCGCTTCTCTGGCCGTCATGCGGCGGCGCAGCGCAAGGAACTCGGAAGTCATCAGGCCGCCGGCACTGTCGTCAGTGTGCATCAGCAGCGGGCGGACGTCCTCGGGGTCCTCCATGGCAGACAGCACGGCCTCAGCCTGCGCGGGCGCGATGTCGCCCAGGAGGTCGGCGGCCTCGTCCGACTCCATCTCATCGACGATGCGGATGAGGGCTTCATGGGGCAGTGCATCAGCCAGGTCGGCTGCATCCTGGTTCTCCATCTTCTCCAGGATGTCGGCCGAGTCCGCCGGGTCCAGGTTGGGCAGCAGCGTCACCTGGTCCTCGTCGTCCAGCTCGGACACAACGTCCGCCTGGTCCTCGGGCTGAAGGGCTTCGATGACCCGCCGTGCGTCGGCCAAGTCGTCGCGCTCCAGCGCAGCGCGTAGCCGCGCCAGGGCCTCGTCCAGGTTGAGGGTATCCATGCGTCACCTCCGGGAAAGGCCCCCGGAGGCGGCGCGCAACACTGCCTTCCGGGGGGCTAAGCTGTTCGGTTGGCAGGCAACGAACGGGACGTCTGCCCCCTGGTACGCCAGGGCGTCCCGTCCTCAGGCTCTACATCCATTCCTTCTCTGTTTCTGGACCGCGCGGTGTCCCGGAGAGGACCGGGCACGGCGCGGTCCTGCTGCCCGCCATTATCCGCCCGTGCGGCATGGCTGTCAAGCCTGCGCAACCCGCGTGCCGCCCGCGCCAAGTGGGCCGCGCTCGGCCTCTCGCGTTCCACCTCTGAGCCCTTGTGAGCTCGTTTGACAGGACGCAGGGCGCGTGCTATACTGGCCCTGGCAGCCCGCCCTGACCAGAGAGCGGGGGGTGTCGCACTCTGGCCGGGCAACGCCAAGAAGGAGAAGCTGGCATGCCGGGTTACGACCTCGAGTCGCTTGAGCTGCCCAAGCTCGTGGGCCTGTCCCTACGTCTTTTTGCCGCCGCCCTCGGCCACCGCGCCACACGCAGTCTCCTGCTGCCCAGCCTTCTGGCCCAGGGCGGCATCCACGTTCTTCGCGCGCAGCGCCCCGGCGTCGATCCCACCTTCTACCCGGGCACGTGCAAGCCCTCGGTGCTCTCGGAGGTCGGTGTTGGGCGGGAAGCGGGCACGCCGCCCCATCCACTCCTGACGCCTGCCGAGGTGGATGCTGCGGTATCTAGCGTGCCCCTCTCCTCAGGGCACGCGCCGGCTGCCTCGGATGATAGCTCACCCAACGCGCCAGGCAAGGCAGACGCCAGTGACGCCGGGACAGGACCCTATGTCACCATCCGCGACTATGCGGCAGCCTACGGCGCCGGGACGGCGACCCCGCTGGAGGTCGCCGGGCGCGTGATGGACGCCATCGCCGCGTCAGAGGCGACCACGCCCCCACTGCGGGCCATTGTCGCCACCGACCGGGAGGATGTGCTTGCACAGGCACGCGCCTCCGCCGAGCGGTACCGTGCCGGTCGTCCTCTGAGCCGGCTCGACGGCGTGCCCGTCGCCATCAAGGACGAGCTGGGCCAGGCGCCCTACCCGACCTTCGTGGGCACTTCGTTCTTGGGCAAGGAGCCCGCTGCCGATTCGTGCTGCGTCGCGCGGCTGCGGGCAGCCGGAGCGCTCCTCATCGGCAAGGCCAACATGTACGAGCTGGGACTCGACCCAAGCGGCTGCAATCCCCACAATGGGACAGCACGCAACCCACACAACCCTGCACACGACCCGGGCGGAAGCTCGTCGGGCCCCGCTGCCGCGGTCGCGGCCGGCCTCTGCCCTGTCGCCCTGGGCTGCGATGGGGGCGGGTCGATCCGCGTGCCAGCCGCGCTGTGCGGCGTGGTCGGCCTCAAGCCCACCTTTGGGCGCGTCAGCGAGGCAGGCGTCTTTTCCCTGGCACCCAGTGTGGATGCCATCGGCCCCATTGGCGCCACCGTGGCCGACGTGGCCGTGGCCTACGGCCTAATCGCTGGCGCAGACCCTGCCGACTCGCGCTCCCTCGGCCAGCCCCCGGTCAAGTTGGACGGATGGAGCCAAGCGGACCTCCGAGGGCTGACCCTGGGCCTCTACGCACCTTGGTTCCGGCATGCGCAGCCGGCCGTCGTGGAGACCTGCGAGGCAATGGCGCGCAGCCTGGCCCAGGCAGGGGCAAAGATTGTCGAGATCGAGGTCCCGGGGTTGAACGCCATGCGCATCGCACACGTCGTGACGATCCTCTCCGAGATCTGGGCCAACTTGCAGGCGCATCGGGAGCATCTGGGTTCACTTGGGGCGCCGGCGCGCGTCACGCTGGCGCTGGCAGACGGCTTTCGGGCGGGCGACTACCTCCTGGCCCAACAGGTGCGCACACAGGCCATCGCCACCTTCGAGAAGGTGCTCGCCGAGGTAGACTGCATCATCACCCCCACGACGGCCATCACCGCGCCGCGAATTCCTGTGGGGGGCGACCCTGGGGGATGGTCCGACCTGGGCGCGACAACCGAAAAGATGCGCTTCGTCTTCTCGGCCAATCTGACCGGTCACCCGGCCATCAGCTTCCCGGCCGGCTACGATGCAGGCGGACTCCCGGTGGGCATGCAGGCTATCGGACGCTATTGGGACGAGTGTACTCTGCTGCGTGTTGCCTCCGCCGCCGAGCGCGGGGTCGTGCGCCGCCGTCCCAAGATCTTTTTCTCTCCGCTGTAGGCATGGACACTGCACTTGGCGATCGGTGGGATGCCAGGGCCCTACAGCCGGCAAGTCATCTGAATAGGAGGATTGCGATGTCAAAGAAAGCCGTCCGTTCCCTACTGTGGTTGGCCCTCGCGGGGCTCCTGGTGGCGACTCCGGTCGCCGTCGCCTCTCCTCCGCTGGCTGCTGCACTCCCCTCGCCTGCCGGGCAGAGGGCCGTTGGCGAGGGTGCCTCCCTCGCACCGATCGATCCCATGCTCTTCGAGATCATCAAGCTCGAGGGGCAGGCCAGGTTCGACGTTGTCCTGAGGCTCCAGGCCGACCTGTCGGGCGCCAGCCTCGTCGCCGGAAAGGAGGCCAAGGGCCAGTACGTCTACCACGCGCTGACCACCGTGGCCTCGGAGACGCAGGGTCCGCTGATCGCGCTCCTGAAGGCACGCGGTGCTGCGTATCGCTCCTTCTGGATCCAGAACATGGTGCGGGTCTGGGGTGGCAAGGAGTTGTTGCTTGAGATCGCGGCCCGGCCCGACGTCGCGGAGATTACCTACGAATACCCGGCAGTGCTCGACGTGGGGCAGGCCGCTGTCGGGAGCACCCCGGAGGCTGTCGAGTGGAACATCCTGCGCGTTAACGCCGACGACGTCTGGGGCCTGGGCATCACCGGCGAAGGAGCGGTTGTCGGCGACCTGGACACCGGCGTGCAGTGGGATCACCCGGCTCTCAAACTCCACTACCGCGGCTGCCAGGACGAGGGCTGCACCGTCGTCGACCACAACTACAACTGGTACGAGGGACCTTCCGGCTCTCTGGTGCCCTACGACACGGGCAGCCACGGAACGCACACCATGGGCACAATCGTCGGAGATGACGGGGCCTCGAACCAGATAGGCATGGCGCCCGGTGCCAAGTGGATCGCCTGCCCAGGAATCGGATCTCCCTTGGTCGGACCCTTCGAGTGTTTCCAGTTCTTCTTGGCGCCCACCAAGCTCGACGGCACGGACCCTCAGCCCGCGCTGGCACCGCACGTCATCAACAACTCCTGGTCGAGCTCCGGCACCGACTATCATGCCGCAATACAGGCGCTCTACGCCGCGGGTGTCTACTACGCCAAGTCCGCCGGCAACACCGGCAGTGCGTGCGGCACAATCACCAACCCGGGCCAGTGGCCTGAGGTGACGGCGACGGCGGCATTTGCCAACGGGGACACCATCGCCTCCTTCTCCAGTCGCGGGCCGGTAGTCATCGGCCACGATTCCTTCGTCAAGCCCGACATCGCCGCGCCGGGCGTGAACGTTCGCTCCTCCATCCCGGGCAACAGCTACGGCTCCATGCAGGGCACGAGCATGGCCTGCCCGCACGTCACCGGCGCTGTCGCACTCCTCATCTCGGCAAACCCCGAGCTCGCCGGAGAGATCGATGTGCTACAGAAGCTCCTCAAGCAGACGGCCGAGGAAAAACTCAGCAGCCAGTGCCCGCCCTTTGTCGATCGCCCGAACGACGTCTGGGGCTGGGGCATCCTCAACGCATACGACGCCGCGGTAGCGGCGCAGGGCATCGCGCTGGGCGGGCTCCAGGGCACGGTTCACGATGCCTCAACCAACCTGCCCGTCACAGGGGCTACTATCAACTTTGAGGACAGCAGCGGTTGGGTCATGACCGGAGGCAGCGACGCCGCCGGCGCCTATGCCAAGACTCTGCCCGCCGATAGCTACACCCTCACCACCTCTGCCTTTGGGTACTTGCCGGCAGTCGACCCGGGTGTCGTGGTGCAGGAAGGGGGTACAACTACCCACGACGTCTACCTGTCCGCCGCGCCCAACTGGACGGTCTCAGGGCACGTCACCGAGCTTGGCACCGGCGCCCCATTGGCGGCGACGCTGGTCCTGTACGGCACTCCCCTATCCGCGGAGAGCGACCCGATCACCGGCTTCTACTCCCTCGTCGTGCCGCAGGGGACCTTCTGGCTGGAGGTCACCAGCCCTGGGCACCTGGGCACCAGTGTCCAGCTCGTGGTCGAGTCGGACGTCTCCCAGGACTTCGGCCTCGAAGCAGTCTGGAACTATCCCATGCGATCCAGCCACGACCCGTGTGACCCACCCCAGTTCTCCTGGATCGACGCCACGGGCGGCACCGCCCACTGCCTGAGCGATGATGCCGCCAAGTCGGTGGCTCTGCCCGCCGGACGCAGCTTCTCCTTCTACAACAGCGCGTTTACATCCATCTATGTCATCTCCAACGGCAACGTGCTGTTTGGCTCAAACAGCACGGCGTGGAGTGGGCCCATCCCCGACCCCGCCTTGCCGAACAACGGCATCTATGCCTTCAGCACGGACCTGAACCCTTCGAGCTGCGCCCAGGGGACCGTCTACACGAATTATGTCGACGATCGCTACTTTGTGGTCGAGTGGTACGAGGTGCAGCACTACCCGAGTGGCAATCCCGAGACCTTTGAGATCATCCTCGACCTGGACACGGGCCAAGTGATCGTGCAGTACCTCGTGGTGAGTGATCCGTCGGGCGCACTGTCGGGAGTCGAGAACGCCAGCGGCACTGTGGCAACCCAGTATGCCTTCGGGGACCCCGTGCTCATCTCGGACCAGACGCGTGTCGAGTACGACCTCGTGTTCGGCACACCGCCACCGCAGGGACCGGGCTCCATCGCCGGCTCCGTGAGCGATGCGCGCACGCTGGCCCCGATCGAGGGCGCAACGGTGGAGGCAGCCGGTAGCGGAGGGGCGTTCTCCGCCGTGACCGGCCCCGATGGCAGCTACACCTTCGCGGCGCTCTGCCCCGACTCCTACACCCTGAGTGCAACGGCCGAGGGGTATTACCCCAGTGAAGAGGTCGTCGTCGAGCTGGGGCCTGCCGCCTCGGTGACTGTCGACTTCTCGTTGGTGCCGGTCAGGTTCTTCATCTACCTGCCCGTCGCGACGCTCAACTATCCGTAACGGGGAAGGGCGTGCGGCGCACCCGAGCGGTGCGCCGCACGCCCTCGCTAGTATGCGGCCGGCCTCCTTGCCGGCCCCTCTTCACGCAGCTGTCGCGAGGGTGGTGTCGGCCTTGTAGCCGGCCGTACTACGATGCCGGACCACACGACCTTTGGCGAAGGAGCATCAGCCTCCTCAGCGCTGCGCCGTAGCCCGAGTTCTGGGTTGCCCATGACTCCAGCCGCTCACACGCAAACTCGGGGCACTGGCTGCAATCGGTCAGGCCGTGCGCGCCGACACAGCACGCCAGAATCCAGCAGTCTGCCGACCAGTGAGCCGAGCGATCCCCCAGGCAGCCACAGCAGTACATCGTCCGCTCCAGCGCTTGCTCCATCCCCTCCTCAGGCTTGAGCCATCCCTGGCTGCGGAACCAATCCACCACGACCCGAGCCGCCTGAGGGTCATGCGGCGCCAGCCGGATCTCGCACACGCCGCAGTCCAGCCCGCAAGCCGCCATCATCTCGAGTGTCACCATCGTATTGCCTCCCTACTTGACGATGCCCGAGATGGCATCGAGCGTCACCGTCAGTTGCGGCACTCCATACCCACCACTGCCGACGTATTCGACCCCCCACTCGTCGTCGATCAGCCAGAAGCGGACCCGGCAGTCGTCTTTCAGGGCCTCGCGCACATCGCTGCCGCCGTGGCTCTCCGCGAGTGCCAGTGCCTCAGGCAGCCCGGCGTTCAGCTGCGTCAGGTTCAGCGGGCGCAGAAGACGGTAGCCGGGGCCCCGGTCCCAGACCATGGCGGTCGCCACACCCGTCGGACAGCGGAGGTCTATAGTTGCCATCTCGACGTGCGGAGCGAACCTCGCCCACTTGACCCTGTAGTAGACCACCGAGATGTGATCCGGCGAGGAGGCGGAGCCGCATGGTTGGTCGCCGCCCAGCCAGTCTGGCCCCACTGGAGGCTCCAAGCCCAGCCCTTCGAGAAGGCTGCGTGCCAGCCGGGCGATCTCTTCGGTCGAGCCAGTGCACGCCGCCTGCGCCGCCACCTGCG
Source organism: Anaerolineae bacterium (assembly GCA_035341665.1). GTDB lineage: Bacteria > Chloroflexota > Anaerolineae > JAAYZQ01 > JAAYZQ01 > DAOQVR01. The sequence continues at coordinate 136,676 of DAOQVR010000004.1, forward strand.
ACTCACCTCTCACAGTGACCAGGGGGTAGCGCTGCAGCTGATCGTGGATCCCAGCCGCGGCGAGCCACGCGAGAAGATACATCAGCCCAGCCAGCAGCACAGCTGCAGCCCAAATGGTCAGGGCCTGGCGTGGCCGCATCCCCCTGGTCCGCGGCTGTAGCATTCGCTTCTACTCGATCTGGGCCGCGTGGCGTCCGGCAATCATCCCAAAGAGACAGTTCTTTCGGTGCCGCGAGTCCAGTACAAGGTAGGCCGGGATCGCCGGCACCTCCTTGTTGCGTTCTTGCTGCCAGTGACCGCAATCCACGTACGAGGCTGACTCGTTCATGAAGCGCTTCCCCGCGAAAGGGCCAGATCTGCCGCGGCCGCGCCGGGCCTCGCGGCGTGCCGTGAGATGGCCCGCACGGCCCCTGAAGCTGCAGCCGGTTTGGCCGGCCCTGCCAATGACCACGCCGGGTACCCCAACCACTGATTCTACGCCGGTTTGGCAGCTTGGCAAACCACCAAGCCTGCCCCGCCGTGGGGGAGCAACCCAGATATCCGAGACGAGACCCTGCCGTTGACGTCGCCAGCTGCCGTGGTAGAATAGGCCGCAAGCTGCTTGGCATCATGGACGAGTGAGCTGTTTGCGACCCACAGCCCTCTGTCAGAGGGACATAGACACAGAGCCATCAAGCCAACCGAGAGGCATATCGAGATCAAGAGGGATATAGCAGATGGAAGCTTTGGAAGCCATCCTCACACGCAGATCCATTCGCCAATACGCGCCGCAGGCCGTCCCTGAGCAGGTGGTCCGGGAACTGCTGGCGGCCGCCATGCAGGCGCCTTCCGCAGGAAACCAGCAGCCTTGGCACTTTGTGGTCGTAACCGGTGCAGGGCAGCGCATGGCGCTGGCAGGGGCCCTGCCCCACGGCCAGATGCTTAAGACCGCCCCGCTCGGCATCGCCGTGTGTGTCGGCCTAGAAACGCTCCGGCATCCCGGCTTCTGGGTGCAGGATTGCTCTGCTGCCACACAGAATCTGCTCGTCGCAGCCCACGCCCTTGGGTTGGGAGGGGTATGGCTTGGCGTCTACCCCATTGAGGAGCGCGTGCAGGGAGTGCAGCGGGTCCTGGGGCTGCCCGCACAGGTCGTCCCGCTGTGCGTACTCTCCCTCGGCTACCCGGCCGCCAGGCCCGAGCCGCCGGTGAGCCGCTACGACGAGGCCAGAGTACACCTCGACCGCTGGTAGGCCCTGGGACAACGCCCTCTTCATCTCGGTCGTGCCCCGCAACGCGCAGATGCTGGCCTTTGCCCACGGCAGCGGCCACGACACCCTGAACACCGTCGAGCTGCCCAAGGAGCTCGAAGGAGAGCAACCTCGGCGCGGCAGGGTGGCCCTGCTCGGCCTCGACTTCCACACTCTCTGATGCCTTCCCGGTGACACAGGACCTAGAGGCCCGGCTTCGGCGCTCGGCGGCGCAGCTGGCTGCCAAGCGCGAGATCGGGCCCGCGATCAACCCGACGCGGGACCTCCAGCGCCCTCGGGGCTGTCCCAAAACTGCCATTCCGAGGGAGCGCAGCGACTGAGGCGCGCCCCCAGCTCTCCCGTCAACGCCGCCGCTGCCGCGTCGACAATCCAGGTGACCCGTCCCGAAGCCAGGCAGATGCGCCGGGCGGGCAGTCGCCCATCCGCGTCCGTCAGGACTGACTGCACGACCTCCGCCTTCTCGCACCCGCTCACTAGGAACAGGACGTGCTCTGCCGCATTCAGCGCCGGCAGTGTAAGCGTCACCCGTTCGGCGGGCCGGTCGTCGTAGAGGCCCGACGCTGCCACGGAGAGACGCTCCTTCTCTTCCAACGCCGCCGAGCCGGGAAAGAGCGAGGCTGTGTGCCCGTCCCTCCCCACTCCAAGCAGCACCAGGTCCCAGCGCGGTGGCAGCCCGCCGAAGAAACGCCTCAGCTCGCGATCATAGCGCCGGGCAGCCTCCTCGGCGCCCAGTTCCCCGCGCACGCGGTGCACGTTCACTGCCCGTACGGGAACCCGGACAAGCAGCGCCTCCTGCACCAACCGGTAGTTGCTGGCTGGATGGTCCGCAGGGACAGACCGCTCGTCTGCCCAGAAGAGGTGAACTTGGATCCAGGGGATGCGTGACCGGTAAGGCTCCTCGGCCAAGAGCCGGTACAGGCTGCCCGGCGTCGTGCCTCCTGACAGCGCCGCACAGAAGCGCCCACGGCGCTTGGCAGCCTCGCAGGCCAGGCCGGCAAAGCGCTGTGCGGCCTCCTGGGCCAGGGCCTGTGCATCGGCCACGACGACGACCTCCTCGCCGGTCCCCTCCCAGGGCACTAGGTCTTGACAAGCGATCATCGGCTGTGGTCCCCACAGTCGTGGTGCCAGGCCCGCCCTTCGCGGCCCAGTAGCTCGTCCGCTTCTGGTGGTCCGTCGCTCCCCTCTTCGTAGAGCGCCAGCTCAGGCGCGCCGGGCGCAGCCCAGGTTGCGAGGATTGGGTCGACCACCTGCCACGCCAACTCGATCTCGTCGGCCCGTGCAAACAGCGAAGCATCGCCATGGATCGCGTCGAGCAGCAGGCGCTCGTACGCCTCGGGCAATGCCGCCGCACTCAAGTCCTCGGCATAGTGAAAGTCCATGTCCACCGACCGGGTGCGCATGCCGGCGCCCGGCTCCTTGGCTTCAAAACGCAGGTGGATCCCTTCGCCGGGCTGGAGGCACAGCGAAAGCACGTTGGGCGCCATGTTCGCCCCAGCTGAAGGAGGAAAGAGCAGGTGAGGGACCTCCTTGAACTGGATGGAGATCTCTGTCGTCTTGCCCGCCAGTCTCTTGCCTGAGCGGAGGTAGAAAGGCACTCCCTGCCAGCGCCAGTTGTCCACAAAGCACTTGAGGGCAGCGAAGGTCGGCGTCTGCGAGTCGCGTGCCACCCCTTCTTCAGCGCGGTAGCCTCGGTACTGTGCCCGCACACTCTCCATGCAGCGGCGGAGGGCCCGCAGCACCTTGGCCTTCTCGTCCCGCAGGGCACCCGCTTCGAACATAGCCGGGGGCTCCATTGCCGTCAGCGTGAGGAGTTGCAGGACGTGGTTCTGGAACATGTCGCGTAGGACGCCTGTCTGGTCGTAGTACCCGGCGCGGTGCTCCACGCCGACGGTCTCGGTCACGCTGATCTGCACGTGATCGATGTAATTGCGGTTCCACAGCGGCTCGAAGATGGCATTCGCGAAACGGAGGGCCAGGATGTTCTGGACCGTCTCCTTGCCCAGGTAATGGTCAATGCGATAGACCTGCCCTTCTTCAAAGACACCGTGCACCTGCTCATTCAGTCCCCGGGCGCTCTCCAGGTCGTGCCCAAATGGCTTTTCGATGATGACGTGCGCCCAACCGGCTGCATTGCAGTTCAGACCGGCTTCTCCGAGCTGTCGCACAACGACCGGGTAGAGCGAGGGTGGGGTCGCCAGGTAGAAAAGTCGGTTGCCCGGCATGCCGGCTCCCCTCTCGAAGTGGGCCAGGCGATCCGCCAGGCGCCGGTAGGTCTCCGGGTCGTCGTAGTCACCCGACAGGTAGGAGACGCGGTCGCCGAACGCATGCCACAGCGCGCAGACCCCCGGTTTCGCCCGTGAGTAGGCCTCTACGCCGCGGAAAAGCTGGCTGCGAAACGCCTCCTCGGACAGCGGGCTGCGTGCAACGCCCACGACCTGGAAATCGTCCGGAAGGAACCCCTCACACCCCAGCGTGTGCAGCGCCGGCACCAGCTTCCGCTGCGTCAGGTCGCCAGACGCGCCCAGGATCACCACGCTGACCGGCTGTCGATACCGGCGCTTCTCCTCGTCGATACCAGTGACCATCGCCTGGAGCGGCTCCTTTTCCTCCACTCGGTCCCCCATGTTCACATCTCCCGGACTGGCCTTTACCTGATTATACCGCATCCAGAGAGAGAGTCATCCTGTTCCCTGGCAGTGGCGTTGCCGCCCGCCGGAGACCAAGGTCAGCTGGCGCCGCGTGCGGGGTCTTGGCCCAGACCAGCCCGCGGACCATCGGTCAAGGGGACCGCGGTTCCGGCCATACCCTACCTGAGAGGGCACTGCGAGGTCCCGCACCTCGGTATGACGCAGAACCGACAGTGCAACAGGCCAGCACCCGGGTCCGCCGTCAGGTCAATAGATAGGGTGTCATCGGTGCCCACTGTTGTCGCCAGACCACGGGGACCAGATGGCTGAGTACCTCCGCAGGCATGCCCCGGGAGAACGCCGCCCTGTCTTCCTCAGGCAGGTTGTAGAGCAGGAAGGGGACCGTCAAGTACGGCGGCACCGACAGCCTCTGACCATGCTCCGCAAAGAGCCTGGTCAGCCGCAGCTGCTCCTCGACGGGAACCAGCGCATCTGCCTTGGCGATGAGCTCGTCCGCCTCCATCTGAATGTGCGGTTTCCATGCCTCGTTTAGCCTCCCGAGCGCGTCGGCGAGGTCGCTCAGGCCTGCCTTCTGCCGGCCCTCATTTTGGAGCTCTTCTGCCGCACGCAGGACCTCGTCCAGGGTCCCCGCCATCTCCTCGTGCCGGCGCATCAGCAGATCAAAGGGAGCCTGGGTCAGGATGCTTCGGAAGAAGGGAAAGGCCAGCTCATCTTCCGTCAGATGGTGAGCGCGCAGCACGGACGAGAGCGCCTGCACGAACTTTAGGAGGCCCTCGCTGCCGGTTTCGGTCTGAAACCCCTGGCGCGCCGTCTTGAGCGCGCTCTCCCAGGAGACGCTCAGGCCGCGAGTGATGATCTTGTGAATTGCCGTGAAGCTTACTTCTATATTGCGTTCCTCTGGCTGTGACATGGCACACTCTCCTCGAACGGACTGAGACCTCACCGCATGCTAGCACCTGTACCGCCCGGACGCAACGGCCACTTGGAGAGTCCTGAACCTATCCTTTCGAGGGGGGAGGATGGAAAGGGAAGGACTAGTGAGAGGCGTAGGCAAGCTCACTCGCCCGAGGCAGTTCACGCCGGCCCCTGCCCCGCGAGGACCGCCGAGCGTGGGCTCAGACCCTCACGTTGCGTGCCCGCCGCAGCACCGCCTGGATACGCTGCCACAGCGGTTTCACCCGCTCCGCCTGCTCCACCTCTATTCTGTGCCGGCTGTAGCGTGCAGACACGAACGCCTCGGTTAGCCCCTCCAGCTCGGATTCCACGGCCGGAAACTGCTCCTCCAGCGATGTCCGGTACTCATAAGGCGTTGCACCAGGCGCACGGGGCGAACCTGCCTCCGCCGCGCGCCGCACCGTGGACAGGTAGAAGAAGCGAACCCGCTCGCCTGGCGCCAGCCGTCGCAGCGATGGCCAGCGCACCCGCGCACTCGCACCAGCCTCTTCTGACACGCCGCTCCGCATCCGCCGTAGGCGCTCGGCCTGCACCAGCCCGGCCGAGCGCCGCCACAACCCGCGCAGCCAGGCGACGAGCCGCCCCCACCACACAAAGCGCGCCCGGGCTGCATGGCCGCCCCGCCCTTGAGTCCAGCGGTCTCTGACAAATCGCACCGCCGCGTACAGCAGCAGCGCCGCCAGCGCCACCCAGAAGAGCGCGGCACCTGCCGTGCGCACCCAGGCTGCAGTCCCACCCCAGGGCTCGACTGGCAGCAGCGGCTCGCTCTGGGAGGGCACCTCGGGGCGCTCCGGTGACTCCATCTTGGGGATGAGCAGCCCCAGCGGGATCGACAACAGGTAAAGGATCAGCATTACCAGGTAGCTCACCCAGTAGGCAGCCACAAGGATCGCCGTACGCACCATCTGCACCGGTACCTCGAGGAAGCCGCTGGGCACCAACAGCGCCAGCACCCCAATCCCCACCAGGAAGAGGACGGCCCAGGCCAGCCAACGCCGGCCCAGCCTGGCCTCCACGTGTACCTCCTGGAACTGCCACACTCCCCGCACCACCGCAAAGCGCGCCTGCGTCAGCAGCGCCAGCCCGAGCATGAAGTAGAGCACCGTGGGCAAACCGACTGCTGCTCCTGCCAGCCCTTGCCCTGCCGCCGCCAGGATGAGCGCGCCGGTGCCGCCCCACACAAACAGGGTGCCCAGGCGCGCCAGTGCCCCCTCCCGGTCGCGCTGCGGGGGTGCCTGCGTCAACCATAGATAGTAGGCAGCGGATGTCTTGTCCGCCGGCTCAGGACCCCGGCCGACTTCCTCGTCCAGCTCGAGTGCCAGCCTGCCCACCGAGAGGGCCGCCGACCAGAGCAGAAGCATCGCCGTGCCATATGTCAGGTCCGCCGCGCCCACCATCTCGCCTGGATGCGCCAACCATCGCTCCAGCGCTTCCCGCAGCGCCCCAGGCCCCGGCAGCAGGGTCAGGGTTACCTTGAACAGCAGCATCAGCACCACAAGCTCCGCCCCCCGGGCCAACCCCAGCTCCCAGCCGCTGGCGCGCCGCTCGCGCAGAGGCCGCTCCGACACGATCCCCTCCAGGCAGGCAAAGAAGACAAAGAGCGGGAAAAAAGCGCCGGACGGCAGTGGCGCCACGATCTCCAGAACGTCGCCGAGCAGCACTGCCAGACACGCCATCATGGCCGAGATCAGCAGTGGCCGCAGCCCTTGCTCCACCCACCATGGGACCCTCGCGCGCGCCGCCCTCACAGCCATGCCTCAAGCTCGCGCTCGCTGGCGATTCGCACCGCGTGCGCGCCGATCTGTGTTGCGCGCGCGACCGTGTCGGCCATGCCCCGGTCGGGACAGGTCAGTACCAGAACCACGGCTAACCCGCGGCGCCGCAGCGCCAGCAGTGCCTCCATGAGCCCATCCACCTCACGCCCGGTGATGGCGACCACCGTGCTGCCCCAGGGCAGCCCGTGCTCTACCACACGCCCTGCCAGCAGGTCAAGGAAGGGAAGCGCCTCTTCGCCAGGCGCCGCCTCCACCCGCGCCAGGACCTCAAGCAGCCGCATCACATGCTCGCTCCCCTTGCGCGCCGGCCCCCCCAGCGCCGCCCTCCCAGCCGATAGACCTGATAGGTCGGAAAGACTTGCCAGGTCTGGCGCGCACGCTCGCTCATCCTCAAGCGGGTCCCGTCCATTCGTGCCCAGCCCCACCGCCTGTCCCAGCGACGCAATGTGCGCCACCAAGGACGCGGCGATGACGATCCCCAGCTCGGTCGACTGATAGCGCTCCACGCCCGGGTAGTCGGCCGCCGCCAGGTTCAGAAGCACCATCGCCTGCAGGTCCATCGCAGGCTCAAAGCGCTTCACCTGCAGCTGTCCCAGCCGGCCGCTCGTCTTCCAGTCGATGCGGCGCAGGCTATCACCCGGCTGGTAGTCGCGCACTCCCAGGATGCGCGTCGGGTCCTCGAAGAGCCGCTCCGGGCTCGCCAGGGTGCCCAGCGGGGAGAGCGACGGCAGCGAAACCCGCAGCGGAACGATCTTGGGGTAGACCGTCACCGCGCCACCCAATTCGTGCCGGACATGGTAAGTCGAGGCCCCCAGCAGGTCGCCCGCCTCTGCAATCAGAGGGCCAAAGGGGTAATAGCCCCTCCGTCGGGCCCACAGTGAGTAGCCGTGACGGCTCACTTCGCGTGGAAGGAGGCTCAGCACCCGGCCAAAGCGCCTGCCCGGCGAGAGCGCCAAGGGAAGCGTGTCGTCCAGGTGCAGCCATAGAACGGGAAGCCAGGCCCGGTTGCGCACCTCTATCTCGACCGGTATCTCCTCGCCGAGGTAGACCCGCGTCTCGTGCTTGCGCGTGACAGACACGGCTGCCAGCGTGTGCCTGGCCCACAGCCGCGCCAGGAGGTACGCAGCCGGCAGGGCATACAGCAGGTGGACAAAGAGGCCAGAGTGAGTGAGCAGAGCTGCCCCCGCAAGCACCAAAAGCAGTGGAAACAGCCCAGCGACCCCCGAGCCTCGCACCCGCGCGATCTCGACGCCGGCCTTGCGCTTCATCGCAGCCCGCCTGCTGCTCCACTCGCCAGGGCGCACCTGCTACCCCGCCTGGTGCGGCGCACCGGCCACTCCCGGTGCCCCGCACCTTCTTCCCGCTCCGATGCTTTGCACCTGCCCTCGGTCCCCTGCACCTGTTTGGGTGAGGACCCTCCGCTCCACCTACAGGCTGCCGATCTCCAGCGCCGTGCTGCGCAGCAGGTCGCCCATGATGCGCGGCGCGCTGTGGCCGCGCAGAAGGCTCTCCGGCCGGACGACCAGCCGGTGTGCCAGCGCCGGCAGCGCCAGTGCCTTCACGTCATCGGGCAGGACATAGTCGCGGCCCCGCAGCGCGGACAGCGCCTGCGCCGACTTGAAGAGCGCCAGGCTGCCTCGAGGACTCGCGCCCAATGCCAAGTCCGGGTGTGTGCGCGTCGCACCCACCAGCCGCACCACGTAGTCGCGCACTGTGTCGTCCACGTGCACCTCCCAGACGGCGCGCACCAACTCCGGCAGGCGCTGTCCCTCCACGACCTGCGCGAGGGAGGTGATAGGGTGCTCCCGCTGCAGGTTCAGCAGTATCTGGCCCTCGTCGCGAGGCGAGGGATACCCCACCGGCAGTTTGAGCAGAAAACGGTCAAGCTGCGCCTCCGGCAGCGGGAAGGTGCCCTCGTACTCCACTGGATTCTGCGTCGCCAGCACCAGGAAAGGGCGACCTAGTGGGTGGGTCACACCGTCCACTGTCACTTGCCGCTCGCCCATGCACTCCAGCAACGCGCTTTGGGTGCGCGGCGTCGCTCGGTTGATCTCGTCGGCGAGCAGCACACTGGCAAAAGCAGGGCCCGGCCGGAACTCGAACTCGGACGTGCGCTGGTTGAAGACCGAAACACCCGTGATGTCGTTGGGCAGCAAGTCGGGCGTGCACTGCAAACGCTTGAACGAAAGCCCCAGCGAGGCCGCGACCGCTCGTGCCAGCATCGTCTTGCCCGTTCCTGGCACATCCTCGAGCAAGACGTGACCCTCGCACAGGAGTGCGACCAGGACCTGCTCGATCGCCTCACGCTTTCCGACGATGACGTGCTCCACATTCTCGATGATTGCCTGGCAAAAGTGCTGGACCTGCTGTGGGTTCATGTCGTCATTATAGTCGACGAGTCCACTCGTGTCAACGCTCCGGCTGCCCCCCTTCCACCCGCTGCGGCGCAGGTGCTCCCGGCGCGGTGCGGCTCGGGATCTGCGGCGTGCGGGGGAAAGCATTGCTGCACCCGGTGCGGAGAAGCGCCTGCCCCCCATGCGGTGCACCTGCCGTTGGTGCGCCGCACCAGCATGGGCCAGTATGCCTCAACCCGCCTGCAGACTCCCGATTCCCGCGGTCGTGGTTCGCTGCCCTGTCGAGGTCGCGCTTTGCGCCAGAGCTAGCCGCCCTTCCCAGCCCGTTTCGTCGCGTCCATCCAGTGGTACGTGGCTGCGACCGCCACGCAGAGCCCAACCACGACAGCCCCGAGCTTGCCCGTTATGATACCGGCGACCATCAGGCCGACCCCGCCCACAACCAGCAGCGCTGGTAGGATCGTACGGATTCCGCTTCTCATCACACACCTCCGCTCCATGCTCAACGATCGAGTGCCTGATGCACTCAGCAAAGCACGGGCCTGGGGTAGCCGTCATCCCCCAAGTGGGTGATCTCCCTATGACCGCAGCGTCATGGACTAGCCTCATGGCCAGTGCCGCCAGCCGGCAGGTTGCCCTTCAGGGCAAGCGCTGGTAGAATCTATTCCAGAGACTACACAGACCAGGTGCGAGATGCCCACACTGAGAGTCCAAGCCCTGGGAGGACTGACCCTCGCCTGGGATGACCGACCGCTGCCACCCATCCCGGGCACCACGGCGCGCTCGCTCTTCGCCTACCTGGCGATGCACCACGGCCGCCCTCACACCCGCGCCCTGCTCGCCGGCACCTTCTGGCCGGAGCTGCCCGATGCCAGCGCACGCCGCCGCCTGAGCCAGGCCCTGTGGCAGATCCGCCGGGCACTCGAACCGTACCCGGCCTTGCAGGCCGAGGGGGACACGGTCCAGATCGACCCCGGCCTCCAAATGTGGCTGGACGCGGACGAGTTCGAGTGCCTGGCGGCCGGCACCGAGGCAGGGGGGCAGGCACCCGGCATCGAGCGCTTGCAGCAAGCCGTGGACCTCTACGAGGGCGACCTGCTGGCCGGCTACTACGACGACTGGGTCCTGGCTGAGCGGGAGCGGCTGCGTGACCTCCTCCTGGAGGCGCTGGAGCGGCTGGTGCAGGCCCACAAGCTGCGCGGTGAGTTCGAGCGCGCCCTCCTCTTTGCGCGCCGCCTGGCCGCCGACGACCCATGGCGCGAGGAGGCTCACTGCGAGGTAATGCGCCTGTGCCACGGAATGGGTCGCACTTCCGAGGCACTCAAGCAGTTCGAGATCTGCCGGAAGGCGCTCAAAGAGGAGATGGACGCAGAGCCTTCGGCTGAAACCGCGGCGCTGGCACGCGCGATCGCTCGGCCAGAGGCTCGCGAGGCGGTGCCCCATCTGCCCCTGCCGAATCCCGCCCTCGATGAGGCACCACCCGCCGCCGGGCCTGCGATGGACTTCGTGGGTCGGCTCGAGGAGCGCGCCGCGCTGGCATCCCTCCTGGAGGCAGCCGTACACGACATGGGTGGGCTCGTGCTGATCGAGGGCGAGGCCGGCGTCGGCAAGACGCGTCTGCTTCAGGAGGTTGCCCGCGATGCCGGGTGGCGAGGCATCCAGGTCCTGTGGGGCCGCTGCCACCAGGCCGCCGCCACGGTCCCCTATAGCCCGTGGATCGAGGCCCTCCAGGCGCCGATCTCCCCTCTGCGCGTCGAACAGTGGTCGTGCGTACTGCAGCCCATCTGGCTCCAGGTGCTTGGCACGCTGTTGCCGTCCCTCGCCGAAGCGCTTCCCGGCCTCCCCGCCCCACCGCGCGTCGAGCCCGAGCGCGAGCAGGAGCGGCTCACCAACGCCCTCTATGAGCTTCTCTCTGGCTGGTCGCACAGCGTGCCCCTCCTGCTCCTGCTGGAGGACCTGCACTGGGCGGACCAGGACAGCCTGACCATGCTGGCTGCCCTGACGGGGCGTCTGCGGGCACAACGGGTCTTGGTGGTCGCCTCCTACCGTGGGGATGAGGCGCGCAGCGATCCGTCCGCCTGGAAGGCGCTCCAGGCCGCCCAGCGCGCCGGCGCGCGGAGCCAGCTCCTGCTGCGCCCCCTGGACCAGGCCGACACCTGTGAGCTGGTCCGCCGTGGATTGGACCTTCGCCAGCCGGCCCCTCTTTTCGCCTCCCGGCTCTACTCCGAAACGGGCGGCAACCCTCTCTTCGTGATCGAGCTGATGCGGGCTCTCTACGAGGAGGGGACCCTCTTCCGGGACGAGCAGGGTGAGTGGAGCACCGCCTGGGACCGGACCACGGGCGACTACTCCGAGCTGCCGGTCCCCGGCTCCGTGGAGAGGGTGATTGCCCGCCGCCTTGCCCTGCTCGCCGGCGAGGAGCGGGCGGTTCTGGAGGCGGCGGCCGTCCTCGGCGATGACTTTGGATTCCAGCTCCTCCAGGAGACCGTCGACGGAGAGGGCGGCGAGCTTGTCTCTGCGCTTGACAGCCTGGCGCGCCGCCGGCTCCTGGTCGAGCAGCATACCTCCTTCCGCTTCGGGCACGACCAGGTCCGCACGGTGGCCTACCGTTCCATGGCTCCCGCGCGCCGGAAGATGCTCCACCGGCGGGCCGCCACCGCCCTGGAGTCGCCGCAGCCCGGCGCACATCCCGTCAGCGCCCTCCTCGCCTACCACCTGGAGTGCGGAGAGGTGTGGGACCGTGCCGTGGACGCCTATGCCGCAGCAGGCCACGAGGCCGCCACGGCCTACGCCGCCGAGTCGGCGCTGCGCTCGTATGGGAAGGCCATCGCCATCCTTGAGGAGCACCGCCCCTTCCCCACCGCGCTGTTGGCCGAGCGCCACTTTGACCTTCTGGCCGCACGCGGCCCCCTGCTCCACCAGCGGGCCGATGCCGAGTCCTGGCGGGCGGACGTCGAGGCAATGCAGGCGCTGGCCCAGGCGCTCGCGGACCCCGAGCGGCGGGTAGAGGCGCTCCTGCAAGAGGCCGAGTTCCTGGAAAAGTCAGCCAGCAAGTACGATGCCGCACGGCGGTCAGCCGAGCAGGCGCTGGCTCTCGCCAGGGAGCACGGCCTGGCCGGCGCCGAGGCACGGGCATGGCTCACCAGCGGCACCGCGTGGAAGCAGCAGGGGCAGAGCGCTGCAGCCCTTGAGGCCTTCCGGCGCGCGATCGAGGCCCAGGAAGCCGGCTCCGGCGCAGGGATCGACGTCTACGCCGGCCTGGTCATGACCTATCGAGACATGGGCAGGCTCGACGAGGCGCAGGAAGTCGCGCGCACGGCGTTGGAAAAAGCCCAAACGCGCGCCGATCCCCTGTTCGCCGCGCGCCTGCACAACGCTATGGCCTGGATCGCCCGAGCCCAGGGCAACCACCGCGCCGAGGCGGAACATTGCGCGGCCATGCTGGGCCACATGCGGGCCATCGGCCATCGCTACTACGAGGGGGTCGCCCTCAACAACCTCAGCCTCGCGCACAGCGCCCTCGGTGAATATGGCCCCGCCGTACAGGCAGCCGAAGAGGCCTACGGCCTCTTTCGCCGCATCGATCACCGCCATGGCCAGGTGATCACCTTGCTCAACCTCAGCTCGCGCTACAAGGCAATCGGCCAGCCGGCCGAAGCGCGGCGCGTCCTGGCCGAAGCACTGCCCCTTGCCCGCGACCTCTCCCTGGCCGACGACGAGTGCCGCATCCTCTCCAGTCTGGCCGAGCTGCTCACCCACGCGGGGCAGCACGCCGCGGCGGCAGAAGCGCTAGAACATGCGGAGCAACTTGCCCGCCAGATGGACTCTGCCTACCTCCTGGCCACCGTCCACCTCCGGGCGGGAGAGCTGGCGCTGGCGACCGGCGATTGGACACAGGCGGCAGACTGGTTCACGCACAGCATGCATCAATTCGAAGCAGCCGCAAATGCCTATTACCGCAACACCGCGCGCTCCTTCCTGGCACTTTCCCACCACCGCCTCGGCGACCTGGCAGCGGCCGTGCGCCTCTCCGTCGAAGCCATGGCCGTGGCGGCGTCGCAGCCGGACACCCCGCCGAGCCTCGACCTCTTCCTGCACCACTACCAGATCATGGCGGCGGCCGGGGACGGTGCTGCTGCCGATGCAGCGCTCCACCGCGCCTATGATGAGGTCCAGAAGCGCCTCGCCACACTGGACAACCCAGACTGGCGCAGGGGCTTTGTCGAGGAGATGCCCCTCCATCGCCAAGTTGTCGCCGCTTGGGAGGCGATCCATCCCCGGCAGATGACCGCTCGCCTGCCGCGCGCCGGCGTCCCCACCGGCCGGCCGCTGCGCGTGGAGGAGTTCGTGACCGTCACATGGACGGTGGACGCGCCCGAGGACAGTACCGTTGCCGGGAAGGTGGCCATCCGCCGGGGCCGGCTGGGCCGCCTGCTGCGCGAGGCAGCCGAGCAGGGTGCCGCCCCGACCGTCGACGACCTGGCTGCGGCGCTGGGCGCCAGCGGGCCGACCGTCCGGCGCGACCTCGCCGCCCTTCGCCGGGTCGGCTACCCGCTCGAGACCCGTGGGAGCCGCCCGGACACCACCTCGGTCCCAAATTGATCGCAAGGTTCTGACCCCTTTCGTCCTCGCCCCAGACAATCGAGAGACACCGCCGTGCTACACTGCCGCCAGATAGGGGGCACTACTCTTATGGACGAGACACGCAATTCCAGGGCACGGGCTACACGCAGGGACTCGTTCATCGTCCGCATCTGGTGCGAGGGAGGACGGCCCGGCTGGAAGGCCTGGGTGCAGCACGCCGGCACCGGCGAGTCGGCAATGGTCCAGGAACTGGACGGGCTGCTCGATTTCATCGAGGCGCGCACCGACGGGCTGCGCCTCTCGACCCGCCGCGGGATCAGGTAGGCAGGAGCTACACGGGGAGGAGAGGGGAACAAGATGGAGCGGAGACGATTCGCGATTGCGCTCGACCTGCTGTTGGCGGTCGTACTGGCGTTGGGAGGCGGCGCGCTGGGCCGGCGGGGGGTTGCCCAGGGCATCCAGCCGACACCTCCCAGCCCGGGGCAGGAATTCGTGCCCGGTGACGGCACAGCGATCCCTGGTCTGGACCACAAAGGCCCGGCCCCACAGGCCGGCGCCGACTTGGGCGCTGCGCTGGAGGATCCGGCGGCCGGCGGCACGCTCGACCCGGCCGCCCTGCAACAGACCGACTGGTTCGCCGATGTGATGGCCTACATTGAGTCGTCCGAGTACCACTTTTCTGCGCAGGAGGGGGGCGCGTGGGCCGCGCCGAACCGCGCACAGGACCTGCGCATCCTCCTGGACTCTGGCGGTGGGCTGAGTGTGAGCCCTCGCGGCGGCCGCAGTGGAGACGGTGCCCCGGAAGGCGAACCGGCTGCCTGGACCGCCTCCCTCCGCTTCTCTGGACACGGCTACGCCGCCTCCACCGAGGCCGCCGGGCCGGGCATCCGGCCGGCAGGCGCGCCGGAGAGCGTGACCGCCGAAGGCGGCCGCATCGAAGTGCGCTACGGCCCGGACCTGGTTGAGTGGTTCGTCAACAGTGCGGATGGCGTGGAGCAGGGCTTTACGCTCGCCTCGCCCCCGCCCGGCGCCGGGCAGGGATCGCTCGTGCTGGAGCTGGCCCTCTCGGGCAACCTGGTCCCCCGCATTGCCGGCGCGGACGCCGTCGAGCTTGCCGTCGCCGGGACGGACGCACTTCTCGTCTACGCCGGGTTGGTCGCCTATGACGCCGGCGGCCTGCCACTGGCGGCCAGCTTTGATCTGCCCGCGGGGGGTGGGCTGCGCATTGTCCTCGAAGACGGCGGCGCCTCCTACCCCATCACCATTGACCCCGTGCTGACCTGGCCTTGGGCGGCCGACCCTGCCGACCAGGCCAACGCCTGGCTGGGCTTGGCCGTCTCTACCGCCGGTGACGTCAACGACGACGGCTACGACGATGTCCTCGTCGGCGCGCCCGGCTACGACAACGGCGCGGCTGACGAGGGCCGCGCCTACCTCTACCACGGCTCGCCGGCTGGACCCGTCTCGGCCCTCAACCAGGGACCCGGCTGGCAGGTGGGCGGCCAGGCAAGCGCCTACTTCGGCCTCTCGGTCGCCGGCGCAGGGGACGTGAACGGCGACGGCTACGACGAGGTGCTGATCGGCGCGCCCTACTTCGACACCGGACCCTACGACGAAGGGCGCGCCTTCCTTTTCTTTGGCGGGCAGACCGGGCTGACCCCGGTCGCCTGGACCGCCGACCCCACCGATCAAGTCGGCGCCGCCTTCGGCGCTGCAGTCAGCACCGCCGGCGACGTGAACGGCGACGGCTACGACGACATGCTCGTAGGCGCCCCAGAATTCAGCGAGCATGGGGCGGTATACCTCTACCTGGGAGGGCCGGGTAACCCGGCGCCGGCGGACGGGTGGCCGGCAGTGGGGGAGTATGCGAGCGCTCGCTTTGGGCAGGCGGTCGCGTCGGCAGGCGATGTGAACGGCGACGGCTACGGCGATATGCTGGTGGGCGCGCCCCAAAGAAGCACCTACTTCATCAACGAGGGCGCGGCGTACCTCTTCCTCGGCGGCGCGCCGGCCCCCGATTCCACCTACGACTGGAGGGCCAGTCCCACCAACCAGACAGACGCTTTCTTTGGCGCCTCCCTGGCCGCCGCCGGCAACGTCGACCGCGACCGGTTGCGCACCGTGCGCCTGTTGTCGCAGGGCTTTGAGAGCGGCCTGATGCCGCCCAGCGGCTGGGAGAAGCGCTCGCTGGGCGACTCGCCGAACCAATGGATGATCGTCTACGCCGGGTCCTACCCCTGGGCCGTTCACTCGGGCAACTATGCCGCTTGGGTCAGCTACAACGGCCAATACGCCCAGGATGAGTGGCTCGTCAGCCCCGAGATCTCTATCCCAGTCGGCATCGAGCAACCCACCCTCGAGTTCTGGGCCCTCAGCGACACCTCCTTCCCCGGCGCCACGGTGACCGTGTACGCGACAGACGCTGACGGCACCCCCATCGCCACGCTGTGGGACATGATCGACAACGAAACCTGGACCACCTTCGCGTACCGCCAGGTGTCGATCGACCTGTCGGTAGTCGCCGGCAGCCCCTTCCGCCTTGCCTGGCGGTATCACGGCCTGGACGGGGAGAGCTTTGGCCTCGACGATATCCTGGTGTACGGCTACACGCCGGCCCCCGCGGCCGGCTACCCCGACGTCGTCATCGGCGCCCCCGGCTACAGCGGCCAGGCCGCAGGCGAGGGCCGCGCTTATGTCTACAGCGGAAACCCCTCCACCGGCCTGGACCTCCATCCCTACTGGTGGGCCGATCCCACCAACCAGGCCGCCGCCGGGTTCGGCTCCTCGGTCTCCGCCCTCGACCCTTCGACCGGCACCGGCGTCCTCGCCGGCTCGCCCAAGTACGACAACGGCGCCTACTGGGACGAGGGCCGCCTCTACGTCTTTCCCGCCACGGCGGACGACGGCGTCCTGGGCGAGGAGTGGTACTGCACCAGCCAGGCGACTAACACCGCCGACGGTCGCTTCGGCCAGGTTGTGGCTCCCGCCGGCGACACGGACGGGGACGGCACGGCCGAGATCCTGGCCGGCGGCTACCGCAACAACTCGGCCGGCTACATCGCCCAGGAGGGTTACCTCTTCCAGTACGAGGTGAACCTGGGCAACTACCCGGTCTGCCAGCTCAGCTTCGTGGCGGGCCTTCATCCCACCGACCAGGACGATTCCGGCTTTGGCCTCTCCGCCTCTGCGGGCGATTTCAACGGCGACGGCTACGGAGACGTTATCGCCGGGGCCCACACCTTCGACGGAGCAAGTGCCGACGAGGGGCGCGTGTACGCCTACTACGGCTCGCCGCACGGCCTGCTCCCGCCCGCGGCCGAGACCTGGTATGTCGACCCGGCGGACCAGGAGGGGGCTCTCTTTGGTGCCTCCCTGTCTGCAGCCGGCGACGTCAACGGCGACGGCTACTCCGACATCGTCATCGGCGCGCACGGCTTCGACCAACCGGCCGCCGCGGATGCCGGTGCGGCCTTTGTCTACCTCGGCTCGCCCTCGGGCATGTCGTGGAAGCCTGCCTGGACCACCAGCGCGACGGGGCAGGCCGGGGCCCAGTTCGGGCGCTCGGCCGCCGGAGCGGGCGACGTCAACGGCGACGGTTATGCCGACGTCATTATCGGAGCACCCGGCTACTCCGGAGCGGCCG
This sequence comes from Anaerolineae bacterium, assembly GCA_035341665.1. GTDB lineage: Bacteria > Chloroflexota > Anaerolineae > JAAYZQ01 > JAAYZQ01 > DAOQVR01. The sequence continues at coordinate 153,881 of DAOQVR010000004.1, forward strand.
CCGAAACGGGGCGCATCGCCGTCTACCACGGCTCGTTCGCCGGCCTGGGCGAAAACCCCGAATGGGTCCTCGATGCCCCCTCCCCCGACCAGGCCTACTGCCGCTGGGGGTGGTCGGTCGGCACAGCAGGCGACCTCAACGGCGACGGCTACTCCGACGTCATCATCGGCACCCCCTACTACGACCCGGCCGGGTACCCCGATGCCGGCGTGGCCTTTGTCTACTACGGCTCTGCCGACGGTGTCACTCCCCCGCAGAATGGGCCGGGGTGGCAGGGCTATTACGCCGAATCGGGTGCCAGCTACGGCTATGCTGTCGGCACGGCCGGCGACGTGAACGGTGACGGCTACTCCGACATCCTGATCGGCGTCCCGTATGCCGACAACTCCGCCCTGGGCGTGGTCGATGCCGGCGGAGCGCTGGTGTACTACGGCTCCGCCGGCGGCCCCGGCAACTGGGACAGCCCCGACTTTGCCTGGTACGAGGACCAGCCGGCTGCGAGCGCCGGTGCGGCGCTGAGCACCGCCGGCGACGTCGACGGAGACGGGTACGACGACTTGATCGTCGGCGCGTACGGCGCGGCGGACCTGGTGAAGGATAGTGTGCCGGTGGCCGAGGGGCTGGCCTACCTGTTCCGCGGCGCACCCGGCGGCCTGTACACCACCCCGGCCTGGACGGCCGGCCCGGCGAACCAGGAAGGCGCCCGGTTCGGCGCCGCCGTCGCCGGCGCCGGAGACGTGAACGGCGATGGCTTTGCCGACGTGGTCGTCGGCGCGCCCTACTTTGACCGCCGGCCCAGCGCGCAGGAAGACGAGGGGCGTTTCTACCTCTACCTCGGGAGCAGCGCCGGCCTCAGCGCCGACGCTTCCCCCGCGTGGGCCGCCGATCCTGCCGACGGCGACCTTTCGGGCGCCGGGCACGCCGTGGGGACCGCCGGCGACGTGAACGGCGACGGCTTTGCCGACGTCTTTGTCAGCGCCGTGAACACGCTGCACGGCACATGCGGCGCCGGCGTTTACGTCTATCATGGCTCGGCCACCGGCATGCCGCCAGGCAACAGCCCAAGCTGGCACGCCACCGGGACCACCGGGCACAGCGAGGAGTGCTTCGGCTACTCGGCCGGCGCGGCCGGGGACGTCAACGACGATGGCTACGACGACCTCGTGGTCGGCGCGCCCAACTACGACGACAATGCCGACGGCAACCACAGCGACGGCGCGGTCTATGTCTACTTCGGCTCGATCGGCGGCCTCTCCGCCACGGTCGACTGGCTGAAGCTGGACCCCTCTGGCTCGGGCGCCGGCGCCTACTTCGGCTACGCCGTGGCCGGGGCCGGCGACGTGGACCGGGACGGCTATGCCGATATCGCCGTCGGCGCGCCCCGGTACTCCGGGGGCGGCTACTACGAGGAGGGGCGCGTCTACGTCTTCTACGGAAATGCGGCCGGCTTCGACGACCCACCCTGGTCCGACGACCGCTACAACCAGACCTCTGCAAGCTTGGGCAGCACCGTCGCCGCTGCCGGAGACGTGAACGGAGACGGCTACGCCGACGTCATCGCCGGCGTCCCGGGCTACTACTCAGGCAACTTCAAAGCCGCCGCCGTGCTCTACCAGGGCGCGGCCGGCGGCATGGTCAACACTCCCCTCTGGTCCTGGTATGGCTCGCCCACGGGCAGCCGCCAGGTGACCGCGGGCCTCGCCGGCGACGTAAACGGCGACGGCTACGGGGACCTTCTCCTCGGGTCACCTGGCTTTGGAGGGGGCACCGGCCGGGCCTATCTCTACTACGGCTCGGGCAGCGGCCCGGCGCCCTACACAAGCCCCAGTTGGGCCACCTCGCCCAGCAGCGAGGGCGGCACCTACGGCGCCAACTTTGGCTGGTCGATGAGCACGGCCGGCGACGTCAACGGCGACGGCTACGCAGACATCGTCGTTGGCGCGCCGTGGCTCGACGTGCAGCACGGTGACGAGGGCCGTGCCTACCTCTACTATGGTTCCGCCTCCGGCCCAGGCGCCGACCCCGACTGGATCGCCGATCCGGCCGAGCAGGACGGCGCGTGGTTTGGCTTCTCGCTTGGCTTCGCCGGCGACGTCAACGGCGACGGCTTCTCCGACATCATCGCCGGGTCCCCCGGCTGCGACGCCTCCTTCAGCGACGACGGGCGCGCCTACCTCTTCTATGGCCGGCCCGGCGGCCTGGGGCTGACTCCCGTGACCCGTGCGAGCCCTCAGCCGCACTCATACGCCCACTTCGGCTTCTCGGTCGCCGGCGGCGGCGACGTGAACGGCGACGGCTACTCCGACGTGCTGGTCGGGGCCTACAAGTTCGACCCCGGCACCGGCGCCGAGGGCCGGGTGTTCGCCTTCCACGGCACGCCCCAGGGGCTTGCGCAGTACTCCGCGTGGAGCACTGCACCGATCAACAACCCCAACGCCATGCTGGGCAGGTCGCTCGGCACGGCCGGTGACGTGAACGGTGACGGCTATGCCGACATCATCATCGGGGCCCCGGGCTACTCATCGGAGACCACCGTCGAAGTAGGGCGCGTCTACATCTACCACGGCTCGCCCGCTGGCCTGAGCACGGACCCCAACTGGGTTCTCGACGGCCCCTTTGCCAACCAAAACAACTCCCTTTGGGGTTGGTCCCTCGGCACGGCCGGCGACGTGAACGGCGACGGCTATTCCGACGTACTCATCGGCACCCCCTTCTGCGACCCCGCCGGCTACCCCGACTCGGGCACGGCCTGGCTGTACTACGGCTCCGCAGCCGGAGTGACTCCCCCGCAGGACGGTGCCGCATGGGAGGGTTACTACATGGAGGCCAACGCTGGATTTGGGTATGCTGTCGGCACGGCGGGCGATGTGAACGCCGATGGCTATGCCGACATCGTGATCGGCGTCCCCAACGCGAACAACGCCGCCCTCAATCTGGCGGGCGCCGGCGCCGCTCTCGTGTACTACGGCTCCGCCGGCGGCCTGGCTCTCTGGGACAGTCCCGACTGGGCTTGGTACGCGGACCAGGCCTTCGCCCTCGCCGGCAGGGCAGCGAGCACAGCCGGCGACGTCAACGGGGACGGCTACTCGGACATTGTCGTCGGCGCATTCGCCTACGACACCACACTGGCTGACGACGAGGGCCGCGCCTATGTCTTTCATGGCTCAGCCAGCGGGCTGCACAACGCCCCCGCCTGGTACGCCGACCCGGCCGACCAGGAAGCCGCCAGCTTCGGGTCGACCGTGGCCACAGCCGGCGATGTGAACGGCGATGGCTACTCCGACATCGTGGTGGGCGCGCCACACTACCTCCACGAGGACGGGGGCCGCGCCTATCTCTACTACGGGTCGGCCGGCGGCCTGACGGGCTCTGGCCTCGGCTCCGGCCAGGCCATGCCAGACTGGCAGGCGGGCGACGCCAGCCAGCCCTCTGCCGGCTTTGCCTCTTCCATCGCCTGCGCGGGCGACGTAGACGGCGACGGCTACTCGGATGTGGTGATCGGCGCGCCGGACTTTGACGGTGATGGGATCGACTGGGGCATGATCTACCTCTACTACGGCAACGGCGGCAGCCACCCGAACAGCGCGCCGCGCCAACGCCGCTTCGACGACTCGCAGCCGATCGGTCCCCAGGGGCTGACCGCGCTCATCACCCAGGCCGTTGGCACCTACCGCCTCGACCTGCTGGGTCGCTCGCCCTTCGGCCGCGGCAGCGTGCGCCTCCAATGGGAGGTCAAGCGGCTGGACGAGCCCTTTGACGGCACAGGCCTCGTCGCACCCGATTCCTGGAACGAGAGCCTGGTCGGCGGCAGCCCCCTCACCGGCATGGGCAGCGGCGCCGACCTGGGCGGCAACTACAAGTGGCGCGTCCGGGTCGTCGGGCGCAGCCCGCTGCCCTGGACCGGCCGCTGGTTCACCCCCTCCTTCAACAACCGCACCGAGGCCGACTTCCGCGTGCCCTTGACGGTCCGGCACCCGGTCAGCAACACCGGCTGGCAGCCCCTCGGCGGGACCCCCAACAAGGCCAACGTCGAGGAGCCCGGCACAATGGACGAGATCGCCGCGACGGTCCACCTGGACGGCCGCCAGCCGGAAGCCACCCCAGGCATGATCGACCGTTGGTACGAGCTCTCGGGAACCGGCAGCGGCTGGCGGGTCGAGATCTGCCTGCACTACGAGGACGCCGAGACCGGCGGCCGTGCCGAAGAGGAGTTCCGCCTCTGCCGCTGGGCGGGCACGGAGTGGGAGTGCAAGGAGCGCACGGCGAACAGCAGCACGCTGCGGAACCTTGTGTGCGGCGGTGACGTCACCGCCTTCTCCGATTGGGTCATCAGCGATGCCACGCCAACGGGCGTAGTGATGCTTTCCTTTACCGCGAGGCCCGACCCGGCCGCCGGCGCGATCGTGGTCGCCTGGGAGACCGCCTCGGAGCTAGATATCCTGGGCTTTAACCTGCACCGCAGCGAGAGCGGGGAGCCAGGCACCTACGCCCAGTTGAACGTGGAGCTGATCCCCAGCCAGGTCCCCCCCGGCAGCCCTTTTGGCGCAGCCTACGAGTGGGTCGACACAAGCGCCCTGCCCGGCCAGGTCTACTACTATCTGCTGGAAGCCGTCGACTTGAACGGGAGCGGGGTCTGCTACGGCCCGGTGAACGCGCTGCTGCCGCTCGCGGGCGGCTATCTCGTGCACCTGCCCATGGTGCAAGGCAATCGCTGATCCGGCACATGCCTCTACGCAGACCTGGCAGGTTTAGAAGCCTGCCAGGTCTTTCGTCCCAACGCCCCGGCCGTCTCCCTCCTGCCTGCCGGTGCGGCGCGCCTGCCCTCGGTGCGCTGCACCTATCGCTCTCCTGCCTTCCGGTGCAATGCAGACTCGCGCATCGCGCCCTCCTCCCGCCCCGGCCGATACGTCTTGGTCGTGACCAGGTGCACCGTCACGCCCACCGCAATCCCAAGCAGGATTGCTTTCAGCCACCACTGGGACACCACGAACCCCGCCGCGTAGCCGATCGTCAGCCACAACAACGTGAGCGCAAGCACCTTGTGCCACAGCGCGATCCCCCGCCCCTCACGATAGTTCCGGATGTACGCTCCGAACCAGCGGTTGGTCAGTAGCCAGCGATAGAACCGCTCTGAGCTGCGAGCGTAGCACACCGCCGCGAGGAGCAGGAGAGGCGTGGTCGGCAGTACCGGCACGAACAGGCCGAGTGTCGCCGAGGCCACGCACAGCGTCCCGGCGGCGATCAACAGCGCTCGCGTCACTCTACTTCTCATGCATGCACTCCTGGAGAACCATCGGACCCGGCTGCAGCCCTCTGGGGCAGCCCGGCACCCGAGCGTGGGCCGATCATCTGCGCCCCGTCCCTTAGCTGCGTTACGGAAGCAGGGCACTGCCCTCCCCTGCCGCGACAGGGGTGACAGCGCTCCTATCCGCAATGTCGGCTTGCCTACCTTCGGCGCCGGCTTCGGGCGCGGGCGGTCGTGCCATCTTGAGCTTCTTGGCGTACTTGCTCAGCAGCGCCTCCAACACCCGCTCGAACTTGACCCCGTACAACGTCTCGAGGATCTCCGTGAAGGGTAGCCCCAGGCTCGGCCCAAAGGCGGTGTTCGGGTTGCAGTCCGTGAAATAGGGCGTCCCCGTCGTCTCATCCACCCGGATGTCATACTTGGCATAGTCCCTGCAGTGCACGACCCGGAACACCTTGTTGGAATACTGCTCGATCTTTTTCGCCAGCTCCGCATCCTCCACAGGCGCGTACCGATAAGGGTCCGGGACGTCGTAGCTCTCGAGGCTGGTAAACTCGTGCCTGCCGTCTGGACGGAAGCCGAATACCTTCCGCCCCAAGAACACGTGCCGCATGCGCCGGTCCTCGAACACCACCGCCGTGATCTCCGGACCGGGGATGAAACGCTCCACTATCACCGGCATCCGGTAGGCTGCGATCAGGTCCTCTACCTGTTGCTGCGCCTCCTCGAGCGACTCCTTCACCGCCCGATTGTCGATTCCGACGCTCCCACCACCCTCGTTTAGCTTGACGATTAGCGGCAGCCCAAGGTCCGGGTTCACCCTTGTCCCTGCCCGTTTGATGTACTGGTAGGGAGGCGTGGGTACCTTGTTCGCCTTCAGGAGCTGCTTGACCAGGTTGCGGTTGTTGCCGATCACCAGGCCCGCCATGCCCGCGCCCGTGTAGGGAATCTCCACCAGCTCCAGTGCCCCGGCGATGGACGCCTGCAGCGCATCGCGCCCGCGCAGGGTGTCCACCAGGTTCAGCACGAGGTCCGGCCGGTCGTCCAGTAGGTCACTCAGAAGATGTTCGCTGCCGGAGTAGAGCCTGCCGGGTACGCCCAGCCGCTGCATCACCTCAAGCACCTCCGCGGCGCGGGCTTCCACTTCCTTCTCCGCCGCGAACGCCTCGTCCGTGGGAAAGAACTCGCGCTCCACCGCCGAGTAGGCCACAGCCACCAACGTCAGCCGCTTCAGCGCCTTGCGCGCTACCGAGAGCCGGGGCGTCGGGCAGGGGTAATGCACCTTCGGCGCGCGGCCCTTGCGCTTCGATGGCTTCTTCCGGCCTTCAGCCTCGGCGGGCCTCTCCTCTACCTTCGCCTCGTCCACCAGCCCCTCCTGGTTCCCCCTCCGGGGTACCTGCCCTTGACTCGCTGCGCCTGCCCCACACCAGCCGGCCTTCTCCGCTCAACTCTGCCTTCAACCCGCGCAGCATCGGGTCCGCAATGAGCATCGCGCCCCGCACATCGAGCAGTAGGCAGCCCGCCCTGAGTAGCGAAGGAGCCATGGCCGAGAACGTGGCGACTCCCGGCTCGGCCGCGGCGACACCACAGGACGGCCCGCTCTCCACACCCGGGCACGGCCCGACACCGCCCCGGTGTCGTCGGCCAGGTCCCGATTCGCCAAACACGCTGAAGGACTTGGCCTCACTGCAGTCCACGTCTGGGGGCCCATCATGGCAACACCAATGCCCAACAGCGGCTGCACCCCAACACGCCGAACAGCCGGCCAGGGCCGCCACCAGCTCGCCGACCTGCACCGATGACCCCCGCCCCGCACGCGAGAGCTATTGTACCACAAGCCACTGCGCCCGGCGAGTGTCTGGTTCAGTCAGCCTCACCCCGTGGCCGAAGTTCGCTGACCAGGGTGAAGAGAGCCGCTCGCCGGCCCACTCTCTTTCGATCGTCCGGCACGCCTCGCCAGACAGGGGCCGCACCGCCTCGTGCAGCACCGGCGCAAGCCCAGCCGCCCGCCAGCGTCAGGCAGAACCCCGGCAGGGTGACGGCGCACACACCTGGGTCCGCCCGAACCGCCTGTCAGCCCTGCCCCACTCCACTTGCGGGAGCGTCGCCTCTTTCCGCCTCTGGCCGCCTGTGATATACTCCACCTGCCCGGCATCGACCTGCCCGGTAAGGAGGCTAGCCATGATCACAAGAGAGGAGCTTATGGGTCGCATGCAGCAGCTCCAGGCTGCCGTGCGCGCCCAGGGCGTCGACCTCTTTCTCGTCTCGGCAGAGTCCAGCATCTACTACCTGACAGGCGTCGTCTACGTGCCAATGGAGCGCCCCTTCTTTATCCTGGTGCGTCCCGAAGGGCAGGCGCTCCTGCTCGTGCCCGCGCTCGAGCAGGAGCATCTCTCCGCGGCGCCCAACGTCGGCGACGTGCGCCACTACTGGGACTACCCTTCGCCCTCCGGCGAGGGTTGGCCCGATCGACTGCGAGAGATGCTCGACGGCGTGCGGACACTCGGCGTCGAGCCCTCCCTGCCACAGGAAGTCGCCGTCGCGCTGCACGACCTCGCACCGCGCACCCTCCCTCTCGTCGAGACCCTCCGCCTGCGCAAGTCACCAGCCGAGGTGCAGATGCTCCGCCGTGCAGCCAGCTACGCCGACATGGGCATGGCCAAGGTCCTCGCCGCGTCGTATCACGGCGTGTCGGAGCTCGAGCTTTTTTCGCTCGGGCGCTCGGTACAGCTGGACATCGTCAAGAGCACAGCCTTCGACGCGCTGACGACCAGCACCCTGACTGCTTCCTGGCCGGCTCCCGCCAGCGCCATGCCCCACGGCGTGCCCTCGCCGGGAGACCGGCTGCTCGACGGACCCCATATCGCCCTGAGCCTTATGCGCGTCAACGGCTATGCCGCCGAGTGCGAACGGACCTACTTCCTGGCTCCACCCACCGCACAGATGAAGGAGATGTTCGCGGTGATGCGCGCCGCGCGAGAGCGTGCCTTCGCCCTGCTCCGCCCTGGCGTACCCTGCGCGACGATTGACGAGGCGGCCAACGGCTTCTTGCGCGACGAAGGGCTGGGCGGCTACCTGCTGCACCGCACCGGCCACGGCTTCGGCCTGGGCGGGCACGAGGGCCCGTGGCTCGCCGCTGGCAGCTCTGATGTGCTCGAGCCCAACATGCTGGTGAGCGTCGAGCCCGGCATTTACCTGCCGGGTGTCGGCGGCTTTCGCCACTCAGACACCCTGCTCATCACCGGCGACGGCTTCGAGAAGCTGACCCGCGCACCAGAGACGCTCGACGAGCTGGTGATCCTGGCTCGGCGTCCGCTCTTGCGGCTCAAGGGTGCCGTGATGCGCCGCATGATGAGGGTCTAGAGGCGGCCGCTGTCGATGCCCAGCTTCCCAGCCTCCATCCACAGACAACTTGACACCTCCTTTCGCTTGTGATAGAAATCACACCTGTAGCCAGATTCTCGCGCGCCGAGCGTCGGATGTGGATGACATCCGGCGGCGGGGGATCCAAACAAGGGGCGAACCGGACGCAAGACCGGAGGGCAAGCACCTTCTGCCCTAGCCCGGCAGCTAACCTCGCAGGCGTCGAAGGAGGACACCGGGTCGCAACCTCGGTGCCCCCTTTTCTTGTAGGGGGACACCGCAGGCGAGACACTGGCACCTATCCCGACATAGGAGGTGCACCATGCCAGGGCTTGTCCTTCTCGATTTCATCAAGATGGACCAGGCGGAGCGGATCCGCCAAGCCGAGAGCGCCCGGTTGGCCAGCTTGTTCGTCAAGGCCAACAAGAGGCCATCCGCGCTCCGGAGCCTGCTGCTTGCGATCACGGGCAGCTAGGTTTACACACGTAGGATCACCACACTCGTGAAGGCACCCCGCAGCGCGACCGGCGGGGTGCCTTCATTTAAGCGGTGATCCACTTGCATAAAAAGTGAATCTGTGGTATACTGCGTAAAGCTGTAGAAATCCGACTAAAACGCGCTGGTGCACCATGACACTTCGAGCAACCGGAGAGGAACCGTCACCGATGCGCTCCCTGAGGCCCGTAACGCCCCAGGAGCTGAGGCAGCGGCTGGGGCGCGGCGGCAAGGTCGCCTGGATCGACCGCAAGGTCACAGACGTCCAGGATCTCCGTGCCCACCCGCGGTTGGTGATCACGGGGCGCATGGAGCTCGGCAAGAGCCGCGAGGCGGCCGAGCTAGTGCGACGTGCCGTCGCAGCCGGCCTGGTGCCGCAGGATCGGGTCTTTGAGCCCAGCGCTCTCTTCTATCTGCAGAGCGAAGATGACCTGCGCGATGACCTGCGCCGCGTGGTGGACAAGAAGCGGCCCGCCCTCCTGCTGCTAGACGCTCTCGCCTCGCGGCACACCGGCGCCGGGCTCGAAATGCTCTCCGAGGTACTGGCCGCCATGCAGGCTGGCGCTGCGCTCTACGCAATTGCCACGGCGCGCCCGGATCGGCTCTCGCCCGGGTGCCAGCCATGGCTGACCCGCATGGGCTTCCATACCGTCATGTTGCCCAACCTGACCTCCGAGCAGACGCGCCGTCTGCTGGATCGTGCAGCCGGCGCCTACGATGTGCAGCTCGACGACGCTGCCTACGAAGAGCTCGCTGCGCGAGGCGACGGAACACCCCAGTTCGTGATCACATGCATCCGCCAGCTCCGGCTGGAGAACGCGCCCGAGGCAGACCTGGCTGCCATTCGCCGCGTGATCCGGGGCGGGTTGGCCCGGCTCTGGGCAGAGGCACGGCGCGCGATCCACGACCAGGGTGCTCCGGGCCTTCTGCTTGACTCACTCGCTGCCTTCCATGCGGCCGGCGTCTGGCCTGCCACCGGGCTGGTCCTTGCCTACGCGTCCCACCTCGGGCTTCAGGACAAAGCAACCAGTCCCTGGGCCTCCGCTTCTGTGCTCGAGCATGCCCTGGCACCGCTGGCACGCTACGAAATCGTCGAGGGCTCCACCGGGATCGCCTATCCCGAGGTCGCCGTCGAAGAGATGGTGTCACCCGAAGCGGCCTGGCCGAGCCTGGGTGACTTTCTGGAGCAGCGGCCGGGGTTCCTGAGCCGCTCGCCGCTGCGGCGTCTCGCCAGGGAGCCGGAGGTCGTGGCCGAGGCACTCGTTGAGCTGGCGCTGCGCGCGGAGGAGAGAGGGGACGGCAAAAGCGCGCTCCGCTTCCACGACGCGGCGCTGCGTGTGCTCGAGAGCCCAGTCCTCTACAACCGTCGCGGCCAGGCGCTCGCCGCCCAGGGCAGCCTTGACTCGGCGCTGGCGGATGCCGACCGGGCGCTGGCCCTCAACCCGCGCCTCTCGGGCGCCTATCTGAATCGCGGCAACCTTTATGCGCAGAAGGAGGAGTGGAGCCGCGCCATCCTCGAGTACGACCAGGCGCTTGCCCTCAATCCTCGCTTTGCTCGGGCATGTTACAGCCGCGCCGAGGCCTACCGCGCACAGGGCAAGATGGACGCCGCACTTGCCGACTACACGCAAGCCATCGGCCTTGATCCCGGGCTGGCGGTGGCCTTCAGCCACCGTGGTGAGCTCTTGCGCCAGCAGGGCAAGGTCGACGACGCCATCGCCGACCTGTCGCAGGCGGTCCGCCTTGATCCCCAGGACGCCCAGGCTTACAACAACCGTGGCATCGCCCACGCCGGCCAGGCGCGCCGGCAGGAGGCCATCGCCGACCTTACACAGGCCATCGCCATCAATCCACGGCTTGCCGAGCCGTACGCCAACCGCGGCAGCGCCTACCTGGACGATGGAAAGCCGGAGCAGGCCGAGGCAGACTACTCCCAGGCCTTGGCCATCGACCCCCGCTGCGCTGCCGCGCACGCCGGACGCGGCCGCGCCCGCGCCGAGCGGGGTCGCCTTGATGAGGCAGTCGCCGACTTCTCCAGCGCCCTCCTCCTCGATCCCCGTCACGCAGCCGCACACGTGGAACGCGGCATCGCCTACCGGCAATTGGGCAAGCCCGAACTGGCCATCCCCGACTTTTCCCGCGCGATCAGCCTGGCCCCACACGACACCGCAGCAACCACCGGCCGCGGCAATGCCTATGCCGACCTGGGCAAGTGGCAGCAAGCCATCGCCGACTTTACCCATGCGCTCGCGCTCGACCCCACATGCGTGACGGCCCTGCTGGACCGTGGCATGGCCTGGGCCGAGCAGGGAGAGATGCTCAAGGCCCTCGCCGATTTCACCCAGGCGATCGACCAGGATCCAGGCTGCATGCACGCCTACATCCACCGCGGACTGGCGTACGCCGAACTCGGCGACCTGCCGAAGGCTATGGCAGACCTCGATCAGGCCGTCGCACTCAATCCCCAGGACCCCGAGGCCTACCTGGGCCGGGGCACCGCCCTGGTCGGCCAGTCGGCCTGGGAAAGGGCAATCCAGGACTTCAACCAGGCGATCACCCTTCAACCACAGCAGGCCGAGGGCTACCTCAGGCGCGGCCTCGCCTATGCGGTTCAGGGCCAGATGGAGCAGGCCATCGCCGATTTCGGACAGGCAGTCGACCTCGACCCCAACCTTGCCGACGGTTATACCGGACGTGGACGTGCGCTGGCTGCCCAGGGAAGCCTCACGGAGGCAATCGCGGACTATACGCAGTCGCTCTTTGTCCGACCGGGGCAGGCGCAGGTCCACTTCGATCGAGGCAACGCGTATGGGTTGCTGGGCGATATGGATCAGGCGATAGCCGACTACTCCCACGCCGTGGAGCTGGACCCGCGCGACAGCCGTGCCTACTTCAACCGCGGACACGCCCACGGGCAGCAGGGCCGCTTCGAGCTGGCCATGGCCGACTTTGCCCAGGCCATCAGCCTCGATCCCAGCTCGTCCGTCGCCTTCCTCAACCGCGGTCTGACCCAGGGCCTCCAGGGCAACTGGCAGGGGGCCGAAGCCGACTTCTCCGAGGCCGCCGCTCTGGACCCCCAATCTGCGGCGGCATTCCTGAGCCGGGGAATCGCCCGCGCCCATTTGGGTCGTCTGGACGAGGCGGTCACCGACTACGACCAGGCGATCCTGCTGGACCCGCGCTCGGCCGGAGCCTACAACAACCGCGGTCTGGCGCGCACCGAACAGGAACGCCTCGACGAGGCCCTCGCCGACTACAATCAGGCCATCGCCCTCGACCCGCAGTTGGCCGGTGCCCACAACAACCGGGGAGAGGTCCACCGTCGCCAGCGCCGCTGGCAGGCAGCATTGGCCGACTACCGCCAGGCCATCGCAATCGATCCGCAGCTTGTCCCGGCCTACCACAACCGCGGCGAGACCTACGCGGAGGTGGGCGAACTGGACAGGGCCATCGAGGACTTTTCCCGGGCTATCGAGCTCGATCCCGATTTTGCCACAGCACACTACGATCGCGCCGAGGCCATGCGCCGCGCCCGCCGACCTGCGGAAGCCCTGGAGGACTATGCCCGGGCGATCACACTCGCGCCTGAGTCGCCCGCGGGGTATCTCGGCCGGGGTGCCGCCCACGCGGAACTGGGCGACGCGCAGCAGGCGATCGCCGACTATACTCAGGCACTCGCGCTCGATCCCTCCAGCGCCGAGGCATTCAGCGGCCGGGGCACTGCCTACCGCAAGAAAGGCGACCTAGCCCAGTCGGAGGCCGACTACACCCAGGCCATCGCGCTTGACCCCGGGCGTGCGGATGCGTTCTCTGGGCGCGGCACAACCCGCGCCGAGCAGCGCAAACACGCGGAGGCAATCGCCGACTTCACCCAGGCCCTGGCCCTGAAGCCGGGAGACGCCTCGATCTACGCTGCGCGTGCCGCTGCCTTTGCGGCGCGCGGAGAACGCAGCAAGGCGATCGACGACCTCACGCAGGCTGTCGGCGCCAACCCCGCCGATGCCGACAGCTACGCAGCACGCGGAGAGCTGCTGGAGCAACGCGGTGACCTGGCACTGGCTGTGGCCGACTATACCCAGGCGCTGTCCCTCAGGCCCGCCGACGTGCCGCTCCTCCTCCGCCGTGGGAATGCTTTCGCCGCTCAGGGAGAGGTGGAAGAGGCCGTGGCGGACTATGCCCAGGCAATCGAGGTGGCGCCGCAGCGCTCTGAAGGATACTACGACCGCGCCACCGCCTTCCAGAAGATGGGGAGGTCCGAAGAGGCAATCGCCGACTTTACCCAGGCGCTGGACCTTAGCCCGCAGCTGTCCGACGCCTTTGTGGGCCGCGCCCAAGCACTGGCTGCGCTGGGCAGGCGCGACGAGGCCATCGTCGACCTGACCCAAGCCCTCACCCTGCACCCTCAGGACGGCCAGGCCTACTTCGAGCGGGGAGTGATCTATGGGCAGCTGGGAAAGCAGGAGCAGGCGGTCTCGGACCTGACCCAGGCAGCCGCTATAAGCCCGAGAGACCCCGAAGTCTACATTGCACGCGGCATCGCCTTCGCCGAGCTGGGCAAGAGCGCTCTGGCCATTGCCGACTGTGACCAGGCGCTGGCGCTCGATCCGCAGGCGCCCACCGCATACTACTGCCGGGGCGTCGCCCGCTGCCAGGCCGGAGAACCCGGCCCGGCCGTCGAGGACCTCAGCCAGGCCATCACCCTTGATCCGCACGACACCGATGCCTATGTTGCCCGCGGCCAGGCCTACGCCTCCCTTGACGACTCAGCCCGAGGCTACGAGGACTTCTCGCAGGCGATAGCCCTCGATCCCGGCCACCTGGAGGCCTACCGCTCACGGGCCGGCCTCCTGGCAAAGCAGCGTTCCTGGAAGAAGGCTTTGGCCGACTACGGGCGCCTTTTGGCTCTCGCGCCGCAGGACGCCGATGCCTATGCGGCCCGCGCTGCGGTCCACGTCCGGCGCGGCGACTTGGAGGAAGCCGTCGCCGACTACACTCGGTCAATCGGCCTGCAGCCCTCCGCCGCCGTCTACGTCAGCCGCGGACAAGCCTACACTGCGCTCTCCGCCTGGGAGCAGGCGGCCGAGGACTACACCCAGGCGATCCAGCTTGACCCGCGCGACGCGGCGGCCCATAACCTGCGCGGCCTGGCTTGCGCCCAGCTCGGCCAATGGGATCGCGCTGTCACTGACTATACCCGCTCGATTGCCCTCAGCCCGCAGAATGCCGAGCCATGGATGAACCGCGGCCTGGCATACGCCGGCCTCGGCGAGCTGGACAAAGCACTCGCCGACTATGATCGCGCGGTGGCGCTCCTGCCGCAGGATGCACGCACCTTCCTGGGCCGCGGTGACGTGCGCCGCCTCCGGGGTGAGATGGAGCATGCTGTGGCCGACTACGGGCGGGCCGTCGAGCTGGAGCCGAGCGATGCCTCGGCCTACAACCGCCGAGGGTTGGCGCTGGCTGCCCTCAAGCAGCTTGACCAGGCTCAGGCAGACTACGATCGTGCCGTCGAGCTCAACCCAAAGCTCGCCGACGCCTATCGAAACCGAGGCAACGCCCTATTCGAACAGGGGCAGTTGGAGCGCGCCATCGCCGACTTTGATCAGGCCATGGCACTCGATCGGCAGGATGCCGGCAGCTACGTCGGGCGCGGAGGCGCACTCGCTGATCGCGGCGAGCTGGAACGCGCCATCGCCGACTACACGCAGGCAGCCACACTCAACCCACGCGACGTGCGTGTCTTCCTCGGCCGCGGCTCCGCCTATGCCGAGCGCGGCGAGCTGGACCGCGCCCTCGCCGACTTCGACCAGGCGGTAGCCCTCGCCCCGCGCGAAGCAGCAGCCTACGTCGGGCGCGGTCACGTTCGCACCCAGATGGGCCAGGCCGCGCTCGCCGTCGAGGACTTTACCCAGGCCATCTCGCTCAACCCCAGACTTGTGGCCGCCCATGTGGGCCGCGGGCTCGCTTACACCGAGCAGGGCAAGCACACGGCGGCGCTGGAGGACTATGCCCAGGCCCTCACCGCCGATCCCAACGACGCAACCATCTACAACAACCGCGGCATCACCTACGCCGCCCAGGGCGATCAGACGCGTGCTGTGGCCGATTACTCCCAGGCGCTCACCCTCAACCCTCTCTACGCAGAAGCCTACAACAACCGGGGCATCGCGCAGGCCGAACAGGGAAACCTGGACGCGGCAATCACCGACTATGGCCGGGCACTTGCCCTCAACCCCCGCTACTCCGTCGCCTATTTCAACCGCGGTCAGGCCTACAGCGCACGCGGCCAGCTCGAAGCCGCCATCCAGGACTTTTCCCGGGCCGTCGAAGTCGACCCGCGCGACGCGTCGGCCTATTGCCAGCGCGGCGTGGCCTACTACAAACAGGGCGACATCACCAACGCCATCGCCGACTTTACGCAGGCAGTCACCATCCAACCCAGGTACGTCCAGGCCTACAACAACCGGGCGATCGCCTACCAACAGCGGGGCAAGACCACGCAGGCCTTGCAGGACTATACGCAGGCTATCGCCCTCAACCCTCGCTTTGCGGCCGCATACTACAACCGCGGTCTCATCTACTCCGAGCGGGGAGACTACGCCGAGGCAATCGCCGACTTCACCCAGGCGCTCGAGATCGACCCGCGCGACGCCGCAGTCTACAACGTCCGCGGCTGGGCCAGTTTCCGCCAGGGTGCCCTTGCCCAGGCAATGGCGGATTATACCCAGGCGCTGGGGCTCAATCCGCAGTTCGCAGAGGCCTATCTCAACCGCGGCTTGGCCTTCGCCGAAAACAAGGTGCGAGCGCGGGCAGTCGCCGACTTCCAGAAGGTCCTCAGCCTCACCAAGGAGCCGGCTCTGCGCAATGCGGCCTACGAGCAGCTGCGCGGGCTTGGCGCCGTGGTCTGAGTCATCTCGTCCTGTCCCCGGCGATCCGGCGCGGCGCACCCAGGACAGATGCGCCGCGCCTGTTCTGGCTCCCCCTCTGTTGGCCATCCTTGCCTCACCCGTCCCCCTGCGCTATAATCTAGTCGGCGCTCCGGTCCAATGCACCGAGGGCGACCCTATTCCTGCTGTGGAGGAAAGATGAAAGGCAACACCGAGGTAGTCGACAAGCTCAACGCACTGCTGGCCGATGAGCTAACCGCCATCAGCCAGTATATGGTCCACTCTGAGATGGCGGCCAATTGGGGCTTTGACCGGCTGCACGAGGCCGTGGAAAAGCGCGCCATCGACGAGATGAAGCACGCCGAGTCGTTGATCGCCCGCATCCTTTTCCTCGAGGGGCTGCCCGTCGTCAGCAAGCTGCTCCCGATGCACATCGGTGCCGCAGTCCCCGAGCAGCTGCAGAACGACTGGGACGCCGAGGCCGGCGCCATCAAGGCCTACAACGCGGGAATCGCACTCTGCGTGGCAAAGGGAGACAACGGCTCGCGCGAGCAGCTGGAGTCAATCCTGAAGGATGAAGAAGCGCACATTGACCTGATTGAGGCACAGAGGGACCAGATCGAGCAGATGGGACTTCAGATCTTCCTTGGCCAGCAGCTCGACTGAGAAGCTTGGGCATGCCCTGGCCAATCATCGGACACGAATGGGCGGCGAGCTTCCTGCGGCAGTCACTGGCCGCCGGGAAGGAGTCGCACGCTTACCTCTTCTGCGGCCCGCCCCAGGTGGGCAAGACGACGCTGGCGCGCCTCCTGGCACAGGCCCTGAACTGCGCACAGCCTGGCGCGCCCTGCGGCGCCTGCTCCTCCTGCACCCGCATCGCCCGCGGTAGCCATCCCGATGTCCAGGTGATCCAGGGGCGCGGTGCGGGCGGCCGCCTTCTCATTGACCAGGTCCGTGCACTCCAACACGATGCCTCGCTGGCGCCATACGAGGGCCGCCGCCGCGTCTTTGTCCTGCGGCAGATAGACCTGGCGCTCGACGAGCCGTCCAATGCACTGCTGAAGACGCTGGAGGAGCCGCCTGCGCGCGTCGTGCTAATCCTCACTGCCGGGCGGCGCGCGACGCTGCTGCCCACGATCGTTTCGAGATGCCAGGTCCTCGAGCTGAGGGCCGTCCCGCCTGAGCTCATCGAGCAGGCACTCTGCGAGCGGGGCACGTCGCCCGAGCAGGCGCGCCTCATAGCTCGCCTCTCCACCGGCCGCCCGGGCTGGGCGCTCCAGGCGGTACAGGACAACACACTGCTGGACCAGCGAAAGCAGGATGTGGGGCAGCTCTTTGCTCTCCTCGCTGCCAGCCCGGTGGAGAGGATAGACGCCGCTGGAAAACTCGGCCGGGACGTGTCTGCTGCCCGAAGGCTGCTCGGCGTATGGCTCGCCTGCGCGCGCGACCTGGTTCTCCTGCACGATGGCGGGCCACGGCACGTGGTCAACGTGGACGACGTCGAGCGGCTCGAGCCTCTGGCGGCGACCCTCTCTCTGGCGCAGGCATGGGCCCTGGTAGCTGCCATTCAGGAAACCGCCCAGCAGCTCGCCGAGAACGTGAATGCGCGCCTCGCCGTCGAAGGGCTCTTCCTCCGCCTGCCTTACCGGCGGGCAGCCCAGCACGATTCCTAAAATGGAAAGGTACTCAGCTCCATGCCCCTGGTAATCGGCGTGCGGTTCCATCCCGCAACCAAGATCTACTTCTTTGATGCGTCAGGCTTCGAGGACCTCCAAGCTGGCGAGAGCGTCGTCGTGGAGACGGCCCGCGGCGAGGAGGTCGGACGGGCGATCGTCGCACCTCACGAGATCACGGATGCCGAGATCATCTCGCGGCTCAGGCCCATCCTGCGCCGGGCCACACCGGCCGACCTATCTCTGATGGACCACTACCGGCAGAAGGAGCACGAAGCCCTCGAGAAGTGCCGCGCCAAGATCCAGGAGCGCAACCTGCCCATGAAGCTGGTCCGCGCCGAATACAGCTACAACGGCCGCCACCTCGTCTTCTTCTTCACGTCGGAGAAGCGCGTGGACTTCCGGGAGCTGGTCCAGGATCTGGCGCGCATGTTCCGGGCGCGCATCGAGCTGAGGCAGGTAGGCGTGCGCGACGAGGCCAAGCTGCTCGGCGGCATCGGCAAGTGCGGGTTGGCCCTCTGCTGCTCCACGTGGCTTCCCGACTTTCACCCCGTCTCCATCAAGATGGCCAAGCAACAGGACCTCCCCCTCAGCCCGATGGAGATCTCAGGGGCTTGCGGGCGCCTTCTCTGCTGCCTCGCCTACGAAGAGGACCACTACGCTGAGACCAAGAGACGGCTCCCACGCCGCGGAGATGTGGTGGACACTCCGCGCGGAAGGGGAAAGGTCATCGGCGTCAATGCTGTCAAAGAGAGTCTGCAGGTCGAGCTGGAAAGCGGCGTGATCTTCGAGTATCTGACCAGCCAACCGGAGCCAGGCGAGCCCGCGCTCGGACCCGCCCTGGAAGGAGATGCCGTCACGCGCCAGGCCCGTGCTGGCGTCCCCCGGACAGAGCGACGGCCCGCCACCGGGACCGGCCGGGGACAGGCGTCGCGCGATGGACGCAAACCCCGCGGAGAGCGGGGCAATAGGGCACCGGAAGAGCCCCTCGCCCCGCCCGCACAGTCCCAGGAGAGGGCCCCTGGGTCTCGCAGGAGCAGAAAGAAACGGAAGAAGCCTAGCGCGGCTCCACAGTAAAGCGGATCGCCGTGCGCTCCTGACCGTCAATGTCCACGTCCGCAAAGGACGGGACACACACCACGTCGACTCCCTCCAGCGCCAAGAAGCCTCGAGCGATCGCCATCGCCTTGATGGCTTGGTTGACGGCGCCGGCCCCGATGGCCTGGATCTCTGCCCTTCCATGATCCCGGATGATGCCGGCGATCGCACCAGCGACCGCGGTTGCCTTCGATTGTGCTGCTACCCTGATCATATCTGCCATGTCAGATCCTCTTGAGAGCACCCCCGCCGGCTGAGGGAGACTGCTCCCACCTCAGCCGGTCAAGCGGCTACTTGGCAAAGTCCACAGCCCGTGTCTCGCGAATGACGTTTACCTTGATCTGCCCCGGGTATTGTAGGTTCTCCTCTACAGCCTTGGCGATGTTGCGCGCCATCTCGATCGCCGAGAGGTCATCCACCTGGTCGGGCTTCACGATGATGCGTATCTCGCGCCCAGCCTGGATGGCATACGAGTCGGCGACCCCGCTGAAGGAGTTGGCGATCTCTTCCAGCGCCTTGATGCGCGTGACGTACGTCTCGGTCTCCTCACGGCGCGCGCCCGGGCGTGCACCAGAGATGGCATCTGCTGCCTCCACGATGATGGCTTCCAGCGACTCGCTCTCTGCCTCCCCATGGTGCGAAGCGATGCAGTTGATCACCGCCTGCGGCACGCCGTACCGCTTCGCCTGCTCGGCGCCGATGAGAGCATGCGGTCCCTCCACCGTGTGGTCGATCGCCTTGCCGATGTCGTGCAGCAGGCCACCTGCCTTGGCCACCTGCACACTTGCGCCCAGCTCAGCAGCCATGATGGCAGCCAGGTGAGCCGTCTCGACGGCATGCTGCAGTTGGTTCTGGCCGTAGCTGCGGCGGTACTGCAGGGCACCCAGCAGCTTGATGATCTCGGGGTGCAACCCAGGCACGCCGGCATCGAGCGCAGCGCGCTCCCCCTCCTCCTTCATGATCAGCTCGACCTCTTCCTTCGCCCGAGCCACCGTCTTCTCGATGCGCGCCGGGTGGATGCGCCCATCGGCGATCAGTCGGCCCAGCGCAACCCGCGCGATCTCACGGCGCATCGGGTCAAAGGAGGAGAGGATGACAGCCTCCGGCGTATCGTCCACCACCAGGTCAACGCCGGTCTCTTTTTCCAGCGTGCGGATGTTGCGTCCCTGGCGACCGATGATGCGGCCCTTCATGTCGTCTCCCGGAAGCGGCACGGCCGAGATGGCGATTTCCGACACCTGGTCCGAGGCGATGCGTTGGATCGCCAGCGTCACCACCTTGCGCGCACGCCGGTCGGCGTCGGCTGTCGCTTCGGCCTCGATCTGACGGATGACGCGTGCCATATCCTGGCGAGCGCCCTGTTTGACCGTCTCCAAGAGTTCCTGCTTTGCCTCCTCCTGGCTCATACTGGCTACGCGCTGCAGCTCGGCGAGCTTGTCCTGCTCCAGCTTCTCAATCTGATTTGCCTTCTTGTCGATTAGGCTCTGCCGCTGGCTCATGCGGCGATCCCGCTGGTCCAGCTGCTCCTGCCGTTCGTCAAGTGTGACGCGCCTCTTCTGTAGGCGCTCTTCCTCCTTGCGCAGCTCGCGCTCCTGCCTCTTTACCTCCTGCTCGGCCTCCGTCCGCAGGCGGAGCGCCTCATCCGCAGCCTTCACCTCCAGTTGCTTGACGTTGGTCTCGGCCTCCGCCACCACCAGCTCAGCCTGGTGGCGGGCATCCTCAACCTGGCGCTTGGTCCGGGCGCGGATGATCTGATTCCCGACGATGGCCCCCAATACCAGCCCGAGAATCGCCGCGAGCACCGCAGCAAGGATAGTGGCGGTCGGGTTCACCCTTGGCGGTTGGGCGGCCACCGACGCGACAATCCCAAGTATGATGCTTTGCTCCATGGAAGATGGTTCCTTTCATATATCGTGATCGGTGCCGTCTCCGGCATCCGGTAAAACCTGCTACCCGGTCGAAAGCTCCCTCCAGTAGCGTTCGGCCGTTCCCTTTGCTACCTCGTACTCGAATCCCCGCCTTGCCAGATACTCGACCAGCTTGCGGAAGAAGGTGGGCCGGTCTGTCCCTTGTAGCTGCTGTGCCTTCCGCGCGGCAGCTCGGTATGCCCCGTCTACCGTGTCGAGCGACTCCAGCGCAGCCTCAATCGCCTCGCCGTCGACGCCCTTGGTGCGCAGCTCGTGCCGCAGAGCCGCCGGGCCGCGCGGGCGAAAACGTTCGCGGTTCTCGACCCAGAAACGGGCAAACTCCTCGTCCCCCAGCAGGCCCGCGTCCTCCAGCCTCTGCACCACAGCCTCCACCTGGTCCTCTTCGGCCCCACGCTTCCGCAGATAGGTGGCAAGCTCCCTCCGGCTGCGCGGCCGGTAGGAGAGGTACCCCAGCGCCGAGTTGTATGCCTGCTCTGTCTCCCCCCTCTCCGCCAGTTCCTTGAACTGGTCGTCTGACAGGACCTGGCCGACCCGGAGGCCGGCAGCGACAATGTCCGGCACGCCGAAGGCAAAGCGGCCGTCCACGTAGACGCTCACTCGCTCGCGGTCTCTCTTTTGGTACCGCAGCGCCGTGATCGAGCCGGACAATCTCCCCTCCAACACAAAGCGCGGCCGCGGTGCCGGTCCGCACCGCAGCCGCGCTCCCCTGCCGGAATGACCCCGGCGGAAGGCACGATGCCGATTCTCAGAAGCGACCCCTTGAGCGGTCCGGCTAACGGCCGACCGGCAAGGGCAGGTACCCCACGCTCTCGGTCCTCCGGCGGGCCGGTGCAGCGCCTGCTGCAGGTAGCTCTCCCGCAGCTCGCTCCAGTATCCTCACTCCGCAGATCCGCCACTCTGTAGAACTGGGCCTGGTGCCCGTCCCGATGGGTGCCGTGCCCATCGTGGGCTCTCGACAGGCCGCGCTACATCCAACGGCGCTGCTGATAAGAACGCAACTCAAACTCGGCATCTCGCGCAACTGCGGGAGTCGGCCAGCCGTCACTCCCCGCAGCCTGAACACGACCTTCCCGGCCGTGCAACCTCTGATGCGGCGGCCCTGCCGCACGACGGCCCGCCGGCCGGCGTCTGTGTCGGCTAAGCCCTGTCTGCCCCCACGGGCGCGCCCACTACCTCAGGCAGACCCGAGGCGCGCCGGATGGCGTTCTCAATGGTCACGCAAAGCCCTCCGTTTTCCCGGAGCGCCTGCTTGGCGGCCTCCCGCCCCTGCGCCAGCCGTTCCTCCTTGTAGAGGTAGAACGATCCTCGCTTCTCAATGATCCCGAGCTGCACGCCGAGATCCAACACGTCCCCTTCCTTGCTGATCCCCTCGTCGTACATGATGTCAAACTCGCACTCTCGGAAGGGAGGCGCCACCTTGTTCTTCTTGACCTTGATGTGCGTCCGGCTGCCGATGATCTCACCACCGGCCTTGATCGCCTCCACGCGTCGGACATCCAGGCGAATCGACGCGTAGAACTTGAGTGCCATGCCGCCCGTCGTCGTCTCGGGGCTTCCGTACATCACTCCGATCTTTTGCCGCAGCTGGTTGGTAAAGACCATCGCTGTGTTGCTTGTCTTGATCGCTCCGCTCAGCTTGCGGAGCGCCTGGCTCATCAACCGAGCCTGAAGGCCGGGATGGCTGTCGCCCATCTCGCCCTCGATTTCCGCCTTGGGCACCAGGGCCGCCACCGAGTCCACGACGATTACATCCATCGCCCCGCTGCGCGTCAGCGCCTCCGCGATCTCGAGAGCCTGCTCCCCGGTATCAGGTTGGGAGATGTAAAGATCGTCGACGTTGACACCGCACTTGGCCGCGTAGAGGGGATCCAGCGCGTGCTCCATGTCGATGTAGGCCGCCACGCCCCCGGCACGTTGCGCCTCGGCGACGATGTGCTGGCAGAGTGTCGTCTTTCCGGAGCCTTCCGGGCCATAGATCTCGGTGACACGCCCGCGCGGTATGCCACCAACGCCGAGCGCCAGGTCGAGCGCCAGCGACCCCGTCGGGATCACCTCGATGTGCAGGTGACTGGCCTGGCCCAAGCGCATGATCGAGCCCTCACCGTAGCGCTTCTGGATCGTCGCCAGCGTCGTCTCCAGTGCCTTTGCCCGGTCGCCCCCTGCCATCGCTTCCTCCTTGGTTCTTCTCTACCGCATGATTATACCGCGCCCATGCGGAGGGCGCAAACCCGGCACCCCGCTCGCTGCGGCCGCCCGACCCTGCGTGCGGTGCGCCCGCGATCAGTGTGGAGGGTCCTTCAGTGCGCTTTGCCCATCTGTCCCCGCCCGACCTTCCCACTCCGCGACTCGGCTCAGGCCTCCGTCTTACGCCGAAGCCGCTCTCGCCGGTGCTCCAGCCCTGCCACCGCCTCGGCGCGCGCCGGGCCAGGCACCCATGCCTGGGCCAGCGCAAGTCCGTGCTCCGTCCAGGCCAGTGCCCGCGCCGGGTCGCCGTCGTGCCACTCATAGTGCTTCGCCAGCTCCTCACAGGCATACACTGCGCGCAGCCCCTCCGCCAGCGCCCGCCACCATCGCAGCGCCTCGACTCTCCGGTCTTGCCGCTTTAGCAGGTACGCCAGGTCGCGCATCGCCGCCTCCTGCACACCGGGTAGCCGGCTTGTCTCCGCTGCAAGCGCCAGAGCAGCCTCCGCACGCTCCTCCTCGCCCAGGTCATGCAATATCCGCGCGAGGCCGTAGAGGTCCTCGCCTGGCACGTTCTCCCTGGGTGGCAACGACGAGGCCAGCAGCGCGCACTGGTGCGCCGCCAGGCTGACCATCGACAGGATGTCCTGCGCGTTGTGGTAAAAGATGCGCGGCATCTCGCGCGCGTCGCCGGTGCGCGCGTACTCCGCGTAGAGGCTCGGAATGAGCCAACCTGGCACATCCTCCTGCTCGCGGCGCACGCTCAGCACCTCCGACTCCAGCGACGAAAGCGCGCACGAGGCCAGCCGGTGCCTCCAAAAGGCACGGGCCGGGGGTAGTAGGTCCAGGTGCGGCGCACCGTAGAGACGCGGTGGCCGCCGGTTCATCAGGAAGCGCGTCTCAAGGAGCGGCATGTCGAACTGCTTTCCGTTGAAGCTGACTACCGCCTCGTAGCCCGCCAGCGCCTCGTCCAGGGCCTGAATCTGCGCCGGCTCCTCGCCAAAGTCGCGCATGAAGAACTGGCGAATTGCAAAGCCGCCCGCCTCGAAGGCACCGACACCCACAAGGAAGACGTAGGTCCCGGTGCCGCCCGCCAAACCCGTCGTCTCCGTGTCGATGAAGGCAATCCGCGCCGGATCGACCTTTGCCAGCCGCTCGTCGCGCGCCAGCCGCGCCGCCCCGTGAGGCAGATGCTCGAGCAAGTCGCCCAGCCGGTGCGCGCCGTGGCTGTGCGTGGTGGAGTGAACCTCGGTATGCAGAAAGCAGGCGCCCTCGCGGTTGGCCAGCACCTCGCCGGGGATGAGGTCCTCGATCGTCCGGCGGCGTCGCCGCTCTTGGCTTGGCGGCGCGCCGCGGCGCAGCCCCAGGCGCCTCAACCGCTCGGTGAGGTCGGCGTTGCCCATGGGGCTCCTTACGGCTTGAGCAGCCCCAGCAGGACGCCGGCCGCGTTGTAGCCGGCGTGGATGAGGATGGCTGTGGTGGTGTTGGTGCGCCGACGCACTAGTCCGAGCACGAGCCCGATGACAAAGACCTCCAGCATGGCCACCGTCAGGCCATACTGTAAGTGGCCCGCGGCAAAGAGCACCGAAGACAGCACCAGCCCCAGCCTTGGCTGCAGCGCACCACGAAAAAGCAGCTCCTCGCTGATACCGGCCGAGAGCCCCAGGACGATCGCACCGCCCACTGTCATCAGGCCGCCAAAGAGCTGCTCCGTGACTCCCGTCAGCTTCCCATAGCCAGCCGGATCAAGCGCTTCCCATGCCGCATTCACCCCATAGTCGAGGGCCAGCAGCGCCGCGATGAGGACGGCCGCCAGCAGGAGGTGCCGCCACTGCGGCAGGCGCAGCCCCAATCGCTCCAGGGTCTGCACACCACCACGCCGGACAATGAGACCCACTCCCGCCAGCGCCAGGAGCAGCAGCGGCAGGCCGCTGAGCAGCACGTCCCAGGGAGTTAGGGCCTGGGCGGCTTCCGCCAGGGTGGAGATGTCGCCGATGAGTGCCATCTCGCCCAGCACAAGCCCCACCTCGTAGACGGCAAAGGCGAGCGCCGTCATGTGCACCGGCGACGAGGCATCGATGGGCAGGATGCGCGCCAGGCCGCGCCGTACCGCCGGGATGAGCGGCAGCACCGCCACAATGCCCGTACCAAAGAGCGCTGCAGCAAGACCCCACACACTCCCCGCCAAACCCGGCACGGCTGCCGCCGTGGGGTCGACCGCCTGCAGCACGCCCAACAGGGCAAAGAGCAACCCGCCGCCCAGCAGCACGACATCAGTGAGGATGAGGAGGCCAAGAGTCGTGTAGCGCGCCCACGGCTGCCGCTCACCCAAGTTGGCGACAACCACCAGCGCGATGAAGGGCAGGAAGAGCAAGAGCGAGTAGAAGCTTTCCATGGGGTCTCCTTGGTGCCGTATTCTAGCACGCATCACCGGCTGCGGCAACTGCGCTTCGCGCGGCGTCAGGCACTGCACGCTGGAGGGATGCAGCGGCCCTGCCGCTGAGGTCGGGAGGGGCCCCCCGGGCAAGTTGCCTTTTCTGCGCGGGTATGGTAGCATAGCCGCATGCAGACCGAAACGCGAGTGTACCGTGCGCTGCACACCGCCCGCCGGTCGTCCGCTGCCAAGGGAGATATGGGGGCTCGCCCCCAGAAGACGCAGCCACACCCTTGAGTTGACGGCCGCGGCCGCGCGGCCCCGTCGGACGTCCAAGGGCGAGGCGACTCCTCGCCCTCTTTTGTAGGGCGGGTTTCCATACCCGCCGCGTAGGGCGGGTTTCCATACCCGCCAAGGAGGTACCAAATGGCCCAAAAGATCCTGATTGGCGTGGCCTGGCCCTACGCCAACGGCTACCAGCATGTCGGTCACCTTGCAGGCGCCTACTTGCCGCCTGACATCTTCGCCCGCTACCACCGGCTCGCCGGCAATGACGTCCTGATGGTCTCCGGCTCCGATGCGCATGGAACGCCCACCGCCGTCCGCGCGGACGCCGAGGGTGTGTCCCCGCGCGCCATCTTCGAGCGCTACCATCAGACCTTCCTCGAGACCTACCAGAAGATCGGCCTCACCTTCGATCTCTTCACCCATACCGACACCGAGAATCACATTCGCATCGCTCAGGACATCTTTCTGCAGATCCTGGAGCATGGCTACCTCTATAAGGAGGTCCAGCAGCAGCTCTACAGCCCGCAGGAAAAGCGCTTCCTGCCCGACCGCTACGTGGAGGGCACCTGCCCACACTGCGGCTCTCCCGATGCGCGCGGCGACCAGTGCGACCGCTGCGGCAAGCTGCTGGAGCCAACCGAGCTCGTCAGCCCGCGCAGCAAGGCAAGCGGCGACACGGCGCTGGAGCTGCGGCAGACGGAGCACTTTTTCCTCGACCTGGGCGCGCTGAGCAGCCGGCTGGAGGATTGGCTGGGCAGCGGCAAGGACCACTGGCGGCCCAACGTCCTTGGTTTTGCCCAGAACTATGTGCGCGCCGGGCTGCGCGGACGACCCATTACGCGCGACATTGACTGGGGGATCCCAGTCCCTTTGCCCGGCTACGCCGGCAAGTGCCTCTACGTTTGGTTCGAGGCGGTGATGGGCTATCTCACCGCCAGCGTTGAGTGGTCGGCCAATCAGGGCTGTCCCGACGCATGGAAGGCGTGGTGGTACGACCCGTCGGCGCTCACCTACTACTTCATCGGCAAAGACAACATCCCCTTCCACACCGTCATCTGGCCTGCCGAGCTGATGGCGCTCGGCCGCATATACGAAGACGCCTCGCCGGCGCAGCTCAACCTGCCCCACGACGTCCCTTCGAATGAGTTCATGAACTTCAAGGGGGTCAAGTTCTCCAAGAGCCGGGGCAAGACGGTGGATGTGCCCTACTTTCTGAGCCGCTACGACCCTGACGCGCTGCGCTATTACCTGACGGCGGCTGCTCCGGAGACCAAGGACAGTGAGTTCTCCTGGGAAGAGTTCGTCGAGCGCAACAACAACGAACTGGTCGCCACCTGGGGCAATCTGGCCAACCGGATGCTTAGCTTTGCATTCACCAAGTTCGAAGGGCGCGTGCCGGACCCGGGACCGCTGGACGAGGCAGATCGTGAGATCCTGGGACGCGTCGAAGCCGCCTTCGCGACCATCGGCGAGCTGTACGCCGGCTGCAAGTTCCGCGCCGCGCTGGGTGAAGCGATCGCGCTGGCACGCGAAGCAAACGTCTACCTCGACCGGAAGGCACCCTGGTTCCAGGTCAAGACGGACAGCCGGGCGGCGGCGACCACCGTCTACGTCATCCTGCGCACGGTCGACAACCTCAAGACGCTCCTGGCACCCGTCCTTCCGCACACCGCCCAGGCGCTGCATGAGTACCTCGGCCACGAGGGCCGGCTCTTTGGCACACAGCAGGTAGTCGAATACCGGGGAGCGACAAGGTCGCACCGTGCACTGACCTACGACCACAAGGGAGCGGTGGGCACCTGGCGGAAAAGCGATTTGCCGCCCGGACAGGCCTTGCGCCGCCCGGCCCCCCTCTTCAAGAAGCTGGAGGAGAGCGTGATTGCCGAGGAGTACGCTCGACTGGAGGGATGACCTCAGATGGACTCGACAGGCCAGAGGGCACGCGGCCGCGTGCCCTCTGGCCTGTCGGTCTTCTCGAGACTAGAGCACGTCAAACCACATCAGCACGCCCATCAGCACAAAGCCGGCAGCGGCAATCTTGTGCAGGATGTTCTCCGGAATCACCCGCGTCAGCAGCTCTCCCCCCAGCACACCCAGGCCGGTGACGACGATGAGCGCCGCCGAGGCCCCCAGAAAGACCCACAGCGGTGCCTTGTGCTTGGCCGTCATGGAGATGACCGCCAGTTGGGTCTTGTCTCCCAACTCTGCCACAAAAAGGAGGGCGAAGGTGCTGAGCATCACTTTCAGGTTTTCGGGCATCGATGTCTCCTGGAATGGTTGTGAAGGGTGGGGCCGCTGCCCCTGCCCGTCCTCTCCCAGTGCGCAAGGGGTGAGCTTCGCTACCACACCCACCAGCGGAACTGGAAGCGGGCCGGGTAGATCTTGGACAGCGCCTCGCCGGCAAAGGGTTCTCCGTGGCCCGGATAGACCATATGTGGCCGCGTGTCCTCAATGCGGCGATACGATGCCTCCCACGCCTTCCGGTCCGAGACATACACCGGCTTGCTGGGCACAGTGTAGTTCACAAAGAGGTCCCCGACCAGAGCATCCCCGTCCGCGCTGAGGAGAGCCAGCGCGCCCGGCGCGTGGCCCGGCACCCGCATCACGCGCGCGGGCACGCCATAGGCCGACAGCTCGGCGCCCTCGTCAAGCAGGACGTCTGCGCGCAGCGGGCGATAGGCCACGGCCGGTGCCAGCAACAGGTAGGCACGCCGGATCAGCTCGCCGCGCAGTGACTGGCCCGGCGGCAGCGCATTCCGGCGCACCTGGGTGAAGGCCGGCTCGTCGCGGAAGGCGGCCACGGGAGCGCCGCACCAGGCGTGCACCGCCTCGGCGGCGCCAAAGTGGTCCAGGTGCCCGTGCGTTATGAGGATCAGGCGGATCTCCTCTTTGGGAATGCCGGCACGCGCTGCCCCGTCGGTGACGAACGGCAGGCCGCGCGGGGGTCCAGGGTCAATCAGAATCGTCCCCTTCTTGCCCCGAAGCAGGTAACAGTTGGTCTCGCGGACGACGATGCGCTCAATCTGCATGCAACCTCACTCCGGCCGATCATTGGACCAAGGCCCGCGCCCGGTCCAGGCTCCCGTGGTCTGGTGCCTCGTGCCCGTCGTCGTATGGAGCCTTGTGCCCGTCCCCCAGGCTACCCGCCCTGGCCTGCCGGGATGTCCGGCATCGGCGGAGCTACCGCGGCCCAATCGATCACGGGCATCTCGGGCGGCGCCGGCATCGCCAGCCGCGTTTGCTCGGCCAAGCGCGCCCATACGCCATCCAGGTCAATCTCGGGCATTGGCGGCGGGTCGGGAAAGCGTGCCGCCAGTTCACCCGATGCGACAGTCAGCGGCGACACGACGAACGCCGGCACCGTCTCCGGTTCGCCTGTCGCCGGAAGACCTGTCCGCACCGCCGCGGGGATGGCCGCCTGATCCGCGGCCCTCTCGGGCAGCCCCGAAGCGGTACTTTGGGCACGCTGCGGCGGCGACGCTCCGCCCGTAGGCTCGGCCGCCGTCGCGGCCTCCTCCAGCGGCGCCCCGCACTTGGTGCAGAACCGGCCGATTGGGTTGCGCGTCCCGCAGCGTGCGCAGGTGCGCGTCGTCGCCCTGACCGCCGCACTTACAGCCGGCACCACTGCCACCTTCCCGAGCGCGGCCAAAAAATCGTGCGCGTCCGCATAGCGCTGTGCCGGATCCTGCGCCAGCGCACGGGAGATGACCAGATCCATTTCGGCCGAAACCTCGGCGTTGAAACGGGCTGCCGACAATAGGCTGCCCTGGATGATCACCGGGGCGCGCCGCGTGATCAGCGCGTAGAGGATGGCCGCCAGTGAGTAGACGTCGGCGCGCGGGCCGGCCGGCGCGTCCCCACCGCGCCGCTCAGGCGCCACAAAAGGCGAATCGGACTGCTCGATCTTGGCCTGCACCAGCTCGAGGACCTGGCGGACGCCGAGCCCGGTCACCTGAACCCGCCCGTCCTCCGCCACCCAGATGCTGCCGGGCGACAAATCGCCGTGCACGACGCCCCGCTTGTAGGCATGCTCCAGCGCCTCGCCCGCCTGCATCACGACGTCCGCAGCGGCGTCCACCGCCCAGGGCTGATCGAGCCGTGCGGCCAACGGCTGTGCCTTCTCGAGGGCTCGCACCACAACGTAGGGCAGCCCGCCCTTCTCGCCGACGTCGCGGACGGCCGCAATGTTCGGGTGGTTCAGCTGCCGGATGGCCGAGGCCAGCGTGCGAAAGCGCGCGGCGATGCGCGGATCGCCTGGTAGCATGCCGCGCAACACCTGGATCCAGACCGGCTTCTTGGTTTCAGCCTCCTGGGCACGCACCAGGAGCGATCCGGCGTCCTGCGACTCAACGCGCGCCGAGCGATACCCACGCACAACCTGGTTGATCAGGTCCCGCATCGGTTTCCTCCCCTCAATCCACCGCGTGCCACGAGCCATGCACCGCGCCGTCGAGCCAGCGTAGGTATGTCTCGCTCCCACCCACCACCGGCAGTGCTAGGACTTCAGGCACCTCGTAGCTGTGCAGTGCGCGGACGCGCTCCACCAGCTCGTCCAGGACATCGCTGCGCGTCTTGATGATCAGCAGCCATTCCCGTGCGCGTTCCACGCGGCCCTCCCAGCGGTAGACCGACGTTGCGCTTGGGATGATGGTGGCACAAGCGGCAATCATCGCCTCGACCAGCCCTTCGGCGATGCGCTCTGCCTCCTCGCGCGACGCGGCAGTGACCAGGACGACGAGTGGCTCGTGCACCGCAGTCACTCCTCTCCCTTGGCGAGCTCGCGCTCGCGTCGGCGGCGCTTGCGGCGGTAGAGCGCCTGCATTTGCTCCGGCGTGAGCGTCTTGTTGTGCTCAAAGTACTGCACAGCGACCTGGCCCATCGCGTAGGTGCCGGCCGCGGCCACGCCCGCGGCGACCACCCAGCCAGCCGCCGGCAGCAGCTTGGCACCCTCCTGGCCCAGGTAGCGGAGGGCCACACCGCCGGCAATGGTGGCGATCAACTCCTTGGCGTGCTGAGTGCTCATCGGCTCGCCGTAGATCGCCGCGATGCGCAGCACCATCCGTGCCTGCGAGGCAAGCAAGAAGGGGATGTCGAGCCCGGGAACGGGCTCCAGTCCGACCACGGCATTGATGGCCGCGGCCGCGCGGATCACCTTAACGCAGGCATGGCGGCGGTAGGCAGGGATTGCGCGGCCGATCGACACCGCCAACGCGGGGTGGGCGTCCACCACTCGCGGCAGCAGCAATTCGGCAATGTTGGTGCCCTTCTTGGCCGAGATGGGGATCAGGTTCGGCTCGTTGAGGGTGGTGCGGGCATGCTCCAGGACGGCTCCCCACTCCTTGCCCAACAAGTCGATTTTGTTGAGCACGGCGATCACCGGCTTGTTGGTGGCGCGCAGCCGGTGGAGGAGCGCAAAGTCCGTCTGCCGGACGCCTGCGCCGGCGTCCAGCACGAGGACAATGACGTTGGCAGAGTCGATCCCGCTGAGCGCGGTCCCCGCGCGGTCGACGCCGTCCACCTCTCCAAAGCCGGGGGTATCCACGAGGGTAAAGGGCCCCCACTGCTCGTTCAGGAGGGTGCGAGTGGTGCCCGGCACGGCACCGACCGGCGATATGTCGTGCCCCTTCAGAAAGTTGAACAGGGTGGATTTGCCCGAGTTTACCGGTCCGACGATCGCGACGTGAGTCAGCGTCTCCTCTTCTACCTGGTGGGCCATCGAGGTCCAATCAAAGGCATCAAAGAGACGCCGGATCTCGGCGAGAGTCGCAGGTAGCCGGATGGCGGCGGGCAGGACGGCCGCTTTTGCCATGTCACTCTTCCTTGGTGCGGGCTGAACGCTCGCGTATAAGCACGATGATGTCGAGGACGGCCAGGACGCCCAGCCCAAAGAGAGCCGCCTCGCGCCAACCCGCCAGCAGTGCAATGGCCAGTAGGCCCAGTGCCGCAACATTGGCCAGCACGAGGTCTCGCCGTCTCCCTCGGCTATCCAAAGCCCAGCCCCCTCTCCTTGAGGCTGACGAAGCGGTGACCGCCGATGACCAGGTGGTCTAGCACCTCTATGTCGAGGAGCTTGCCCGCCTCCACAACCTGTTTGGTGACGGCCACATCGTCGGGGCTGGGCGTAGAGTCACCCGAAGGATGGTTGTGGACCAGAATAACGGCGGCGGCCGAGGCACGGATTGCCTTGCGGAAGAGGCCGGCAACCTGGACGTGGGTGACATTCAGCGAGCCACGCGCGACCATCTCCGTGGCAAGAACGCGGTTCTTCGTGTCAAGCAGCAGTACGTGCAGTTCCTCCTGCTCCAGCAAGCTGATGGTTGGGATCACGAGGTTGGCGGCGTCTGCGGGCGAGCGGATCTGGGCGCGCTCCTCAGGCGCCTCAACCTGAAGGCGCTTGCCAAGCTCCAGTGCCGCCTTTATCTCCGCCACTTTCGCCTCGCCAATGCCCCGCGCCTCCGTGAGCTCGCCCGTGTCCGCCCGCGCGAGACCCCCCAAGCTGCGGTATTCGACGATGAGGCGCTCGGCGAGGTGTAGGACATTCTCGCCTTGCGTTCCGGTGCGCAGCACGATGGCGAGCAACTCCGAGGTGGAGAGGTTCTGCGCGCCGTACTTGAGGAGGCGCTCTCGGGGGCGCTCGGTCGTGGGCAGCTCCTTGATGGTGCGGTACTCAACCCGCTCGGGCATGGGATCGCTTCCTCCCTGCGGCCATTCTACCCGAGGGAAGGTCGGGTGTCAATCTGATTTTCGATCCGGGATTGCCGATAGCTGGACCGGCACCGTGCACGTGCCCCCAATCCCGCACCCCAGACCCCCAGTAGGGGTTGCGCCCATCATTTGGAGCCCTGTCCTGCCCGTGCCAGGATCGACACTTGAGGGGTACGAGATCGACGTCGACCGCGTGCACTGCATGTCGGAGCGGCGGCAGCAGGCCAGCCAGACTTACCTGGCGGTGAACACAGCGATCGTCGGGGTGCTCGGCTCCCTGGTGCCGGGCGCGACCTTCGACGGCTGGGCCCTGGTGGCCGTGAGCTTGCCCCTTTTCCTGGTGGGCATTGCCGCCTGCCTGGTCTGGAACCGCATCATCTCCGACTTTCGCACCGTGATCGGCTGGCACTACAGGAAACTGCGCGAGATCGAAGCGGGCTTCCCCGTCGGCCACCGGGTCTGCACCGAGACGTGGGAGAGCCTGTTTGCGCCACGGGCCGGCAAGGAGCGCTTCGGCTTTTCGCGGCTGGAGGCGTGGCTGCCCCGCCTCTTCATCGGGCTGTACGCGGTGTATTTCGCCGGACTGGTGGCAGCAGCCGCCATGGGGTGGGTATAGGGGCCGTTTTGGCCCCTCCTGTTTGCTTCCGGCCCTACAGCAGCGCCATCGCCACCAGGCCGGGCAGCAGCGCAAGCAGGGCAAGTGCCCGCGGGCCGTGGCCCGTGGCGTTGCGGCTGTCCCAGCGAAAAAGATAGACCGCCAGCGCAAAGGCGGCGATGCCTGTGGCAAGAAGCACCGCAAGCGAGGCTCGCGCATCAAAGACGGCGGGCCGGTCGAAGGCGAGTCCATGGTACGCTTGCATTGCCTGAGATGCGGGAAGCAGCGCTGCCGCGCGGCGCGCGGAGGCCGGGAGCATCTCCATCGGCATCATCAGCCCTCCGATCAACATCGCAGGCAAGAAGAGGAGCTGCGAGTAGAGCACGGTGGCACGCGAGTCGTTGGAGACGACGCCGATGAGCGCCCCCAGCGCACCAAAGGCCAAGGCCATCGCGAGGGTGACCCCCAGGAACGCGCCCCAGGCGACCGGCTGCGCCCCGCCAAAGAGCGGGCCGGTGAGCGCAATGACGGCAGTGACGGCCAGCACCTGGAGCAGCGTCACCAGCACGGGGATGGACACGATGGCGAGAGCAGGGACGCCGTTCACCCGGAAGCTGCGGAAGATGCCCGCTACCCTCGACTCGACGAGGGTGCCCGGCAGTCCGAGCAGGCCGCTCGACATCCCGGCCACGATCGCCATGGCAGGGATCATCGTCTCGGTGAAGAGGGGATTGACCCGAGTCATGACCAGGCCCAGCATGACGTAGAACCCCAGCGGAAAGAGATAGCCCATCAGGAGGCCAGACGGGCTGCGCAGACCGGTCTTGAGCTCAAAGGCGACGTGGCGTGCGAACGCGTTCACGCGATGCCTCCCCCCCGGGCAATCTCCAGGAATCGATCCTCCAGCGACGGACGCTCCACACGGAGATCGATCAGCCGGTCGCCCTGAGCCTCAAGGTAGTCAAGGATGGCCGAGACGGTGGGCCCAGGGTCGCTGCTGTAGTAGACGGCATACTCCTCACGGTGGGCAGCCTGACTCACGGAGGGGAAGAGGGTGCCGCTGCCGGCCAGGAGGGAGCGCTCGGTCCGCACCGAGACCTTGGTGAGGCCGCCGCCGGTTGCCGTTAGCTCGCGTGGGGTGCCGGTGAAGACGATTCGGCCGCGCAGGAGGATGGCGATCCGCCCGGCCACCTTCTCGGCCTCCGCCATGTCGTGGGTGGCGAGGAGGATCGCCGTGCCCGCCTCACGCAGCTCGGGCACCATCTCGTGCAGCTCGGCGCGTGACTCGACATCCAGGCCGGCAGTTGGCTCGTCCAGCAGGAGCAGTCGCGGCCGGTGGGCGACGGCGAGGGCCAGCGCGAGCCGTCGCTGCTGCCCAGTGGAGAGCTCACGGTACTGCCCGCGGCTGCCGTCCAACCCCAGACGCTCCAGCAGGTCGCCACGCGGCGCGACCCCGTGGTAGGCGCAGAAGAAGGCCATCGCCTCTGCGGGCAGCATGGTGGGTGGGAGTGCCGACGCCTGCAACTGCACGCCGACCAGGCCGTACAGCCCGCGCGGCGCACGCGTCGGATCGACGCCCGCGACGTCGATCGTGCCGCCGTCCGGGCTGCGTAGGCCCTCCACACACTCCAGGGCCGTGGTCTTGCCGGCTCCGTTCGGCCCTAGCAGGCCCAGCACTTCCCCTCGCCGCACGTCGAGGCTGACACCGCAGAGCGCCTGGACCTTGCCATACGACTTGCGCAGGTCGCGAATCGTCAGGACCGTCGAAGCCGCCCCTTCCATCGCCGTGCCCTCCTCTATGGAGGCAGTCTACCCCGCTACTGGGGGAGTTGTCAACCCACAAATGGGGGATTCGCGCGCAGGCCGCGCGGGGTGCACCAGAGCACCCCGCCCCGCGCGCTCTGTCCCTGGCGCCGGTCTCCCGACTAGGCCTCTTTGTGGTCGAGCCAAACGACATGCAGCGCCTCTCCGAGAGTACGCTCGGCTACCTGGGGGAAGTGCGCTGGATGGAGTGCCCGAAGGACGACGCGGGCTTCCTGGCCTTCCTCGACCAGGTTCTGGCGGCGCTGGCAGCGCCCGAGCCGACCGAGCCGGGGTGAAATTGCAGCTACTGCGCCTACCGCGCCCCGGCGCGGGCAGGGGGGTTGGTAGAGAGAGGTGCGCTGTACCCAAGGCAGGTACGTCCCGCAGAGCAGCCGGCAGGGGTCCAGCACCGCGAGTTGACCGAACGCTACAGGCGTGGTACAATAGACGCGGGCAAATCCACATCAACGAAGGAGGGAGCCATGCATCAACTGTTGGGAGTCCTGTTGGTGGTTTCGTTCCTGGTCGGCGCGGGCGGTGCTCTGCCTGCTGCGGCCGGCTCCATGCCGCGTGACCTTCGGCTGATCGGCGAGGAAACCGGCCTCGTCGCTTCCGAGCGGCCGCTTTCCCCCGGCTGTATCTTCGACGAGGGCTACCAGGTCTACCTCTGCCCGGAGCCCCAGGCGCCGGCTGGGCCGCGCGATCCGGCGGCGGCAGTCCGGGCGAGGGAGCTATTGGGCTCGAGCGGCCTCTTGCTAATCCCAGATTCGACTGCCAAGCGGGTGATGGCCTTTGATCCCGTTACCGGCGACCTGGTGGACGCCGACTTTGTCCCGGCAGATCCCACGAACCTCTCGACGCCGGTAAACGCGATCCTCAGCCCGGCCGGCAACACCATCCTGGTTTCTGACCAGGTCAAGGACCTGGTACAGGAGTATGACCTGGACGGCAACTTCCTCGGGACTTTCGCGCCGGCAGGCGGACCAGATCCAAACATCCTGGACAACATCCGTGGCATCGCGCTGCGCCCGAACGGCCACCTGTTGGTGACGGTCGGCTCCGGTGCCAATGACGACGCCGTCGCCGAGTTTGATACCGACGGCGCCTACTTGGGGCTCTTCGTAGGCAAGGCGAGCGGCGGGCTGGGCTCTCCGTTTGACGTCTTTGGGCGCAGCGCCGACTGGCTGGTGGCGGGCATCGACAGCAACATGGTCCACCGCTACGACCTGGAGGGTGCCTACTTGGCCGACTTGGCGCCGGTGGACAGCTTCCCCGAGCAGATCCACGAGGCGCCCGGCACCAATGTGCTGGTCGCGAACTTCTCCGGGACCCAGGAGGGCGTGCTCGAATTCCTGGCCGACGGCACGCCGGTTGGGATCTACATCGCGCCCGGTCTCGGGGGCTACCGCGGCGTCTACGAGCTGCCCAGCGGCAACATCCTGACGACGACGGGCAGCGGCGTATACGAGATCGATCGTCTGGGGAACCTGGTCGAGACCAAGATCACGGCCGTGTCGGGACGCTTCATCGAGTACCTCCCACCGCAGATGCAGAACACCTTGACCTGCGGGAGCATCGGATACGCCTTCTTGATGGACCCCTACGGCCGCGAGATGATCAAGTGGTGGGTAGAGTCCATCGACCAGAATGGGGCGCCCGTCCCGATGGTGGTCGTGGATGCCGACCTGACGTGGCCAACGGGCGGCCCGGCGAGTCGCACACGCCTTACACAGGCCGACGGCTTTGCGCGCTTCCCGTGGGGCGCGAACGCCGCTGGGACCTGGACAATCGACGTGACAGCCATGACGCTGGATGGCTATGCCTTCGTCGACGGGCCGAGCTGCTCCGCCGCCGCGGTGGGCAAGTAGCCTCTCTTGGCGGGGCCCGGCTGGCCGGGCCCCGCTACCTGCCTTTGCGAGGGCGCCCTGCGCGGGCGTGGGGGCTGATCCGCGCAGATCCATACCACCCCCCCCATTTGACACGGCCTGGCGACCCGAAGTATAATCACTCGTTGCGGCTACGTCCGCCGATTGATTGCGCCTGCGTGAGCCCGATTTGATGTATACAGCTGCCTGCTACCCATCCCGCGGCCCTTTCGCGTCCCCGGGTGGCACACGAGTGCATGCCGGTTTCCGCGCCATGAGGGTGCCCTAACCAAGGCAAGGCATCAAGCCCTGCCCCAGTGCCGACCAAGGAGTGAAGTGACGAATGCCTAGCACACCGCGACGCAAGTCGTA
Organism: Anaerolineae bacterium; assembly: GCA_035341665.1. Taxonomy (GTDB): domain Bacteria; phylum Chloroflexota; class Anaerolineae; order JAAYZQ01; family JAAYZQ01; genus DAOQVR01. The sequence continues at coordinate 190,753 of DAOQVR010000004.1, forward strand.
CGCGCGTATTCCCGACGTCCTGCCCTTGCCGCGACTCATCGAGATCCAGCTGGACTCGTTCCTGGCCTTCCAGGACGAGGGCCTGCGCGAGCTCTTTGACGAGATCTCGCCCATCGAGTCGTTCAACGGCACGCTCGAGCTCCACTTTCCCGGCTTCAATGAGGAGCTCAACCGCAAGCTCGGCCTGAGCTACCGCTTCGAGGAGCCCAAGTACAGCCAGGAAGAGTGCCTCGACCGCGACATGACCTATTCGGCGCCCATGTACGTCCGCGTGGCGCTATGGAACCGTGAGTCGGATCAGTGGGTCACTCAAGATGTTTTTATGGGCGACTTTCCCCTGATGACCGCCAACGGTACCTTCATCGTAAACGGCGCCGAGCGCGTCGTCGTCAGCCAGCTCATCCGCTCGCCGGGCGTCTACTTCACGAAGGAGGAAGACCGCCTATCGGGCCGCGAGCTCTGCTTCGCCAAGCTCATCCCTAACCGCGGGGCGTGGCTCGAGTTCGAAACCTCAAAGCGCAACCTGATCTCGGTCAAGGTGGACCGCAAGCGCAAGCTTCCGGTCACCATCCTGCTGCGCGCCTCGGGCTTTGGCACGGACGAGGAGCTTCGCCAGCTCTTTGCCGAGTCGGACAACCAGCCCGACTTTCCCTATATCCAGTCTACGATCGAGAAGGACCCCACCAAGTCGGTCGAGGAAGCACAGCTCGAGCTCTACAAGAAACTGCGTCCCGGCGACCCACCCACCAAGGACAACGCAGCCAGCTTCATCAAGCAGATGCTCTACACGCCCCGCCGCTACGACTTGGGCAAGGTAGGGCGCTACAAGCTCAACCGCCGCCTGCACCTCGAGGTCCCGCAGGAGGTCCGCACCCTGACGCCGATGGACCTGGTGCACGTCGTGGAGCGCATCATCCAGGTCAACAACGGCATCCAGGGTGCCGACGACATCGACCACCTGGGAAACCGCCGCGTCAAGACAATGGGCGAGCTGATCCAAAACCAGCTTCGCATCGGGCTGCTCCGCATGGAGAGGGTGGTTCGCGAGCGCATGTCCATCCGCGAGCCCGAGCAGATGACGCCCATCTCGCTCATCAACGTCCGGCCCGTCGTCGCCGCCATCCGCGAGTTCTTTGGCGGCAGCCAGCTCTCGCAGTTCATGCAGCAGACCAACCCGCTGGATGAGCTGACGCACAAGCGAAGGCTGAGTGCGCTGGGCCCCGGCGGCCTCCGCCGCGAGCGCGCCGGTTTTGACGTACGTGATGTCCACCACTCGCACTACGGCCGCATCTGCCCCATCGAGACGCCTGAAGGCCCGAACATCGGCCTGATCGGTTCGCTGGGTACCTACGGCAGGGTGAATGAGTACGGATTCATCGAGACCCCCTACCGCAAGGTGCTCCATACTGTGCCCAATCGGCGCGAGCGCACCGTCGGCAAGATCGTCCGTGAGCGGATCGTCGATCCGGCAACCGGCGAGATCGTCGTCGACAACCGCCAGCGCGTGGACGATGCGGCGGCCGAGCGCCTCGAGGCGCTCTTTGCGCAGGTCCCCGAAATCCACATCCAGCCCATGGCAACCACCGAGATCGTCACCATGACGGCCGACGAGGAAGACCAATACACGATCGTGCAGGCCAACGCGCTCTTGGACGACAACGGCCAGTTCATGGAAGAGCGCGTCTCCGTGCGCCGCATGCAGCAGTTCCTGGAAGAGTCCATAGACAAGGTCGACTTCATGGACGTGTCGCCCAAGCAGATCGTGGGCGTCACAGCCGCCCTCATCCCCTTCCTTGAGCACGACGACGCCAACCGCGCCCTGATGGGCTCCAACATGCAGCGCCAGGCCGTCCCGTTGCTGCGGCCCGACGCGCCGCTCGTCGGCACGGGAGTCGAGGGCCAGGTCGCCATCGACTCGGGCCAGCTCATCCTGGGGGAGGAGGAAGGCGAGGTCGTTAGTGTCACCGGCGATGCGATCGTGGTGCAAGGCGAGTCGGCGCGCCACACCTACCGCGTCCGGCGCTTCCAGCGCTCGAACCAATCGACCTGCCTCGATCAGCACCCGGTGGTCACCAAGGGCCAGCACGTCCAGGTGGGCGATATCCTGGCCGATTCGATGTCCACGGAGAACGGCGAGCTCGCGCTCGGTCAGAACGTGCTGGTAGCGTTCCTGAGCTGGGAAGGCGGGAACTACGAGGACGCCGTCCTGGTCTCTGAACAGGTCGTGCGGGACGACAAGTTCAGCTCGGTACACATCGAAAAGCACGAGGTCGAGGCCCGCGACACCAAGCTCGGGCCCGAAGAGATCACCCGCGACATCCCCAACGTCGGAGATGAGGCACTCAAGGACCTCGACGAGACGGGCATCATCCGCGTCGGCGCCGAGGTGGAGCCCAATGCCATTTTGGTCGGCAAGATCACGCCCAAGGGCGAGACGGACCTGACACCGGAGGAGAAGCTGCTGCGCGCCATCTTCGGCGAAAAGGCGCGCGAAGTAAAAGACTCGTCCATGCGCCTGCCGCACGGCGAACACGGCATCGTGGTCGACGTCCGCGAGTTCAAGCGCGACGAGCACCGCGACATGCAGGCCGGCGTGGAGATGGCGGTGCGCGTGATGGTCGCTCAGCGCCGCAAGATAACCGAGGGCGACAAGATGGCCGGCCGCCACGGCAACAAGGGCGTCATCAGCCAGATCGTGCCGGTCGAGGACATGCCCTACCTGTCGGATGGCACGCCCGTGGAGCTGATCCTGAGCCCGCTCGGCGTCCCCGGCCGCATGAACCTGGGCCAGATCCTGGAAACCCACCTCGGCTGGGCCGCCTCGCGCCTCGGCTTCCGCGCCAACTCGCCGGTCTTTGACGGAGCCGATGAGCTCGAGATTGAGGCCGAGCTCGCGCGTGCCTGGCTGATCGACCGAGCCTGGGACCTGGCAGTGGGCCGGGCGTGGCAGTGGTCGGACGAGGCATACCTGGACCCGGATGACGTCACCGACGAGGAGGCCATCGGCCTCTACCTGGTCGAGACGCTCGGACCCAAGGGGTACGACGAGGAGCGGCTCATGGTCGACCGTGACTACGCCCGTCAGTCGGTGCTCCTGGAGTGGCTTACAGAGCGCGGCTACGACCCGGCGCAGCTCATCTCCTTCACCTTCGAGCCGCGCCCCATGGCCGAGCGCCTCCGCAGCCGCGAGCGGGCCAAGGCCGTCTGCCTGCGCGAGTGGATCCTCAGCGTGCGCGAGAGTCTGGAGCGGGAGGGCAAAGAGTGGCCCCAGGGCCTTCCGATGGACCCGCAACTAGACGAAGGGCTCGGAGCCTATGCGCTCCGCGTTGCCAAGCGCACCGGGCAGCCCATGCCGGTCACCGGCAAGGTGATCCTCTACGACGGCAAGACGGGCGAGCCCTTTGAGCAGCCGGTGACGGTCGGCGTGATCCAGATGATGAAGCTCGCCCACCTGGTGGAGGACAAGGTCCACGCTCGCTCCACCGGCCCCTACTCGCTGGTCACGCAGCAGCCGCTCGGTGGCAAGGCCCAGTTCGGCGGGCAGCGCTTCGGTGAGATGGAGGTCTGGGCACTGGAGGCCTATGGCGCCGCCCACATGCTCCAGGAGATGCTGACCGTCAAGTCGGACGACGTGAAGGGGCGCACCAAGACCTACGAGGCGATCGTCAAGGGCGAGCCGATCCTGGAGCCGGGCGTGCCCGAGTCCTTCAAGGTGCTCGTCAAGGAGCTCGAGTCGCTGGCTCTCTCCGTCGAGGTACTCGACTCCGACGAGCACACGCTCGCCTTTGGCAAGGAAGACGAGGAGGAGCTCATCCCCGACCTGGGCCGCGGCCTGCATCTGTAGACTGTCTTTGCCCCACTCCCGCCGGAGCCTTGCAGGGGCCCGGCCCATAGAGAGGGCAACGGTTTCTTCGCCGCACATGACCTTCCGGGGAGCGACGAGCTTCCCGGAAGGTTTCCCTTTCTTACGTCAACCCCCACACCTGGACGGTTCCGTCCAGCGACCCGCACACCGCCTGCGTGCCGTCTGGGGTCACCACCACCGAGGTGAGCGGGTGCGTGTGCTTGATCGAGCGCACCAGCCGGCCGCTGCCCGGCTCCCACACCTTGAGTGTCCAGTCCTCCGAGACCGACACCACGCGCTCGCCGTCCGCGGCAAAGGCGACGGCTGTGACGGTATTCGTGTGCCCCTCCAGCGTCCGGAGCGCCCGGCCGCTTGCCAGGTCCCACACCCGCACACTCCTGTCCCAGGAGCCGGAGGCGAGCCGCGCGCCGCCGGGCGCGAGCGCCACGCACATAACCTTGTCCCGGTGCCCCTCGAGCGTGCGAAGAATCGCCCCGCTTTCCACGTCCCAAACCTGGATCGTGTTGTCGTACGCGCCGCAGACAGCCTGCTGGCCGCCGGCAGCCAGCACGAGGCACTTGATCTCGCTCGTGTAGCGCGGCAGCGTGCGCAGTAGGCGACCCTCCGCCAGGTCCCAGATCCGCACGGTTCGGTCCCACGATCCCGATACGAGGAGACGGCCGTCGGGCGTCACCGCCAACGCGTACACCGGCTTGACATGCCCGCTCAGCGTGTGCAGCATCCGCCCGCTCTGCAGGTCCCAAACCCTCACCGCCGGATCGGCCGACCCGGCCGCGACCCGCGCCCCATCGGGGGTCACCGCCAGCGAGAGCACCGGTGCCTCGTGGCCCCTCAGGGTCCGGACCACCTCCCCACTCTCCAGGTGCCAGATGTTGACCGTGCGGTCGATGGACCCCGAGATACCTTGCTGGCCGTCGGGCGTGAGCGCCACGACCTTGACGCTCCCCGTATGCCCGGCGAGGACACGCGCCTGCTGGGGCCGCTCTGAGGCGACGAGGCGCCCGGCGGCGTCCCGGTAGTCCGGGGCCTTGCCCACCTGCTCGCGCAGCCGCTCCAGGTCCGAGGTGAAGGGAGCCCTGCCCTGGGGTGCGGCGGCCTGCGGCACAGGGACAGCCGGTTTCCTTTCTGGCGCCGGCACGTCACTCGGCACAGGCGCCTCCGGGTCTTCCCGGCGCAGGATGTGCACTGCGCCGCCAGCCTCGCCCACCAGCAGCGTGCGCCCGCCGGGGGCCAGGGCGCAGCAGCGAATGGAGCTGTCGCCGGTGAAGGAGGCCACCTCCCTGCCGGCAGGTAGGTCCCAGAGTGTCACTTTCTGCCGGTGCTGCCGGGAGACGGCGGCCAGCCAGCGGCCGCCCTCGCCGAGGCTGAAGGGAGGCAGAACATCCAGGTCGGGGCAGGGCAGCTCGCGCCCCGTCCGGGTGTCCCACATGCGCATCTGGGATTTCTCGAACAGCGTCAGCAAGCGCCGCTCGTCCAGGAACGCGGCGGCATAGACCGCCTTGCCAGGGGTCCAGACACGGGCGGGCTTCTCGGCGGCGATATCCCACGCCACCAGCGTCCCGTCCAGCGACCCCGAGACGAGCAGCCCGGAAGGAGAGAGTGCAGCCGTGGAGACCTGCCGCTCGTGCTTGCGCAGGAAGCGTCCGCTCCTCCGGTACACCCTCGGCCCCAGGCTGAAAGGCCGCCGCTTCTCGTCTAGGACGCGCAGGTCGATCAGCTCCGGCTCCTCCCGGTTGTTGTTGGTCACCACCAGCTCCCCGCCGCCCGGCAGAACCAGGAGCTGGGTGACACGGCCGGGCGTTCCGTACCACCGCTCGCCTGGAGCAAAGGTGCACACGGCCTGTCCATCCGCCAAACGCCAGGCGCGGATCACGTCGTCCGTGCCTCCGGTGATGACAAACCGCTCGTCGGGCGTCAGGGCAAGGGCAGAGGCATCCGGCACTTTGAGGACGTGCCTTTCCCTGCCCGCGACAACATCCCAGACCCGGACGGTACCATCCTCAGCCGCCGAGATTGCGATCCTGCCGTCGCGCGTTAGGGCCAGCGCAACCACCTCTCCGGCGTGGCCCTGCAGGGTAGCCAATCGGCCACCGCCGGCGACATCCCACACAATCAGGTTGTGATCCCGCGACGACGTAATCGCCCGCGCGCCGTCGTGCGTGACCCGCACCCCGTTGACCTGATCGCGGTGCGCGCCGGCATCCTGATCGGCCCCCAGCGTCTGCAGGTCCCAGAGCTTGAGCTCACCGCCACTCGTCGAGACCGCCCGTCTGCCATCTGCGGACAGCGCCAGATCCTTAACGCCGAGCGCGGGGTTGGAGTGCCGCAGAACCCGCTCTTGACCGGAGGCCAAGTCCCAGACCCGGATGCTGCCGTCGCCCGAATACGACACCGCCCTCTTGCCGTCTGGCAGCATGACAATCCCTTCGATCCGCCGGGTATGCCCGCGCAGCACCAGCTGCTTCGAACCGCCCTTGAGGCCGAGGACCAGGATGCGAAAGTCCTCCTCCAGGCCGTCCTCGCCGCTCGCCACCGCCACGAGCAGGCGCGATGCATCTGGGCTGAGCGCGGCCTCATGCGCCCTCTCCCTGCCCCCGACCGACACGACTTGCTTGCCGCTGGAGACGTCCCATACGCGCGCGCGTAGTCGCTCCATCGTCAGCGCCAGCTGGCCGTCGCCCGAAAAGGCCACCGAGAAGACGGGCGCCGTGTGCTCCAACTGGCGCAGGGTCCGCCCCGTTGTCAGGTCCCACAGGCGGGCGCTCTTGTCCACCGAGCCGGACAGCACAATCCGGCCGTCGAGGCTCACCGCGACGGCGTTCACCCTGGCCGAGTGCCCCGACAGGGAGCGCAGCAGCTTGCCGGAGAGGTCCCACTCCTTGACCAGCCCATCTGCCCCCCCGGAGAGAAGGGCACTCCCACCGGCCACCGCCGCCAGGGCCGTCACCCCGCCCTTGTGCGCCGCGATGGCGCCCAGCGCCGCACCGTGGCGGATGTCCCACAGCTCGATATTGCCGGCCTCGGACCCGGTCACCGCGCGCTCCCCGCCAGGAAGGACGAGCAGGTGCCACATGGTGCCCGAGTCCTTGCCGAGCGTGAAGAGCACGCGGCCAGACGCAAGGTCGACGACCTGGACCGGGTCGGCGCACACCACCCGCGTTCCGTCGGGCGTGAGGGCGACGCGCCGTGCCCAGTCGTGCAGGGCGACGGTGCGCTCCAGGGTGCCGCCGGGTGCCGCCAGGCTGGCGCCCAGCGGGCGCAGCCAGGGTCGCGCTGGCGGCGTCGCCAGCAAAGTGCGGACTGCCACCTCCTCCCGGCCCACCAGACGCCCGTAGAGCTGGCCCCACAGGCAGCCGGGGTCCTGCGCCGCGCTGCTCGCCGACAACCGCAGCGCCGACTGGATCGCCGCCAGCCCTGCCACCCTCTCCTGGAGCAAGCCGGCAGGGCGCCAGGACACCGGGACGCCGGTGAGCGCATAGTCCTCGATCAGCGGCTGGATGCCGAGCGCGCCAGCCTTGGCCTCCACGAAGCGCCAATCCGCCAGGGATGCCGCCAACCCTGCGGCGTCGCCCGACCAGGCTTGCTGGAAGGGCAGCTCCGACAGCTTGCGCAGGTTGTGGGCCGTCTCCCGCCCCTCGCGGGCAGCCAGGGGCTGCCCCTCGAAGTAGCGGGCGAGGCCGGCATGGCGCTCGCGTTTCCGATCGCCCGCCAGCAGGTCCTCCGCTGCTGCCTCGGCCAACTGGCGGTGATAGAAGCCCAATACGATCGAGCCATCCGCCTCGTGCTCCGAGAGGTATGCCTCCAGGTCCAGGTAGAGACGCGACCAGAGCACCGCCGGCAGCCGCCCCGTCGTTGGCGACTTGGGCGAGCGCCGCAGCATGTCGGCGAGCACGTGCTGATCCCGCGAGAGGACGTCTAGCATCTCATCCTCGCTCAGCCCGTCCTTGGCGGCGGCCAGGTAGCCCAGGCTGCGCTCGACCAGCAGCGCACCGTGGTTGGCCTCCTGGGACAGACGACCGAAAAGCTGGCGGATCATCCCTGGGATGTCTGGAGCCAGCTTCGGGAGGGCGTCGTACGAGTGCCAGCGCCGCGCTTCCTCAAAAACCAGCCTCAGGTAGAGCGGCAGGCCGCACGCCTGGAAGTGAGCCAGGACATGCTCTCTCTGCCGCGGCTCCAAAGTGCGCCCCACTGCGGCCAGCCACGCGTCGAGGATGGTCTCCCCCTCGCGCGGAGGCACGGCTTCCACCCGCAGCCGGTTCTGCGGCGGAAGCCGCCCTTCCAATGCCTGGAGAACGGCACCCGGCGTCGTGGACACGACAACCTTGACGTTCGGCGGCAGCTCCGCCGGCAGCCAGGCCAGACCCGGGTCGGCCTCGGCCCCAGAGAGCTGGTCCAGCGCATCGAGGAAAAGCACGAGCGGCTTCTCCGCCGCAGCAGCCGCGAGCCGCACGGGCAACTCGTCGACAAGCTTCTCGTACTCGAGCGGGACGCTGCTCTCGTTGCCATGGGAGGCGCGTGCCGCCTCGCGGCAGAGGCTCTCGAGCATCGCGCGCCGGTTGCTCGAATCGGGCGTGGCGCCGACAAAGCGCCCGATCACGCCGTCTGGTGGGTAGGTCGCCTTGGCCCTGTGAAGCGCCCGCGCCATCAGCGCTGATTTGCCCGATCCTGACTCACCCCACACCACCAGTGGGCGGCGGTCGGCACCCAACAGGTATTCGGCGATGCGCACCTGGCTCTGCTCCCGCCCGACAAAGTGCCGGGCCCGTTCCGCGGCAAACTCCTCGTGCGCCTCCTTCTCACGCTGAAGGGGGTCGACGGCCTGCAGCTTGCCGGTCTCCGCCAGGATCACGCGCGACAAACGCAGCCAGGTCGCCTCACAAAGGGTCCTACCCCCGTCCCCTGCCTCGCACAGCGCCAGGCATTCCTCCAGTGACTCCGGCAGCGAGCCGATGTGCGCAGTGGAGAGGCCGCCCTCCAGCCAACGGGCCGAGTACTCGTGGACGTTCCCCGGCAGCCGCTCCCGCAGGGCAGCCTTGAGCGCCTGCTGCCGCTGCCGGAGCAGACTATCGGACTCGAGGTAGGCCTGGCACATGGCAGATGGCACCTGGTCGGGGTTCTCTACCTCGCGGAAGAAGGCAAAGACGTGCGCGCCGGCGTCCGCTACCTGCATGACCCCCCGCTCGACCTCCTGCGCGGTCGCCGAGTGGGTGTACTTGACCAGCGCGTCCCCTTCGAGGCCAGCCTGGCGGGCGGCCCCCTCCAGCGCCGCCAGTAGTGGTCGCTCGACCTCGCCTTCCCAAGTTGAGTACTCCTCGTAACGCGTGCCCTTGGTGCGGGGCAAGAGCAGATACTCCGGCGGGACGGCGTTGGCGTCGAGCCTGTACCAGCCCTCGTCGCCGGCGGGCTGACCCTCGCGCCAGAGCAGGTGCGCGCGCACGGCTGCAGGCACAAAAGGTAGCAGCCGCTCCATCTCGCCCGCCGGGATGGCATAGGGCAGCGGCCGCCAGCCATACCGATCCCCGAGCAGGACAAGAAAGTTCGGTCGCGGGCTGAGCCGCTGGCTGCGCTCGATCTCGGTCAGACACACCCGCATCGTCTGCTGGTCGAGCCCTGCCTCCTCGCTGACGCCCCAGCGCAAGTCAATCGCCTGGAAGCGACAGCCGTGAGCGGCTGCCAGCTCGCGCAGTCGGGGAAAGACGTGGGCCTGCAGCGCGTTGCGCTCGGCGACGAGGTCGCTGAACGTCGAGGAGATGAAGAGGCGGAAGGTCCGGCTGGCAGTGTTCATGAGCCGCATCCCCCTGGCAAGGTTGGCGCCATCATGCCATGCCGGCTCGGGAATGTCAAGGCGCCTCCCACAGGTCATACCCCCTCCCTGGACTGGCCGACAACGCCCACAAAGCGCTATACTTGTACTGCCGGGCAGTGTGCCTGTTCGGCCGTAGTGTTGGGCCTTGTGCCCGTTCCGCCGTACTGTGGGGCCTTGTGCCCGTTCCGCCGTACTGTGGGGCCTTGTGCCCGGGCTTCTCGCTCAGGAAAACCGCCATGGCTACCCTGATCGGTCTCGACCTGGGAACTACCACCATCGCAGGCGTCCTTTGGGACTCTGCGCGCCGCGTCGTCCTCCGCACGGCCTGCCGGCCCAACGACGCTGTCCTCCCGTGCCTGCCTGCAACGCGCGCCGAGCAGGACCCGGTGCACATCCTCGCCCGCGCGCTGGAGGTTCTGGGTGACCTGGCTTCCTATGGGCCGGTGGACGGTATCGGCTTGGCCGGTCAGATGCACGGGCTGTTGTGCGTAGCCGCATCTGGCGAGCCGCTCACCCCTCTGATCTCGTGGCAGGATCGCCGGACGGCGGAGCCCCTGCCCGGCGGCGGTACGCTCCTCGAGGAGATCCGTGGACGCACGGAGGGCCTGCCTTGGCAGCAGAACGGCTGCCGCGTCGAGCATGGCTATGGCATGGCGACGCTCTACTGGCTGGCGCACCAAGGCTTGCTCCCGGCGCGGGCGGCTCGCGTCGGCACCCTTCCGGGGTGGCTGGCGGCACGGCTCACCGGACAACTTCCCGTCAGCGAGCCCGGCCTTGCCTGCAGCTGGGGCTGCTACCAAGCGGTTGAGCAACATTGGGACCGGGCGCTCCTCGAGAGACTGGCGCTGGACGAGCGACTGCTGCCGCCCATCCTGGCCGCTGGAGTACCGCTGGGAGGGTTGGCGCCGGCGGCCGCGCGGCAGGCCGGCCTGCCGGCAGGCATTCCCGTCCACTGCCCTGTGGGTGACCAGCCGGCGGCCTTCCTCGCCAGCGTGCCCGACCCAGTGACCTGTCTTTATGTAAACATTGGCACCGGAGGGCAAGTAGCATGGGCGCTGCCGGGCTTTCTGCCCGCCACCCCGCGCGCAGAGACACGGCCCCTGCCTGCGGGCGGGTTCGGGCGTGTGGGGGCCACCCTGTGCGGCGGCGCCGCCTATGCCTGGCTCAACAGGGTGTTGCGCGGCTGTTTGGCCGAGTTCGGCGTTGGGGTGACTGAGGAGCAGGCATACGAGAAGCTGAACGCGCTGGCGGCCGCCGCGCCCAGCACGGATGGCCTTTGCGTGCGGACCACATTCTTGGGCATGCGCGGCGATCCTGCCGTGCAGGCCGGCGCCATCGAGGGAGTCACACCCGGCAACCTGAGGCTGGGTACTCTTGCACGGGCAACACTCTTGGGGATGGTGGACGAGCTATCGGAGCTATACTCCGCGCACGGGGGCCCGGCTGCCGGCCACCGGTTGCTGGTTGCCGGTGGCAACGCCGTCCAGAAGAACGCGCTGCTTCCTGGGCTGCTGGCCGAGCGCTTCGGGCTGCCGGTCCGGGTCTCACCCTGGTCGGAGCCGGCGGCCGTGGGCGCCGCAATGTCCATCCTCCTGTAAACCGTTCCTTTGCCGCGGTCGCCTTGCCACACGGCACGTTCGTCACCCCAGGAGCATGTAAGGGCTCTCAACCCATCGGCTGATTTGCTGCAGGAAACGGGCAGCGGGCGCGCCGTCCACCAGGCGGTGGTCAAACGTCAGGCTCAATACCCACATCTGGCGCACGACGATCTGTCCCTCCCGCACAGCCGGCGCGGGCCGGATTCGACCAGCGCCCAGAATAGCCGCCTCGGGAAGGTTGATGATCGGGGTGAAGGCATCCACATCGTACATGCCTAGGTTGGTGATCGTGAAGGTGCCGCCACTCAGGTCGTCCGGCAGCGATTTGCCCGAACGCGCTCGCTCCACCAGCGCCCTGAGCTGCGCTCCAAGGGCGCGCAGGCCCTGCCGGTCCGCGTCGCGGATAACCGGTACCACAAGGCCGCGTCCGGTGTCGACGGCTATCCCCAGGTTCACGAACGGCAGCCGCTCTATGGCCTGGCCGTCAGGGCAGAGCCGTGCATTCATGTAGGGAAACTCGCGCAGCGCTCGGGCGACGATCAGCGCCAAGAGATCGTTGTAGCTCGGCGAAAAGCCCCACTCGCCCTCCACGGCAGTCTTGAGCTGTTCCCGCGCCTCGACGAGGGCTGTCGCGTCCACTTCAGTCATCAGCGTCACACGGGCCGTGGCGTGTGAGCTGGCCGCCATCCGCTCGGCGATGATGCGCCGCAGCCCCGTTACCGGCACGTTCTCGGGTACGGCAGGACCAGGAGCAACAGGCGAGGAATAGGGTGCCGCGGGCGCAGCCGGTGTGGCTGGCGAGGCTTCCCCAGCGGGCGGACGCTGGGCCGCCGCCTCTACGTCAGCCTTCATGATCCGCCCACGAAAGCCGCTGCCTTCCGCCACCCGGTCCAGGTCAACACCCAGCGCGGCCGCCGTCCGCGCCGCGAGCGGACTGGCCTTCGGCCGCGCAGCGGCATGCGCCTCCACGTCCCGCTCGACGATTCGGCCGCCCGGACCGGAGCCGGTCACTCCTGCCAGGTCCACGCCCTTCTCTCGTGCGGCCCTGCGTGCGCGCGGTGAAGCCAACAGCCGCCCCGCCGCGGCCTCGGCGGCCTCAGCGGACGGGCCCGCAGGCACCTCGGCGCGACCCTCCGCCCCCTCCGTCCGACCACGCTCCCTCGCGCCCCACTCCCCTTCGATGGGCTCGTCAGCCCTGGATGTCACCAGGGCCACCACCGCCAACACCGGCACCTTCGCGCCGGCCGGCACCAGCACCCTGCGCAAGAAGCCCGCGGCCGTGGCCTCGACGTCCAGCACTGCCTTGTCCGACTCGACGCTGAACAAAGGCTCGCCGCGCGCGATGGGGTCGCCCTCCGCCTTGTACCACTCCACGATGGTGCACTCGTTGACCGTCTCGCCCAGGACGGGCAGAAGGACCTCGCTGATCATGGGTGCCTCACCTCAACACCCGCCGGATGCCGGCCACAATTTCGGCGACGCCGGGGATGGCGGCATCTTCCAAGGTCTCCGCCATCGGCACCGGCACGTCCGCCGCCGCGACGCGGATCACCGGCGCATCCAGCCAGTCGAACAGCTCCTCCTGGATGCGCGCCGCAAGCTCACTGAGAAACGAGCCTGTCCGGTAGGCCTCGGTGACGCCGACGACGCGGCCTGTCTTTCGGACCGACGCCGCCACCGTCTCCATGTCAAGCGGCTTCAGCGTGCGGAGGTCCACCACCTCGACCGAGATGCCTTCGCCGGCCAGTGTCTCGGCCGCCTCGAGCGCCCGGTGAACCATCCGCGAGTAGGTCACGACAGTCACGTCCTTCCCCACGCGCTTGACATCGGCCACGCCCAAGGCAATAGCATAATCTTCTTCGGGCACGTACCCCTCGACCCCATACAGCATCTTGTGCTCGATGAACATCACCGGGTTGTCGTCGCGGATCGCGGCTTTGAGCAGGCCCTTGGCGTCAAAGGGAGTGCTGGGCATGGCGACGTAGATACCTGGAAAGTGGACCCACAGCGCCTCCAAGCTCTGCGAGTGATGGGCGGCGATACTCCGGCCTGCGCCCCCTTCGGTGCGGATGACCATAGGCACCGTCGTCTTGCCGCCGAACATGTAGCGGTTCTTGGCACCCTGGTTGGCGATCTGGTCCATCGCCAGCGGCGTAAAGTCGACGTACATGATCTCCGCCACTGGCCGCAGGCCAGCCATCGCCGCACCCACAGCTGCGCCCCCGATGGTCGCCTCCGAGATCGGCGTGTCCCGTACACGCTCCCCCCCGAACTCCTCGAACAGGCCGCGCGTCGCCCCATAGGCCCCTCCGTAGAGGCCCACGTCTTCGCCCATCACAAAAACAGCCGGGTCGCGCAGCATCTCCTCGCGCAGGGCATCCCGTATCGCCTCCCAGTAGCGTACCTTGCGGGTGCCATTCCCGCCGGAGCCGCTGAGGGCGCGCAGCTCGCGCTCCCGGGCATCGCCGGCGGGCGTCCGGCCGGAGGGCGCGTACACGAACTGCTCCAGCTCCTCCGCCGGAGGCCTGGCCGACTCAAGGGCAAACTCAGTCGCACGCTCCAACGCAGCTTCGACGCGCCCCTTGAGTGCCTGGAGTTCCTCCTCCGTGCAGGCCCCCAGCTCCACCAGCCAGTCCGCAAACCTCGGGATGGCGTCGCGCGCTTTCCACGCAGCCTCTTCTTCCTTGGTCCGGTACTTGCGCGGGTCGGAGCGCGAATGGCCGTACCATCGGTACGTCTGGCACTCAACCAACGAGGGACCCTCGCCGCGGCGCGCGCGCTCCACAGCCCGCCCGACCGCCCTGCGGACCGCCAACACGTCCATGCCGTCGACTACCTCTCCGGGCATGTCATAGGCGCATGCCCGGTCTGCGATGCTGGGCTTGGCCGCCGCGCTGTCGATCGGGACCGACATGCCGTATAGGTTGTTCTCGACGATGTAGACGACGGGCAGCTTCCACAAGCCAGCCATGTTGAGCGACTCGTGGAAATTGCCGGTCTGGGCGGCCCCATCTCCAAAGAAACAGAGCACCACCTGTCCAGTGCCGCGCAGCTGCTGTGCCAGCGCGGCGCCGGTGGCCACTGGGATGTTCCCGCCGACGATTCCCGTCGCGCCAAGGTTGCCCTTTTCCACATCGGCGATGTGCATGGAGCCGCCCCGCCCGCGACAGTAGCCCGTCTCGCGGCCGCACAGCTCTGCCATCATCTTGTTGTAGTGAGCCTGCCGTTCCTCCTCCGTATCGACCAGGCAGGCGCCCCGCGCGTGGCAGTGGCCGTGGCCCCGGTGCGTGCTGGTAATCAGGTCGGCATCCTCTAGCACCGAGATGGCCCCTACGGCGACCGCTTCCTCCCCGGCATATAGATGCGACGCTCCCTTGATCACGTTGCGGCCGAGCAGGTCATAGACCCGCTCCTCAAACAGGCGGATCTCCCACATCTGGCGGAGCAACTCAAGCGCTTTATCCCGGGTGAGGCCGTGTGCCTCCAGGCTGCTGCCCGAACTCTCTCCCATGCTTTCTCCCTTCCCTATCGGCACCTACCGCATCTCCTGGCCCCCGGTCACGTTGATCGCTTGGCCGGTCATGTAGCTCGCCCGGTCCGAAGCCAGGAACACCAAGGCATTTGTCACATCGTCATACGTGCAGCCTCGCTTCATGGGCACCTGATCGATGTACTTCTGTCGAACCTCCGCCTCCGTGAGGCCCCACTTCCTGGCGTACTGGGCGTACAGCGAGTCCACCCAGAGCGGCGAATCGACCAGGTTGCCGGGGCAAATCGCGTTGACGCGCACGCCAAACTCGGCCAGCTCGAGGGCCAGGCTCTGCGTCAAGCCGATGCCGCCGAACTTGCTTGCCGCGTAGGCCGAGTTCTTGAAGCTGCCCACCTTGCCCGACTTGCTGTTGATCTGAAGGATCACCCCGCTGCGCTGCGCCTTCATCACGCGCGCGGCGTGCTTCGCGCACAGAAAGTAGCCAAACAGGTTGACGTTCATCACCACCCGCCACTGCTCTGCAGGGAACGCGTCCACTGCCTCCGCAATCAGCACGCCGGCGTTGGAGACGAGGAGGTCCAGCCGGCCGAACTCCAGCACCGTGCCCGTCACCATCGCCTCGACCCGGGCCTCGTCAGTCACATCCACGCCAACTGCGGCCGCACGGCAGCCGCCCTGCGCCGCCAGGCCAGACGCCACGCGCTGCGCCCCCTCCAGGTTCAGGTCGGCTACGACGACGTGCGCCCCCTCCTCCACCAGCCGGAGGCAGATAGCCTCCCCGAGACCCTGCGCTCCCCCAGTCACGATCGCTACCTTGTCCGCCAATGCCCGTTCCACAGTCCGTCTCTTTCCTCGACTCTCTCTGTCTCAGCTGGAGCCCGAGTGTTTCAGATCGCGCCGTGCCTCACGGCAGCATGACCCGCAGCAGCTCCCGCTCCGCCTCCACGGTCCACTCGCGGCCTTCCTTAAGTCTGCCAAAGACGCTGGGCAGCCTCCCCTCAAGCTCCGGGAGCGTGGTAAGTGGCATCTCCTTGATCTGCGGGTAGAGGACAACCTTGCCCGAGAAGGCGGTATCTCTCACGGCCCTGAGACCTTCCCACGCAGCGCTCAGCGAGCCGACGGCAGCCACTGAACGGTTGGGCGCTAGCTGTCCCGCCTCGGACTGGCTCAGTGCCGACCTCAGGTCGTCGATGCTCGACGCAGAGTGGCCAATGATCCGCACGTCCTTCAGGTAGATGCTGCTCAGCTCCAGCTCTGCCATGGTTCCGCGCCCTACGCCGGCAAAGACGTTCATGACCCCGCCCGCGGCCAGGTACTCACCCCCCTCCGTGATGACGGCCGGCACCGGTGCCAGCACGAGGATGTCGTCAAAGCCCTGCTCCCTGAAGCGTGCCATCCCGGCCTCATACTCGGCCGCACGCCTTGGTGTAGGGCAGAGCCACTCGATGCCCCTCGCCGCTGCCTCGCCGCCAAAGCCGGTGGACAAGTCCGCCAGACGCTGCTCGTTGATGTCGGTGCAGACAATGGTTGCGGGTGCGCCCGCCGTCTCGATCGCCCGCTGGACGTGCATCCGGCCCATCGGCCCCCCAGCACCGGCGAACCAGGCGCGCCCGCCCGGCTTGAGCCCTCTGCGCACCGGCGTCCGGCTGTACGCCTGCGCGAGGTCGGGGCCGGTGCCTCCCACGTACAGCCAATGGTCATAGTGGATGCGCCCGACGTCGACGGCAACCCTGCGCGGCATGGGCCTGTTGGCCACCACAGCCAGGACGCCCGCACCGGCGAGGTGCGGGCTGGCCGCCTCGACCACCCCGGCATCCGCGCCCAGCACGACAATGTCGTCCACCGGCGACACCGGCGGGTGGCGAAGATCCGGGACGTCGATAACCTCTGTATTCAGCAGGAAGGCCCTCTCCCGGAGCCACGCCCCAAAGCCGGGCGGCACCCCAGTCAGCAGGAGACGCGCAGGATGAGAGGCCTGATCCAGCGCGGCACCGATCGTCAAGCCCTGCGCGTCGAGCGCGGCAGGCAGATCGCCACCTATGATCCACGCCGTGCCGCCGGGCTTGAGCCCCGTTCGGTACCGGAGGTTGTAGGCGGAAATGACGCAAGCCCACGGCTCGCTCAGCGCCGACTCCGCGTAGCCGGTCTCGGCGTTGACCGGAACAAGGTAGTTCCCCTCGTCGCCGTTGAGGACACGCCCGTCGATTACCCCATACTGCGACAGCCCGCCGGGGATCTCGTAGCCGTAGGCATGGCCCACGCCGCCGACGTTGATGTCG
Source organism: Anaerolineae bacterium (assembly GCA_035341665.1). Taxonomy (GTDB): domain Bacteria; phylum Chloroflexota; class Anaerolineae; order JAAYZQ01; family JAAYZQ01; genus DAOQVR01. The sequence goes on from DAOQVR010000004.1 coordinate 207,791, forward strand.
GCCTGTACGATGAAGCGGTCGCCCAGGCGGTACTGGTCGCGCAGGGTCTCTCCCACACCGACGACCGTCATGCTGACTTCGTGACCCAGCACCACCGGGCTGCTGCGCATGTCACGGCGGATGCGCGGGTGGTTCTGCCCCAAGCCGATAACCTTGACGTCGGAAAAACAGAGGCCGCATGCATCGTGGCGCACCAAGAGTTCGGCCGCACCATAGCGTGGCATGGGGACTGCGACCGGCCGGCCCTGGTCCCCCAAGTTCTCAAAGCCGGCCCCGTACAGGGGCCAGAGCCAGTTCCGCTCGGGCAGTGGCCCGCGTGCCAGCCGATACTGCCTCAATCGATCCATCGCGTTGAGTTCCATCAATTCCAGCCTAGAGCTCCGCCAACACCTCACGCGGCGACATGTCCGGCTTCAACCGCGCAACCAAGGCCCGCCCTTCCCTGCCGGGAGGCACCTTCTGGCCGACCTGCGTGTAGAACTCGTTGCGCACGCGCCGCGCGGGCAGACGGCTCCCCGCCCACTCACTCTGATACCCCAGTCCTGCCGCGCGCTGCAGGGCCGTGTGGCCGACCACGAAGAACGCTCCGTCCAGAAACGCCTGGCGCAGCGGGAGCAGCTCCGCCGCGGCCAGATCGTCTACCATGCGCTGCCCAAAGCTGTTCATCTCCGTCCCGATGTGGAGCGGCAGATCCATCTCCTGTGCAAGCTCTACCACGCGATACAGGCTGTCGACCCGCCGGCGGCGCACCGTCGGGTCGGCTACGTTCCAGTTGCGATCGGGGATGAGGTTGAGCGCCACCACGCCCCGGTCGACGAGCCACCCCAGCCACTCCTCTATGCGCCGCTCCACAGGCGACGTGCCGTCCAGCCAGGCGGCGCAGGGCAGCGCCCCACACGCCTTGATCAGCCGGTGAAACGCGTCGAGGGATGGAAAAGACGTCGCTGTAGGGGCCACGTGTCCCACGCCCCCGCGCTTCATGAGCCGCGCTCGGATCATGCTCTGAAGCGCCGGCCGCTCCGGCAGCATCCCGGCTACCTCCTCCCGGTCCGCTTCCAACGCCCCGGCCCAGAAGGCAGCCGGATCGGCGACCGTGCGCTCCGCAGCTCGGAGGTAGGCCACCACCAGGTGCCGCTCGGTAGGGTGACCCGAAGGGGTCAGGGGCAGCACATCACGTCGGTAGTCCACCCTCACCGGGTTGAGACATTCGTTGATGCGCCGGACCATCTCCCGGTTACGCATGTGAACTCGCCGGGCAAGGTCCTCCAGATCGAGAGCCGCGTCCTGCGGAACGCTGCTGCCGGTCAGCCCTATGCCCATGTGGTAGCACACCCCCGGCTCACCCGGCGAGTTGATCTCCTCGGTCGCATACTCCGGGAGGAACACGCGCGCCTCGATCCCGGCACTTCCGCGCATGCCCAGCAACTCGCAGGCGTCGAGAAACTCGTCGACGCCGTGCAGCACGTCCATGTCGACGATCCCCATCGCCCGCAGCCCGTGCTGTCTACCCAGCCAAGCCAGCGCCGAGGGCGAGTGGCCGTACGCGTTGAAGGAGAAAAAAGTGTGGCAGTGCATGTTGACCAGGTCAGTCTCGGGCTCCACCTCGATCGCCCTTGCGCGCACCAGGCCAGACAGCTCGCGCAGGGCACCGGCGCGCACGCGTGGCTCCACGTCATCCAGGCGCGCCATCAGGCTAGGGCCCGGCGTTCCGCTCATCCCGCTGTCACCCCGGACCTACGCGCCGTCCCACGTCCGGCGCCGGTACCCCTCGTCGGGCCGTGTATGGATGCGCGCTACGGCCTCCGAGCTCAGGAAGTGCGGCCCACCCAGTGCATGTGCCCCCACGATCACGCGTGACACCTTTACGTACATGGCCGTGATCCTCTCCACCTCCGCCGCCGTCTTGCCCAGCGCGATCAGGCCGTGGTTCTGCATCAGGACGACTTTGGGCGCCTGCCCGTACTCGGCAAGGTGCCGGGCGATTGCCTCGCCTACGGCACGCGCCAGGGGCACTCCCGGATCGGTGTAGGGCACATAGACGGGAGCCGGTCCGCAGTAGACAATCTCGTCCGGAAAAAGCCGCCCGGCGATCGCCTCCTCAGCCCTCTCCGAGCACAGGATCGCGTTGACGGCCGTCGGGTGGGTATGGCCAACGAAGCCGACACCATCCAGCTGCAGGGCCAACGCGTGGAGAACCGTCTCCACCGAGGGCCGGCCCACTGCTGCCGGATCGGCCTTGGCTTCGCCCAGCCGGTCCTGCACCTCCCTGTCGGTCAGGTCGCCTGCCCCCAGCAGGGCCAGCACGGGCTCAAAGCGCATGCGCACAAAACCGCCGGTTTCGATGGTGGGCATTTCGGCGCCGCTGGCCTTGACCCAGAAAGACCCGCCGTCGATCCGCGCCGAGCTGTTGCCCTCACCCAGGATCACATAGTCCATGACCGGGTCGCCCAGGTGGCGGGACAGCGCTGCCAGTTGGTCCAGGACGGTGTCACACTTCATGGGGACTCCTTTCAGTTCCGCTCGGGCACTTCAGCGCACAAACGCCACCCCGCCGTCCACGGACAGGATGGCGCCCGTGATCTTGGACGCCTTGCCCGAGAGCAGGAACAATGCCGCATCGGCCACATCCGCCGGCTCAATGTTCGTCTTGAGCGCGCAGCGCTGCCTGTAGTACTCCGGGATCTCCCCCTCGGAGATGCCGTAGCGGCTTGCCGTGCCGAGCCGGTAGCTATCATCCTCCCACAGGGCAGACCCCTCCAGGACCGCGTCAGGGCAGATCGAGTTCACTCGGATCCCGAACTTGCCCAATTCCCGGGCTAGCGCCCGGGCCAGTGCCAGCTCGCCGCCCTTGGTCGCGCAGTAGAGGCTCTTGCTCTCCGCCCCCTCGAGTCCGTTCTTCGAGGAAATGAACAGCAGCGTCCCCTTGGTGCCCGCCGCCTTCATGATGCGGACAGCCTCGCGGGCACACTTCACGTAGCCCTTGAGGTTGGTATCGACAATCCGGTCGATCTCCTCGTCGGCAAGAAGGTCCACGGCCTTGATCTGGGTCGCCGCCGCATTGTTCACGAGGATGTCCAGGCGCCCAAACACCTCAACCGTCTGCTCAAAGGCACTCTGGACCTGCAGGCTGTCGCGCACGTCGGCCACAGCCGTCACGACCCTGCCCTCTCCGTACCGGGCCGCAAGCGCCTCCCCCCACTCCCGAAGCCTTCCGCCGGCGATGTCCACCAGTGCGACCCTGGCCCCGGCCCGAATCAAGCCCTCACTGATCGCCCGGCCGATGGCCCCTGCCCCGCCCGTGATCAGCGCCACCTGGCCGGCCAAATCTGTGTACTCTGAGCTCATCTCTTCCTCGTCCTCCTCAAGCTGTCCAGGGCCTTGCGCCCGTCCCGCCCACGGTCATTCGCCTCCACCACCGTAGAGGTGCGCCTCCAGGGCCTGGTAGGCCTCATTGAACGCTCTCCTCCGGTCCCGGTACAGGGCCGCCACCTCCGGAGCTGGGAGGGACTGCGCTGTGATGCGCACCGTCCTCTCGATGGCCGACTCCAGGCTCTCGTACTCGCCGGCGCCCACCCCAGCCAGCAGGGCAGCCCCCAGGCACCCGGGCTCCTCGACATCTGCCACTTCGAGAGATTGGTCCAGCGCGTCGGCGATGATCTGCCTCCACAGGACGAGCCGGCTGCCGCCGCTCCTCCCAGTCCGCAGACAGCCCACGCTCTCCCCCCGATGGTGCGCGACGGCCTGGATCGCGTCCATGCAGTTAGCGATCGCAAACGCCACTCCCTCCAGGACACTCCGCACCAGGTGCTCCCTGCCATGCCAGTGCCCGATGCCCAGAAAGGCGCCGCGGGCCTCGGGATTATAGAAGGGAGAGCGCTCCCCATACAGGTAGGGATGGAAAAGCAGCCCGTCACAGCCCGCCGGTGCGCGGGCCGCCTGCGACTCCAGCTCGCCATACGACCCGGCGCCCGCCGGCCCCTCTCCAGTGCACGCCTCTCGGAACCACGACAGAACCGAGGAGCCGGCCATGGAAGAAGCCGAAACCGTGAAGCGTCCCTCGACGACGTGCTGCTGAACCCAGAGCGCCTGCTCCGGCGGGGTGACCGGGCCCGCAAAAGAGGCCCGCAGCGTGCTGTTGGTACCCAGCAGCAAGCCTGCTTCCCCAGAGCCGGCGACACCAAGCCCAACCAGGGCGCAGTGCGAGTCGCCCCCGCCATACACCACCGGCGTCCCCGTCTCCAGTCCTGTGTCCCGCGCTGCCTCCACCGTGACATAGCCGGCAACCTCGCTTGCCCGGCCGATCGCGGGCAGCTTGTCCCGCGGCACTCCCAGCAGCGCGCACAGCTCAACACACCACTCCTGCCCGGGCATGGCCACCAGGTGGGTTCCCGTAGCATCGCACAGCTCCGTGCCGATCACGCCCGTCAACCGGAAGCGGAGATAGTCCTTGGCCAGGAGGATCCAGCGCGTCTGCTCCAGTGCCTGGGCATCCCGGGACCGCACCAGGTGGTAGATGGGTGGAAAGTGGCCCGTCACCACCCGGCTGCCCGAGAGGCGGGCCACCTCCGCCAGGACGCCGCTGCGCTCCAGGCCGGCCAGCGACTCGGCCAGCCGGCCGTCGTGCGTCACGACGGTCGGCCGCACCGGGCTACCTTGCTCGTCCAGAAAGACCGGGCAGTGGTGAAAGCCACACACGCCTACCCCACCCACCTGCCCCGCGCGGACCCCCGCGCCGGCCAGTGCCACACGTACCGCCTCGCAGCACCCCGCCCACCACATCCTGGGGTCCTGCTCGGCCCACCCCGCCGGGCCCGCCTCATACCGATTGGTGGCCCTGCCGAGCCCCAGCAGCGCCCCGTCTGGGTGAAAGACCGCGGCCTTCAGGCCGCTCGTTCCCAGGTCGATTCCCACCAGGTATCGCATGGACTCACACACGCTGCCGTTGGTCAGGGCCTTGCGCTCGTCCCGCCGTCAATCAAGCCGGACGCAGGAGATCTTGCACTCCTGGCGGTCGTCGCGCAGCATGCGGATGTTGTCAGCCACCTCGTCCAAGCCAATCCGCTTGGTGACGATGCGCGTCATGTCCATCCCATCCGCCATGCACTCGATCACCCGGTGAAAGGTCCCGTGCCCCGAGTGCCCTTGGGAGCCCACCATGCCGGCCCGGCGCACCTGGAGCACCTCGCCCGTAACCGGCATCTTGGCATCCGCCCGCGCCAAGACGACCACGGTCGCGTTGAGCGTGCGCCCAAGCCAGATCGTCTGCTCGATCTGAGGATAGACGACGGTCGGCAGACCGGTTGCCTCCAGGTAGAGGTCGGCACCCATGCCGCGCGTCAGGTCCAGGACCTTCTCGACGAAATTCTCCTTGAGAGGGTTGATGGCATGGTCGGCGCCCATCCTTAGCCCAAGCTGGGCCCTCGCCTCTTCTGGCTCGGAGATGATGACCGTCGACGCACCTTGCCTCTTCATGATGGCGCACGCTGCCATGCCCACCGGCCCACCTCCGCAGATGACGACCTTGTCGCCCGGCCTGATACCCCCGCCTCGCTCGATGACAGCCGTGTATGCAACGCTGGTCGGCTCAACCAGGCTGCCGGCCACAAACAGGTCCTCGCCTGAATAGAGGTCCGCCAGAGGCTCCAGGCTCCACAGGGTCCGCGCCGGCACGACCACGTACTTGGCAAACCCCCCATGCACGTTGATGCCAATCTCGTCCAGCCGCTCGCAATGGTTCGGATAGCCGTCGGCGCACGGCTTGCACTCGCCGCACCAGATCATCTCCTCGGTGCAGACCCGCTCGCCGCCCTTGAAAGGCCGGTTCGTTGCCTTGTCACGGGCCAGGCTGCCCGCTTCGACCACCACGCCCGCCACCTCATGCCCCAGGATCACCGGAAACCCCGTCAGACCCGGATACCAGATGTATCCATCCTTGTCCTGCTGAGCAATGTGCACATCGCTCCCGCAGATACCGCACGCCTTGACCTCGAGCAGCACATCGCGCGGACCCGGCGTCGGGATCTCGTACTCGACCATCCTCATCGTGGGATTGCGCCACACCCGGCTGCCCAGGTAGGTCTGCTTTCCCTCGATGTCTTTGGGCCCCAGCCGAAAGTCCGGCCTCGGATCCCAGTCCGCGAACATCGTAAGCCCTCTCATCGTTCCGACCATTCTTTCCACCTCTCCCTCAGCTTGGTTCTTCCCGGCTCTCCCGGATCATTCCCTCGAGTCCGCCAATTAGTGGGGCCTTGTACCCATCCCGTCTATCGGCAGCCCGTCCTCCACACCGACCCCCATCACCGGCTCAGCAAGCGGCGGGCGCGAACCTCCAGCTCCTTTGCCAGCACAAACGGGTCCCACTCCCAATGATGGTCTCCCATCATTTCCACGCACCACACATCATCGTAGCCTGTGGCGCGGATGGCCGCGATGCCATCCGCCAGCGGAAGGATCCCATCACCCGGCAGGACGTCACGGTCCGCGTCGCTCCACTCCGCGCCTTGCCGGGGCATCACGTCGCTGATGTGCGCAACGGCGATGAGTGCCGGGTCCAGCACCGCCACCTCCTCCCAGGACGTCCCGCCGGTCCACAGGTGAAAGGTGTCCAGGCAGAGACCCACATTGTCACGGGCCGCCACGTCCAAAACCTCCAGCGCCTGGCTCAGCGTGCGCAGAGGCGTGAAGGTCACCGGCTCCAGGGCCAACCGGACGCCATACCGCACGGCGATGTCGGCCAGCTCCGTCAGCGATCTTCCCACCTTGCACCGGACCTCGGCCCACGGATCGTCCCGCAGGCCGTTCAGCGCCACCACCTGGACCGTTGGGCAGCCCAAGGCCTGGGCCACCCGGCACAGCCTCTCACACTGCTCCCGCAGCTCGCAGCGCGACTCCACGCCCTGCCGCTCGATGTGAAGAAACGAGTTGAGCATGGTCAGCTTCAGATTGCCCAGTGCCCCGAGCAGCTCCTCTGCGCCGTAGCCGGCATCCAGGTAGCGCACCAGCTTCGGCACAGTCAGCTCAATCGCGTCGTAGCCCGTCTCCCTCGCCACGCGGACGTCGGTCATCACGTTGGTGTGCAGGATGGTGCCCGTGTGCAGTCCCAGCAGCATCGCTCTCTCCTCGCCGCTCAGGGCAGCACCAGGATCTTGGCGCACTCTGCGCCGCTTTTGCCCAGCTCAAAGGCATCCACCACCTCAGCGAGGGGAAATCGGTGAGTGACAACCGGCAGAAGGTCCACAAGCCGCCTCGACATGAAGGTCAGGGTCTTGGGAAAAAAGTGAGGACTCCCGCTGGAGCCGATGATCGTGGTGCGCTCGAAAATGGCCCTGCCGATTTCGATGGGGATCGTGCGCCCGGCGCTCTGCCCGATCAGCACGATGCGCCCCTGCTTAGCGACAACGCCCAGCGTCGCCGCCAGCGCCCCGTTGCTGCCGGAGCACTCCAGAACCAGCGTCGCCCCTCGGCCCCCCGTGTGGTCCAACACCTGCTCTACCAGGTCCCCCGCCGCCGGGTCCACAACCACGTCGGCACCCAAGTCCCGCGCCATCTGGCGGCGAAAGGCCAGGGGCTCCACGATGATCACCATTGCGCCCGATGCTTTGCATGACAACATGGCAAACAGGCCAACCGGACCGGCGCCAAACACTACCACTCGGTCGTGGGGCGCCGCACCCCCGCCCGATCCCCATACGCCGTGGTAGGCAACCGACACCGGCTCCACCAACGCAGCTTCCTCGTAGCCCACATTCTCCGGGATCCGGAACAGGCGCTCGGCTCGCGCCAAGGTGTACTCGGCCATACCCCCCGCGTTCGCCCACGAAAAGCCGTACAGCTCCTTGTCAGGGCACATGTTCGGCTCCATCCCATCCTTGCAGTTGTCACAGACATGGCACGCAATCGGCACCTCTGCCACCACCCGGTCACCCTGTGAGAACGACCGGACGTCACTGCCCACCTCCACAACCTGGCCGGCCCACTCGTGGCCGGGGATGAAAGGAAAGGTGCCCTCCTTGTTGCTCCCCTCCCACATATGGACGTCAGTTCCACACACGCCGGCAGCCTTGACGCGGATCAATACCTCGTTGCCCGCTGGACGCGGCTCCTGGACTTGCCCCAAGCGCAGGTCATACACACCATGCAAAATCGCCGCTTTCACGATCGGACTCCTCCTTGGTTCTGATCTCTTTCCTGGCTGCGTCCCGCCTCACACCCCACGGCTGCCGAACTCACCCGACGACGCGCGCACCACCAGCTCTCCATGGATTGCTACGTTGCGGTCGGGCGATGCACTCTCACCGTCATCCGACAGGAGCGCCAGCACCCGGTCGATCGCTTTCCGGCCCATCTCGGCAATCGGCTGCGCGATCGTCGTCAGCGGGGGATCGCAGAGCTGCGCAAAGGGAATGTCGTCAAAGCCCACCACCGTCATCTCCCCGGGCACCGCCACCCCCCCTCGCCGGGCGGCATCGATCAGGCCGATGGCCGTGAGATCGTTGTAGCAAAAGACTGCGCTGGGCGGCTCATCCATCGACAGCAGCACCGGCAGAGCCTGCTGCCCGCCGTCTATGTCTCCCGTGCCCCGAACCACCAGCGAGGGCGAGTAGGCGATGCCCGCCTCGGACAGCGCCTGGCGGTAGCCCGCCATGCGTTCCTTGTTGTCGTTTCGATCGGGGGGCGAGGTCACATAGGCGATCCGCCGGTGTCCCCTCTCGACGAGGTGCGACGTGGCTACCTGGCCTCCATGCCGGTTGTCCACCCCGACCGAAAAGACCAGCCGCTCGCTCGGATCGACCAGGCTGTTGATCACCACCAACGGCACCCGCATTCGCTCCAGCTGCCCCTTGTACAGCGCTCCGGCCCGCGACGAGGCGATGATCACCCCATCGACCCGGCGGGACTGCAGCATCCGCGCCGCCGCCACCTCGCGCTCCGGTACGTCATCGGAGCTTGCCAGGATCACCACGTAGCCCTCATCGTGCGCCGCCGACTCGATCGTGTGCACGAGCGCCCCAATGAAAGGATCCTTCAGTGTCGTCACAACCACGCCGATGATATGCGTCCGGCCGCGCACCAGGGCCTGCGCAGCGGCATCCGGGACGTAGCCCAAGCGCTCGGCCGCAGCCATCACCCGCCGGCGCGTCTCATCGCTAATGCTCGCTTCGGCCACCCGGTTCAGGACAAACGACACCGTGGTCTGCGAAACGCCCGCTTCCCGGGCAACGTCATAGGAGGTGATCCGGCGCCCAGCCATGGCTTCTCCCAAACGAACGCTGAGTAATGCGCATTACTAATGCCCATTACCTATCTATCACAGCTCAGTGTGGGTGTCAAATCATGGATGGGTCAAGTCAGACCGCAGAGTGAAAGCGGCCCGCCTACCTCAATCGCCGAAGGGCTCCGACCAAGGCGAAGGGGGCCCGGTTCACCTCGATCGCCGAAGGTCTCCGACCGAGGCGAGGGAGGCCCGGGCCCCTCACTACCTCACGGCTGCGGCGGCGACCCCGCGTCGGGCGGGATCGGCACGCCGTCCGGAATGCTCTTCAGGTCGGAGCACGGCACAGGCTTGACGTCCCTCCAGGCATAGCCGCGCTCCGTGAAGGTCTCAATCGTGTCGATCCAGCGCTTTTCGCCCCGCTCCAGCAGGTAGATGTGAGGGCTGTCATAGCACTTGAGCAGGATGGGCGGCGGCTGCTCCGAGACGATCCGCTGTACTGGCAGCGGCAGGGCCTCCACATTGCCCTGGTTCACTCCAAAGAGCCAGGGAAGTGCCACGATCATGAGCAGCGCCCACACGGCATAGGCGACGGTCCCCGCGCGAAAGGCGCGGTAGAGCCCTTCCTGCCACCGCCCCTCCTTGGCCCGAACCTGCAGTACCAGCAGGAGGAGCAACAGGCCGATGTTCAGCACGTTCCATCCGATGACGGCCAGCCGGTTTGGCGTGAGCCGGTCCATGGCCGTGCGGTAGACGATGGCAGATAGCGCATAGAGGCTGACCACCGTGGCCAGCGCTGCCACCGCGCATATGCCCAGCCGAAGCCAGCGGCCCACCCCGGGTGAGACGGCTGCCCGGCGCACCGGCGTGGCACCCACCAACAAGGCGACGACCGCAAAAAGCATGGCGTTGTAGATGATCAACACGTCGCGGTTCTCGAAGGGTGCCCGGAAGTTGAAGGGGATGAAGGCCAGGTAGACCGCCAGCACCACCAGGCTCAGGGGCAGGAGCACACGCATCAGCAGCGCGATGAGCTTGCTCAGGCCCTCTTCAAAAGACTGCTCGGCAGGTGCTTCCGCCGGATTGTAGATCACGGCTGCAGCCACTACCACGATCAACCCCGCTCCACCGGCGAGGAAGAGCCGCATGACCACCTCCGGCAGCTCAATCGTCAGCGCCCGGAACAGGCCGGCCGTGATGGCTGTGAGCAGTCCGCCCGCGATGGCAAATAGCCCGGCCAGGATGAACACCTCCAACGACTTGATCAGGAAGCAGAAGCGGTTCTCCGGGTCGCGATGCCGCGCCATCAGGACGAGACCCACGCCCGCCCACGACAGCAGGGGCAGGTGGATCGCCATCAGGGTGAGATATTGCTGCTGGAACGGCATACTGCCCGTCTGCCGGTAGGTCAGCAGCACGTACGCGGCCGCCGCCAGGAGCGACGCCCCCACCGCCACGCTGAGCCCCCACCGTCGGCGCCCTACCGCCGTAATGAAGGCCAGCACGAAGAGCGCGGCTATCGGCCCGGCCAGCACAAGCGCTGCCGGCCCAAAGGTCCGATCGCTCCCGCGCAGGGCGACCATCAATATCCGGAAGCGGTCGTCCGTCAGCCACCAGAGCAGCAGGCCGTTCGCCACCGCCAGCGGCAGAGCCCAACCCCACGCGACGGCATACTCCTTCGCCTTGACGGCCGCGTCCCGCAGTCGGTAGAACCATGCCGCCAGCAGCAGGTTTCCCGGCGACTGTGCGTGTGCGTCATGCACCGCCTCCTTGAAGGCGCCTACCTCGCCGGCGCCCAGCGCTGCTCGATAGGTCTCCTCCATTCGTTCCGCATCCCCGGCAAGCGCCACTACCCTCTCATGATAGGTCATGGTCATGTCCTCCGGTTTACGTAGACTTCTTACGGCCGGCGGCTTTGCGCCTCCCTCGGGCACCAAACCTCCGTGCCCTTGCCACACCGTAAGCCTAACTTCCTTAGGTGTCTACATCATAGCAGGTCGTGGGATACGTGTCAAGTGCAGCTCTTGCTTGTGCTGGGGTGCCAGCGCGCGACTCCGGCCTATCGCAAACGGGGCGCGCCAAAGGAAGTAGGTGATAGTCGTTTCTGGAAAAACGGGTGTTTGGGACAGTACCTCGAAAACCGTGGCACAGTGTCAGAGCTCGCGAAGCCACCACCGGGGCCGGCGCCAGGCAGCAGAGCCCTCTAGGGGCACTGTGCCGCGACCACAGCCATGTCGGTCGAGCAGAGCGGGTTTCGCTATCCGCTCGGTCGAATGTCACCTGGGCGACGTCGCTGGGCATCCGGCCGCACCTGAGCCTGGCGCTCGGCGAGCAGCCCGCTCCCCTTCGGCCGCATGCCGGCGTCCCTACTGCTGGCGCGTGCCGTCCGGCAGCGTGGCGCCCCGCAGGCTGCCTACCTCCGCCAGCTGCCCAGGGGTCACCAGAGCCCCCTCGAGGTTGGCTTCCATCAGCCGCGCGCCACCCAGCCTCGCGCCGCGCAGGTCGGCCTGCCGCAGGTCGGCGCCCCTCAGGTTCGCATACTCCAAACTCGCCCCGACCAGCTTCGCCTCCCGCAGGGCGGCGCCGGCGAGGTCTGCCTCGTTCAGGTTGGCTCCCGAGAGGTCGGCTTGGCACAGGTTCGCCTGAGCGAGCGTCGCACTGCTCAGGCCAGCCCTCGCCAGCCTGGCTCCGCACATGTATGCCCGGCCTAGATCGGCCGCCCTCAGGTCAATCTCGTCCAGCGTGGCCCCGTTAAGGTCCGCGCCTGCGAGCCGGCAGCCGGCAAAGCAGCGCCGCCCGCCCCTATACTCGGCCGCCAGGCGCCAGGTCCCAAACCGGGCGCTCAGCTTGTCCACTTGGCTCACGGCGACTCCCCCTCCCCGCCAACCACCATTTCTCGGAAGTGCTCCACATACTCCATCGACTGGTGGCGGAAATAGGTGTTGTACAGCTCTGCGTAATGCCCACCGCCCGCCATCAGACCCTCATGCGTGCCCTCCTCGATGATCTGGCCTTCCTTCATCACGATGATCCGGTCGGCATGCCGCACGGTAGACAGCCGGTGCGCAATCAGAATCGCGGTCCGGTCGCGCATCACCGTCTCCAAACCCTCCTGAATCTGCGCTTCGGTGAAGGGGTCTACACTCGCCGTAGCTTCGTCCAGGACAAAGATCGCCGGGTCGCGCAGCAGCACGCGCGCCAAAGCCACGAGCTGCCGCTGTCCCATGGACAGGTTCGCTCCCCGCTCGCCTGCGTCCGTGTCCAGCCCGTCAGCCAGCGCGCTCAGCCACTCCCCGTTGCTGATACTCATCGCCGTCTCGCGCACCTGCTCGTCCGTCGCATCGGGCCGGCCGTAGCGGATGTTGTCGCGCACAGTTCCCGAAAACAGGAACGGCTCCTGCGGCACCACGCCAATGTGCCGCCGGTACTGCCCCAGGTCGAGCCGCCGGATGTCCCGTCCGTCAACCAGCAGCTCGCCCCCCTGGAACTCGTAGAAGCGTGCAATCAGGCGCGCCACGCTGCTCTTTCCGGCCCCGGTGTGGCCGACCAGCGCGACCGTCTCCCGTGGCCGGATGTGCAGGTCAAAATCGCTCAGCACTTCCTCCGTACCAGTATAGGTGAGCCGCAGGTGCCGGAACTCAACCTCGCCCTCCAGCCGCTCCACAGGCTCGGACGCCTCCTGGATCACCTTGGGCTCGGCGTCGATCAGGGCAAAGGCCCTCTCTGCCGCCGAGAGCCCGTCCTGGAACTGGCTCCAGAAAGATGCGATGCTCGCCATCGGCCACCAGTAGAACCCCACCGCCTGCATGAAGAGGTACCAGTCGCCGGGGCCCAGGCCGCGCCGGGTCGCGAGTCCCCCCGCGTATAGCAGCGCCGCAATGCCCGCCCCGGTAGCGATCCCCAGTACCGGGAAGATGCTGTTCAGCGTCAGCCCACGGCGCAGCCCCACCTGGTAGGCCTGCCGGTTGTTGTCCAGGAACGTCCGATAAATGGCCTGCTCCTGCCGGAAGCTCTTGGCCACCATGATCCCGCTCACCGACTCCTGGATCTGCGCATTGATCTTGGCTGTTACCCGCCGGGCATGCTGCGTGACGCGCCGAGCAATCCGCCGGAAGCTGAGTGCGACTGCCACCGCCAGTGGCGTCATCGCCAACAGCAGCAGCGTCAGCCCGGCGTTGATGCTCAGCAGCCATGCAGACAGGATGGCGACCACCAGCACCTGGCTTAGCAGGCTCATCGTCAGAGTCACAACTTCAGAAAAGTCCTGCGTGTCCGACGTGACCCGGCTAACAACCTTGCCCGACGGGTGCTGGTCAAAGAAGGAGAGGTCGTTATGGATAACCGCGGCAAAGACGTCCTCGCGGAGCCGGAGCACCACGTTGCCGATCACGCGCGCCGACAACCACTGCTGGGTAAAGTTGAACCCCCAAGCCGCCGCACCCAGCAGCAGGAGCCCTCCCGCCAGCATCAGGAGCGTCGGCGTCGAGGCGTCCTGGCCCACGCGGTCGATCGCCTTCGAGATAAGGATCGGCCCGCCCGTGCCGGCAGCCGAGTTCAGCGCCAGCGCCAGTCCGACGAGAGTCATCTGCCGCCCATAGGGCCGGAAGTAGCCCACGATACGTCCCAGCAACTCCCGGTCCCCGTACGACCGGTCGTATGCCTCCGAGTCGAGCCCGTCCAGCACGAATCCCATCTACTCACACCTGGCAAAGATGCGGCAATACTCGGGGCTGCGCGCCAGCAGCTCCTCATGCGTGCCCTGGTCCACCAGCCGCCCGCCGCGCAGCACCAAGATTCGGTCTGCCCATCGTATCTGGCTCAGCCGGTGCGTAATGAGGAAGGTCGTGCGCTGGCTGCTGATGCGGCGCATTGCCCGCTGGATGTCGTCCTCCGTGGCGCTGTCGATCGCGCTCGTGCTGTCGTCCAGGATCAGGATGCGCGGGTTGGTCAGGAAGGCGCGCGCGATCGCCACGCGCTGCCGCTGCCCGCCCGATAGCGTCACCCCCCGCTCCCCCACCTCAGTCAGGTAGCCATTGTGAAAGCTCGTGATGAACTCGTGCGCCTGCGCCTCGGCGGCTGCCTGCCTGACCTGCTCCATCGTCGCGCCGGCACTGCCGAACGATATGTTCTCCGCCAGCGTGCGCGAAAAGAGAAAGACGTCTTGCTCGATGGTTGATATCTGCGAGCGCAGCGACTCCAGGTTCCAATCCTGGACATCGACTCCGTCGACCAGCACCCGCCCACTGTCGGCGTCAAAGATGCGGTTGATAAGACGGGTCAGCGTCGTCTTGCCTGAGCCCGTCTGCCCTACGATCGCGATCGTCTCCCCCGGCTTCGCCGTGAACGAGACGTCCTTCAGTACCGCAAAGCCTTCGCCGGCCTCCCCTGCGCGGCTCCCGTTGAAGCGGTAGCTCACATTCTCGAACGTCACCTCCCCACGGATGGACCGGGCGATCCCAGCCGGGTTCTCGTCCAGCTCCGTCTCCGTGTTGATCGTCTCCAGGATGCGACTGCCGCTTGCGACGCCCAGCTGCACAAGGTTGAAGGTAAAGATCGAGATAAAGGTAGGGAACCTCAGCGCATTCATCAACCCCATGAAGGAGATCACCTGGCCCAGCGAGAGGCTGCCCGCCCGCCACAGCAGAAGTCCGTGCAGCAGCGCCGCTGCCCAGGCCACGGTAAAGACCAGCAGGGGCAAGTAACGCGCCTGTATGCCTCCTTGCTTCACAAAGTGGTCGCGGTAGCGGCGCGCATTGCCGGTGAACTTGTCCCACTCGTACCGCTCCTGGGCATTGGCCTTGACTACCTCGATCCCGGCGATGGCCTCCGCCAGGCCGGCGTTCATGGTGCCGAATTGCTCGCGGAGCGCAATGCTGACCGGGTTCAGCCGCCGGTTATAGTCCACCAGGGTTACGCCCAACAGCACCAGGAACACCGCCGGCACCAGGAGGAGCCTGGCGTCAAGCGAGGCGATCAAGAAGAGGGGGACCACCGTGCCCATGGCTGAGTCGGTGATCAGCATCAGACCCGGGTTGAACATCAGGTTCAGCATGCGCACGTCGTTGGTCGCGCGCGCCATGATATCGCCGATCCGCTGCCGGCCGTGAAAGGTCTGGCTCTTGCCCAGCAAACTGGCGTACAGTTCGTCGCGCGTGTCGCGCTCGATGCCCTGTGCCAGGAACTCGGCCGCGTAATTCCGCAGCAGCCCGGTCAGCCCCTGCCCCGCTGCAAAACCGGCGGTCGCGAGTGCGACGGCCAGGAGCGCTCCAGTGCCCCAATCGGGAGCCGCAATCACGTCGAAGGCGCGGCCGATGTTGACCTGCACCGAGCTATAAAAGTAGTTGTTGGCGATGGCCGCAAGTAGCATGCCCAAGGGAAGATGCGGGTAGCGCAGCGCGTGGGACACTACCCAGCGCACCGTCCCAGAGCGGTTGAAGCGCCGCTCCCCTTCCGGCCGGAACTCTCTTCGTATCGTCAAGGCAGGGACCTTCGCCGGCATCTTACTGCCAAAGCGGCGCCGGCGCAAGCGACAGGAGGGCCGCAGGCGCTGCTGGCCGGTGTGGTGGGGGATAGCCCTGTCCCAAAGGCCTCCAGGGACATGGGGAGCAAGGGGGCGCCGGAAGCCTCCGCAGCCGGCCCTCGCGGCGGTCCGATACTACCCCTCGGGGTTTTTCCTCTCGCCTCATTGGCTGGTATACTGCCTGCCGGTCAACTCTCGCGCCCGTGCGCGTAGCTGGAATGCAGAGCGAGTGCCTCTATGCCCTCGGTCCGCGTGGGCCTCACAAAGCCTACTCTGCGCCTGTCGCCGCTGGCAATGGCCTGGCGGGCTTTGCGCGCGCGCCCCGCGCGGATGCTGCTCACCCTGGTGGGCATCGCCTTGGGTGTAGCAGCGGTGTTGGCCACCAATATCGCCAACCGCAGCACCTCGGTCCTGCTTGACCGCCTCTTCGCGCGCACACTGGGCAATGCAGAGCTCCAGATCTCCCCCAGCGGAAAGAGCGCAACCATCTCCAAGGCAGTGCTGGAAGCCGTAGTGCGCGAGCCGGGCGTGCGCCTTGCAGTGCCCCTGCTTCGAGCGAGGACGGTGCTACCCGGGACGCTGGGCGAAGGGCAGATGTCGTACACATCGGCCGGCACCGCCGAATTGGGACTGAGCGTAGAGGTGGTCGGGATCGATCCGGCGATCGAGTCGCTCATGAGGGTGTACACACTCATCGAAGGCAGCTTCCCGCAACCGAAGGAGTACGCGGCCCTGGTCCCTCGGACATTTGCCGCGCAGAACGAGCTGGCGACCGGAAGCGAGCTGGCCCTTTACGGTCCTGAGGGCATCGAGAGCGTCGAGGTTTCGGGCCTCCTGGCAGACGAGGGGGCAGCCACCACCAACGGCGGGAACGTGGTCTTTCTCCCGCTCGATACGATGCGAGAGGTGTTTTCGCTCGAGCCAGGCTATGGCGAGATCACGGTCCAGACAGAGGAAGGCATCGGCGACAACCCGGAGGCGCTGGCCGAGCTGAAGGCCAGGCTGGAGGGCCGGCTGGGCGACGCCGTGCGGGTTACCTACCCGTCGGCGCGCGCCGACCAGGTGCCGCGCATGGCCCGCACCTATCAACTGGCCCTCTCGTTCTTCTCCCTGATCGCCCTCATCATGGGTGGCTTTCTCATCTACAACACCTTTGCCACGAGTGTTGTGGAGCGGACGCGCGAGATTGGAGTGCTGCGCGCGATCGGGATGCTGCCGCGGCAGTTGATCGGGCAGGTCCTGGCAGAGGCCGGGCTACTCGCGGGAGGGGGCTGCCTGCTGGGTGTGGGGGCCGGCCTCGGGCTGGCGCGTGGGTTGATGGCCCTCATGCGGGGCTTTCTCCGAGTCGAGACGCCGGCGGCGTCGCTGGCGGTGAGTGAGCTACTCCAGGGCCTGAGCGTCGGGCTGCTGGGGACCCTTCTTGCTATGCTGCTGCCGACGCTTCAGGCCACCCGGACGCCGCCCGTGGAGGCCCTGTCTGCACGCGGCCGGGCTGCACAAAGGCTGAGCCCCTCCGTGTGGAGAGGCGGAGTCGGCCTGCTGGCAGCGGGCGGGCTCCTGCTCTACCTGCCGGCGACCGGCCCCGCTCAGGTGCTCATCGTCGTGCGCCTGGCCGCCTTTGCGCTCTTTCTGGTGGGCGCGGTGCTGACGGTGCCCCTCGCTGTCACAGCCCTGGAGCCTATCTCCCGGTGGCTCTCGACGCGGCTCTACGGCGCGATGGGGGCACTTGGTGCCCGCAACGTCCAGCGATCCGCCGCACGCACCATGGTCACTATCGCATCGCTGGCGATCTCGCTGATCCTGATCGTCCTCGTGGACTCGATGGTGTCGATGATGAAGCAGGACGTGAGCGACTGGCTGGACCGCGCGCTGGGGGCGGACCTGCTCGTGCGGGCCCCCTACCCGATGCAGGTCTCCTTTGCCCAGGCATTGGAGAGCTTGCCCGGCGTGGAAGCGGCCAGCCCTTCTCGCGCCATCGAGGTCAGGGTAGCAGCCGATGCCTTGGGAAAGGACAGGGAGAGGAGTGACACGCTGTATTACGTCGCAATCGACCCGGCCGCGTTCCGACGGGTGGGGGACAAGGAGCTCGTCAGCGGCCAGGGCGACCCGGAGGCCGCCTGGGCCACTCTGGCAGCGGGGAATGCCGTCTTTGTGTCCAGCGTCGTGGCAGAGGAGTATGGCCTGTCGCAGGGTAGCCGCCTGGCACTCCTGACCC
Source organism: Anaerolineae bacterium (assembly GCA_035341665.1). GTDB lineage: Bacteria > Chloroflexota > Anaerolineae > JAAYZQ01 > JAAYZQ01 > DAOQVR01. The sequence goes on from DAOQVR010000004.1 coordinate 225,737, forward strand.
GCCGCGGACGCCAGGAGCTGGTAGTTGCGGGCGTGGTGATCGAGTTCGACCAGAACGGCCTCATCGTGACGGGGACTTATGACGACCTCCGTCGCCTGTATGGAGAGACCGGCGCCGACCTCTATTCGGTCAAGGTTGCGGCCGGCGTCGACGCGCAGGCGGTCGCCGGCGAGATCCGGCAGCGCTACGAGGAGCGCAGGGGCATCCAGGTGCAGGAAATGACGACTGTTGCACAGGGCATCATGACCCTCTACAACCAGACTAGCAGCTTGTTCAACGTGCTGATCCTGGTGGGGGTGATCATCGGGAGCACCGGGCTGCTCAACACGATGACCATGAGCCTCCTGGAGCGGACGCGCGAGCTGGGCATGTTGCGGGCCTCGGGCTGCCAGCGCAGCCAGCTGGTTCGGGTGGTCCTAGCGGAGGCGCTGGTTATCGGTATCGTCAGTGCGGTGTACGGTCTTGGGTTCGGGCACGCTCTTAGCCACATGATGATATCGGTGGTGAACCTGATCACCGGCTATGATCTGCACTATGTCTTCGCTCCTCGGCCTTACTTGGTCAGCCTGGCCATTGCGCTCGGCGTGTCGCAGTTGGCGACACTGGCGCCAGCGGCGGAGGCAGCGCGTGTACATGTGATCGAGGCCCTGAGACACGAATAGCCGCCGGGTAGGAAGCGGTGAATAGACCAGACGGAATTTACCAGGAACAGATCGGATACTCCCGGGGGAGCCTGTGGGCGCCATTCCACGCGGTAGGCATGGTGGCGCGGCTCCGGGGCGACCTCCCGGCCGAGGTGGTCGAAGCTGCGCTGCGCAAGCTGAAGGTCCTCTACCCACCCCTAGCCTGCCGTGTGCGCCTAGAGAAGGACGGCAGTGGTTGGCTAACCAGGGAAGGGGTGGGGGACCTGGCGGTCGAGGAGAGACAAGGTGCAGCGGACGACGACTGGACAGGCCTCTTTCTGGAGCAGGAGAGGATCCCCTTCGCGTTTGACCGCGGTCCACTGGCGCGCTTTTTCCTGCTGCGGGGCGACGGGCGCTCGGACCTGGTCGCGATCGTGCCACACGTCATCTGTGACGGGCCCGCTATGGTCGACGTCATGACGGACGCGGCTGAGCTGCTCAATGACCCCAATCGCAAAGTGGCAAGCCCGCATCCCCCACCGCCGGCGTCGTGGAAGACCATGGCCCATGCCGCGACCGACAACCTGCTGCTGCGCGGCGCTATCGGTGTCGCAAACCGCCTTTGGCCCGGCAAGCGGGAGGGCATGGGACAGGAAGAGTACGAAGAAGTGCACCGAGTCTACTGGGCGACCCGTAAGAACGGGCTGCTCGCCTTTGTCCTGGAACCGGACGAGACGGCAGGACTGCTGGCACGCTGCAGGCAGCGTGGGCTATCGGTCAGTGGGGCACTGCTGGCCGCCTGCCTGCTGGCCGAGGCCGCGGGCCGGCCCGACCGCAGGACGACTCTGGGTAACGTGACCGTGGCGGTGAATATGCGCAGCCGGATGCTCGTGCCCCCAGGACGGGCGGTGGGCATCTATGCCTCCAACATCAGCCTCGCCATTCGCCCGAGGCCGGGAACAGACTTCTGGGAGCTGGCGGGCGAGTGCCATGGCCGGCTCCACCAGGCATTGGGCCATCGCTCCCAGATCCTCTGGCCGCTGGCCGTCGGCGAAATCAAGCCTGCGATCTCCGACAGCCTGCTCGCGGCCCTCTCGACCGGGGAGCTGCGCCGCCGCCTGGGGCCGCTGAGCCGTCTGGTCAAGATCGGGGGGATGAACCCCGGCCTGGATGTCAGCAACATCGGGCGTGTGGAGTTGCCTTGCGCCAGAGCGCCCATCGGCCTCGAGACGATGCTGCCCCTGCCGCCACTCTGGCCCGGGGGCGGCATCGCACTCAATGTCCTCACAGTGGACGGCCAGATGAACCTTATCCTGAAGTACCGGCTGGACCAGAACAACGACGCCGGAGTGGCAGGCATCCGCGACCGTGCGCTACAGTACCTGGCAGAGTCAAGCTAATGGAGGTGCTGACTACTCCGGACTGCCCCTACGAGCGAAGGATCGAATACGCGCGGGCAAGCTTGTGGCTGCCCTGGTACGCGGTGGGGATGGTGGCGCGGATCCAGGGCGAGGTACCACCCGAGCGGCTACGGTTCGTGCTGAGCAAGCTGCAGTGCCTGCACCCTGCCCCGGCAAGCCGGGTCCGCATGGAGGCCGACGGTAGTGCATGGCTGACGACCCAGGACGTGGGCGAGTATCCACTGGAGGTGCGGCGGAGGACGGACAGCAGGCAGTGGGTAGAAATTCTTCTGGAGCAGGAACGAGTCCCGTTTGCCTTTGACCGCGGTCCGGTCGCCCGCTTTTTCCTGCTGCGAGGCAGCGGCTGCTCGGAGGTGGGCATCGTGGCACCGCACGTCGTGTGCGACGGGTACTCCACGGCCCACCTTGTGTATGACCTCGTCGCGCTCCTCAACGACCCGGGCCGGGAGGTGGCGTCACCCTCGCCCCCGGCGGCCGTCACCTGGCAGACCATGCCCCATGCAGCGCACGACGCTCTCCTTCTGCGAGGGCTGGTTGGCGTGGCCAACCGGGCGCTGCGGGGCGGCCGGATGCTGCTGGACCAGGAGGCGTACACGGAGGCACACCGGCGCTACTGGGAGCGCCGGCAGGTCGGGGTTATGACCTTTGGGCTGGACATCGAGGAGACATGCAGGCTCATCGCCCGATGCAAGCAGCACGGAGTGTCGGTCACCGCCACATTGGTCGCCGCATTCCTCCTGGCCGAAACCGCGGTACGCCGCAAGGACCGTGCCGCGCGCCGCCATCTCACGTTGGCGGTGAGCGTCCGCGACCGGATGGCGGAGCGGCCGGGCACAGCCGTCGGGTTCTACACCTCGTCCGTCGACCTCACGCTGCGCACGGGTCTGCGCAGTCGGTTCTGGGAAGTGGCACGGGAGGGCCAGGCACGCATCTACAAGGCAGTGGGCAAGCGCTCCCAGATCCTCCGGCCTCTGGTCATGGAGGGCCTCGATCCGCGCATCGCCGACCGGCTGGTGGCGGACATCGCGAGGGGCGACTGGCACGGGGTGATGGCGCACTTCTACCGGTTCCTGCGGGCCAGGGCCTATGCGCGCTCGCTCGATCTCAGCAACATCGGGCGGGTCGAGCCACCCGATCTGGGCTCGCCCTTTCGGCTGGAGGCCCTCCTGCCATGGCCGCCCCTGATGCCCGGCGGCGGGATCACCCTGAACACGATGACCGCAGCAGGGAAAATGGCTGGGACGTGCAAGTTCCGGCGGGAGGTGCTGGACGATGCCGCCGCCGCACGGATCCTGGATCGGGCGCTCGAGTATCTGAGGGACGTGCCCGAGGCTGGCCCGGCCGGAGCGCAGAGCGGCGCGCTGCGTTCTGGCTGGCGGCACGAACCCTCCCCCCACGCCCGCGGCTCAGCCCGCGTGGAACAGAACTCGGCTCGTGTCCTTCAGCCTGACTGAGGCCAACGAGTGTGGCGCGGGTTCGTGTCTGCGGCGCCACTGCTCGACGAGGTTGCCGCTGCCGTCGAAACCATCCAGGCAGACGATCGGCTCATCCGCTCCTGTCTGCGCATTCTGGCTGCGGGCCAGCGACAACATGCCGCTCAGCCCGCCAAAGGTCACCGGTACCATCATCCGGGCGCCCAGGTTGACAAGCTCACACAGCGACACAAAGGCACAGAGAAGGGCTGCGTATCTCTGTCTCCGTAGTAGAATGGTCTGCGCGTGAAGCCGTCCTACCTGCCTCGCCTCCAGTGCGGCTGCCTCCCCTACCTCCTCCTAAACCGCACCCATTGCGCCCGCAGGTCGAACTTCTCGACCTCCCATCCCGCCTTCAGCCACGCCTGGGCCTGCGGGTGGCTCAGGGGCAATGTCGGATTGCTCCACCACGCTGCGTGGTCGTGGGCGCTGCGCGGAAGCGTTGAGCCCACGATCCGCTCAATCTCCAGGAAGGTCAGCGTGTGGTCTTTCACCGACCGCGGCAGAGACTGCAGGTGTTTCTTCAGTAGATCATACTTGCCCATCTGGCCTCCTGTCGAGCGAGAATCGCGCCGCTCCCTTGGCCTCGGCGCTGTGGGTCCCCCTTGGGTCCCTTGTCAGTCCTGACCAGGACCTAGATTATACCACGCGCACGAGAATCGTCCATCTCCATGCCCGGTGTCTGGAGGACCTCGGACGGCAGTTCTTGCCCTGGTGAGGTCGCGTGCAAGCTGCCTTCGATCGGGCGCCCCTGCGGTCCCCCGGACACTCGCTCCAACGCGCCCGCGAGCAGGCTGGCGTAGGGCATGCCGTCGCTCGCCTGCTTGCGCGCCTCAGACACGCAGCTTGCCACGGCGGTGGCCGCGCAGGCGTAGGCCCGAGTCAGCGCAGGCGGAGGGCCCGGAGCCGGCAAGGGCGAGCAGGGCAACCGCTACCCCCGCACCCGAGATCGGCAGCCACAGCCGCAAGAAGCCCGGCAGAAGGAAACCAGGTGCGACGAGCCGCAGAAGGCGCAGAAGGCAACGCCTCTCCTTCATTGCGGATCTCCTCGTCGCGCGGTCTCTGCGCCGCCACGCCGGCTGCCGCGCCTTTGCAGCGCCGCAGCCATCGCCCGCGGCTCGGTCGCCCCAAGTGCCAGACTCACCCCGGCATAGACCGCCGCGCCGGCCGCGAGGCCTGCTCCCGCCAATAGCCAGGCGCTCTGCCCCGCCAGCAACCGCAGCAGGGCCAGCAGCAACACTGCCATCACGGCTGCAGCGACGCCGCAGCGCGCGAGCGACGTGCTGAGCGAGCGCCCCCCAAGGCCGCCAAGCCGGCGCCGCAGCACGCCGAGCAGGGCGCCCATCTCCAACGTCGTCGCCAGCGAGTTGGCCAGTGCCAACCCGCCGTAGGGAGCCCAACCGGCCGCCCCAAAGCCGGCCATCAGAGCCAGGCTCAGCCCAATGTTCAGCACCATCGCTGCGACAGAGATCCCCACCGGCGTCCGTGTGTCGTGCATGGCATAGAAGGCGCGCACCAAGATCTCGACCGCCGAGTGCGCTGGAAGCCCCAAGGCGTAGAGCGCCAGCGCGCCTGCAACCCGCCCGGTCGAGGCCGCCGTGAACGCCCCACGCTGGAAAATCACCTCCACCAGCGGCCCCCTCAGCACCACCAGCCCCGCCGCAGCCGGCAGCGCCAGGTAGAGCACCGCCCGCAGCGTCGACATCAGGGTTGACCGCATCTCCTCCAGGTCGCCCCGTGCAGCCTGCGCCGAAAACGTCGGAAAGGCCGCCGTCGCCACTGCCTGCGCGACAACGCCCTGCGGCAGCAGCATCAGCAGCCAGGCATAGTTCAGCGCGGCAAGGCTCCCCGCCGCCAGTCCCGAGGCCAGGATGGTGTTCACCAGGAAGTTGAGCTGCACGGCCGCCAGGCCCACCATGCGTGGCACCACCAGCCGCCCTACCTCACGCACACCGGCGTCGCGGAGCCCCAGGACGGGCGCGTAGCGCATCCCCTGCCGGGTGAGGGCGGGAATCTGCACCAGCAGATGCGCCAGCGAACCTGCCACTACCCCAACCGCGAGACCGCGCACATCCATCGAGGGCGCCAGGAAGACCGCACCGCCGATAATGCCCAGATTATAGAGCACGGGCGCCACCGCAGGCAGCGCAAAGTGCTGCCGCGCGTTCAGAATGCCCATGATCACACCCGAGACGCCAAAGATCGCCGGCGTCACCAGCATGATCCGCATCAAGCCTGCAGTCAAGGCCTGACGATCCGCGCCAAAGCCGGGGGCAATCGCCGTGCGCACCAGCCACGGTGCCAGCAGCCAGGAAGCCGCCGCGAGCAGCACCGTGACGATCAGTACCAGGTTGACCACAGCGCTCGCCATCCGCCACGCCCCGGCGCGGTCGCCCCGTTCCCAGTAGGTAGCAAACGTTGGGATGAAGGCAGAGGCGAGCGCCCCGCCGGCAACCACCTGGAAGAGGATATCGGGCAGCCGGAAGGCTGCCAGGTAGGCGTCCAGCGTGCCACCCGTGCCGAACTGGTGGCTGATCACCATCTCGCGCACCAGGCCCAGCGCCCGGCTGGCGACAAAGAGCAGAATCACCAGGCCCGCCGCTCGCGCCACGCGTGCAGTGGCGGACAGGTGCCCCTCGCCTGCGCTCAAGCCTCGCCGTCCCTTCGCGGTCCGGTCAAGAAACCCACCCAGAGCGAGCGCGTGCGCTCCCGGCCTGTCTGCCCCGCAGGGGGGACAGAGGGGGGATCATGGACTCGAGGCTGCGCGCGCCACCAGTGCCGGCACTTCCGGCGCCTGCTCCGGCAGCACGGTTCGCGGGTCGAGCACCAACTGGCCCTCCTCGATGCGCGCCACAAGCGCAGGCTCGCCGGCACGCAGACGGGCGGCCAGCGTGTCCGGTCCGGTCCCTTCTCGGAAGGCGACGGCTGTGAGCCAGGTCGGAAGCGTCTCCCCGGGTAGACTGCCTCCGCCCACCGTCGAGCGCCCTGGCACGGCCTCGGCGGCCACTCCGAGCGCCGCCAGCTCGCCGGCCCACGCCTCCGCCTGCGCCCGCAGCTCAGCCTCGCTCCGCGCGATCATGCGCCACACCGGCACCTTCTGGGGAGCCTCCCCGAGCAGGTAATGCCGCAGCGTAGCCTGCAGCCCGGCCAACGTGACCTTGTCCACCCGCAGTGCGCGCGTCAGAGGGAAACGCTTCAGCCGCGCTACGAGGTCCGCTCTGCCCAGGATGATGCCGGCCTGCGTCGCACCCAGCAACTTGTCACCGCTGCAAGTCACCAAGGACGCCCCTGCCGCGACGCTCTCCTGGATCGTCGGCTCGTGTGCCAGCCCGAAGGCCGCCGTGTCGAGCAGGGTGCCGCTCCCCAGGTCGTCCAGGACCAGCAGTTCCTGCTCCCGCGCCAGCCCGACCAGCTCCTCGAGCGAGGGCTCATGGACAAAGCCGCTCAGCCGGAAGTTGCTGTGGTGCACGCGCATAAGAGCGGCGGTGTCCTGCGTAATCGCAGACTGGAAGTCGCCGAGGTAGGTGCGGTTGGTCGTCCCCACCTCGACCAGGATCGCGCCGCTTTGGCGCATCACGTCGGGGATGCGGAAACCACCGCCGATCTCCACCAGCTGCCCGCGAGAGAGCATTACCTCCATCCTCCGGGCAAGCGCCATCAGCACCAGCAGCACTGCAGCGGCGTTGTTGTTGACGACGAGCGCCGCCTCGGCACCCGTGAGGCGGCTGAGAAGTGCCTCCGCATGGAGATACCGCGAGCCCCGGCTACCCTCCTCCAGGTCATACTCTAGGTTCGAGTAGCCCAGCGCTACGGCCTCCATCGCCGCCCGCGCGTCGGCGCTCAGCGGGGCACGCCCCAGGTTGGTGTGAATGATAACGCCGGTGGCATTGACGACCGGTCGCAATGTCGGCCGCAGCCGCTCCGCCAGGCGCTGCTCTACCTCACCCGCCAGGCTATGAAGGGGCGGGCAGGCCGCCCCGGCACGGATGGCCTCCCGCGCCTCGACCAGCGTCTCGCGCACCGCCTCGACGGCCAGCTCGTGCCCCCAGCGGGCGACAAGCTGCGCAACCGGCCCCTCCTGCAGCAGCCGGTCGACGCTCGGCAGCTTCCGCAGCTCCTGTTCAGCAGCCATGCGATTCGTCTTTCTGGCCCACCATGCGTGCCCTGCCCCGCCGCTCCCGCACATCCGCGCAGGCAGCACAGCGGCTGGGGCCGGCAGGAGATAGGGCTACGGCTTGCCCCTAAAGAGCCTCTGGCACAAGAGCTCCAGCGCGATAAAGATCAAGGCAATGAGCATCGCGTACGGGAATCGGAACTCGCGGTGCTCTAGCAGCCACATCCACGAGGCCAGGCAGAGCCCAATCCAAGCAGCTTGGCGGATGGGCCGCCAGCAGTAGCGGCGAAAGGCGGCCTCCGGCAGAAAGCGGCGGTTGAGGTAGGCGACTCCAGGCATCAGGATTCCAGCCAGGGCCAGGGCGAAGAACCCATAGAACTCCAGGGGCGCCCCCCCTTCGGCGAGCGGGTGAGGGTGCTTCTGGACGGTATCCCAGACTCCCCACGCACCTCCGGCAGCTGCCGGGAGGGCGAGCAGCAACAAGTAGAGCCAACGCATGGTCTCCTCCTGCTGCGATGATACACCGGATCGACCGGCGGGCAAAGTGCAGGGCCGCTGACCGAGGGTGCCCGCGCGGGCGCCGGCTGAGGCTTACTGCTTTGTCGAATCCTCGGCTTGCTTCACCTCCGAGGCGACATCGTTCGCCTCCTTCTCACCCTCTTTCACCGCGCGCTTGAAGCCGCTGATCGCCTTCCCTAGCGCCGGTCCCACGTCGGCGATCTTGCCCACCCCGAACACGAGCGCGATGATCACCGCGATCAGAAGCAGCTCTTGCCAGCCAAATCCGGGACCAAACATAGTCTATTCTCCTTTGTCTCTCTTCGGGCCGCGCAGGCGTCCCCAAGGCTCCATCCACTCCAGCGCCGCGTCCAGGTCGCGCTCCACCAAAGCCAACCAGAGCGGCAGATCCTCCGCTTTCCCTTCCTCGGCGGAGTCGGCTGCTGCCAGCGCCATTCGGGCAAGCCGCATCTCACCGGACAGGGCCAGCCACTCCCCATTCGCCCGCAGCCGGCGCGCCAGCCGATGGGGGGCATCTGGCTCCGCCAGCAGCTGCACCGCGAGCCGTCCCACCCACGCCTCGCGTGCCCTCGCCGGCCGGCGCAGGACCTCCTCCGCCACGGCCATCGACTCCTCAAGGGCCGGATGCCACGCCCAAAAAGCCGGGTGCACCGCCAGCTCCCTGGACTGTTCCGCGAGCCCTTCGCCCTCCACTGCGGGCTCAATCTGAGCAAGCTCGGCCGGTTCGCCGGCCTGAACACCCCACACCCAGCTTCCCAGCAGCCTGAGCAGCCCCGGCAGCGGAATCTGGGTCTCGCGATTGCGGTCTAGCGCCCCGAGCACCAGGCGCCGCCCTGTGTCCCACGCCGTCTCCGACAGCGGCACGTCCTGGCGGCCCAAGCGCTCCACGGTCCAGGTGCCAGGAGGCCTTCGCCCGGGCAGCGCCGTCTTGGGCACGCCCTGCTGAACCGCAGCTCGAATGACGCCCGTCTCGTCGCTGAGGCCGAGCTCAAGCACCAGACGCGCGACACGCCCTGCCGTCTCCTCGATGAGCCACAGGCGGCGCTGTCCCTCGCCGTCCACCGGCCCGACAAGCGCCCGGAAGGCGGTGGAGAGCGGCAGCAGCGGTGCCACTTCCACGCCGGCCAACCGCTGCTTGCGCAGCAGCCACTCGGCTCGGTGACCCAGCTCGTCGCTGGACGCCGGGACAAGCGTCTGAAGCGCCCAGGCCGCCTCTGGCAGGCGTGATCCGCCGAGAGCTTCCGTAGCCGCCGTGGCTATCTCCGCGCGGACGTCCTGGGCCATCATCCGCAGCAGCTCTACGGGGCGTGCGTCCGGCATGCCCTGCAGCGCCGCCACGACTGCCAGCACGACGCTCGGCTCCTGCCGGTCCAGCTCCTCGACCGCGTCTGCCAGCACCGCCGGATCGGCTTCGGCCCGCTCCAGCAGCCCCGGAACAGTGGAGACCACCTCCTCGATCGTCTCATCCGGCCCCGACCGCAGATCATCCGGCACCGGCACCTCCAGGAAACGTTCTAGGATCACAACGGCCGCGCTGCGCTCGGCATAGCTGCGGCCGGGCTGCTGAAGCACCCGGAGGAAGGCCTCGGATGCTTCGCCGCGATCCAGGCGGCTGGCGACAATCCCCAGCAGCATTTGCGTGCGCGCATCAGCCCGGCGCAGGGCGCCGACCAGGCTCGGGATCACCTCCGAGCCGCGCTCGGCCAGCGCTTGGACCTGCCGTCGCAGCTCAGGCTCCGAAGGAACCTCCTGCAGTCGGCGCAGCGCGGCGTCGATCTGCCTCCGGTCTCGCAGCTTGGTGACGATCTTGGCCCCGTCTGGGGACACGCTGTCTCCTCGTGATACGCCGGCGTCCCCTCTCGCCGGGGACGCCCTGGCATTGTAGCATACGAGTCACCCGCTGGGCAAACCGTACGCGATGGGGATGGTTCCCTACGAGGCAGCGACGGCGGCCGCCCGCTCCTCCGCCTCTTCCTCGCCCACGGCGACCGGGCGGTAGGTGGAAGGATCGGTTAGCCGATCGGTGTACAGGATGCCGTCCAGGTGGTCCATCTCGTGCTGGAAGACCCGCGCCAGGTAACCCTCTGCCTTGTGGCGGACAGGCCGGCCTGCCTCGTCTGTCCCCTTGACCGTGACCTGGTCCGCACGAGCCACCTCACCGACGTAGCCCGGGATCGACAGGCAGCCCTCGATGCCCACCTGCTCGCCGGACCGCTTGACGAGCTCAGGGTTGAAGACGATGTACGTCTCGGCTGCCAGCCCTTCTTCCTCGTCGGCCGGCAGCTCGGCAACGAACAAGCGTTGGCGGACGCCGACCTGCGGTGCGGCGAGGCCAACACCATTCGCCTGGCGCATCGTCTCCAGCATCTCTTCGGCAAGCGCCACCAGTCGCGGAGTCACCTTCGGGACTCTGTGCGCCCTGGCACGCAGCACCTCACGCTGGTCTGGGTCTTCTATGGTGTAGATCTCTAGCACGAAGCATGCTCCCTGGGTTCAGCGTCGGCGGATTGTAGCACCTGCTGCGGGGCAAGTCAAAGCTGTACCCGCACCAGCCCTGCCACGATGTTCGAGAGAAGCTGCAGCGTTCCCGTGCATCCCAGCAGGCCGTCCCTTACCCGGCCGGAGCCAGGGCCCCTGCCACCACCTCGGCGATATCCAGCAGCCGCACCGTCTGGGCCTCGGGCCGCGACGCAAGCGACTCGCCGAGCATGATCAGGCAGAAGGGACAGGCAGAGGCCAGCAGCGCCGGGCTCAGCTGCGCCACCTCCTCCATCCGCACCTCATTCACACGCTTGCCGGCCTCGTGCTCCATCCACATCGAGCCGCCACCACCGCCGCAGCAGAAGCCCCGCTCGCGCGACCTCGGCAGCTCAGCAAGGTGCAGACCGGGCACCCTGGCGAGCACCTGACGAGGTGCATCGTAGATCCTGTTGTAGCGGCCCAAGTAGCACGAGTCGTGGTAGGTCGCCGCCCCGGCGGAACCCTCCCTGAGCACCAGCCGGCCCGCCTGCAGCAGCCCCTGGATCAGCTGGCTGTGGTGAACGACCTGCCACTCCCCGCCAAACTGCGGGTATTCGTTCCTCAGCGTGTTAAGGCAGTGCGGGCAGGCCGTCACAATCCGCCCAAACTGATACCGCCGAAGCGTCTCAACGTTCTGCCGCGCCTGCTGCTGAAACAGATACTCCTCGCCGGCACGGCGCGCCCACTCGGCGTTGCATGACTCCTCCTCGCCCAGGATGGCAAAGTCGACTCCTGCAGCGCGCAGGATTTGGACCAGGGCGATGCTCACCTTCTGGTTGCGCGGATCGTAGCTTCCGGCGCATCCCACCCACAAGAGGACGTCTGCCTTGCCCACGTCCGCCATTACCGGCACATCCAGGCCGGCGGCCCAAGCCGCTCGCTGATGCCGCGCCTGGCCCCACGGGTTCGCTTGCCTCTCCGTGCCTCGCAGCGCCCCGGCGAGCGAGTCGGGCAGCCGCCCCTCCTCCATCGCCAGGTGGCGCCGCATCTCGACCACGTCGCTCACCTGCTCGACAAACACCGGGCACTCTTGCTCACAGGCGCGGCACGTAGTGCACGACCAGAGCGTCTCGTCGCGGATTACGTCGCCGGCCAGGCTCTTTGGGGCCGGCGTGTCGTCACCCAGCGCGAGGCTCCGCAGGAATGGCAGTACCTTGACGATCGGTTCCTGCCATCCCCACAGCCTTCCAGGGTACTCGGACAGGCGCTCGCGCAGGTCGAGAACCAGGCTCTTGGGCGATAGGGGCTGGCCCGCCGCATAGGCGGGGCAAACAGCCTGGCAGCGGCCGCATTCGGTGCAGGCGTCGGTGTCGAGCAGCTGCTTCCAGGTGAGGCGCTCGATCGAGCCGGCACCCAGGGGACCCTCGACCTCCTCGATGTTATCAATCTTGGGTATCGCACCGGGCGGGCCGAGCCGGCGAAAGAAGATGTTGAGCGGCGCGGTCACGATGTGGCGCAGCTTCGTGAAGGGCAGGGAGGCGATCAGGCCAAAGACGGTTAGCTGGTGTACCCACCAGGCAGCGGGGTAGAGGGGCGGGGGCTCAGCGGGCGCGGGGCCGAGAATTCGCGCCAGTGCACTGCCCAGCCACGACCAGGCCGCCCAGGCCGGCTGCTGGCCCCGCAGCCGCAATATCTCGAGCGTCAGCCCGGTGAGTGCGATGAAGGCGAGCAGCGATAGGACGATGGCGTCATCGCGCCGGATGTTGAGCCGCTCGGGGCGCAACAGGTAGCGCCTCACGGCAGCCAGCGCCAGCCCGAGCAGGAAGAGAAGGGCAAAAGCGTTGAGGACCACCTCGAACCAGAGGTAGAAGCCTCCCTTCAGGATCTTGAAGCCGGCGTCGAGCTCAATCCCGACAAGCGAGGTGCCGATGAAGAAGGCAAAGAACCCATAGAAGATAAGGCCGTGCATGAGGCCGGGGTAGGCCTGAGCCAAGACCCGGCGTTGGCCAAGGGCATAGAGCAGGAGCCCGCCGAGACGGCGGCCCGTCGATCCAGTGCGGCCGGCGGGCCGGCCCATGTTCCAGAGGCGCACACGGCGCCAGAGGCCGTACACCACGATAGCGCCGCACAATATGACGAGCGCCCAGTGGACCGGATACATCCACTCAGGCAGGTTCCACAGGTTGTCGCGGTATGGCTGCATGGACGCACCCTAGCACTGGCCCTCTCCCAGAGAGAGGGAGAACGCCCCTACCTCGCGTAGGGGCACGCTGCACGTGCCGCGCTCGCGCCTACAGGCAGCGAAGGCACACCCCTACGGGCTGGCAAGATCCTCGTGCACGATCCGGCTGATGGTCTGCCCCAGCCGGACCGAGTAATTGGTGCCGCGGTCCTCAGGATAGATCTGAAGTGTGTTGGCCAGATAGAGTCCGGCAAGCCCCGTGCGGTGCGGCGGGATGCGCTGCGAGTAGTTGCATGTGACAACCGGCTGCCCTGACTCGGCGCGCAGGACGACTTTTTTCTCGATCCAGGAGGGCTCGAAGGCAGAGTTGATCCGCTTCAGGTGCGGAACGTAGAGGTCGAACAGCTCCTCCGCCCCCATCCGGAAGCGCGGATCATCCCTTTCCAGATAGTTGGACACGTAGATCACGTGGCGGCCCTGGTACTGCGAAGGTGGCACGTAGTTGGTGTGCTCGATGACGGCGACAAAAGGCATCGTCCGGTCGGCGACGTTCATCCAGTAAATGCGGCTGAGGCTCTGCTTGCTTGCCATCAACAGGACCAGCGCCGCCTGGTAGCGGATGGAGCGCAGCCGGGCAGCATACGCTTCCGGCAGAGAGGGGGGTGCTATCTCCAGCAGGTTGTAGCCCGGGATGGTAGCGACAACCACGTCGAAGGGGAGGGTCTCCTTGGCAGTGACCACGCCCGTGATGCGCTGCGGGTCATCAGGGTCAGAGGTCAGCCCGGTGACCTCGCAGTTCAGCCGCAGGTCAGCGCCGCCGGCCCGAAGCCGCTCCAGGAGCGCCTGGGTGATGATCTCAAAGCTGCCATCCGGGTAGGCGAGCGTCTCTTTGGCGGAGGCGCCGCGCCGCGAGGTGCCGCGCACCTTGATCTTGCCCCACAGCCAGGTCATGGAGACTTGGTCCGCCAGGTCCCCGAACTTGCCGCGCAGCAACGGTCCCCAGAAACGCTCGTAGATCTGCCGGCCCATGTAGCGCAGGATCCACTCCTGCGCCGTAATAGACTCCAGGCGCCGGTAGTCCTTGACTCGCGGCAGCAGTATGTACATCAGCCCCAGCCGGATCCGGTTCACGAGGTTGACCGGGCGGAAGCGGATGAGATCCAGCGGCGTCACCAGGTCATAGATTCGCCCATCATGGTACCAGCCCACCTTGGACTCGATCCAGCGCAGCCGGTCGCCGATCCCTAGCTCCTCCATCAAGCCCAAGATGTGGCTGTCGCTGCCAAATAGGTGGTGGTAGAAGAACTCGATCCGGTTACCCAGGAGCGGCAGCGTGGCCGCCTGGCCACCCCATTGGCCGTACTTCTCCAGGACTGTGACCGCATAGCCCAGCTTCTGCAGCTCATAGGCAGCGGTGAGGCCTGCGTAGCCGCCGCCGATTATGCCGATCCTCTTGCTCATTCCCAAACGTCCGGCTCCGGCGCCTCGACCGCCAGCTCAAGGTCCGTTTCGCCGGCCTGGTAGCGGGCCAGATCATGCTTCGCGCGCTCATACTGGGCGATCAGCTCTTCGTCGGTGCCCTGGTAGCGCGCAATGGTCTGCGTTGCACACAGCTCGCAGCCCCGCATGAAGCGATAGCTGCCTGAGAGGCAGCTCAGGCAGGCATCGAGGCGAATCATCAGCAGGCAGAACGCCAGCTTGTCGGGATGCGTCTCGGGTAGGTGCACAATCGTGTCGACAAAATCGCGCCATACCTCGCCCCGCAGGTTCCGGAGGGCGGGGATGAGCTTGGGCGGGAAGAGCAAATCGGTTCTCTGGTTGATTGTCATACTGCACTCTTCTTCATCATTTGCTCGTGGCGGTGCACGAGCCCCTCCCACGCAGCCCACGGCACGGTGATGCTCCCCAGGCGGCTGCCGGCGACACCACCATGACAATCGCTTCCCCCAGTGATCAGGAGCCCATGCTTCAGCGCCAGGTCCAAGAGGCGCCTGCTGGCACTGCGCGGGTAGTTGGGGTAATAGATCTCGATGCCGGCAAGCCCGGCTTTGCGAAGGCGGGGCAGCCAGCGCTGCAGGTCGAGGCCGGCGCGGTATCCGCCATCGTGGCTGAAGAAGTAGGGATGCGCCAGGATGGGCAGCCCTCGGCTCCAGCGCACCAGCCGGACTGCCTCCTCGGGCGGGATGCGCAGCCGCTCCACATAGGCCGGCTTGCCACGCCCGATCCAGAGGTCAAAAGCCTGGTCATAGCTGGAGACATATCCGGCCTCCAGCATGCTGACGGCAACGTGCGGGCGGCCGATGGAGTGGCTGCCGCCCGACACCTGCATCAGGTGATCCCATTCGATCGGAAAGCCCAGGCTTGACAGCCGCTTGAGCATCTTCTCGGCACGCTCGCGGCGCGCGTCTCGGGTCTGCGCCAGCAGCCCCTGCAGCTCCTTATTCTCCAGGTCCACAAAGTAGCCCAGGATGTGGATCTCTTCCTGGCCGCTGAGGGTCGAGATCTCGACGCCGGGAACGACTGTCAGGCGAGTCTGCTGCGCAGCCTCTATGGCTACCGGAACGGCCTCCGTGGTGTCGTGATCGGTGATGGCCACGACGTCAAGCCCGACTTCCATAGCCAGTGACACGAGCTCCCGCGGCGTCATGCCGCCGTCCGAAGCCGTGGTGTGCGTGTGGAGGTCGACGCGGCTATCGAGCGCTGTCGAGATAACGGCCCCCTATCCTGCCGGCGCGGCCTTGGCTGCCTCTTTCGCCCGGCGGGCGTCCGCCTCCGCAGCGGCGTCGGTCGGATGGAGGGAGGCATAGTAGCTGGCAGGGACGAGCAGCTTGTGGATGTCAAGGAAGAGATCACGGTCCCGGTCAGTCGTGGCAATCTCGTGCACTTGATTCATCTTAATGGCGTCAAAGGGGCAATACTCGGCGCACGAGCCGCAATTCATGCAGATGGTGGCGTCGATATAGAAGGCGGCCGGCCGCGCGCGCGGTCGGCCCTTGTCGTCCGTTCCGCGCTGGATCCATATGCACTGCGGCGGGCAAACGCGCGCGCAGATGCCGCAGGCAGTGCAGCGCGGTTCCTCCGGCTTCTCGTCGTAGACGAGCATGGGCAGGAAGCGAAAGTTCTCTTGCCGCTTGAGCTTCTCCTCCGGGTACTGCACGGTGAACATCCCCTTGCCGTCGACGGACTGGCGGCGGGCGGTCCACTCGGGGCTGACGCGCGGCTCCCACGGCTTGCGGTCGTAGACAAACGACTCGACAAAGTGCCGCATGGTGACGTAGAGGCCCTTGAGAAGTCCCAGTCCGAACATTAGCGGTCTACCTCCCCAAGCGTGATGTCGATGGTGCCGAGAAGGACGATGGCGTCGGCCAGTAGGTGCCCGACCGACATGCGCTCCAGAGCGCCGAGGTTGATGTAGCTCGGGCTGCGCACGTGGTAGCGGTAAGCATTCGTACCGCCGTCGCTGACCAGGTAAAAGCCCAGCTCGCCCTTCGGGTGCTCAACCCGACTGTACCACTCGCCGGCAGGCACTTTCGGATTCCAGGCTTTTTTCCCGGCTCGGACCTCGCCGTGCGCCGGAATGCGGTGGAGCGCCTGGCGCAAGATCTTGATCGACTCGTGCATCTCATCTCGACGCTGCAAGTAACGGTCGTAGACGTCACCTGTGGAGTGGGTCGGCACGTCAAAGTCAAACGATTCATAGATGGAGTACGGCTCGACCTTGCGGATATCGTAGCGCAAGCCGGCGGCTCGGATGTTGGGGCCGGTGATGGAATAGTTCGCCATCTCCTGCCAGGTCATGGCACCGACCCCGCGGGCGCGGGCGATAAAGATCTCATTGTCGGTCAGCAGCGTGTTGAACTCGTCAAGCTTGCGATCCAGCCGGTCAACCTCCTGGCTGCACCACTTGAGCCACTCGGGGGTCACATCGCGCACAACGCCGCCGAAGCGGAAGTAGTTGACCATCAGGCGGGAGCCGGAGGCGGCCTCGAAGAGGTCCAGGACGCGCTCGCGTTCATTGAACGCATAGACGAAGGGGGTGAGCATGGCGCCCAGGTCGTTGAACAGAAAGCCGGTCCACAGCAAATGGTTGACGACGCGCGTCAGCTCGCCCATGATGACACGGATATACTCGGCGCGCTCCGGCACCTCGACCCCCATCATCTTCTCCACCGCCGTAGCGTAGGCGAAATTGTTGTACATGGGGCAGAGGTAGTCGAGGCGGTCGGTGTAGGGCATGTTGCCGGTCCACAGGTTGCGCTCAGCGATCTTCTCGTGGCAGCGGTGGAGCTGGCCGAGCATCGGCGTGACCGACGTGACCGTCTCGCCCTGGAGGCCGACGAGCATGCGAAACACCCCATGGGTGGAGGGGTGCTGCGGGCCGATGTTCACATAGACCTGGTCTGTGCCGATGCCGTTGACGTCGATCTTGGCGCCGGGAAGTACATCCAGTTCGGGGATCGGTTGCCACCTGTCCGGCGATGGATCAAAGCCCTCAGGGTACCGAAGGTTCGCCCGCCAGCGGACACGCTGCTCCGCGGTGCGTGGCTGCACATCGCCCGCGGCCGGCCAGCGGCTGGAGTAGGGCTTGTGCTCCTCCGTGTAGTAGGCTTCGTGGTAGTCCTTCCGCAGCGGGTAGCCGTCAAAACCCTCCCAAAGGAAGATACGCCGCAGGCTCGGGTGTCCGTCGAAGCGGATACCGAACATGTCGTAGGCTTCCAGCTCCTGGAAGTCGGCTCCCTTGAATACGGGAACGAGGCTCGGAACGTGCGGATCGGCACGGTCGGGCAGGCGCACCTTCAGCGATAGGCCGGGGCCGGCCAGGCTTCCGTCAGAGGCGTACAGGTTGTAGACGACTTCGAGGCGGTCGGGGTAGTCCGTGGCGGTCAGGTTGGTGAGCCAATCGAAGCCGGCGCCCTGCAGGTGCCGCATGGCGTCCAGCAGGGAGCCAGGAGCGACGACTAGCCAGTCGCCGTCGCGGTCGACGACGGCACCGGGGACCGCTTCTCTAAGTTGTGCCTGGATCTGGTCCAGATCAAGTGCCATGCTTCTCTCCCTTAGATCGGTAACAAGACCTGGCACGTCTTGAAGAGCTGTCAGGTCTAGGCAGGGCTAGGATGAGTCCTCCAAAGATCCTTCGCCGGCTGCGGCGCTGATCTCGGCGATCCGCCGGACGTCGACAAGGTCTGGCCCGCCGATCATGGGCACCGGCACCTCCGGGACAGCCTCCTTGCGGTACCAGCGGACCTGGTCGATGCGCTCGCCCTGGATCTTCTTGTGGAGCAGGATGTAGGCGTTGAGCGTCGCTTCGGGCGTGGGCGGGCAGCCGGGGATGTACAGATCGACCGGCAGAAACGTATCCACGCCTGACACGACGTTGTAGCCTTCTTTGAAAGGTCCGCCGCCACAGGCACAGGCGCCCATCGAGATGACATACTTCGGCTCGGCCATCTGGTTGTAGAGGGCGACGATCTTGGTGATCATCTTCTTGGTGACGGTACCGGAGATGACGATCAGGTCGGCCTGCCGAGGGCTGGCGCGAGCCAGGTCCATGCCAAAGCGCCCCATATCGTAGCGGGAGGCACCGGCGGCCATGAACTCGATCGCGCAGCAGGCGACGCCGAAGAACATGGGCCAGAGCGAGTACTTGCGTCCCCAGCCATACACCTGGCTGAGACGGGTGAGGAAGACATTGCCCTTGAGATCCTCGGGAACCTCGATCGCGACAGGCTCCGGGATGTCGTCACTCATGCGGTCCCTCTCCTTCGAGCGATGTTGAAAGCAAGCGGCGCCGATTATAGCAGGGAGCGGGCCCGTTGTCAAGGGGGGTTGCTGGGAAGTGCCAGGGCGCGGCCGGTGTGGCCCGTCGGAGCACCCCGCCTCCTGCTGTGTCGCCGCGAGCGATGGGCGGCGTGTGCCTCGCCAATTGCCCGGCCGTGCCCAAGCCGCGGCCCGTGTGCAGGGCCCCGGCAGCTGCTCAGTCCCCTCCCCGGTTCGACCGCAGCCAGGTGAGCCGCGAGGAAAAGCTGCTGGGGCTCAACGGAATGCCGGTTGGCCGACCCTTGGCATCTTGCCCCGTCTGGCGCATGACTTGCACCGACCAACGCAACAGGCCGTCGTCGGCAAGGTCGGGCAGGTAGGCGTGGTCGCTCAGGCGCCAGCTCGTCTCGCGTGTCCAGGGTATCTCGTCGAGCCAGGTGGAGCCATCGTGCGTGTACAAGACCGTTATGGCGTAGAAGGCGTCCGCCGGCTTGCCCGGCACCGGGTGCCACTCTAGCCGTATAGGGTCGTCCCGAAACAGGACGGAGCCGTCCGGAGGGGAAATGAGCCCAGGCGCAGGTAGGGTGGGAGCAGGGGTAGGAGTAGCGGTAGAGGCCGGGCGCCGCGTCGGCTTGGGCGTCGGACTGCCTGGGCGCGTGGAAGTAGGCAGGACCATGAGTGAGGGCATGGCTGTGAC
Source organism: Anaerolineae bacterium (assembly GCA_035341665.1). Classification (GTDB taxonomy): domain Bacteria; phylum Chloroflexota; class Anaerolineae; order JAAYZQ01; family JAAYZQ01; genus DAOQVR01. The sequence continues at coordinate 244,982 of DAOQVR010000004.1, forward strand.
TGTAGGCGAGGGTTTCGCCGTGATTGTGGCGGAGGCGGTCGGGGCGCTGGCCGCCACTTCGGTGGGCCTGCCGGTCGCTGCAAGTGCCGCCGTGCTCGAGGGGGTGGGTATTGGCGTGGGACTGGGCAGGAGGGTCGGCACGGCTGTGGGCGTCGGGACGGCCGTGGGCTCGGAGGTTGCGGTAGCCGGCACAGCCGTCGCCTCGGCCGCCGTCTCCACCTTCGTTGCCACAGCTGCGGCGCCACCCGAGGACTCGGGCTCGGTGCCCGTGTCGATCTCGGCAAATGCGCTCATGCCCCAGCGCAAGCCGTCACCAGCCGGCGCCTCCAGCTCGATGCTCACCTTGTAGACGGTGTCCCCCCGCCGCTCTGTGGCGACCTGAGCCACACGATACACCCTACCCGACAGCACCGCGCCATTCAGGGCGTCCACCGTAACGGCTGCCCGCTGTCCAACTCTGACTCGGCTGACATCCACTTCCGAGAGATCCTCGGTCTCGGCCCGGAGCCGGCTGAGGTCGCCCAACCGGACGGCCAGGGTCGCAGGCTGTGCCACCTCGCCAACGTCCACCAGGACGGCCGCCACGGTCCCGCTGAACAGAGCTTTCAGCGTAGCGTTCTCGAGAGCGTTCTTCGCTGATGCCAGGAACGAATTCGCCTCTGCGACTGCCGCCCGGGCTGCGACGAGGTCCTCTTCGCGGCTTCCGGCCTTCAGGATGTCCAGCTCGGCCTGAGCCTGCCAGACCTGCGCTTTGGCCATCTCCACTTGGGACTCGGCCTGCTTGAGCTGTGCCTCGGCGGTGCGCACACTGGCCTGCGCCACAAGCTCGCGTGCCTGGGCCTGAGAAACCTGCGCCTGGGCGGTCTCCATGTCCGATGAGGCCTGCGTCACCGCTGCCCGAGCCGCCTCAAGGTCCTCGGCGCCCGTTCCCGCAGTCAGCCCTTCAAGCTCCAGCTCCGCGATGTCCACCATGTTCTCCAGAGCTGCCACTTTTCCCTCGAGGAAGGCGCGGGCCATGTCTTTGAGCATCTCGACGATGTGTAGCTGCGCGGCCGCCAGCTCCACTCGCTTCTGGCCAATCGCGAGATCGAGAGGGGTTGCCCCGTTCTTCGCCTTATCCAACCTTGCCTTCGCCGCGCTCCACGCGCCCTGCATCACGGCCAGCTGACCACCCGCCATCTGAGTGTCGGCTCTTGCGGCCAGCACCTCGGCCTGCGCGATGGCCAGCTGTGCCTCAACGACCACCACGGCCCCCTCGGCCGAACGCACGTCTGCCTCCGCGATCGCCACAGCACTCTCGGCCGACGCCACCTCCTCCGGGCGGGCGCCTGACTCCGTCATCGCCAGATTGGCATCCGCCTGCGCAAGCCCTGCCTCAGCCTGAAGAACGGCCTGCTCCAGGTCCTGCGCTTCCATCTTGACCAGGTCCTGTCCGGCCATCACCTCATCTCCCTCGGCAACCAGCACCTCCTGCACGCGGCCGAGGGTCTTGAAGCTCAGATCGGCACTTCTTCCGGGGACAATGACCGCCTGTGCAGAGACCACGTCATCCCCGAAGATGCTCACCCCTGCTTGGCCGCCCGCCGTCAAGGACTCGTGCCCCGTCTCTATCTCGGTCAACGTGCTCATGCCCCAGCGGAGGCCGGCCTCGTTTCCAGACTCGAGGTCCAGGGTCACCCTGTACACGGTATCGCCCCGCTCCTCGGTGGCAACAGGTGAGATGCGAGCGACTGTGGCCGGTACCTCCTTGCCCTCCAGAGCATCTATGGTAATCGTCGCTTGCTGGCCGACCGCGACTCGGTTCACGTCCACTTCGCTCAGATTCTGGGTCTCCACCTGGAGCCGGCTCAGGTCGCCGAGGCGAAGTGCCAAGACCTGCGGACCGACGAGGTCTCCTTCGTCGACCAGGATGGCCCCAACGGTACCGTCGAAGGGTGCCAGGAGCCGGGCATTTGCCACAGCGTTCTGTGCCTCGGCCAACGACGACTCGGCCAGTTTGGCCTGCGCCTCCAGGGAAGCCACTTGCTCGGCACGGCTTCCGGCCCTTGCCAGGTCGAGCTGGGCCTGGGCCTGCTCCTGCTGGGCCTCAGACTTGCTCGCTTGGGCCTGGGCCTGCATCAGCCCGCCTTGTGCCGCCCGTACCCCTGCCTCTGCCTGGCTTGCCTGCGCTTCAGCCTTGGCCACCAGGGCCTCGGCGACCTGAACATTGGCCAGGGCCTGCGCTGCCAGCGCCCTCGCCTCGGCGACGTCTTCCTTCCGGGCGCCGGACTTCACCCTCTGGAGGTTGAGCTCGGCGATCTCGACCTCTACCTCGTATTGCTCTGCCTCTCCGGCATAGGCCTGGCCGATCTTGGTCATGAGCTGCTTGTCGTACAGGGTGTTCTTGGCTGCTTCGAGCTGTTTCTCGGCGATCTGCAGATCGACCGCCGTAGGCTGCGCCAAGAGCTTGTTGTAGACGGCCTGGGCTGCCTGATGGGAGGCGCGCGCAGACGCCAGCTGGCTCTCGGCAACGGAAATGGCATCCTCCGCAGACTGGAGATCTGCCTCGGCACCGGCAACCTCGCCTTCCGCGATGGCCACCGCTCCGAAGACCGCACTTGCTGCTGCCTCTGCAACCGTCAGTCCTGCCTCGGCGGCCGCTATCTCCTCCGGCCGAGCCCCCGCTTTGGCTTTGGCAAGCTGCGCCTGCGCTGACTCGAGACGCGACTGGGCCTGGAGAACGGCCTGCTCTAGGTCGTCGGTCTCCAGCACCGCCAGCTCCTGTCCGGCGACGACCGCGTCGCCCTCGGAAACCAGCACTCCGCGCACGCGGCCGGAGCCCAGAAAGCTGAGATCGGCCTTCCGAAAAGGCGCGACTACCCCCTCGGCCGACACCGTATCGGGACTGGACACACCCTGTAGAGGCGTGGAAGGTGCAGGGGTAGCCTGCCCCCTCTGCCAGGGAAGGCTGCACGCGGAGACAGAAGGCAACAAGAGCATGCTCAAAGCGACCAGGATCAGAAGCCGGCGACGGGTAGTCAAATCAGGAGTACTCCTCTTTGTGATCACGAATTGCTCTTCGGCACCATGCCTGCGCGAATAGCATATGCCACAGCCTCCGTGCGCGAGTTGACGCCCAGCTTGTTCAAGATACTGGTGACGTGTGCCTTCACGGTTCGTTCGGTGATGCGCAGGTGGGCCGCGATCTCTTTGTTTGCGGCGCCTTCGGCCATCAGGACAAGCACTTCCTGTTCGCGTTGAGACAGCGCCAGGCCTATGCCCCTCTTGCTCTCCTCTGCGTGAGCCAGCAATGCTTCCAGGACCGTGGGCGGCAGCAAGGACTCGCCCCGGGCCGCGGCACGCACGGCGCCGAAAAGCGCGTTGCGGCCCGCGTCCTTGAGCAAGTATCCACGCGCCCCCGCTCCAAGGCCCCGGAGGATGTGCGCGTCATCATCGTAGGTCGTAAGGATGACGATCTCGACGCTCGGATAGAGGGCCTTGACCTGGCGGATGGCCTGGATCCCGTCCACGCCGGGCATGCGGAGGTCCATGAGCACGACATCGGGCATCAGAGTGCCGGCCAGCCGCACAGCTTCGGCACCGTCGGCCGCCTCGCCCACAAGGAGGATGTCGTCGGCCACGCCGAGGATACTACGGAGCCCTTCGCGAACCACCAGGTGATCGTCGGCAATGACCACACGGATGGGTGCCGAGGTGCCAAAGTCGCCGCACTCGGTCATCGAATGGGCTCCTCACCGGCGAGCACGGCCCCGCCGCCGGTGGGCAGGCGAGGGGAGGCAGCGTCCTGGCCGGCCTCGAGCATGCGCTCGAAGGTGAGCATCAGCGTCGTCCCGCCCTGCGGGGTGGAGTCCACGCGCAGGACCGCCCCGATTCGGTTGGCGCGCTCTACCATGCCCTGCAGCCCAAAGCACTCCGGTCGCTGCATGGCCCGCTCAACATCAAATCCCCTGCCGTCGTCCTGCAGCATCAGCCGCATCCGGTGGTCGCCCTGCACCAGCTCAATTCTGACATGACGCGCCTGAGCATGGCGCCTCACGTTGCTCAGACCTTCCTGGACGACGCGCAGCACGTCCTGTGCCACGTCTTGCCCGACCCGCGCTGCATCTCCATCAACCACAAGGTCGACGGAGACGCCCGAGGCAGACTCAAAGTCAGCGACCACGGCTGCCAATGCCCCGGCCAGGTCTCTCTGCTCCAGCGCGGGTGAGCGAAGCGCCTGGATGGCACGCCGTGATTCGTGCAATGTCTGCCGTGCGCGCTGCGCTGCCAGCTCGACAATCATCCGCGCCTCGGGGGAGCGGTCGTGTTCCAAGTGGGCGTCGGCGGCCTCGAGCTGCAGGATCACGCCGACCAATCCTTGCGACAACGTGTCGTGCATCTCACGCGCCATGCGCTGGCGCTCCTGGCTGATCGTCAGCGCTTCGATCTGGGCAGCAGACTCCTGCAGTCGTGCTTGGGCATCCTGAAGCTGCTGCACAAGCGCCTGCGCGTCTAGGCGTGTCCTGCCTTCGCGCACCAACACAAGGGCGTAGAGCATTAATCCAAAAGAGAGCCCCGCCATCAGCGGTAAAGACTGCACAATCGCCGGCAAGCCCCAGACCAAGATCGCGCTTAGCGCCATGGAGCCTAGGTAGTAGGCAGCTGAGAGGACGATTGGACGCCACTCAGGCCAGAGCAGCGCAGCCGTCTCCGCCACTAGGGTCACCCACAGGCCGATCGCGAGCCGTTGCTCGGAGGTAAGAAAGCTGATCGCAATGACGAGCGCAGATTGAACGACACAGTAGGTAACCCGATTCCGAGGGCCCAGCGGCCCTCGCGCCGTGAGGCGAAAACCAAACCAGTGCAGCACCGTGTGCACGGTCATCAAGATGGCAAAGAGCGCCAAGCGTACGGGTCCCATCGCCGCCGCATGCGAGCGCGCGACGATGACACCCAGCGTGGCAAAAGAGAGGGACATGAACAGGTACAGGGCGCCTGCCATGGTTGCTGTCGCCCGGTCTGGCCAGCCAAAGAGCCGATTCAGCCTCTCCATCCTCCGCCCCGCAGTCCCTCGATTATACTACGGCGCCTGGCGGCGGGTCAATTGTATTCCGGTACAATGGCCAAAGGTGCAGGGTGAGTCTTGCCCTTGGGAACGATGCGCGCACCGCCACAGAGGGGTACACTGGACGCAGCATACACAGAAGACTGGACGGCGGTCTGTCGCCTGTCACAGCGACCACTCGGGGGAATGGCCGCTGCAGAAGGAGTGCGTTATGTTGAGCAATAGGGTCTGGTTGGCTAGGTTCTGGTTCTACTTCTTGCTTTCTCTGCGGGGCACTGCCCCGAAGGGGCGCAAGCCGAAGGCGGCGTCCGTACAACGCCCGCAGCCGGCACCCATCGTCCATCTGAAGCCCGCAGCGCAAGCAAAGTAGATCCTCTTCGTGGCGAGAGAGCCTCGACTCGGCAATCGGGTCGAGGCTCTCTCCAATCGGCCCCTGAATGGTGAGCGAGGCTCACCGTGATGCGCTCCGGCACTCTATCTCTCTTCGCTGGTTCACGCGCGTGGTGCAGCCGCCTGGGCGCTGGCTCATTGTCCAGGCTGGAGCGCTATCTGGGAGAGTCACAGTGAAGCGCCAGTGCCTTCGTGAGCACCTGGGGGCATGCCCTTGCCCACTCCGCGAAAAGTCCAGCTCCCCCTATGCGAGGTCTCACAGACAGGACGCGACTCCGCATGTGCCCCCCGATAGCTGCAGCCCCTAGTAGTTCGAAACGGTAAGTGTGTGGCCGTCCGCTTCAGAGTGCTTTCGCGCCATCTCGCCAGCATAGAAGAGCCACTTGAGCGCGAATACGTTTCCCAGGTTGAAGCGATACGAGGCACTCCCGTACTTGATGCCCAGCGTGCTGGTCATCCATAGATAGACGGCCGTTACCGAGGACCACTCGAAATCAAGCTCCGTGGGCGGGCCCTGCCAGAGAAGACGGTGGCTGGTCAGCAGCAGCCTCCCCTCGCCCACAGTCTCCCAGTCGGCCAACTGATGGCGCCCGGAGGGCTGTGCCTTGGGCGGCTGGCGCCCGCTCCAGCCGTTGAACAGGGGGTTCGGCCGATAGGGAGCCAACTCGACGCCGGACCGCTCCTGGTGCACCTGCTCTCCGGGCCATAGGTCGACTGCGGCAACCGCGCGCGCGGTGGGCCGGAAGTTGCGCTTCAGATACTGGTACCAGGCCGAGAGTGGCATGTCCAGCCCGAGCAAATCCGGCTCGCCAGCCGTGACCTTGAGCCGGAAATCGTGCCCAGGAACCGGCTTCAGCTCCCAGTGGGTTCCACATGCCTGGCACATGACCGACTGGGTGCGAAAGCGAGGATGGAGGTGCAGGAGCGATTCATCTGTGCGACACACCGGGCACTGCCACAGGAGCTGGGCAACGCCCCGCTTTCGAATGGGCACCTCCTTTTCGGGCCGTGGGATGGCGGCGAGGGGCTTCGACGGAGGCCGGATCTCGATCACTTCATCCACTTCCTTCCCATGGCGCAGGTTTGGCCCCGCCCATCCGCTGACACCCTGCGAACCATAGACGATGCGTTCGTATTCGGCACGGATGCGAACCAACGCTCGGTCCACGTCCTCGTCGGACACTTGGGACATCGGCTCGTCGACCAGCTTGAATGGCTTCCCGACGGTCAGGCTGAGGCGTCCGCGCCGGCTCGGTCCGGCCTGCCAGCGGGGCCAGATCTCGTAGCAGCCCATGTTGGGGAGTGTGGGCAGCAGCGGCGCAGCCGTGCGCAGGGCGAACCAGGCAATCGAGCGCTTGATCGGCACCGGCATCCCGTCCCAGGTGGCCTCGCCCTCGGGGTTCAGAACAACGATTCCCTTGTCGTTCAGGGCGCGGTAGCCGTCGAGCAGCCCGAAGACCAGCCGCCCTGCCGAGTGCGGGATGAGAGGACGGTAGGCACCCCTGGCCTTGGGGCCAAGTGCTTTCTTAAAGTACTCCAGTGCCCAGAGCTCCTCCTGCATATAGGTCACCGGCTTGACCGGGGACTTGGAGAAGTGCTCTTCGAGGAGGGAGAGGGCGATGTAGCCGGAGAGGAGCATGCCAATCAGGCCCTGCTCGGTAACCCAGACAACGTACGGCCCCTCCTTGGGGACGTTCTCCTTGCCCTCTACGCGGAAACCGTAGAAGATGCGGCCCATCAAGGCAGCCGCGCTCCAAGGAGAGCGGATCAGCGCGGAGCGAATGCGAAGCTTTAGCGGCCGCTTGGGCGGCTTGTATGGCTCATTCACAGCATCTGCCTCCCTATCCTGGGCTGTGTGGACCTACTCCTACCTGGCAAGAATGCGAGGACTGCCACAGGCACTAAGCACGCCGAGACCGTGGCCTTCGTCGCCCGGCATGCAGTTGCGCATTCAGCCGTGAACTTGCGGGCGCACTGGGTGCAGTTCCGGTGGATGAGGGTCCCAGCTTTGTGCCGCCTCTCCCTGACCGGCTGGTCCCACATCCCACGGCCGAGCCAACCAAGCATCATTCAGTGGTGGCTGACCGTCACGCGGTGACCGTCGGCCTCCGCTGCCATCTTCGCCATCTCGCCCGCGTGGTGGAGCCACTCCAGTGGCAGCAATCCCTTGGCAAGCTTGAACCGGTACTGCGCTGCCTGATACTTGACTCCCAACACGTCCGCCAGGAAGAGATAGACCGCATTCACCGAGTGCCAGAAAAAGCTCAGATCTCCGTGGACCCCCTGCCACAGGAGTCTCTGGTTGGTGAGCAAGAGCCGGCCTTCTCCGATGCTCGCCCAGTCTGCGAGTTGGTGGCGCCCCGTGCCCTGGGATCTCGGTGCCTCGCCGCTCGCCCAGGTGTCGAAAAGGGGATTGGGCCGATGGGGTACGAGCTTGACTCCCTGGGTATCGAGGTAGGCAACCTCCCCTTCCTCCAGCGCCACACCCTCCACGTGGACTGGATTCAGCCGGAAGTGGCGGTTCATCTCCTGGTACCAGGTAGAGGCAGGCATGTCCAGCCCGACGAGGTCGTCAGAGCCGCGAATCACCTTCAGACGGTAGTCGTGACCCGGTTGGTGCGCTATCTCCCACTGAGTGTCACAGGCCTGACAGACCAGCGTCTGCGGCTTGAGGCGAGGGCGCTTGTGGAGTAGCGACGCATTCGTGCGGCACACGGGACATTGCCACAGCACCTGGGCCAACCCATGCTTGCCCAGGGTCCGGTTGGGGTCGGGCAGTGGCAGGGGAGCGAGTGATTTGGCCGGCGGCTCGATCTTGGGCGGTTCGGAGAGGGGTACGTGGTTGCGCATCACCGGGCCCACCCAGCCTTCCAGCCCTTGCGGACCGTAGATGATGTGATCGTATTCGGCTCGAATCCTGGCCGAGGCTTCGGCTATGTCTTGGTCGGTCACGCGCTCCAGGGGTTGCTCCACCAGCTTCAAGGGCTCGCCGATCACGACCTTGATGCGGCCCCTGCGGCTGGGCCGCGGCGACCAGCGGGGAAAGACCTCATAGACCCCAATAGTGGTGAGCACCGGGAGGATTGGGGCGGCCGCGCGTAGGGCCATCCATGGCGTCGCTGCCCCGATGGGCATCGGGCGGCCGTCGTACGAGGCATCGCCTTCTGGGTTCAGGATGACCAGGCCCTTGTTCAGCAACACGCGGTAGGCTTCCAGTAGACTGGCGCTGAGTTGCCCGGCGCCGTGAGGCAGCAGGGCGCGGTACTTGCCGCGTGACCGAGGGCTTTCGTTGACCGACCGGAAGTAGCTGATCGCAAAGAGGTCTTCCTGGAAGAACGTAACGGCGTTCTTCGGGTGCTTGTCGAGCTCCTTGTTGAGAAGGACGATGCTGATGTATCCCGAGAGGATCGTGCCCAACAGCCCCTGCTCGGTGATGGAAACGATGTACGGCCCTTCTGGGGGGATGTTCTCCTTCCCCTCGACGTGAAACCCCCAAAGAGCTCGCGCCACCATGGCCAGAACATTCCACGGTGAATTGACGACAACCGATCGCATCTTCTGGGCTATGGTCGCCCTCTGCGGCTTCACTTGCTCTGTCATGTTGACCGGCTTGCGTTCCCCCTAGTAGTTCGAGATAGTGACCGTGTGCCCGTCCAGCTCCGCCCACCTCCGCGCCAGCACTGCCGCGTGCGTGAGCCACTTGAGCATGAGCGCCTCGTTCACGTCAAAGCGGTATAGTGCCGTGCCGTAGCGGATGCCCAACACGTCCGCCACGAACTGGTAGACGGCCGTGATCTTGGGCCACGCAAAGTCCAGTTCTCCCTGCGGGCCCTGCCACACCAGTCGGTGGCCCGTCAGCAGCAAGCGCCCTACCCCCAGGAGCTCCCAATCAGCATACTCCCGCTTGCCCTGTTGCCTCGTCGGCGGCTCTCGTCCTGTCCACCCATCAAATAGCGTGTTCGGCTTGTAGGGCAGAAGCGGCACATCCGCCTTCTCCAGGTACACCTCCTCGCCTGGAAGCAGCTCTATGCCTGTCACGACGATCGACTTGGGCCGAAAGTTCTTCTTGATCTGCTCGTACCAGGTGGAGAGGCCCATGTCCAACCCGACCAGATCCTCCGAACCTACCAGCACCTTCATCCGAAAGTCCTTGTCCACCACGTGCTCGAACCCCCACACCGTCCCGCACGCAACGCACTGCACCGTGGGCTTCCGGAGGCGAGACTTCCGGTGGACCAGCGCCTCGTCGCTTCGGCACACCGGGCACTGCCACAGCAGCTGCGCCATGCCCCGTTTGCCGCGCGGGATCTCTGTCACCTCCGGGGGAACGGGGTCAAGAGCCCTGGCCGGGGGCCGCAGCTCGATCGGTTCGCTCACTGGCACTCCGTTGCGCAGGATCGGACCGACCCAACCGTCGATCCCGCCGGAACGGCCATACGCTACCCGGTCAAACTCCTCCGCCACACGCGCCGTGCCCCGCTCCACCTCCTCGTTGGTGACACTATCCAGTGGCTTGTCGGTGAGGGCAAAAGGCTCACCGATGGCGAGCTTCAGGTCTCCCTTCCGGCTGGGCAGCATCTGCCACCTCGGCCAGAGGTCGTATGCGCCAATGGTGGAGAGGCAGGGCACAATCGGAGCGCCCGTCCGCAGGGCCAGCCACGCAGCTGAGTGGTGGCAGGGCACCGGGCGGCCGCTCCACGTGGCCTCGCCCTGTGGATTGAGTATCACGATGCCACCCTGCATAAGCGTGTGGTACCCCTCCAGCAGGTTCAGCGCCCAGACGCCCGCCGAGTGCGGGATGAGCGCCATGTACTTCCCGCCCATGCCACTTCCGACTTTGCTCTCTCCCGTGCCGAGCGCCTTTCGGAAGAAAGCAAAAGACCAGAGCTCTTCCTGCATGTAGGTAGTCGCCCCGAGGGGATTTCGCTCCAGGATCTTGTGGAGCATGACGATGGAAAAGTACCCGGAAACAAGCATCGAGGCGAGGCCCGTCTCGTTGACGGCCAGGATGTAGGGCCCCTTCTCCGGGATGTTCTCCTCGTCCAGGACACGGAAACCCCACATCACCCGCCCGATGCCGGCCGCAACATTGAAAGGCAGATCATTGAAGAATGATCCCACGCGCTTGCGAAAGGTCGGACGATAGGCATTGGATGCTGCAACCATTGCACTTTCTCCCTGCTATTCGAATTGGAGTGCCTCGATCACCTCCAAGCGGGCCGCCCTGCTGGCAGGCATAAGGGCAGCCACCTGCGAGACGACGATGGCAATGACAAGTCCTGCGATGAGACCCTGCGTGGGAATCACCGGCGAGAGCTGATACCCCTGTGTGATGTTCGCACCGCCAATAAACAGGCGGGACATAAAGAGGCCGTACACAACTCCAAACACGCCCCCCATGACGCCCACAGTGCCCGCCTCGGCCAGGATCATCTTGACCACCTGCCAGCGGGTCATGCCGACGCCACGCAGCATGCCAATCTCGCGGGTGCGCTCCAGGACGCTCATCGTGAGAGTGTTGATCACCCCAAGAGCAGCCACAATCACGGCAATGATCGCGAGGACGTCGAACATGGAAAACGCCTGGCTTACGACCGACATCGCCTCGGCCTTCATCGCCTCGTTGGACTCGATTGTCAAGTGCTGGCGTTCCCCATAGAGCCGATCGATCTCCGCCTCGACCTGTGCCTGGGAGGCGCCAGGCGAGATCTTGATCTGGAACGCGCTGACATCGTTGACCCCGAAGTAGCGACGAAGGTCCTTCCAGCTACCCTCTAGGGCGAAGCCGCGGTCATTGAACTCACTGACGATAGCGCCAACCTCAAAATCCCGCTGGCCCCGCCGTGTCTCCAGCCGAATGGTGTCACCTGGCACCAGGTCGTACTTGTCCGACACCACCGTGCTGATGAAGACAACGTCACCCTGTGCCAGGCGGTCCATGAGCATCTCAGAGTCTGCCTTCGGATCGGAGAAGACGAAGGAGGTGACCCTGCGGTACGATTCCGGGTCATAGGCGTAGTAGGCAAGCGTATCCTGCGTGCCATCCGCCTTGAGCACCTTGACGTCGACCCGGCGCATGGGCGTAACGGCCTCCACCCCCGATACGGCCTCGAGGCGCTGGCCCAGGTCATAGCGCAGAGCCCGGCCGGAGTAGACGTACAGGTCTCCGCCAATGTAGCCATCGATCCAGGCCTGCACGTCCACCCGGAAGGACTCGGCAAGGGCCTGAATGCTGTACACCATCCCAATGCTGACCATCAGCGCGATCACAGTCATCGTGGTGCGCTGCTTTCCACGCTCGATGTTGCGGGTGCCCAACTGCCCCTCCCCCTTGTACAGGCCCCTGAGGAGGGGACTCAGCACCAGCACCCAGGCATGCACCGTCACGGGGATGATGAACATGGCCCCAACAGACATGAGTGTCACGGCGCCGTTGCTGACATAGTACTGGATTGAAGACGACACCCTCACGTAGAATCCGGCGACGGCGATCAGCAGCAAGCCGATGCCCCACGGCCAGCCTCGGCGCACCCACCACTGCTCCCGCTGGTTGCCCCGCACGCGAAGCGCCTCCAGCGGCGAGATGCGGCCGGCTTGCATGGCCGGAATGCCAGAAGCGAAAAGCGTGACGGCGAGTCCGATCCCAATGCTGGTGAGCAGGCCGCCGAACGGCACCTGCACCTCTCGTACTGGCTGATTCAGCAGGTACTCCATGAGCCGGATCAGGCCACGGGCCATCAGGACACCCGCGCCAACACCCAGCCCGGCGCCGACAACGCCGAGGATGACCGACTCGGTCATGATCTGGCCCATGACTTGGCGGCTGGTCATGCCCACCGTCCGGAGCATCCCTATCTCGCGGGTCCGCTCAACCACTGTCATCGTGAAGGTGTTGTAGATGAGAAAGGCCCCCACGATGATGGCGATGACACTGAAGAAGCTGAGTCCCATCTGGTAGACGTCCAGCATCTGCACCACGCGCTTGCCCTGGCTCGCCGGATAGGCAACGGTGTACGCCGTGCCAAGGCGGTCCTCCAGAGCCGACTGGAGGGCATCCAGGCCGTCTCCGTCGGCGTGGCCTGGTGCAGCGATGACATCAATCTGATCGAGATCGCCGGTGCGGCCGAAGATTTCCTGCGCCGCGCCAAGGGGCATGACGCCGAAAGCGCCGTTGTTGGTCTGGCCGACGCCTTCCTTCGAGATCAGGCCCGTTACACGCACCGTCTCGAGACCCGCTTCTGTAAGCAGGTCGATGTCTTCGCCGACCTCGATCTCATGCTCGTCCGCATACTCCTTGACCAGGACGATCTCGTAGGCATTCAAGTCGGAGGGCAGCAGGCTCCCCTCGACAGCCGCGTACTCGCGCGCCCTATCGTCGATGCTGGGATCAATGCCGTACACGACGAGCCGGATTGTGGCCCCCCCAAGCATGCTCGTTTCCCTCTGGCCCGCCAGATCTTGACCGGCCAGAAAGACCGTCATCTGGAGCGAGGGAACTGCGTCCTGGACACCGGGCGTACCCAGGACGACGCCCCGAACCCGCTCGGCAAATCCTTCTTCGTTATCGGTTGCGCTGAGGACCACCAGGTTGGCCTTGCCCGAAGCCGCACTAAAGACGCCGGCGAGCGAGTCCAGGGTGCTCAGATTGGTGATGCTGATCGCCAGGATCACGGCCACGCCCAGCACGATCCCCGCGACGGTGAGCAAAGTACGTGACGGTCGCGCTCGAAGCGAGCGGATCGCCATGGCCAGTGTATGCTTCATGTCGAAGTCTGCCCCATCAGTTGGCGAGGCGCTCCATCGTTTCCAGGACGGCCCGGACCCGTTGCGCCATGTCCGCGACGCCTTCGCAGAGCATCTCGGTGCTGATCCGTCCGTCTCTCAGAAAGACAACGCGGTCGGCGTAGGCTGCAGCGCGGGAGTCGTGGGTGACGATCACGATCGTCTGACCCAGCTCATCGCAGGAGCGGCGCAGGAGGTCCATGACAAGCGTGCCGGTTTTGGAGTCCAGATTGCCCGTCGGCTCGTCGGCCAGGACCATGGCCGGACTGGTGATGAGTGCACGGGCGATGGCCACCCTCTGCTGCTCACCTCCTGAGAGCTGGTCGGGCTTGTGTCGTCGACGGTCTTTTAGCCCGACCAGCTCGAGCAGGTAGGTGATACGTTCCTCGTGCTTGCGAGGATTCTGCCCATCGATGATCAGCGGCAGCGCCACATTCTCCTCCGTGGACAGCGTGGGGAGGAGGTTGAAGAACTGGAAGATAAAGCCGATGTTGCGGCGCCGCACCAGCGTGGCCTGTTTGTCGTCCAGGATCGAGAGTCTCTGGCCGGCGAGGGTTACCTCGCCCTCAGAAGGCTTGTCAAGCCCACCCAGCAGATGTAACAGGGTGGATTTGCCACTGCCCGACGGGCCCATGATGGCAACGAACTCCCCCTTTCGGACGCAAAAGTCGACGCCATCGAGCGCGCGCACTCGGTGCTCGCCCATCTGATATGTCTTCCGCAGGCCACGCGCATCCAGTATGTCTGTCATGATTCCCCTACACCACGAAATTCCTCAGATAGTACTCGTAGGAGTCGCCAACGGTCTGGATGTCCCACAGTGCCTCGGTGGGGATCTGGACCCCAAGCCTTTCGATCGTGAGAGCCATCTCCAACCACCGGATCGAGTCCACCATCAGGTCATTCAGGAATGAGGCTTCCCGTGTCAGCTTGGCCTCGTCGACCAGCAGGACCTCGGCGAGTACCCGCCGGAACTCCTCAAAGGACATCGGTGTTCCGCTGTTAGCCATTGTGTTCCTCCCAAGCTTGATTGGATCTTGTGCAAACCATGGAAAAGAGAACTAGCCGTGCTGTTACGCTGTCAGGCCGTACGTGATGACTCCCCCTCTCTCAGATTGATACACCCTCCCCTCGTCGCGTAAAGCGTCCAGGTAGCTCATCACAACCTCGATACCGGTGAGGACGTCGTAGCTCTGGAAGACCCCGGCGGATCTACTCCACAGCTCGTAGACAGTCTGATTCCCTTCCTCCAGGGCCGCCGATAGGCTCTCGCGACCTTCCGCAAGGTTCGCGCGGTCTCTGGCGATCAGGACGCCCGCATCGTTGGCAGGCGGTCCATGGCCCGGCAGTACCTCCCGGATATCGAGCTCGCCCAGGAGCTCAAGCGAGAGGGCAAAGGCGCTCACTTGGTTCGAGCCCGTCGGCGGCTCGGCAACCGGATAGGGCACAGGGATGAACGCGTAGTCGGGCAGCAGGCAGTCGCCCGAGATGAGCCTCCCGCCATCAGCCTGGTAGAGGCCGAGGTGCCCAATGCAGTGACCCGGTGTCGGTACCACGTGCCATGGCCTCCCACCGAGGGTGAGGATCTGCCCATCATGAAGCGACTCCAGGCACTCCAGGGGCACCGATTCCGCAAAGCACTTGTACATCGAGGTACGAAGCCGCAGAATACCCCAGGCACCATCGGGCGCGCCCGACTCGCGCAGATGGGCTGCAGACTGGTCGGCGAGGCGCTCCTGCTCTCCCTCATAGTCAGTCATACACCGGACACCCTGCCTGTGCACCAACACCTTCGCCCCCGACTCTTCTACGATCTGTCTGGTCAGCCCAAAGTGGTCAAGGTGCGGATGCGTGATCACCACCTGGTCTAGATCTGCCAGGCCAAGCCCGACAGCCGCCATTGCTGCCTTCAGTGCCTCCAGCCCTCGTGCCGACTTGGGCCCTGTGTCGATCAACGTCAGCTCATCGCCCTGGATGAGATACGCATTGGCTGATCGCATGGGGGGAGGCATCGGGAGCGTGAGCCTATGGATCACCGCTGTTTCCCCCCTCTTCCGTGACTCAAGCACCCTGACGAACTCGGTGCGTCCCGTCCCTGTGTCCGGCCGTAGGGTGCAGCCCGCTAGCCGGCACCTTGATCTGGCTCTTTCATCGCCTCCTCGCGCAGCATCCACCGCCTCACCCGCTGGGTGGCGCTGAACGGCAACGATGAGACGAATCGCACCTCGTCGGGTATCTTGTACGCGGCGAGTGTTCCGCGGCAGTACTCCACCACTTCGGTCGCGGTCATCTCCATGTTCGGACGGAGTTGCACGTAGGCACGGATCCGCTCGCCGGTGATCGGGCTCGGCACCCCGATGACGCCCACCGCGGCGATCATGGGGTTCGTCTTCAGGTGGTTCTCAATCTCCTCGGGGTAGACGTTCATCAGCGAGCGGCGAATCGTGTCCTTCTTCCGTCCCACAAAGCGGATGTAGCCCTCTTTGGTGACAAAGCGCGCCATGTCGCCCGTGTGGAAGAAGCCGTCCCGGTCGAACACCACGGCGTTGAGATCCGGGCGGTTCCAGTAGCCGGTAAAGACCGCGCGGCCGCGCACCATGATCTCCCCCACATCACCGAAGGGTACGTCGCGGCCCTGCTCGTCCACGACCTTGACCTCCAGGTCTCCGATAGCGCGCCCATCGGTCGTGGCGCTCAGCTCCGGTGGGTCGTCCAGCCGGGTGCTGGTGATCCCGCGCATCTCGGACATCCCGTAGCCGACAGTCGTCCTGCACCTGAAGCGCTGCCAAATCGCGTTCACAAGCTCCATGGTGATCGGCTCACCGCCAAGCCCCACGCGGCGCATGGACGACACGTCGTACTGATCGAACGTCGGCAGGCTCATGGCCCAGCGAACCATCGTCGGATAGGTGTCCGTGTCCGTGACTTTCTCGTCCTGGATGGCCTGGAGAATGGACCGCGGATCGAATTGCATGAGCCCGACCAGCCTCATGCCATACAGTAGCGGCAGGGCTACCGCGCGGAAGCCAAATGTCAGGAAGAGAGGAGGGATCTGGAGCATGACATGCTCGGCGGCGTAGTGGTTGATGTCCTGCGCGTCCACGTACAGAAAGTTGTACGACGTGACTGGCACCGCCTTGGACGTACCGGTGGTGCCGCCCGAGAAGAGCAGGGCAAAGGGATCATCGTACGTCACGCCCGCGCGCACAAAGGTCTCCTGCGGGGCCGGTGTCTCAGCCTCCAGTATCTCCTGCAGCGATGAATACCCCTCCTGCTTGGGTCCCATGACGATCACCTGGCCAAGTTTCGGCAGGCGAGTGCGCAGGCCTTCGATCATGGCCACCAGGTCGCGATTGGCAAAGGGTGACGCCAGGACCAGGGCCTTGGCGTCTGTATCCCGCAGCTGGAACTCGACCTCTGCCGGCGGCAACAGCGGATTCACCAGGACGCCGATCGCCCCCATCTTGGCCAGGCCCAGCATCACATAGGGAAGCTCAACCACGGAGGGCAGCATGACACCCACACAGTCGCCTTTGCCAAGGCCCATCCGCTCAAACTGCATGACCAGGCGGTTCGCCCTATCGTTCCACTCCCCAAACGTGGCACGCTTGCCTCCAAAGACGAGTGCGTCCTTGTCCGGGAATCGCCGTGCCTGGTGCTCCAACGCCGCGCCGACCGTCTGTTCTGCGGTGACTCGCACTTCTTGTGACATGTGTTCTCCTTGTCAGTACAGGAATGATGGTGGGCGCTCTACGACTGAGCCTGCTCCGTCTCTTGCTTCGCCCGTTCACGCAGCTTGAAACGCTGTACCCGTCGGACCGGGCTCAGCGGCAGGGCTTCCACGAAGCGCACTTCATCGGGGATTTTGAAGGGAGCGAGGTGTTTGCGGCAATGGTCCACCACCTCGGCGGGCGTCATGGTCTGGCCGGGGTGCAGCTGCACATAGGCCCGAATTCGCTCGCCGGCAAACGCGCCCGGCACGCCGATCACGCCGGCATTGGCTATGCGGGGGTCGGTCTTGAGCGTGTTCTCGATCTCCTCCGGGTAGACGGTCTGCATACCGTGACGGATTGTGTCCTTGGCCCGTCCTACAATGCGGATGTAGCCCTGCTCATTGACGACACGGCCCAGGTCGCCGGTGTAGAACCAGCCCTCGGCGTCCCTCACCTGAGCAGTCTCTTCCGGGCGATTCCAGTACCGCTCGATGACCGGCCTGCCGCGCACCGCAATCTCGCCTACTTCGCCGTGAGGGACCTCCTTCCGCCGCGAGTCCACAATCCTGAGCTCGATCTCGGGGAATGGCTTGCCATCGGAGCTCTCGAGCAGCTCGGGCGGATCGGGCGGGTCGAAGATAGTGGCGGCAATGGACCGCGACTCGGTCATGCCGTACCCGGTCACGCTGAAGGCGCCAAATCGCTTCTGCACTGTCCGCACCAGCTCGGCACTCACCGGCTCGCCCCCGATCGCGATGGCACGCATGGAGGAGAGGTCATATTGGTCAAAGGTGGGTAGGCTCATCATCACGCGCAGCATGGTCGGGTAGCTGAACATGTAGGTGATCTTCTCGTCCTGGATGAGCTGCAAAATCTGGCGTGGATCGAACTGGGGCATCCCCACCAGCTTCATCCCATAGCCCAGGGCGGTGCCGAGCATGATAAAGCCGGCCGTCATGAACATGGGTGAAACCATGAGCAGGGCGTCGTTCTCGTTCAACCACCTGCCTTCCATGGCGTCCCACCGTCCGGCATCCGGGTAGAGATACTGGAAAGAGTTCGAAACCACTCCCTTGGGCATGCCGGTCGTCCCACCAGAGAAGAAGATGAACACCGCGTCGTCTTTCGTGAGCCCTTCGCGCACGAAGGTGGGACGCGGATCGGGCGTTGGCCCTGCCAGCAACTGGAAGATGGAAAGTGCTCCCTCCAAAGGCGGGCCGAGGACGATCACGTGTTGCAGCTCAGGTAGGTTCGGGCGCATGGCGGCGACGGCCGCCAAGTTGTCGCGCCCCATGAACTGCGGCAGCATGAAGAGAATCTTGGCCCCAGCGTCCTTGAGGATATACTCCACCTCGGTCGGCTGGAGCATGATGTTCATCGGGACGCTGATCGCCCCCAGCTTGGCCGCGGCCCACGCTGCGATCGGGAACTCGGCACAGGAGGGCAGCATGATCGCGATGCGGTCCCCCTTCTCCAGGCCCAGCTTCTCGAGCTGGACGAGTAGGATGTTCACCTTGTCGTCCCACTGCCGGAAGCTGAGCCGCGAGCCCCCAAAGACCAGCGCCTCCTTGTCGCCAAAGCGGCGGGCGGCAATCTCCAGGAGCTCCCCCACTGGGATCTCACACTCGTAGCCGTGCTTTCCCATCGTCCATCTCCTTTCTCGATATGGGCATCCAGGCCCTGGGACGCCGTACCGTCCCCGGCCCACTGAGCTCTAGATGTAGCGCTTCGCTCTAAGCCACTCCTCTGTCAAGCGCATCCCTTCGTCCAGGGAAATGCGCGGCGCGTAGGATAGCTCGCGACAGGCCTTGTCGAGCCTGAATACCGCCTTCTGCGTCATCAGCGTCACGGCCGCGCGCGTTAGGAAAGGCGGTCGCCCGGTGCGTTCTGCCTTAGCCTCCGCCTCCGCCGCTTTCAGCATAGCAGTCTCCTTGGGGATGGAAGGCAGGGCGCCTTTGCCCATCATCCGGGCATAGCGCCCAAAGAACTCTCGCCAGGTCGTTCCCACCCCGTCGCTGATGATGTAGGCCTGGCAGCCGCTCTGATCCTTCTGCGCTGCCAGGACGTAGGCATCCACGAGGTTGTCCACGTACAAGTGGTTGGTCAGGCCTTCGCCGCCGTCGATCAGCTCCATCCAGCCCAGCTTGATGGCCACCACCGGCCCCAGTGTCCCGGTGGTGGATCGCGGCCCATAGATGTCAGCAGGCCGCAGGATCGTGGCGTTCAATCCCCGCTCGTGGGCATACCTCTGGACCAGCACCTCGGCCGCGATCTTGGAGTCTGCATAGGGGTTGCCTGACGCGTGATTGAGGGGAGATGCCTCGTCGGTACCATCGTCTGGCTCCAGTCCATAGACGGCGACCGAACTGGTGTGAATCACCCGCGCGACACGCGCGCCGGCCGCTGCTATCAGCACGTTCTCCGTGCCGAGGGCGTTGGTGCGATACAGATCCTCCGACTTGCCCCACTCCCTGACGAGAGCAGCGCAGTGGAATACCATGTCTGCACCGTCGAAGGCGGCGCGCAAGGATCCGGGTTCGGTGATGCTGCCGGGGCACAAGTGAATGCCGAGGTCCCGAAGGTGCTCGATCCGGCTGGTGGGTCGCACAAGAGCGCGGACGCAGGCTCTCTCCCGCGTGGCGAGACGAGCCGCAAGGTGCCCCCCGACAAAGCCGGAGGCCCCAGTCACGACGACTGTTCTGCCGGCAAGGTCCACCCCCTCCTCCTCCTTGGGCACGCCTCGTGCCCCTCGCCTGTGCGCCGGTCTACTGCAGCGGTCCCGTATACCCTCGCAGGACAGTCGGCAGATAGATCAGGTGCGCGCTCAACACTTCCACATAGTCCAATCTGATCTCGGTATCCGTTCCACCCGGCCCGCTTGCGGTTAGCACCACGGTGTAGGTCCCGGCTACGGAGTAGGTGTGCACAGGATCGTTGCAGTCGCTGCTGCTTCCCCCATCGCCAAAGGTCCAGGCACAGGTGTCAAAGTAGCCGGTCGAGCTGTTGGTGAAGGTCACCTCCAACGGTTTGACGCCACGCAAGGGGTCTCCGGAGAAGCCGGCGTGGACAGCATCGTAGGCGCTGATGTAGTTCGTCCGCGTCAGCGTATCCGTTCCACCTGGGCCGCTCACCGTCAGCGAGACGGTATAGTCCCCCGGCGTCAAGTACGTATGGCTCGGGTCTCCGCAGCTGCCGCTCGTCCCGCCGTCCCCAAAGTCCCAGGCACACGTGTCAAAGTCACCGGTGGAGCTGTTGACGAATTCCACCAGCAGCGGCGCGCCTCCTTGCGTGGGATAGCCGGTGAAGGCAGCCTGGAGGCCCTCACCCACCGTGATGTACTCGGGCCGGGTGTGGGTGCTGGTGCCGCCGGGGCCGCTCACCGTCAAGGACACGGTGTACACCCCGGACGCCTCGTAGGTGTGCGGCTGGTCGCTGCAGCTATCGCTCGTGCCGCTATCGCCAAAGCTCCACGTGCACTCTGTGTAGTCGCCAGACGAGAGGTTGGTGAAGGTGACCAAGAGAGGCGGCGCACCGCCTGTGGGCTCGCCCGAGAAGTTCGCGGCTGCCGGCTCATAGGCCGAGATGTAGTCGGTGCGGGTGAGCGTGTCCGTCCCCCCGGGTCCACTGACCGTGAGTGTCACCGTGTAGACGCCGGCGGCTGTGTAAGTGTGCGTTGGGTTCTGGCAGCTACTGCTCGTCCCCCCGTCACCGAAGGTCCACTCGCACGATGTATAGTCCCCGTCAGACTGATTGGTGAAGGAGACGAGGAGGGGCACCAGGCCGTTCGTGGGATAACCTGCGAAGCCCGCAACCACGGGCTCATAGACGGCTATGTAGCTCGTCCGGGTGAGCGTGTCTGTCCCTCCGGGGCCGCTGACCGTCAGCGCCACCGTGTAGAGGCCGGCTGCGGCATAGGTGTGCGTTGGATCTTCGCAGAGGCTGCTCGCAGCCCCGTCACCGAAGGTCCACTCGCAGGTGTCGTACTCGCCACTGGACTGGTTGGTGAAAGAGACCAGGAGGGGTACAAGGCCGCTCGTAGGGGCGCCCACAAAGCCGGCTTGGGCTGGCTCCACGTAGGCCTGGGCAGACGCCGCCACCTGAAGGGGGTTGGCATGGTACTGCGCGTATGTCTCGCCCACATTTCCCTGGTTTGCCGGCAGGACATAGTTGGCAAAGGTGAGAGTCACCATGCTGTTGGGGTTGTCCAAGCGATAACCCGTGTCGCCAAAGGATTTTTTGTCGCCCGTGTCTCCCGGATCCGTGACCGAGTTGTCCTTGTAGTAGTTGCTGGCGGCCCCCCCCCCGGCGTCTATTTCCGCCACCCGCACCAGGCTGCCCCGAGCGCCACTGATCTGGGTCCAAGGTACCACCGGCGAGGTCGGCACAGAGTCGGGACTCCCGTCAACCGGCACCCCGCCCGGCGTGTTGCCGTCGTAGAAGGTCATGGGCTGCATGCCGCTTTCGAAGGGATTTCGCCAGTCGTCGGAGAAACGAACCAGGCTGTAGTCGATATCTTCGCAGGGCGGTATTGTGTCTCCTGCATCGAACTGGGCCCTGGCCTCCATGAGGGACGCATAGTTCCATGCCTGCGAGTCAAGCGTCCCCCCACCCAGCCTCACCGGCCCCTGGATGTCCGGGGTCACGGGCTGGTTGGTTATGTCGTCTTCCGTGATGCTGAAAGGCTGCCAGTATCCAAAGAACTTGCACTGCCCTGCCACTCGGATCTTGGCCCGGTCGAGCACGTCGACGCCGGTCCCGTTGAGCTCCAGCGAGTCCATCCCCAGGTGGCTGGCGGGGTTGTAGCCGGCGATGTAGGTCTCGCCGACGGCGCGGTTGTTGGCCCCATCCCACGTGACGTAGGGAGCAAAGGTCGACGCCAGCGTCGCAGAACGGTAGACATACGCCCAGCCCTTTTCTGCCGTATCAAGTGGGTTGGTGATCTCTACCTCATAGCGGGGATAACCCTGCGAGTCGACATCGTCAAGCCACTCATAGGGGGTAGCCGTATCCCCCAGGTCGGCGGCCATAAAGACCACCTGGTCATTGGAGTCGAGAACGCCATCTTCGACGACCACGAAGGCACCAGTGGAGTCGACCTCGTCGATCTGGAAAGGCACCTCCACCCAGGCGCCATCCCGGTATGCATAGACGAAGAGGTCGCCGAGCGTCACACCGCCGAAGAGGGGAAGCTGGCTGCCCGGGACGATGGTGGGATCAAGCGCCCGGGTCCAGGCTGCTACGCCAGACCCCCGCTCTGCCCCCTGGATAGGCTGCCCAGCGGAGGCGACAGCGGCCGGAAGGGGCAACCTTGCCCGGCTTCCACTCGCCGGTGCCGCCGGCAGGAGCAGGATACTCAGCAGGATGGCTGCGGTGACCCTAACTGTTCTCTTCAGATCAAGGCTACAACTCATGATGCCTCCTCTGGGCAGCGTCCACGAGTGATCGGTCGTGCTCTGACCAGGCCGCCGACAATCCGGTTTCCCGGTCCCTCTCCCGGCGAGAAACCGGCGCTCGGCGATGCTCGCATTGGCTATCGTGCTCCTAGTCCTGGCGCAGGAAATCTAGCACCTCACGGTTAAAGCGGCGGCTCATCTCGATGGAAAAGGCGTGAGATCCGCCCTCCACGAGCACCAGCTTGGCATGGGGTATCCTGGCTGCCAACGTGTGCGAAGCAGAAGGATCCACGACCCGATCCCGCGTCCCGGTAATGACCAGCGTCTTGGCCCCGATAGACTCCAGGCGCTCCAGCGTGTTGGCGCCCGCCGGCGCCCGAAGCTGCGCGGCCAGGCCGTCAAGTCTCAGCCGCCTGGAATAGGTACCCGCGAGAAGCCGAGTCAGGGTGCGAAAGCCCCACCTGTTAAAGGCCAGCGAGACCAGGGCCGGCATCACCTTCTCCAGGCTGCCTGGGCTCATTCCCTGCGCCGTACTCGACGCGTCCAGGCCGAGCGCTGCCAGCGCGCCCTCTGTGACCAGTCTGGACTCGCCGCTGGCTGCCAGAGTAGAGGCAAGAACAAGCTTGCGCACCCGGCTTGGGTGGCGGATCGCGAGCTCCTGGGCCACCAGCCCTCCCAGCGAATAGCCGAGGATGTGCGCGCTCTCGATGCCAAGGTGGTCCAGGAGGGCAATCGCATCGGCAGCCATGTCCTCGATCGTGAATTCATGGGCCTCCGCCCTGGTCGAGTCCACACCCCGGTTGTCGAACGTGATGACCTGGTAGTGCCGGCCGAGGGCAGGGACCTGGAGCAGCCAGGCTTCCTTGCTGCCCCCAAGGCCCATGATCAGGACGAGGGGCTGCCCGTGCCCATGGATCGCATAGCATGGGACGCCGCCAACCTGACTGCTCTGTGGCGAGACATTGCGCATGGCTTTTCCCTGGACGGAAAGCTCGTACATCGGGTTTCTCGTTAACATACGCGGAATCCGCCACAAAGTCAAATGGCAGCCTCAGGGCACGCGCGCGCAAGGCTAGCCGGCGGGCGCGTTGCCGGGCACCTCGTAAACGAGAGGCCGAAACTTGCCCGAG
This sequence comes from Anaerolineae bacterium, assembly GCA_035341665.1. GTDB lineage: Bacteria > Chloroflexota > Anaerolineae > JAAYZQ01 > JAAYZQ01 > DAOQVR01. Next base: position 268,434 of record DAOQVR010000004.1, read on the forward strand.
GTCGAGATCCGATCCTCCAGGTCCGGCACGATCGCGACGTCCACCTCACAGATGAGCCCGTTGTCTATACCAGCGCGCAGCGCCTGGAGCTCGTCGACGGCGGCCTTGACGGCAGCCACCATCTCGGATTCGTCCACCGTGGAGGCAGGCCGCACCAGGATCCGCAGGAAGGGCTTGTAGCCCCGCCGGCCGACGCGCAGCTGCCAGCGCGCCACAGCCGCCGGCCGGCTGATGCCGTCCAGCGCTGCCTTGAACTCGAAAGTCGAAACTCGGACTACGCCTAGGTTGACCATGTCGTCGGAGCGCTGCAGGAAATGAACCCTGGGCAGAGTGCGCCCGCACGGGCAGGGCTCTGTACTGACGACCTGGATCAGGTCCGAGGTGCGCCAGCGGACCAGCGGAAAGGCATCGCCCCAGTGGGTGAGCACCAGCTCGCCCTCATCGCCCGAAGTGGCCTCCCAGAGAGGGTGCGCAGGAGGGACAAAGCCCTCTTCCGCACACTCACGGTCCAGGTCGGCCTGGTAGATGATCTCGGGCAGAGAAACGTCCAGCCAGACGTGCAGGCCATTCTGCGCGCTGCACTCGAGCAAGGCCACCTGGTACTCAGAGAATGTGTAGTAGTTGTAGGAGAGCTTCATGCCCCAGGCGTGGTAGAGCGGCTTTCGGTAAGGCGCCAGCGGCTCGCCGGCAAAAACGCCGCTGTGCACGCGGATCACGTGGCGCGGCTGGATCCTGCGCCCGCGGGTGATTCGGTACGCAAGCCAGGTCAGCGGGTTGGGCTTGGCCCGGTACTGGGCCTCCAGGGCACGCGGCGTCTCCTCGATGATGCCCTCGGCCAGGCGCATCAGCAAGCTGGGAAAAGCGACCACGACGTTCATCTTGCGCTTGAGCGCCATCGTTGCGCTGTCTTTTGCGTCGTCGAAAGAGAAGGCTACACCCTCCCCCGATTCCACGTCTTGCGGGCCCTCGCCGCGCAGTTCGTTGATCAACCCCGGCCAGAGGGCCGTGTCGCTTATGAAGGGGGCTGGTGCCAGGATGATGAGTGCCACGTCGTCGCGGCTGCCGCGGCGACCGCCAAAGTACGAGGTGCGGAAGCCTACCCGACGCGCCGTTTCCATGTCCTCGCCGCCGATTGGCACCCATTTGGGTACACCCGTGCTCCCCGACGTGCTCACCCAGAGCCGTGGCCGGGTCTCGCTGCAGTTGAACTGATCGGGGTGACTAGAGGCCTGCGCGTGGCGCAGGTCAGACGAGTCGGTGTAGGGGACTCGCTGCAGGTCCGCATAGCAGCGAATCGCGGCGGGATCGACGCCTGCCGCCTCCCACCGCGGGCCGTAGAGGGGCGAGCGCGCGGCCCGCCGGAAGAGGTCGGTCGTGGCCAGCCGCGTCTCCAGGCGCGACGCCAGCTCCGGCAGGGGAGCGCACTCGGCTTCGGGGTCCCAGTAGCGCTTCTTCATCGGGCTTGCCCCCTTTCGGACGCGATCTGGGAGGAGCATGGGCCGGTGGGCTCCGCTGGCACTCGGCCAGCCGGCGGGGGGTCTTCCAGGCGTCCGAGGAAGCGTACGCGCGGGTGGGTGATGCCGCACGCACATGGCTCGGTGCCGAGGACGCGGATCCGGTCGCCGGTGCGGTAGCGCACCAAAGGAAGTGCCTCACTCAGCGTCGTCACCACATACTCCCCCTCTGTGCCTGCCGGCGCCTGGTCGACAAAGAGCGCCTCGCCTGCCTCGGGCACGACCTCGTGAACGGCACCGTCCATCCAGAGGTGCACCCCGGCGTGGGCCGGGCACTCGGCGTACATCTCGCGGCACTCGGCGCTGAGATAGAGCGCAAAGCTCTCTGAGAGGCCAAAGAGGCCGTGCAGCTCTGCCCGAGCGCCGCCAGCCGGGCCGTCCAGCGACTCGCCCCAGAATATGCCCTTGGCCGGCAGCGCCATCAGCCGCGACGCGTCGTGACCTAGCTCCCCGGCCAGGACCCGCGCATCGCCGACAGAGCCGGCCAGCCACCCCGGCTTCTTCTGGAGCGCAAAGCGGTCCCAGCGGTTGCGCCACAGCATGGAGGTGGCGGCGATGAGGAACTCGAAGCGCCGCGGCCCCGCCAGGTAGTCGGCCCGCTCCCATAGGTAGGGCACCGCATCTGCAACGAGCGGCATCGGCTCATTCATCGCCAGGAAAAACGCCGTGTCCTGGCCGTCCTGCCCGGTGATCAGCTCCAGGGCCCGCCCGGCACGCCTGAACCAGTGCGCGGTGTCTGCCAGCGTCAGGGGCAGCCACTTCTTGGGCCGCTCCGGCGCACCATGTGAGGTTACCCAGATGCGCGGCCGGACAAGCAGCGCCTTGCGGATGGAGGCGCCTGTGGCGACCATCGCCAGCAGGTCGCCGCCGTCGATGGTAGGCACCCCCCGCAGCCCCGACCGGCCGTGTAGCCTCGCCTCCCGGATACCGGCAGCCCGCCAGCGCGGCCCGTAGAGCGCAGAGCGTGCCGCCTGCCGGAAGAGATCCCGCTCCTCCAGGTCGCGATCTGCACTGGAGACAAGCTCCTCTAGCGGCAACCGGAGGATCGCCTCATGTGAGCGCTGCGCGTGGTTCTCCATAGGGACCGTCCCTTCTCGCCGGGCGAACCGTCAATGAGGTCGCCGGTCTACCACCTGGCGGATCTTGATAGGTGTCTCGCCCTGCAGCGTTCCTGGGGCCAGGAACTCAACCTCCAGCGGGGCTATGACCCCGGACTGGTGGATGTCATGGTGCAGAAAGTCCAGGCTCTCGTACAGGCGTTCCCTGATCTTCTGATCGAGCCCATCATGCGATCCAAGAACCTCGGCGCGGATCTGCAGCCGGTCCCGATAGTCAAGCTTGTCGATGACCACCTGGAACCCTGTCAGGCCGTCAATCGCGGTCAGGGCGGCCTCAAACTGGGCGGGAAAGGTGTTCTCACCGGTCCCCAGGAACAGCATGTCATCCGTGCGGCCCACGATGCGGCTGATGCGGTCTGTCGGCACTTCGCCGCACGGGCACGGCTCGTCGGGCATCAGCCGGCCCAGATCGCCGGAGCGATAACGAAGCAGCGGGGTGGCCTGGCGGTTGACTGTGGTATAGACCAACTCACCCAACTCACCGCGCGGCAGCAGCTCACCTGTCTTCGGATCGACGACCTCGACCAGCACATAGGGGCTGACATGGAGGCCGGCCTGCGCGCAGCACTCGCCCGCAGCTGCGACGCCTAACTCAATCATCCCGTAGGCATCATAGACCTGAGCCCCCCATGATTCCCGTAGGAAGGCGCGCAGCGCCTCGGACCAGGGTTCCGAGCCGAGCCGGATGAGGCGAACGCACAACGACCGCAGGTCGTAGACCCTTCCCGCTTCCACGGTCAGGCGGTGAAGGTAGCTCGGCGTGCCGAACAGCAGCGTCGTTCCAAAGGTCCGCATCATCTCAATTTGCTGGTCAACCGGCAGGGCATTGCCTGCCGCCAGGGTGAGTACCCCCAGGCGTTCGAGGCCGTTCTGGATCAGATGCCCGGTCGGCCAATACGGGCTGCCGTAGGCAAAGAGGATCTGCGCCACGTCCGAGGGCTGTACCCCCATGATAGACAGCCCCACGCTGATGGTCCCCTGAATTGCAGTCCAGTCCCTGCTCGAGAAGTAGACGATCTTGGCCTTGCCTGTCGTGCCAGTCGAAGGAACAGCGGCCACCGCCTGCTCGCGCGGGATGGCCAGAAACCGGGAAGGATCGGCCCGCAGCTCCGCGGGAAAGGTGAAGAAGCCTAAGTTGGGCAGGTCGGCGGCCCGGCGCACGCTTCGGGGGTCGAGGCCGAGCTCGCGGAATTTGGCTCGGTAGAACGGGCTGTTGCGCACCGTGTACTCCAGCTGGTGCCGGAGCAGCGCATCCTGGTAGCCGTGCAGCAGCCGGCGACCATGCTCGGTAGCCAGGCGGCCATAGATCGCACGGTAGGTGGCGTCTCTCATGGGCTGGGTTCCTCTCCTTCTTCCGGCGGCAGACAAGACAGGCGCGCAACCCTCGAGGGCCGCGCCGGCTTCTGTCTGCACGTTGTGGCGCAGCAGGCTCGCGAATTGCGCGCACCATCCATCCAAACGGGCCCCTGCCGTCCGCTTGGCAGGCACTGCGCGGCGGCTCAGGCCCCGGATGGCCGACCGGAGCTAGCTAGGGATACCAGATCACGTCGCAGGTTTCGTTGTTTGCTTCGGCGTCGTATAGGTAGCCGAACTTGACCACAACCACGACACAGAACGTCCATAAGCCCTGATACGGCGAGTTCATCGTCCACGCCACGCGGCCATCCGGCTTGGTGGCGTGCATGCCAAAGACCGGGATGTTGATGGGCTTCCAGGCATGGATGTAGACCTGGGCACTGGGAACTGGGTTGCCGTCCTGGTCCTTGATCCAGGCGGTCGCGACCACCCGGTTCCCGCTGGGGACTTGCGTCCCTTTCATGATGATCTTGTCGACGTGCAGCGTAGGCAGGTCTTGCGCTTCTTGGCCATACGCTGCAACTGGTGCTGCTCCGAAAACGACAGAGAGCAGGACCACAACGAGGAGGACGACCCGCTTCTTCATGGAGGCACTCCTTTCTCGAGCTACACCATACGGCAGGCGATTGCCGAGATTAAAGCAGAAACCGCGCACCTTGTCAACCTGCGGGTGCACCTCGTGTAGCCAACTCGAGCCGAGCCTGCCGAGTCGCGACTGCGGGTCGTCAGGGCAGAGCGGCACCGGTGCGGGAAGGGGCCCCGTGATCGGAAACCGGGAAGGGCGCTGTGCTAACCGTTCCTCCCGACTCAGTCTGGCGGATGCGTGAGTCGGCAGATAGACGTAGGCGCAGGCGGCGCCGTGCGCGGGGCCGGCCGCGCGGTAACCGCCTGCGCCTGTGCTGCCGAAGAACGGCCAGAAGTAGGGCGAGACTATATGCCTTCGAAGAGAGTGGCGAGCAGCATCAGGACGAGCGCCACGAACACGAACCAGAACGCATAGTTGGTGAGGAACGGGATGGTGAACAGCGCTCCAATCAGGCCGAGGACGCCGAGGATCAGGGCAATGAGCCAGCTAATCTGCTTCGGTGCACTGAGGTTCATTTCTTCCTCCTTGACTTATTTCGAGCAACACCCCGCCGGCCCTTCCGGCCCCGCGGCACACTGCCGGTCATGGAGGGCATGGGCGAGCACCGTCATCGAATCAAGCAGCGCCTGTATCGAGCCGGAGAGGCCTGTCCCAAGTGCGACAGCCCTCAGCATCCTTTCGGCTCGACCCGGCCTAACGCCGCCTCGCAAAGGCGCGGTACAGGACGATCACGAGGATTGCGCCCAAGACCGCCACGATGACACTGGTGAGGTTGAACCCGCTCACCAGGTTCACCCCCAGGATCAGGCTGGTTATCCATCCGCCGAGGATGGCACCGACGACACCCAAGACCAAATCGACCAGGATACCGGTCTTGGCTTTCATCAGGTAAGAGGCCAACAGGCCGGCGATCAGACCCACCACGATTGTCGCGAGCAGAGTCATGTCTTATTCTCCTTTTGCTTGATGTTGTTTGCTCGACACCTGCGTAACACCGCCGGCGGGGGTTCTGCCCCGCGCCACGTCGCGGCCTCCCGGCGGGGCCGGGGCTAGACGCTCTCTGCAAGCCTTCGCAGGAGGTTCATCGCCTTCTTGACACGCAAAGCGTCCTTCGGGTTGCCGCCGGCAAGGAAGCGACCCAGGAGGCCGCCGCCCGCAAGGGTATCCAGCGTATACGTCACCTTGCACTCGTCGGCAGCCATGCCGAGAAAGCCACCACTGATGCGCAGGTCAAAGCGGTGCGCATCCTTGTCGTCGCCCATCTGGGTCAGAACTTCCAGCCGCTTCTGAGGCTCCAAGGTGACGATCCGGGCCTGGCCCGTCTCGCCGTCATCGACCCACTCAAAGGTCGCTCCCTCCACCACCGCAGTCACGTTGGCGACACTGTCAAAGCCCGGAAACCACTGCGGCCACAGCTCCGGGTTGGTCATGACGTCCCACACCTTTTCGATGGGGGCATCGATCTCTACTTCCCGCTCGAATTTCGGCATCTCTCTACCACCTCTCCACTGTCCATATAACACATGCTGCCGGGCCTAGTTCCGGTGGCAGCCTGACGAATGCTCTCGCCCCCACCACGAGCGGGGCGAGAGCAAGGGGACTCGGCCGGCTACGAGCGCGGGATCCGCAGCTTCCAACCGGTCTTGATTAGGTTCGGGTCCTTGATGAGGTTGCGGTTGGCCTCGTAGATCTCCTTCCAGCGACCGGCGTTGCCGTAGAGAGCCTTGGCGATCCCGCTCAGGGTATCGCCACGCTTCACGACATAGATCTCGACGGGGGCAGCGGCGGCAGGAGCCGCCTGGCCGGCCGACTGCAACGCCTGGGCCTGCTGCTCGAGGGCCTGGGCTTCCTTCTTCATGGCCTCGGCCTTGTCCTTGAGGGCGGCCGCCTGGCTCACTGTGAGCTGCTCCTCGGCCTTGTGGGCGGCCTGTTCCCGCTGGCGCGCAATCTGCTCGGCGAGCTGCCGGGCCTTCGCCTCGGCTTCAGCCTTGGCCTGGGCCTGCTCGGCTGCTTTTTCCTGGGCCTTGCGGGCAGTCTCGGCGCGCGCCTTGGCCTGCTCCAGCAGGGTATCACGGGCCGGCGCTTCAGCCTTGGCCTTTGCCGCCGCCTCTTCGGCCGCCTTCTTGGCCGCACCTTCAGCCTCGGCTTTCGCCTTGGCCTCTGCGGCCGCCTTCTGGCGCGCAAGCTCCGCGGCCTGGACCTGTGCCTTGGCCTGCTGCTGCTCGGCCTTCTCGTGGGCCAAAGCCGCCGCTGCCGCCTGGTTCCGGCGCCGCTTGTCTTCGTCCGAAGCCTTCAGCGCAGTGGCAAGCTCCGCGATGGCCTTTTCCTCGGCAGGGCTCGCGCCCGCACCCTTGAGCATGCTTTGCTCCCGCGACGCCTTGGCGACCGCGTCGGCAGCGCCCATCAGAAAATCGCGCACGGCGTCGCCTTCAATCGCCGTTGTCCTGGACTCGATCAACGTGCCCACCGCCCCCAGCATCCTGAGCGTCTCTTCCGAGTCGGCCTCGATCTTCTCTTCCTTCTCAGGCTGGGCGGCGATGATCGCCCGGACGATCGGGTTCTGCGACTCGTACTTCTTCAGGTACTCTTCGAGTGCCTTGATCTCGGAGCGCCTCGTGAGGACGACACCCTTGTCCGCAATCGTCATCAGGTGGCGGATGAGCTGTGGGGCTCTAGCCAGCGTCTGCTGCTCTGCCTGTGAAAAACTGCCTGTTGCCATCATTCTCTCCTTATGTGGTCTGGTCCCCTTCACACGGGGCTCCTTCTATGCGGCCACACACCCCTCGGTGCAAGCCAACTGTAAGTGAACCACAACTCCATTACAGGCACAATTACAGCAGAGATCAGTCTGGAGTGGTGCCGCGCCGGGTTGCAGACTCGCACTTGCGGGCGTATACTGCCTGCGAAAGGATTGGTGTCGTGTCATGCGCGCGAAAACCCTTGCCACTCGGATGCTCAACATGCTGGCGCTCCTGGTTGCCCTCGTCTTCGCCCTTCTGCTGTGCCTGCCTGTGATCCTCCTGCCCTTCTCGACTGCGGTCCCTGCCTGGGCATGGATCCCGATGGCCGCTGCGGACGTCATTCTTCTGATCCTCTTTGCCCGGATCAAACCTGCTTACCGCAAGGCTATACCTCTTGGGGGGATGCTCTTGGTGGCCGCCATTGCCATCTTTGCTTCGCAGCGCTTCGCCACCACGCCGCCCATCCTGGATGAGCAGGGCAAGCCTGTTGCCGGCAGCATTTCCTCCCTGGAGCAAATGACGCTCAACGGCAGCCGGCAGTGGGTCTCGATCCGCGGCGAAGACGCGGCCAAGCCGGTGCTGCTCTTCCTGGCGGGCGGCCCGGGCGGCACACAGCTGGCGACGGCCCGCTTCGCCCTCGCTGGGTTGGAGGAACACTTCGTCGTAGTCGACTGGGACCAGCCCGGCTCAGGCAAGTCGCTCGACGCGGTGGACCGGTCGACTCTGACGCCGGAGCGCTACATTGAGGATGCGCACTCCCTCGTGCTGCAGCTGCGCCAGCGCTTTGGGCAGGAGAAGGTGTATGTCGTGGGCGAGTCGTGGGGAAGCGCTCTCGGTATCCTGCTCGTGCAGCGCTATCCAGAGCTGTTCCATGCCTTTGCCGGCACCGGGCAGATGGTGGCCTTTCTGGAGACCGATCGGACCTGCTACGACTGGTCGCTGCAGTGGGCTCGGGAGCGGGGCGATACAACCAAGGTCGAAAAGCTCATCGAGCAGGGTCCGCCGCCCTACTACGGCAGGCGCGTGGCCTGGAAGCAGGCAACCTACCTGATGGACACCTTCCGCTTCATGAATCAGAACCCCGCGATTGCGGACAACGACGCGAACACGCTGCGCGACCTGGCCGGGGTGGAGTATGGGCTGTACGACAAGGTGAGCTGGTTCCGTGGCGTGCTGGGCACGCTTGGCATTGTGTACCCCCAGCTGTGGGAGGTTGACTTCCGCACCCAGGCGACGCAGCTCCAGGTCCCAGTTTACTTCCTGATCGGGCGGCACGACATCAACGCGCCGGTGGCCCTGACCCAGGAGTACTTTGACTTGCTGGACGCCCCGCACAAGCAGATCGTCTGGTTTGAGCACTCGGGGCACACGCCGTGGGTCTCGGAGCCGGATGCCTTCGTGCGGGCGATGGTTGAAGTGGTACTGGCGCAAACGCAGGAGCCGTGACGCGCCTGCTCACGCAAGGTGAGTGACTCGAGGAGGGCTACCTGTGGGCCGGAGCTCTGAGGTGCGAGGATAAGCCCGGCAGGCAGTCCCGTCCCAAAGGCAGAGCACCCGCGGAGTCGCCGTGGCGACCCCGCGGGTGCAACCAGCCTAATAGCTCCTGAGGATCAGCGGTAGGTAAAGCCCCTCCCCGACCACCGCCAGCGGTGCGACCAGCGGCCCGTACTCCTGCCGCCCGGCAAGGGCTACGGCCGACACGGTGTATGTGCCCGCCTGCGCCGGCGTCCAGAGGAAGGTCGCCGTGGCACTGCCGTTGCCGCCCACCACGACCGTCTGCGGCTCCGGCCAGCCTGCAGGCACTCCATACGGATCGTAGACGACAAGGCTCACATTCGCCACCGTAGCCGACGCTGACAGGTTGTCAAAGGTCACCGTAAAAGCCCCCTCTTCGCCCGGCTTCAGCTGCGGCGGTACTACAACGTCACGTAACTCACCCGCCGTGATCACCACTCGCCTGCCGGCGCCGGTGACCACCTGCTGGTCTTGCCAGATGAGCAGTCGCAGCGCATACTCGTCTCCGTCCAGCGGGCCGGTCAGCTCGATGTCGATGTCGTGGAAGCCACCGGCCGGGACCTGGATGGGATCGGATTCCTGGTAGCCGACGACCTGGCCGGTCAGGTCCTGCAGCACGAGGGTCGCCATTGCCGTCTCGAGGGCGTCGCCGGCATTGATCACGCGCGCCACCGCTCCGACCGGCTCGCCGGGCACGTATTGGACCTTGTCCGGCTCGAAGAAGCTGAGCGCCAGCCTCTGGTCCGAGTCGTAGGTCACCACCACATCGAGGCTCCGGTAGAGAGTCGCCTGGTCGGCGGCCGCGTCGTAGGCAGCCGGCAGGACCTGTACCCGCACCATCTGGTAGCTGCCTGCCGGGTCGGCGGATTGCGTGGCTCCTTCAGAGTATGGGCCGCCGAGGGTGGCCGTATACGTAGCCGTAATCGCCTCTGGACTAGAGACATGGCTGTAGGATGGGATTTCGAGGTTGTCCAGAGTCACCGGCTGCTCCGGCGTCAGCGCCAGGGTGGTTACGGTCGCACTGATCGGCAGAACCAGGTCAAGCGCCGTTATGGGCAGTATTGGCCACTCGAGGCCGGTAGCTTGGTCCATGCCTGTCACGTGGATCAGGTCAAAGCCGTCGACTGTGTGGGTGATGGCATAGTCCGAGGCGTCGATGTGGGCGGTCATGGTGTAGGTCCCGTCCGTGCCATCCGCGCGAGAGACCGCCCAGCCAGCGTTGCCGGGCGCATCGGCGGGCACGGCCTTTAGCTCGCCCCTGGCCGTGGAGTCGTACAGCCTCATCCAGGGCAACCCAAAGTAGGTGGTCTGCTGGAGCACCTTTTCGTCATCCGTGCCCCAGTAGCCGTCCGTTGGGACGTAGTTGCCCTTGGCACGCATTAGCGACCAGCCCAGGGGATTGGTCTTGGTGGCATCCAACTTGGCCCACACCCAGACATCGCTGGTCAGCCTTTCGCTCTCCGAGGCCACATCGCGACCCGGTGTGGCACAGCAAGCCAGGCCCGCCATCGCTATGCCGCCGGAGGCCTCATGATGCGCCAGGGCGTAGACCATGCTGCCATAAGCTCCTTCGATGGAGTGGCTGAAGCCGGTGCGGCAGCCCAGAACCTCGAAAAAGATCCGGTTGTACGAGAGGCAGCCACCAACGTCGTACTGCGGCAGCTGGTAGCCAACGATGCCTCGCTCGCCCCCCGGCCAACTCCCCGGACCGGCCATGTTCACGCCATCCGGCCCACCGTGACCCCCGAGGACCATCGCCGTAAGGCCCATCTGCATTTCGTCGACCGCCTGGCTCTTGGTCGCGGAGTCGTCGATGAGGGCCTGATTCACGGCATACCCGAGGTCATTCATGATCACCGACACGATGTCCGTGCCGGGCAGCCAAAGGTCCCAGTCGGAGACACTGGCTAGGAGCGCCCGCCCCGCGGATGCCCGCGGCCCCAGCCGGCCGCTTCTCACCAGGGTAGCCATGTCATCCGCCGTGGCGCCCACGATGCGGCCGACGGCGGCATCCAGATCGCCCGTCTCCCAATCATCGGAGCCCGTTCCATAGCTCCCGTCGCCGTAGGGATTGTCGGTGAAAAAGTAGTTATGGCTGACCAGCGCTTCGATGACGGGATCTTCCGCGTCCGGTTCGTCGCCCTCGGCTCCTGTATCGTCGTACTGCCGGTAGAACGGGACGACGTTGTCATCGCCCACGATCAACATGTAGTCGGGAAAAGCCCGTGCGCCCATGACCTGGCGACCCGTAAGCCAGTCGGCAAGTTGGTCGGATACCTCGTTGGCGATTGGCTCGCTGGCGTAGCTGACCTCCGTGTTGTCCCACAGCGCCAGGTCGTTCAAATAGCGGTCGGGGTAGATCACCACGCCGGGCCGATCGTAGACCCTGGCGAATAGCTCATCCAGCAGCGCAGTCACTTCGCCATCCGAGTACTCGTCGAAGAGCCCCTTGCGGCTGGTGACGACCCAGGCATTCGGGTCGGTGTAGAAGCGGACGGTGCCCGTCGATTCCAGCGTCGACAGCCAGTTGGTCCCCAGCGCCTTGGCCGTGAGGGCCGCGCTGCCGGTCACACCCTCGATCGTGTTCGCCTTGAACACCACCTGGATCGAGTACCCCCCCGAGACAGTCGCTAGGTCGACGTCGTTAAGACGGAACTGGCCGTTGCCCAGGTACTGCGGCGTGCTCCAGATCGGCTCGTCTGGGGTGTCGAGCGTGCGCGCCCCGGCTCGCACGCTGTTCTTGTCGAACTTGCCTTCCGGCAGGGTGAGGGTCACATCGACGTCGTTCTTGTAGTCAGCAGAGGGGGTAAAGATCTTGACGACAAAGTGCGGCTCGAGATCCGAATCGGACAGGAGGTTGACGGCCTGGTTGGCGGCCGCGTCCTCGACGTGCAGCGTCACGTCCGGCCGGGCGCCCTTGCCTCCTCCCCACCAACCGGGCAGCGTGGGCCACAACGGGCTCCACATCATCCCTCCTACGTTAAGGCTCCACTGCGTCTCCCCCTGGAAGGTGCCCATTCCCCGCCCGCCGATCACGTACATGTGCGCGTTAGTGGCCCGCATGCCGGCCGCGTGCCAAGCACGTGGGCCGGGTGGACCGCCGTTGGGATCGAGCTGCTGCCACGCGTACTCGCCGGGCACTGCGCTGAGACGCCAGAGGTCGTTGGTGAATCCATCCGCTCCCTGCCCGCCAAAGACCAGCATCCTGTCGAAGTGCTGCGCATCTCTGACGGCCGTGTGCCCTCGCCGAGCGGAGGGCTTGGTGGGTCCCACCGCCATTTCGGACCAGTGGTGGGTTTCGAGGTCCAGCTCCCAGGCATCGTTCATCAGCGTGCCGCCCGAGGTCTGACCGCCAAAGATGATCATCCGTCCTAGCTCGTCGGCAGTACCGGTGTTGATGGCCGTGTGCTGCCAACGTGCATCCGGCACGGAGCCGCTGACCGGCACTTCGCTCCACGCCTCCGCGCCCGGCGTGAGGCTCAACGCCCAGACGTCGTTCATGAGCCCACCACTGCCCCCGCCGCCAAAGACGAGCATCCGGGCGTTCCACCCATCGTAGATGGCGGTATGCCAACGTCGCGCCGGCGGAGGGTCGCCTGCGGGCTGGACCATGGTCCAGCTCTCCGCACCGGCCGTGGTCAGATCGAGCGCCCAGACGTCGTCAAAGTTGTAGTGGAACCCTCGTCCGCCAAAGACGATCATCCGCTCGTTCGCGGAGTCGTAGATGGCACTGTGCATGCCGCGCGGCGGCGGCCAGGCGCCGGCGGGGTCCAGCTTGGTCCAGGCCTCTTCACCGGGCGTTGTGACATCCAGGGCCCAAACGTCGTTGAAGAACTGCTGGCCGTTCCAGCCACCGAAGGCGACCATGCGGTCGCCCACGGGGTCGAACACGGCGCTGTGACCCATGCGGATGAAGGGCAGCTGCCACACGTCACCCAAATCCTCCGGCGCCTGCACGGCGGCCGGGGCAGCCCGGCCGGCAGGAGCAACGGCTAGGACCAGGAAAGCAACAAATAGCCCGCCCGTCAGGGCCCATGGCGCTCTGGCGGCGAATCCATTCTGTCTCATGGGAGGTTCTCCTTTCTCACATCTGGGGAAGGCGCTCGGTCTCAGGGTGGCGACCCGTGCGGAGAAGGCTGCCGGCGTGCCGGCAGCGGTGTCCCGCTCCGTGGAGGGGAACGGGCGGCAACGAAGAGGCAGCCGTCGGGCGAGGGCAAGCCCGTGCGGCGGAGGGCATCCCTCCGGCTGCCGTTCAGCGCCGGCTGTAGGCCGAGAAGAGCGGGAGACGGGCAAGGGGCGTCCATCCCAGCACGTATCTTATCATACCACAAGGTCGGGAAAACGTCAAACAGCACACGCCGGGGCTTGAGGACCAGGAGCCCTACCCAGGCGGTGCTGGTAGCGCCGGTCAGCGGTGCGCCCCTGGTCGTGGGCACGCCAGCTGCCGCAGCCGCCCAGTCCGGTTCGCCTGATGGCCGTAGGTCCCGTCGCGCAGTGCCGCCCCCGTCGCCGACGCCTCCACCAGCGCCACCTGCTCCGGCGTCCCTTCGGCCACCAAGGACCCGCCCGAGTCACCCCCCTCGGGGCCCAGGTCAATCACCCAATCCGCCGCCCGCACTACGTCCAGGTTGTGCTCAATCACCACGACGCTGTGCCCGGCATCCACCATCCGCTGCAGCAGCGCCAGCAGTCGGGCGACGTCGGCCGGGTGGAGGCCGGTCGTCGGCTCATCCAGCAGGTAGAGAGTGCGGCCGGGCGAGCGGCGAGCCAGCTCGCGGGCCAGCTTGACGCGCTGCGCCTCGCCTCCCGAAAGCGAAGTTGCCGGTTGGCCGAGCGGCAGATAGCCCAGCCCCGCCTCCACCATCAGCTCCAGGCGCGCAGCGGCCGCCGGCACGCCGCGGAAGAGGAGCAGAGCCTGCTCGGCCGGCATCTCGAGCACTTGGCTGACGTCGTAGCCCTGCAGCTTGGCCGCCAGCACCTCGCGCCGGAAGCGCCGCCCGCCGCAGGCGGGGCAGCGCACCTGGACGTTGGCCAGGAAGTGCATCTCCACAGACAGCACGCCGGCCCCCTCGCAGCGCTCGCAGCGCCCGCTCGGCACGTTGAAGGAAAAGTGCCTCGCACTCAGCCCCAGCCGCTGCGCCTCCGCCGTGGCGGCAAACGCCTCTCGGATGGGCGTCCACGCCTCGGTGTACGTGGCAGCGTTGGAGCGGGGCGAGCGGGCAAGCGGCCCCTGGTCGACTGGCACCACACCATCCAGGTGCTCCCATCCCTCGATCCCGTCGTGATCGCCGGGAGTTTCCTCAGCGCCGGCAAAGCGCTGCCGCGCGGCGCGCTCGAGAATCTCAAAGAGCAGGGTCGACTTGCCCGAGCCCGACACGCCGGTGACGGCAACCAGCATCTCGAGCGGCAGGCGCACGGTGAGGTGCTTTAGGTTGTGCTCGCGCGCCCCCCGGATGACGAGCGCATGCCCGCTGCCGGTGCGGCGCGACGCCGGAACCGGCACCAGGAGCCGCCCGCTAAGGTACGCCCCGGTCGCGGACGCACGGCAGCCCGCCACCTGCGCCGGTGTCCCCGTGACGACGATGCGTCCCCCCTCGCGGCCGGCGCCCGGCCCCACGTCCACCACGTAGTCCGCCGCCGCGATCACCTGAAGGTCGTGCTCGATCACCAACACGCTGTTGCCCAGGTCTCTCAGCCGGCACAGGACCCGGATCAGGCGCGCTGTGTCGCATGCGTGAAGCCCGATCGTCGGCTCGTCCAGGACATAGAGCACACCCGTCAGCCCCGAGCCGAGCAGCGACGCCAGCCGCAGCCGCTGCGCTTCGCCCGCGGAGAGGGACGGCGAGCCGCGGTCAAGCGTGAGGTACCCTACGCCGGTGTCCAGCAGCCGGCGCACACGGCTTCGCAGGTCGTCGACAACGGCCACCGCCACGCCCCACGCCTCCTCGGGGACGAACGCGCGCAGCCCTTCCAGCCAATCGGCCAGGCCCGAGAGCGGCAGCCGCTGGAGGTCGACGATCGTCCGGCCGGCCACGGTTACCTCGCGGCTCTCCGCGCGCAGCCGGCTGCCCCCGCAGTCGGGGCAGGGCGCGTCGCTCACCATCCCCTCCAGCCGCGCGCGGTAGCCGGGGTCGTGGGCATGCCCGGCCATGCGGCGCTGCCAGCCGGTGATCACCCCTTCGAAGGCACCGCGGCCCACCGTGCCGGGCGGCTTGGCGCCCGGGAAGTGGCGCTGGAAGCGGGCGTCCCGGACGCCATACAGCAGCAGGTCGCGCTGGACCTGCCCCAGGCGCTCCACCGGCAAGTCCGCATCGAACGGGAAGCCATAGTGCCGGCCGGCCGCCTCCAACGACTCGGCGTAGTGCGCAGTCGCGAGGCGGTTCCAGCCCCGTACCGCCCCGCCGCGGACCGAGAGCCGGGCATCGACCACAGCAGCGGCGTTCACCCGTGGCGCGACCCCCAGTCCGGTGCAGGTGGGGCATGCCCCCTCGGGCTTGTTGAAGGAAAAGTGGGCCATGGTCAGCTCGGGCATGGGCACGCCGCAGTGCGGGCAGGGGTACGACTCACTCTCCCACTCGGAGAGGGGCATCGTCAGGTTCAGGTCCGGCCCGCCCTCCCATCCGCCGGCAGCAGCATCGTGCGAGGGCGGCACATCGCTCTCGCAGACAGGGCAGCGCCGGTGGCCCAACCGTGCAAAGAGGACGCGCAGGTAGGTAAAGACCTCCGTGGCCGTGCCGACCGTCGAGCGCGGGCTCCGGTTGGCAAGGTTCTGGCCCACGGCGATCGACGGCGACAGCCCCTCGATCGCATCCACCGCCGACGGCTCGGCACCCCAGGTCACCAGCCCGAGCGACTCCAGGTACTGCCGCTGGCCCTCCCGGTGAAGGATGTCGAGGAGCAGCGTGGACTTGCCCGAGCCGGAGACTCCGGTAAAGACCACCAGCCGCCCTTTGGGGATCGCCAGGCTGATGTTCTGCAGGTTATGGAGCCGCGCGCCGCGGATGGTGATCTCCCCAGGCATTGGGCCCTCTCGAATCGCCACGCTGGATGGCGACTATTGTACAACCCGGGCGGGCATGCGTCAAGCCGATATGCCTTGACGTGGCCTCCAACCCTTCCCAAGTGCTCTTGGCGGATCCTTCGACGTGCGCTATACTACCCTCGCCTGGTATCTCGGAGGCCCGCAAGGACTTGCTCCTCAGCCCGGCGCAGGATCGCGCATGCCCGATGAGGGCCGACCATTGAGGTGCTCCGATGACAAGGTCATGACGATGTTGCGCGTGCGTCTCTTCGGCGGTCTGGAGGTGAGATGGGGGGATGTCGCTTTGCCCACCATCTCCGGCACAGAGGCTCGCTCCCTGTTCGCTTACCTGCTGACCTACCGCGATCGCCCTCACACCCGGAACCTGCTGGCCGGCACCTTCTGGCCCGAGCTGCCCGACGCCGCTGCCCGCCAGCGCCTCCGCCAGGGACTGTGGCAGATCCGCCGCGCGCTGTCCCCCCATCCGGTCCTCTTGGCCGAAGGGGACACCGTCCAGGTCAACCCCGCCCTACCCATCTGGCTCGATGTGGAGAGGTTTGGGGAGCTGACAGGCCGGGCAGCCGGTCGTCGGGGGGACCAACCCGGGGCGCCTACGGGCCGGCCCGCGGAGTTGGAGGGGCTCGCCGAAGCGGTCGCGCTCTACCGGGGAGACTTTCTGGCCGGCTACTACGACGATTGGGTCATAGCCGAGCAGGAGCGGCTGCGCGAGGTTCTGCTGGGTGCCCTGGAGCGGCTGGTGGCCGGGCACAAGGGCCGAGGGGACTACCAAACCGCCCTGACTCACGCCCGCCGGTTGGCAAGCGCCGACCCCTGGCGCGAGGAGGCTCACCGCGAGGTGATGCGTCTCTGCCACGTGCTGGGCCGCGACGCCGAGGCACTGAAACAGTACGAAGTCTGCCGCAGGGTATTGGCGGACGGGCTCGGCATCGAACCTTTGCCCGAGACAGACGGACTCGCGGCCGAGATTTCGGAGCGGGCCGGACTGCAGGAACCGCCCTGGGCACCCGTCGCCGCGCACCGTGGCCGCGCGCCACTTCTGGATCGCCCGGACCGCCTGCCACTGGTGGGGCGCGAGGCGGAGCTGGCCGAGCTGCTGAGCCGGGTCGAGGCAGCCGCCGGAGCAGCGGGAGGGCTGGTCCTCGTCTACGGCGAGGCCGGGGTGGGCAAGACCCGCCTGTTGCGCGAGCTGGAGCGCAATGCCCGGTGGCGCGGCATGCAGGTCGCCTGGGGCCGTTGCGCCGACCTGTCCGGATCGCCGGCCTACGGGCCGTTGTTGGAGGTCCTGCGCACCGGCTTGCCCCTCCTGGGCGGAGCAACCATCGAGCCGTTGTGGCGCACCGAGCTGGCGCGGCTCCTTCCGGAGCTGGCGAGCGGCACGTCGGCTCCCCCACTGGATCCGGAGCAGGAGCGGCACCGCCTGCTGGAGGCCATCGCCCGCGGCTTTCTGGCCCTCGCGCACGCGACGCCCCGCCTGATCCTCTTGGAGGACGCTCACTGGATGGATGCGGACAGCCTGTCCGCCATTCGCTACCTGTTGCCCCGGCTGGAGAGCGTGCCGGAGCTATTCGTCATCACTGCCCGGGGCGAGGAGCTGACCGCCGCACAGGCCTCTGCCCTCGCGGCGCTCGAGCGCACGCGCCTGCCCCGCCGCCTGGAGCTGCGCAGGCTCAACCTGGCGGAGAGCGGAGAGCTGGTACGGCTTGCACTGGGACTGGAGCGGCCGGCCCCCCGCTTCGCCGCCCGCCTCTTCGCCGAAACGGAAGGCAACCCCTTCTTCTTGACCGAGACGTTGCGGGAGTTGGTGGACGTGGGCCTGCTCTCTCGCGACGGGAGGGGTGAGTGGAGCACCCCCTGGGACGAGTCGACCCAGGATTACGCCGAGATGCCTCTGCCGGACAGCGTGCTGCAGAGCATCAAGTCCCGCCTGGAGCGTCTGCCGGCGCCGCAGAGAGAGGCACTGGACTTGGCGGCGGTAATCGGCCGGGGGGTGCCCTTCGATCTGTGGCATCAATCGAGCGACCGGACCGCAACGGAGCTGTTGTCGCTCGGCGATGAGCTGCGAGCCCGGGCATTGCTGTTGTCTGCCGGCCCGGGGATGGCCGGCGGAGCAGACTACTTCTTTGCCCACGACCTTATCCGCCGCGTCACCTACGAGCAGCTGGCGGGGCCGCGCCGCCGGCTCTACCACCGCCGTGTCGCCGAGGCGCTGACCCTCGCAGCCGCAGGCTCCCGGACCTCCGCCTCGCCCGGCACCCTGGCTTACCACTGGACCGCGGCCCAGGTTTGGGACAAGGCCGCCGCCTGCCATCAAGAGGCCGGCGACCGGGCACGCGCGGTGTATGCCAACGCCGATGCCGTGGCCCACTACACCCAGGCCCTGGAGGCGCTGGCGCGGCTGCCTGCGCCGGTTGACCTGCGCCGCAGCTTTGACCTGCGGCTGGCTCGTGAGCAGGTCTTCGGCCTGCAGGGCGCGCGCCAGGCGCAGATCGAGGAGCTGGCGGCCCTGGCAGAGCTGGCGGAGGCGCTGGGCGACGATCAGAGGCGGGCTGGAGTTGCACTCCGTCGAGCCAGGCTGGCAGAGCTGACCAGCGACTTTCCACCGGCCATTGCGGCGGCCCGGCTGGCCGTTCGCCTGGCCCAGACCGCCGGGGATGTGACCGTCGAGACAGAAAGCCTCCTTGAGTGGGGCTGGGCGCTTCTGCTGCAGGGAGAGCACGCTGCCTCTGGCGCCCAGTTCGGGCAGGCCCTTGACCTGGCGCGGCGGGCCGGCCTGCTGCGCCAAGAAGCCGACGCCCTGCACGGCCTGGGGACCGTGTGCCTGACCACCGCTCACTATGCGGACGCCGAGGCCTACTTCCTCCAGGTCCTGACCCTCTGCCGGCAGGTGGACATCCGGCCGAGGGAGGCCAGCACCCTCGCCAACCTCGGGTACATCGCCACGGCACGCGGGGACCACGCCGCGAGCAAGGCCTACGGTCAGCGTGCTCTCCGGATTCACCAAGAGATCGGCGACCAGAGGGGGGCAGCCATCGTCTTGCAGAACCTGTCCGACGAGCTCCTGGCCGAAGGCGACTTTGGGGCAGCGAGAAGCTACCTCGAACAGGCACTGGCGATCCAGAGGGCCATCCAGGCGCAGGAGAACGTGGGAGTGAGCCTGCGCAGCTTGGGCACGCTCTTCGACCAATTGGGCGACTACTCCCGGGCAGGAGACTACTACCGGCAGGCGCTGGACCTCTTCGGCGAGCTGGGCATCCCCTATTACCGGGGCCAAGCCTTGGCCTACCTGAGCCTGCTCTCGCATCACCTGGGCGACGATCGGGCGGCACGCGAAGAGAGTCTCGCCGGTTTGGCCGTTGCGCGCGAGATCGGCGACCGGCTCGGCCAGGGTTGGCTTCTGGACTCGCTGGGCCACGCTCTGGCAGGCCTGGGTGATCTGGACGAGGCAGCCGGCGCCTACCGGCAGGCCCTCGCCCTTCGGCAGCAGCTGGATGAGGCGCACCTGGCTGCCGAGTCGCTGGCAGGGTTAGCGCGCGTGGCGCTGCTGCAGGCCGACCTTTCCGCAGCCGCAGAATGGGTTGAGGAAATCCTGCACATTGATAAGACCAGGGGGCTTGGCGGTGCCAACGAGCCGTTCCAGATCTGGCTGACCTGTTACCGGGTGCTGGAGGCCGGCGGGGATACACGCGCGGACGAGGTCCTGGTCACAGCCCACGAACGTCTGCAGCAACAGGGGTCGACCATCCACGACGAGGCCCTCAAACGATCCTTCCTGGAGAACGTCGCCGCGCACCGGGAGATCGTCGCTGCCTATTGCGCCCGGCAGTCCGCCCGGGCGGGCACCCCCCAGGCCGTGCGCCTGCCGCGAAACGGCAGCCCGTTGCGCCGTCCCTTGGGCGACGACGCCTATGTGGCCGTCGCCTGGACGCCGGACGCGCCGGAGGACGCTGGCCTGCCAAGCGCGGGCGACCGCCGCCGGCAGCGGCTGCTGCGCCTGCTGCGCCAGGCGGCCGAGCAGGGCGCCGCCCCCACCGTAGACGACCTGGCCCAGGCACTGAAGGCCGGCGCGGCCACCGTCAAGCGCGACCTGGCCGCTCTGCGGCGCCAGGGGCATCAAGTCAGGACGCGGGGCAGCCCCAGGTGAGCCCAAAAGGAGGCGCCCGCCGGCCGGCCTAGACGCTCTTCATACGCTGCTGCTCTATACTGCCACCCAGAGATGGGTGGCAGTTCTTGTGAAGCGGGGAATCATGAGCAACGGAGAAGCTGCACAGCGGGACTCGTTCGTGGTGCGCATCTGGCGGGAGGAAGGGCAGCCTGCCTGGCTGGGCTGGGTGCGGCATACCCGCAGCGGAGAAGAGGTCTGCGTCCGCAGCCTGGACGAGCTAGCCGCCTTCATCGGGCGCCGGGCCGGTCTGCCGCCTGAGCCCAAGGCAGCGGCCGGGCGCCTGAAGTGAGCGGCCCTCCCGGGCAGGGAGCGCGGCCCGAGAGCTGGACACTCAGACATCAAGGGGAAGGAAAGGAGAAGCCAGGATGAGACGCAGGATGTCAATTGCCTTGTTCGCAGGTCTGGCCATGCTGCTGGTCGCCGCGACGCTGCCGGCGGCACGCGCCCAGGAGGGGGGCGGCTCGCCGGCCGCGGAGGCGGGCATCACCGGAATGGCCGACACGATCAACTTCCAGGGCCGAGTGCTCGACGATACAGGCAACTCGATGCCCGCGGGCGACTACAACATGCGCTTCACGCTGTGCACAGACTCGGTCTGCGCGAGCTCGGTCTGGGGACCGTACGAGTACACCGTCGCCGTCGACGGGCAGGGCCTCTTCAACGTGCTGCTCACGAACCTGGGCTCGGTGAACCTGACCGGGGACCGGTGGATCAAGATCGAGGTGTGCAACGCGGCAGGTGTGTCCCCGTGTGAGCCGACCTCGACTTGGGACGCCCTGGGCCCGGTCCAGCCGCTGAGCAGCGTCGCCGTCGCGCTGGGCAACATCCGCAGGAACGTGCAGGACACCACCAGGGCCTCCACGTCCGACGGCTTTCTCCTCACGGCCTGGAACGAAGGGGAGGGCGGAGGACTGGTCGGAAGGAGCGACGGGGACGGTGTCGGGGTATTCGGCTCCAGCAGCGCCGGCACCGGGGTCGCCGGCTCCAGTTACGCCTCCGAGGGAATTGGGGTGCAGGGCATCGGCTACTATGCGGTGATGGGAGAGGGCACGTACATTGGCGTCCAAGGCAACGGTTCCGGTGTCTCCGGGATCGGCGTGGTGGGATCGGGCACCCTGTACGGGGTGCGGGGCTCAGGCACCGGAGACCAGGGGGTGGGGATCTACGGCTCCGGCAAGTTCGGGCTGGGTGGAAGCGGTACGTCGGTGGGAGTCTCCGGCAGCGGCCCCACAGGTGCGCTTGGCATCGGCTCAACCTACGGGGTGCACGGCCAGAGCGTCGACGGCAGGGGCGTGTACGGCACCAGCAACAGCGGCACCGCGGTCTACGGCCTTGGAGGCGCACGCGGGGTCGAGGGCTCTGGCACGACCTACGGCGTCCTCGGCAGCAGCACCGGTGGCATAGGGGTCTACGGGAGCGGCGGCCCCACCGGGTCCTATGGCTGGGGCTCCTCCTATGGCGTCCATGGGTACAGCACCTCCGGAATCGGGGTCCTAGGAGGCAGTGCGAGCGGGCCCGGCGTCACCGCCTACAGCGGCAGCGGTGACGTTTTCCAAGGCTGGGGCGGCAGCAGCACCTTCCCGGGCGGCACCAAGCTCTTCTATCTCAGCACCAACGGCTACGGATACGCACATGCCGGATGGACAAGTTTCAAGGAAGTGCGCTCGCCCGACGGGCAGGGCACCGAGTTCCGCACCGAGCACACCTTGAAAAGTCCCGAAGCGTGGAGCGAGGACTTTGGCACGGCCGCCCTGGTCGGCGGCGAGACCACTATCGAGATCGAGCCGCTCTTTGCCCAGACGGTGAGCCTCGAGGCCGGTTACCACATCTTCCTGACACCCCTGGGCGACTGCGCTGGGCTCTTCGTGGCCTCCAAGGGTTCTGAATCGTTCGTCGTGCGCGAGCTGGGCGGTGGCCGCTCCAACATCCAGTTCGACTACCGCATCGTCGCCCGGCCGCGCGGCCAGGAGTCGGGGCGGCTGGAAGTGATCCCGGCTGAGCAGCTCGCGCCGCCCGAAGCTGCCGCGGCCCCAGAGACTACGCCGTAAGGGAGGGCACCATGATTAGCAGAGAGAGAGCCTCCCCCGCGCAGCGCGCCGTGACAAGGAGCAGAGGGCATGCCACGCTGCGGCTCGCGCTGGCCGTCGCCTGCGTGCTCGCGACGGGCAGCATCGTGCTCGCGCAGAGCGGGAGCAGCCATGACCTGCACTGGACTGTCTTTGGCTCTTCAGGGGGAAGCGCGAGCGGCGCCAACCACCGGATAGGCTACTCCCTGGGCCAGCCCTCGGCACTGGGCACGAGCACGGGTGATAGTCACGTGGTCCGCCTTGGCTTCTGGCAGTGGGCGTCCGAGCCGACGGCGGTCGAGCTTGCCCGCTTCGAGGCGTGGCCCGAGGGGCTCAGGACCGTTCATGTGCAGTGGGAGACGGCGCAAGAGCTGGACAACCTGGGCTTCAACCTCTACCGCTCCAACACCCGCCTCGGGCCCAAGCTCAAGCTGAACCGCGAGATGATCCCAAGCAACGTGCCGCCCGGCTCGCCTTTTGGCGCGGTCTACGACTGGATCGACACCTTCCGCCTGCGCCCGGGACGCGCCTACTTCTACTGGCTGGAGGACGTGGACCTCTACGGCCGAACCACCTTGCACGGGCCGGTGCGGGCGAGGGTGCAGTAGCGGGCGGGCGCAGCGCATCGAGAAGGGGCGCGCCGCACCGGGCAAGGGTCGACACGAAATCCCCCAGGTGCGCCGCACCTAAGAGGTGCGGCGTACCTGCCCCGGCGCCGGACGATTGTCGGAGGTATGCCAGACCGCGGCTCTCAGGTACATCACGACCGCGCAAGTACCCAAGCTCCGCCGCGCACCGCGGCGCGCAGGCACCTCGCGGGGGCACCTGCGACCTACCCCACTGCCACACTGGCGATTCTCGAGTCAGCGGGGACCCGGGGCCTGGCCAAGGCCTGCCTTCCGCTCACTCGCCCCACAGCGCGAGCGGCACGAAGAGCCGGCTGCGCACCTCGACTGCCCAGGTGTATGTGGAAGTCAGCTCGCCGTCCGCCATGGCCGGGTGCACCAGCGGCGTCTCATCCCGGACGACGAGAGTGATCTCTACTGCGCCCAGCTGGTCCGCCTCGGTTGAATAGGCAAAGGTCGCCTCGTTCTCACCCGGCACGGGCTCACCGTTCACCAGCCAGACAATGTCCGCGGGCGGCCCTCCCAGCGGCTGGAGGACAGCTGCGCCAAAGGTGGCCTCCGCAGGATGGTAGAGGACGACCGGGCCCACGGGGTAGACCGAGCCCGGCTCGATCAGGCTGATTCCCTCTTCGGGCACTCCCCAGCCCCCCTGGTACAGCTTCAGCACATAGGTCTGCGCGGGCACCTGGCAGAAGGGTTTGCCCAGCTCACGCATGATGCAGCTCAGGCCGGAGCGATACATGCCCGTCGAGTGGTAGCGGGCCCCCTCGAACAGGCCGACGAAGCCGTTCCACTGGCTCTGCTCGGGGGTGGGGATGGGGGTCGTAGGCTCGATCCAGGGGTTCCACTTGATCTGCTCGCGCACCGTCACGTCGGTCACGTTGGGCTCGCACCCCGGGCCCGTTATGTCGCTGCAGGGTGGGTAGCCGGGGTAGGCGCTCTCGTACTCGTCGGCCAGGCCCGCGAATGAGTGGCCCAATTCGTGCTGGGCGATCTGCACCGCCAGCGGGTGCATGGCGACAACCGCGATGAGGCCGCCCGAGCCGCCGTATGTGGCGTCGTTCACAAGGACCAGGATCGAGTCCCAGTCTGGCACGGCCCCGGCTGCGGCAAGCACCTTCGCCTCATCGGCCACCAATAGGCGGTGGATCCAGTAGGCGCAGTAGCGCGCATCGAACGCCGTGTCGACCATCAGCCCCTCGAGCGGGTCCCCCTGCATGGCCGGGTCGCCGCAGCAGGAGGGATCCTCGTACCCGCAGGAGGGAGAGTAGGGCGGGTGGTCGGCGCCCGACTCGTCCGACGGGGTGAAAAGGGTGTGGACGTTGGCATAGTTGGCGTATTCCGCCAGCGGCGAGATGGAGAAAAACTGGCCTGCCACCTGCTGTGCATCGGCCTCGAAATCGCCCTCCTGCGCCGCCGTGTAGCCGTCGCCCATGATCAGCAGGTCGAAGCGGTTGGCCGGGTCCCCTTCTGGCGAGGACAGGGTGTAGGCGCCAAGATCCGTCCCAGGTGTGGTCGATGCCAGCAGGTCCAGGTCCAGCACGGCGGTGCGGCTTGGCGCGCCACCATCCCAGGGCGTAAGGAGGAGAGTCGCCTCGGACAGGGCCGGCACGCGCACGGCAAAGAAGGGCTCGTCGAGCGGGACCACTTGCCCGTCGATTGTGCCGCCCTCACGGTGAAACTCCCCTCGCAGCCAACGTGGGACGGTCACCAACGAGCGAAAAAGGATGCCGCCGCCCTGCGAGCGCACGGCAACCGAGATCGGCTGCCGGTCCCTGCCCACCCCGGCGAGGGCGGCCATCAACTGCTCCTGGTCGAGTGATGCCAAGCCGGCCACGCTCACGCGGGAGTGGGAGAGAGACACGACCTCGCCGTTTGCCTGGAGGCGAAACACGATGTAGTGCGCCGCGAGACCTGCTTCGGGCGGAACCGTCGTCGCAGAGTCCACTGGGCCAGGCACAGAGAGCAGAGCAGCCAGCCCCACCAGCAACACGACGCGCAACGCTTGGCCATTCCACGTGACAGACCGGCTCATCGGACCCTCCTATGCGAGACGTCTCAATGCGTGCCCTCGCCGGTCTCCGCCCTAACCCGTCCTTCCCCAGGAGGCAGAGGGCGCAGACCGCACATCTACCTCCGTAGCACCCGCCCACGGCGCGGGCCGGGAATCAACCGCCCCTCCTGCACCACGATTTGCCCCGCCAGCAGCACGGCGTGGATGCCCACCGGCGGAAGGTCGGGCTGCTCACGCGTCGTGCGGTCGGCAACCGACGCTGCATCGAAGAGCACCAGGTCGGCCGGACCACCCTCGGCAATCCGCCCGACCCCGGCAAGTCCCATCCTCTCGGCCGGGTACGAAGTCATCCGCCGCACCGCTTCCTCAAGCGGAAAGAGCCCCAGGTCGCGGCTGTAGCGCCCCAGGATGCGCGGGAACGTGCCGTACGAGGCTGGGTTGGCCTTGCCTCGCCGGGTCAGGATCGTGTCCGTCATGAAGGAGCAGAGCGGGTGCGAGAGGGCAGCCCGCAGCGGCGCCTCGTTCGTTTCGTCGCCCGAGTAGGTGTAGAGCAGAATGCGCGCCTTGCCTCCACTGGCGCGCGCCACATGCATGTAGGCATCGAAAGGAGTCTTTTTCAGCCGGCGCGCGATCTCGGCAAAATCGAGGCCCTCCAGCTCCGCCAGCTCCGGCCTTCCAACGTGCAGCAGCACTAAGTCACCGTACCCGATGCCCAGGGCCAGCCGCAGAAGGTCGATTTCGCGTTTGAGCCGCTTGAGCGCCTGTGAATCGTCCACCAGCCGGTGAAAGTCCGCCAGGAACCAGGCCGGAAAGATCACGTTGATGGTCGTGTTGCCACAGGTGTAGGGGAATGCGTCGAAAGCGACGTCCAGCCCAGACGCCGCCGCTCGCTCTATGTCGCGCAGGACGCTGCGATGGGTGCGCCAGGTGCGCCGCCCGACAAAAATCTGGTGGGACAGCTGTGTCCGGACAGCGGCCTGCCGTCCTAGGTCCAGCAGCTCGCGCACCGAGCGAATGTTGTGCGCCGTGCCGCCGATCATCGGCGTGTAGAGCGCCGAGACCCAGGAGTAGGCGCGGCCATGGACGGTGAAGACCGCCCCCGTCTCGGCGACGACGCGCAGCATCGCCAGCAGCTCTTCGTTGGAGGCAAAGATGCAGGGGGCATAGGCCAACCCTGTGGAGAAGCCGAGCGCTCCCACCTCCAGCGCACGGCGGGTGCCGTCGCGCATCGCTTGCCGCTGGGCAGCATCCGCGGCCGTAGTCGAGGCGCCCATGGCGGCGTAGCGTAGTGCGCCGTGTCCCACCAGAAATCCGCAATTCAGCAGCATTCCACGGCGCTCCATCTCGCCCAGGAACTCGCCGAAGGAGCGCCACTGGTACTCGAACGCGCGCTCGCGGCACATCTCGGAGTAGCCATCCTCCAGCGGGATGGAAGCCTCGGTGACCGGCGCTGGCGAAAAACCGCAGTTGCCGCCGACGATGGTGGTCACACCCTGCAGCAGGAGAGGCGCAAGGATGTCGTCGTGATCCTCCAGCGGCAGGATCCAGTCTGCATGCGAGTGGATGTCGAGAAAGCCGGGTGCCACGATGAGGCCCGCGGCATCGACCGAATGCCGGCCCTGGAGGGGCTCGCCTTCGGAGACGGCGGCGATGCGCCCATCCCGCACCCCCAGGTCTGCGCGAAAGCGCGGCCGGCCTGTGCCGTCGATCACGGTGCCGTTGCGGATGATCAGGTCCAGGTCCATCCGACTCCTCCTCTAGAACGGCCCGTACCCGATCGCCACCGCTATGCCCAGGAAGGCGATCGAGACAGCCAGCAGCGCCAACCAGAGAGGCCACGACCACCTCAGCCACTTGCTGTAGCGCACGGTCGTCAGCCCCAGGCTGATGAGCAGCATCGCGTTCGTGGGATAGATCAGGTTTGCGGGGCCATCCCCCAGGCAGTAGGCGAGCACTGTCTGCTGGCTCGTCACGTCCAGCATCCCGGCAAGCGGCAGCAGGATGGGCAGCATCAGGAACCCCTTGGCCGAGCCAGAAGGCACAAAGAGCTCTATGACCATGGTCAGCCCATAGATCAGCAGGACCATGACAAAGGGGCTGGCCGACTCCAGCGGCGTCGCCGCCGCATGCAGGATCGTGTCCAGCACACCGCCCATCAGCACAATGTGTTTGACACTCGTCGCCAGCAGAATGAGAGGGATGGCCGGCGCAATACCCAGGATCCCCTGCCAGAGCGCGCTCCAGGTTCTGTGGCCCATGCCGGCGATCAGCCCGGCTCCGATCCCTGCCACCAGGAACAGGACGCCGACGATCGGAAAGGCATAGTCGGAGATGGCCTGGACAAAGGGCGAGGCAAAGAGCACCGCCAGGATCACCACCAGGCAGGCGCCGAAGAAGGTGAGCGCAGCCCCCATGCGGGGGTTCTCGCCTGCGGCCGCGTGAAAATCCCCGTAGCGGCTGCGGTCGGCTCCGTCCTCGCCGTAGATGGGCGAGGCCTCCGGCCTGCGCTCGATGCGCCGTGCGTAGGTGACAAGGAAAGTGGCAAAGACGGCATAGACGACGAGCCACAGGACGACCCGCAGGAGCGTACCGGAGAACATGGGCAGGCCGGCCAGCTTCTGGCCCACGCCCACGGTGAAGGGGTTCGTGATAGCCGCGGTAAAGCCGAGATTGGTCGCCAGCACCGACATCCCCAGTCCGACGAAGGCATCCCACCCAACCGAGTAGGCCAGCGCTACGCACACCGGCACCAGGATGATCGACTCCTCGACAATGCCGAAGAACGCGCCCATGAGCATGAAGAAGCCGGTGACGACCAGGAGCAGCAGGTACTTTCGCCTGGCATACCGTTTGACGATGCGCGCCAGCAGGGTGTGGATGAGCCCCGACTTTTCCATGATGGAGAAAGACCCGCCGATAAAGATCAGAAAGATGAGGATGACGATCAGCGTCAGGTTTCCCGGCGCAGCCAGGATCTCCACCGGTGCCGTGAGCCAGCGCCAAATGGGATAGTCGGGCCGCTCGACCAGGCGGAACGAGCCGGGGTCGATCGACTCTCGCCCGTCGAGCAGGACACGCTCGTAGCTGCCCGCCGGGATGGCGCGAGTGAGGACGCCGGCAACCATCATGAGCGCAAAGAGGATGAGAACCGACTGGAGGAACATGCGACGGCCGATTCGGATGCTCGAGTCCTGAGTCATACGACACCTCCGCGTGCCAGATGGCCCATTCTACACCATGGGGTGCCGGACTGCAAAGCCGTGCGTGAGAGGCTCAAGCGCGGGTGGATGCAAGCGGCACGGCGTGCCTCTCGTCGGGGCCCGTCTCCCGACCACGCGGCGTGCCTCACGCCCCCGCGCATTCCCTCGGCGTTCCGGCGTGGTCTCCCGACCACGCGGCGTGCCTCACGCCCCCGCGCGTTCCCTCGGCGTTCCCGCGTGGTCTCCCGACCACGCGGCCTGCCTCACCCCCCGCGCGTTCCCGCGTGGCCTCCCGACCACGCGGTGTGCCTCCGCCCCCGCGCGTTCCCGCGTGGCCTCCCGACCACGCGGCATGCCCCACGCCGCCCGCCCCGTGTAGGGCGGGTTTCCAAACCCGCCCACTCCGCCGGCCCCGATCCCCCGGGCGCACGTTGGGGACCGGTCACCCGGCCGCCTCACCCGCCGCGCCTCACCGCAACAGCCGCCCGATCGCCTCCATCACCTGCCCGGCGACGGCCCTGTCGCGCCCCTGCCTCTGCTCCGGCACCTCCGGCTCGAACAGCGGCCCGAAAGAAACCCTCACCCGGCCCACCCCCTCGCGCACGCCAACCGGGAGCACCGGAAGGCCGGCCCGCACGAGATGAGCGATGAACTCGCCGGCGCCAGGCGGCGGCTCGGCCGGCACCGCGTCACGCACGGCAGTCCCCTCCGGAGCAAGGCCGATCATCCCGCCCGTCGGCGCCAGCTCGCGCGCCAGCCGCAGCGCTTGCCGGACGGCACGGGCGCGCGCCTCGACCTCGCGCGGGTCGGGCGGCATGGGCGGCATCAACACAAAACCGTAGACGCGCCCGACACGCCGAAACGCCCACCGGGTCGCCGGCGTGACGAACCTGTCACGCCACGTGCCGGGCGGGTAGCGCCACGCCGCCGCCATGACCCAGTGAATGTCGCGCGCCGCCCCCGGCGCACGCCGTGCAGCCACGGCAGCGCTGATGACCAACGCCAGCCACCACGAGGGAAACCAGTCAGGCGAGTAGTGGTTGCAGGCGATCAGGCAGGGACCCCGCTCAGGCACCTGCTCCGCTCCGGCTATCTCCAGGGACAGACCAAGGCTCACCAGCGCCGTTTGGGCGTCTCGGCTCAAGGAGCGCGGGCTCTGGCACGCCACGGAGAGGCCAAAGCCGGGCAGCATGCGGCGCGGGAGCCGGAAGCGTGGGACGGTCAGGGCGCTCATCCGCTCCAGTATACGCCAGACCTGGGACAAGCTCCAATTACCCGCCTTGACTCCCCAGGCCCATCGTGGCCTAACCGACTAGCAAGCCCGGCATCGAGTGCGACTTCAACCCGGAGCGCAAAGAGCTCGACCCGGAGCTGTGGGTCACCCAGCCTCTGGCCGAGGGTACGCGGATCAAGCTCAGCCTGCAGTACACCTGCGAGGTGGTCGCGGAGGAGGTAGCCGGGCCGGGCTAGCGCGCTACCGGGGCGCACGCTCGAGGCCAGCTCAAGGCTGCGCCCATCCGGTCGCCCGGCGGGAATCCGCCCTACGCCGGGCGACCCTTCGGTGCCGAAACCACCGTCTGGTGGCAGGGACCAGCGATTGCGCGTACTCCTTTATCCGCGACTGGCGCTCACCCGCCCAGACGAGACCCCGCTGGGTGAGCGCGCTCAGCCCGCCGCTCCGCTCACGATCCGTCCCGCAGCCATCTCGACCGTGCGCATCCCCGGCGAGACAAGCTGGCGTGTGTGCGTCACCAACAAAAAGGCCAGGCCCAGGCTTATGTGAAGATCGTGGAACAGCTCCATGATCTCTGTCTCTGTTCGCTCGTCGAGGTTGCTGGTCGGCTCGTCCGCCATCAGCACCTCCGGTCGGTTGATCAACGAGCGGGCAATCACCACCCGCTGCTGTTGCCCCGCTGAAAGCTGGCGCGGGTAGGCCGCCAGCTTGTCCGCCAGTCCGACCCTCCCCAAGAGCTCCTTCGCCCGCCCCATGGCGTCGACTCCGTGCCCATTCGCTCCGAGCGTCGTGGGAAAGAAGACGTTCTCCAGCACCGTCAGCGTGGGCAGCAGGCTCGGGAACTGAAAAACAAAGCCGATGCGCTGGTTGCGCAGGTGCGACTGCTCCGCATCGCTGAGCTTCCAAAGCTCGACGCCATCGAAGGTGACTCGGCCCGCGGTGGGCCTCGTCAGGCCGGCAGCCAGGTTGAGCAGCGTGGTCTTACCTGACCCGGAGCGGCCGACGAGTGCGACCGACTCGCCGGCACCTATCTCCAGCGAGACGTCGCTCACCGCATGGACGTCGTTTCCCTTGCCCAGGCGATAGCTCTTGCTTACATTCTCTAGTCTGATCATGCTCGTCACTCCCGCATCGCGACTGCCGGGTCCTGCCGGCTGATCCGGACGGCCGGCAGCAGCGCGGCCAGAAAGACAGAGCCCATCGCCAGCAGCAGCCCGATCCCGACCTGAAGTATGAGGGATCCGGGCGACGGCAGAAGGAAGGGCACGCCGAGCGAGCTCACGATCAGCCTCCGGAACAGATAGATCGCGAGGACGGCAAGAAAGACGCCGGTCGACGCCCCGCAGAAGGCGAGCAGGCTTGCCTCAGCCAGCAGCGAGCGCGACACATAGCGGCGCGTCGCCCCAAGCGCCCGCATCACCCCAAGCTCGCGCCGCCTCTCGTTGGCCGCCATTAGGTAGACCATTCCGATGAGAACGATCGCGAGCGGCCAGATCAGCGCCATGACGACCACAACCGTGTTCAGCAAGCTCCTGAGCTGTGTGCGCGACGAAGAAAAGAGATTGTCGCTCTGGATCGGATAGACCCCCGGCACGCTCCGGTAGATCTCGACGGCAAGTTCCTCGGTCGAAACGCCCGGCCCAGAGCGCAGCAGAACGGCCGAGACCTGGTCCGGCGGGATGATGAGCGGCTCCTCGGCGTACTCCTCCGAGATGCGGGCCACTTCGCGCGCCGTCTCCAGGGTGAGAAAGACGCTCTGGTCCAGGCCGGTGCCCGTGGGCTCTAGGTTCCCCTTGAGCTTGAGCAGCGCGCTGTAGACCAGGATGCCGTCCTCGCCTTCCGTAGCAAAGATATAGTCGCCGCCAATCACCTCGCCTAGGCCCAGACCCTCCGGAAGTCGTTTCTGAAGCCAGGGCCGCACGGTAAAGTCAGTCGCGGGATCGTAGGCGATCATGAACATCTCGGAGACCGAGCAGCAGGAGGCGTTGAGCAGCGTGGAAAGGTAAACCTGGGGCGAGACGGCCTCCACCCCCGGGATGGCACCCAGCGCACGGACGGTCTCCTCCGGCATCCAAAAGTGCGCCGGGGCACCCATCAGCAGCGCGCCCTCGATATCGGCCTGTGCGCCCTCCGGCACGACGACGATGTCGGCGCCCAGCCTGTCAGCCGCGAGCTCCAGGCTGGTGGCGGCCCCCCGCAGCAGCAAGGTGGCAAACAGGGCAAAGGCAGCCACCAGCAGGGCACACAGGGCAACGACCCAGCTGCGCAGCCCGTTGCCAGATATGTTCTTCCAGGCAAGTTGCAGAAGGGTCATGCGGCAGTCGACGGCTCCTCTCGCGCGAGGACGAACAGGACCGCGCTCACGGCGATTGCCAGGATGCCCGCAGCGAGGATGACGGGCTTCATCGCCACGTTGCAGTACATCGAGGCGCTCGCGCAAGTTCCAATCAGCGTGGTGGCGAAAAGGATCGCCAGAATGCCGGACGCCGCACCCACGACGGCAGCAAAGCGCTTGGTCTCTCGGCGGCGGCCCGCTACCGCAAAGACACCCGCCAACCCCAGCGGAATGGCAGCCGCAATCTCGGCACGCCCCGTCCAATGGCACTTCATCGACACGGCCTTGCCCTGCGCCGTCGTCAGTACCTTGCCCTGCGACTCGCAATCGGTAAAGCCCGGCACGATCGCCAAAACCAGGGCCAACACGACCATCAGCACACCCACCACCTTTACCATTTCCCTCTCCTCTTCAACTTTCGGAATGCTCTCCGGCGGTCACTCCCGCACAGTCATAACCCCTTCATACCAATCATGAGGACAACTAAACCGGTACTCACCCGGCTCCAGCGGCGTAAAGTCCAGTACCTTCTTGTCGGTCGGCGAAGCGAGGATGAGGTAAGTCTCCCGATCCTCACCCCAGCGGACCAGCAGCTCGTTTCCGCCCGGCACATAGCCGAGCTGGCGGAACGTTAGGCGCACCGGGACACCCGCCTTGACGGCGAAGTGAATCGGCGTATAGCCGCTGCGCGAGACCACCAGGACGACCTCCTGGATACCATCCGCGCTCACGGGCACCTCCTCGGGAGGGGGCAGGTTCGCCATCATCGCAGCGATTTCCTCCAGCGAGGCGCCCACTTCCGCAAGGGGTGCGATGCCGTCTTTGACCGGCGCAAGCAGCTCGATGGCGGCATCCTCCAGCACCAGCTGGTAAAAGTAGCCGGCCGCCGTGCCGCGAAAGTGGCGTCCGTCGCCCAGCGTGCCGCCGCCTGCCAGCAGCCCCCAGTCAGGTTCACCGGCCTGGAAGGCCTCGATCTGAACCCAGTAGGTCGTCGCCCGGGCAGCCTCGAAAGGCTCCGGCAGCTCGAAACGGTACTCGTACGTCTGCACCTCGCCCAGCACCTCGGACCGCGTCTCGCCGGCCTTCCCCCCCACCCGGTAGTGAACCAGAGGAGCGATCGCCAGGTTCGGCTCGGAGCCGGCCGGGATCGACGAGTAGATGCCCACGGTGAAGTCTTGCACGGGGCCGCCCGAGCCGGCCTTGGCGGGATCGTACCCTCCGCGCCAGCGCACTTCGCTGATCGTCTGGGGATTCTCGAAGCCAAAGTTCTCCCACACGGCCCGGTCGGACGCGCTGCCCCCTGGCTCGCGCCAGGAGGAAGGGATCAGCTCACCGCCTGGCTTGGGCGGCTGGCTGTAGATCACGACGGCGGGGAGCTCGGGCGCCGCCGCCTTGCGCGCCGCCGGAATAACCTGGATGGACGCCTGCTGCGCGGGCTGCGGAGCGCCGCACGAAGTGATCACAAGGGCAAGCAGCAAGATCGCCACTGCCGGTAAGAGCCTGATACGCATCGGGCCTCCTCGGGCCTAGCCGGGAGGGGGCAGAACCCCCTCCCGGAACCAGATCGGCTGCCGGCCTGCCCCGCTGGGAGGAGGGTCCTCCTCCCAGCGGGTGGACCGGGATTACGGTGTGTTGACCGGGAAGGGCGCAGCGTTCACCCACACCGACGTGCCCGCTCCGTTGACTGAGCGGATCCGCAGGTAGTAGGAAGTAAAGCGCGGCACAGGCCCGCTGGTGTAGGTCGTCGCGTTGGCGGCCGCCGTTACGGTCACCACGTTCAGTGTAAAGTTGGGATCGGTCGCCCGCTGGATGGTGAAGCCGGTCTCGTTGTTGGAGTTGTCCACCCAGGTCAGCGTGATCCGGGCCGCATTCTGGCCCGATCGCACCGCGGTCGCCTGCACCCCGCTCGGCGCAGCCGGAAGGCCGGAGATGGTGGCAGTTGCCACGTTCGAGTAGGCTGACCAGCCGGCTCCGTTGATGGCAGCCACGCGGTACTCGTAGGTCTCGTTCGGTACGACGGCCAAGTCCAGGTAGACCGCATTGGTGCCGGAACCCGGCCTGCGTGCGACCTCGGCCAGAATGGCCCACTCGCCGCCGCTCAGCTTGCGCTCAACCACGAAACCCGCTTCGTTGGACGCATTGTCCCGCCAGATCAGTCGGACGCGCGGGCCTGCCTCGACGGCAGCCGTCAGCTGCGACGGGGCCAGCGGCGGGTTGGCAGGAAGCTGGCCGTTCACGACGACGTCGGAGGCCGAAGTCGTCTCAAGAGTCGAATAGCCTGGGGTGAAGGAGTAGCCCACCCGGTTGGACGCGAGCACCTGGTAGAAGAGGGGACGCCTGGCAGGACCGAGTATGTCGATGTAGGAGGTCGTGTCCGGGTCCAGCACGGCCAGCGTGGTCCAGGGGCCGGTGGGGCTCAGGGCACGTCGCACGGTGAAGCCGGTCTCGTTCCTGGAGTTGTCCGACCAGGTCAGCGTGATGCGCGGTGAGGGTGCAGTGGAAAACACCGCAGCCAGGTTGGTGGGCATGTCCGGCGGCACCGAGACGGAGATAGGCCGCATCATGTCCATCTCCTCGTGGCTGAGGATATGGCAGTGCCAGACATATTCCCATCCGAAGTTGGTCCACTCGTTGACGATCGGCTCGGTCGGGTTGCCCCAGGCGTCCTGGTTGGTGAACATCAGCGTGGACCCGGTTGGCATCGCCGGGTTCAGAGGCCGGTTGCTCGCCGGGATGGCCGAATCGAACGGCGTCACGGGGATGACCGGCCGCAGCGCGACGATGGTATCCTCCAGAGGGCTGATACGCACCGTGTCCTTCCACCCCAGCTCGGTGGAGTCCGGCTTGCGGATGATGCCGTCCCAGCCGACACGGTTGAGCACTTGCACGTCAAAGAGGTGGAAGTGGATCGGGTGCGTGTCGACGCCGTTGTGCGTCACCCGCCAGAGCTGCGTCCCGTCGGTAGCGACGGCAATCGGAGTCACATCGACGTTGGCTTTCGGCAGGTTGGTCGAGTCGATCAGCTCGCTCGCCGGGTTGACGTAGGGGTAGAGGATCATGTTCTGCTGCCCGCCACCGCCTGGGTTGGGCGACTCGAGACCCAGGAAGCCGCTCATGCGGCCATAGTCGCGGTCGAACGCCTCCCCCATCTCGTCCTGGATCTGCTTGGGTTGCAGCACCATGGTGAGCTCGCCGAGCGGGTCCCCTACGTTCTGTGGAAGGGTGTTGAAGGTGAGGTCGGTGTCAAAAATCTGCACCGTGCCGTTCATTGGGCCGTTGGTCTGGAAGGTTGTGCCATAGGCCGTGTTGTATTCGCCCTGCCCGACGATGATCGGGTGCTGCCCATTCTCGAAGACGCCGAGGCCACCCAGGCTGCTCGACCGGAAGGCGTTCTCGAGCGCTGCCAGCCGGTTCGGGTTGACCCAGTTGGGTACCGGCGTGCCGGGCGTGCCGTTGACCTTGATCTGCATCACGGTGCGGATGTTGGGCCCGTAGCCGGGTAGGGTGGACGGCGCGCCGCCGGTATCACGGTAATCGCCGTTGCCGGTGTAGTAGTCATAGCGCGGGTCGCGCGCCGGGAAGGCCGCCGGGGCATCGTTGTACAGGATGAGCGTCATGCCCGCAAAGGGCGCCAGGTCCACGACGACGTCGGCCCGCTCGGCCGGCCCCAACAGCAGCGCGTGCAGGTCGACGTTGCCGGCATTGAACACCGTCGGGTCATTCACCCAGGTGATGTACTGATTCGGGACGATCGCCGGTGCCGGTAGGAAGCCGCCCTCGGTGCCGATCTGGACCCACGCAGGACCCTCGGTGCCCGTCACCGGAGTCGGGAAGATGGTCGGGTCAAGCAACGCCGCCGCCACCTCGTCCGGATTGAGCTGCACCTCGGTATCGGCCGCCGGGTCGGCAACGTAGAACGACAGGTTGAAGAAGCGGTCGCTGGCCGCGTTCAGGATTCGGAAGCGATACTCCTGGGGGTCCAGGGTCACGGTTGGGTACGCCTTGCCGTTGACCACCGGGGTGTCGT
The DNA here is from genome assembly GCA_035341665.1 of Anaerolineae bacterium. Taxonomy (GTDB): domain Bacteria; phylum Chloroflexota; class Anaerolineae; order JAAYZQ01; family JAAYZQ01; genus DAOQVR01. The sequence goes on from DAOQVR010000004.1 coordinate 303,970, forward strand.
GGAAGGCCTCCATGCCCATGGAGTTGAACGGCGTGCCGGGCATGAGCGGCGGCTCGCACCACTGCAGGTCAGGATCGCAGTTGGGGTCGAAGTAGGCGTTCGCCACCGGTGGGTAGGCAATGTCGTTCGTCGGCGGCCAGAACCACGGGCCATACGCCCAGCGGCCGAACTGGTTGACGCCCGAGGCGTCGCCCGGATTCTGCGCAGGCGAGTAGACGTGCGGCAGCCAGAGGTTGCCCTCACCGCCCCAGCGAGTGGCGTCCCACGTGTTGTCAGAGACGGCAAGCTGAGCAGCGCTCGGGACAAATGTCTTGTCCTGGATCACCAACGGTATTCCTGTGCCCAGCCCTTCCAGTGCTCCGCCCGGCCCGGTCAGCGCGTGCTCTACGGGGTCCTGGATGAGGTACGCAGCCGCCTCGCCCGCATAGACGTTGAGTCGGGTGATGCCCCACGCATGGTCGTGGTAGAAGAGAAGCCGTGCGCTCTGCTGGTTGGTGTAGTAGTACGTCTGCGCGCCGAGGCCCGGGTTGTTCGTCGCACCCGGTACGGCGCACGTGGTCTGGCCGAAGCAAGCTCCGACAAAGCCGCCTGCCTCGTCATACCACATGTCCGGCACAAAGGCCACGCTCACGCCGGTGTTCGTTTTGCCCAACCCCACCAGGTCGGCATCTGGGTAGGGCAGCGTCTCGGTCGCCGGGGTGATCCACTGGTGCGGTGTGCCGTCGCTGATCCAGGGCGTCAGGCCGCCATGCAGGTGCAGGTCCGCCCGATTCTCGGTGAAGCAGCCCTCCGGCTTCGGAACGGCCTCACAGGTGGGGTGCAAAGGGTCAACCTCCGGCATTCCGTGCAGGTCGGGACCCATCCCAGAGCCCATCACCGAGGTGTCCGTCGGGAGGAAAAGATTGCCCCCCTCGCCCGCGGGCAGCAGGTTGCGGAAGAGGATGCGCACGGCCTTGTCCTTTTGGGCGATGATGGTGGGGCCAAGGTAGGTCGGCGCCGTCACCCCGCAGTAGCCCGTCGGGGTCGCAGGCTGGAGTGGGTCCAGGTTCTCGTTGGAGAGGGCTACCGCACCTGGGCTGGCGCAGTCGACTAGCTGAACGTAGCCGCGCAGCAGGGTCGGCGGCAGGTCCGTGTGCATCTTCTGGCGATACTGGATGAGGCCGATCTCGTAATAGTCTGAACCATCGCCGAGGTCGGTGCTCGTGGCCACCGGCAGCGGGTCCCCGCCCGGCGCCCACGGCAGGGCGTCCACGAACTTGCGGATGCCCCCACTGACGGTCGGGCTCACCACGCTCACGACCGCACCAAAGGAATAGACCCGGTCCTGCGAAAAGACCGGGAACGCCGGATCTCCCAGCGTGACCACATCGCCCGCAAGGGGCGCTGCCGGTGCTGGGTAACTGAGAATGTCCGCCCCGCCCCCCACATCGACCGGGATTCCCTGCCCATAGAAGGCAAGCAGGTCGCCGTCGAGGACGTCGATGGGAGCGACGGGGTACTCCGCCAGCTCCGACACGCCCGGGTCCGCCAGCGTCGGCACGGTCAGCAATCCGCTGTCGGCGACGACGCTGTACTGATTGGGGACTCCGGTTGGGCGCAGCACATAGGCGTGGAAGACATTCCCCGCCGACGGGAAGGGGCTTCCCTCGGGCGCGGCCGGGTCCCACACCTTGTCGCTGGCGGCCGGCTCGCCGAGCGCACCGCCGCCCGCCTGGTTCCAACTTCTAAACCTGTCCAGCGTCCCGGCAGGCAGCCCTGTCGGCAGGACGACCAACACCGGGGCTAGCTCACCCACGCCAACCGGGTAGTCAGTGGCGTATGCCCGGTCCACCAGCGGGTTGCCGACCTCGACGGGCGTTGGATCGCCGCCGATCACCGGCAGAGGGCTGTTGGCATAGTTCGGATGGCTGAAGTAGTGCGGCGCCGCGCCGGGCTGCATCTCGGCTATCCCAGCGCCTACCTCGGGCAGCACAAAGCCCTTCTCTGCGGCGCGCTGTGCCGCTGCTTCGCGGTCGGTCTGGTCTATGCGGCTCTCGATCTTGGCCCTTGACAGGGCTGCCTTCTGAGCGTAATAGTCCACTTCCGCTCCTGCGCCCTGCTCCTGTGCGAGCGCGCCCAACGGCACACCCCCGCCCAGGACGAGCGAGACGAGGAGCAGCACGGCTACGGCTTTCTCGACGACTCGTTTCTGCATGGCTCTCTCCTTCTGGTTCCTCAGATAATAGGAAGGAATCTCTTGCGGTCATCGCTCTGGGATCAGCCTCTGATGTCGCTCGCACCTCCTTCCTGCGCCCTCTGCATCGCGTGCGCGGCACGGACGGCGCCTAGCAGCTCGCCTGCCGACACGTTCTTCAGTAGATAGCCCACCGCACCGGCGTCCAGGACCGCCTGGGCCTGCCCCTCCTCGAGGAAGGTGCACAACCCGACCACGCGGAGGGAGGGCCAGCGCCTGCGTAGGGCGCGGCAGTCACCGGCAGCCGACTTTCCCTGTCGCGTAGTGGCCATCAGGGCAACGTCGGGGGGAGCGCCAGAGAGTGTGCTGGAGAGGGCTTCCTCGGCACTGGCCGCTACGCCGGCCAGCTCCATGTCGTCGAGGCTGGCTATCAGCGTCGCGATCGCGTGGCGGACGGCTTGGTGCTCGTCCACCACCAGGACGCGGATGCGCTGGCACCCGGTTGTCTCGCACTGCCTTGCAGGCTCCACGCCCTCCCCCTTTGCCTGGCTCGCACAACGCGCACGTGGCCGCGCGTCATGCGGCTGACCAAAGGATACGGCAAAAGAGCGCTGGGCGCGCCGCCAGGGAGGGGGGAACTGATCCTACCCAATCGGGGGGTTATTTGCGCTTATTCACATCTGCTGCTAGGATGTGTAGAACATACGTTCGGGTTTATCCCGACAAAGGAGAAACACCATGGTTCCTACCTCTCAAGAGGCACTTGGCGCCTCCCCTAACTGGCGGGAGATCCTCCGCCAGCTCGATTCTGCGCTCCAGAGCCGTCAAGCCACGGCTGCGAGTCCAGACGCAGGAAAGGAAGATGCTTCCTTCCGCAACCTCGCATCTCGCATCTCCTCCCTCTCCTGGCTCTGGCCATCGTGGATTCCCAACGGCATGGTCTCTGTCCTCGCCGCCGCGCCCGGCGCAGGCAAATCCCTCGTCGCGCTCGACTTGGCCCGCCGAGTCATTCAGGCCACAACCTTCCCCGACGGAACGCCCTCTCCCCCGCCCGGCAGGTCCGTCCTGCTGGTCGACGCCGAAGGTTCCCTGAGTCTCCTGCGCCGCCGGGTTGAGGCATGGAGCATCGATCCCGACCACCTCTTCCTGATGCTCTCCCCCACCCACACACAGGTCTTCGATCTAGAGAACCGGCAGCAGATGACTCGCCTCTTCCATCTCTGCCGCGAAATCCGACCCGCTCTCGTCATAATCGACGCCCTCGCCTCCGCTGCCCCCCGCTCAGAGAACAGCAGCCGCGTCGCCCGCGACTTCCTGGGAGCCCTCTCGGGCCTCGCCCACACATTCAATCTAGCCATACTCGTCATCCACCATCTCCGCAAGCACAGCCCCTCCGCCCTGGACCTCCCGCGGCGCATTACCGCCTCTGACATTCGCGGCAGGGGCAGCCTGGTCGCCTGCGCTCGCTCCGCCCTGACCCTTTCCCCTCTGGCGAGTGCCGGCTCTCCCGCCCCTCTCAACGGCCCGCGCCGCTTCGAGGTCATCAAGAGCAACCTCTGTCCCCTTCCCCCACCCCTTTCCCTGACCCTCGAGCCCGGGCCTTCCGCTCCGGAGCTCCGTTATGCGCCTCTCGTCGAGCCTGCCCCACCGCCCACCCAGCAGGACCTTTGCGCGCAGTGGCTCCTCGGCTTCCTCGCCGCCGCTCCCGAACCCGTCCGCCCAGTCGACATCATTGCCGCGGCCGCCGCGGCCGGCTTTCCCGAGCCAACTCTCTACCGTGCCCGACGTACCCTTGGTCCCGCCGTCCGAGACGTAGGCAAGAGTCCCCGGGACCCCCGCAAGCGCTGGACACTCCCCGAGATCACACACACCGTGGAGTGACAGAGTGATGGAGTGATGGAGTAGATCGGAGGGCCGGCGAGGACTCAGCGGGTCTTGGGGACCCAGGAGGTCGGCTGAGAAGCCAAACCTGATGGCCGTTTGATGGGCAGTGCCAGACCCCCGCTATGCCTTGGAGGGCTTGTCCAGCAAGCCTCGCCCCAGGGCTAGGGCAACTGCCTCTGTGCGCGTCGCGCAGTCCAGCTTGGAGAGGATGTTGCTTACGTGGAACTTGACCGTCATCGGGCTGACCACCAGCTGCGCCGCGATCTGCGCGTTGCTCAACCCGCGCGCCATCAGCGCCAATACCTCGCCTTCGCGGGAGGTCAATCGGAAAGTGTTCGTGTCGGCAGCCGGCGCCGGCTTCAGCGTTGCGTCGATCAGCGCCTGTGTCGCCTCCGGCGCCAGCGTGGCGCGCCCGGAATGCGCCGCTCGGATGGCCGCCGCCAGCTCGCCGGCGGACACGTTCTTCAGCAGGTATCCGGTGGCTCCGGCACGCAGCGCTTGCTGCACAGTCTCCACCTCTTGAAAGTTCGTGAGCGCAATGACGCGCGTGTGCGGGCATTTCTCACGGATCACCTGCGTGGCTGCCACGCCGCCCATGCCCGGCATCATCAGGTCCATGAGGACTACGTCCGTTCCCTCGCAGCCGCACAGCCGGACGGCCTCCTCCCCACTCCCGGCCTCCCCCACCAGCTCGAGGTCGTCAAACGCACTCAGGAAGAGCTTGAGCCCTGTGCGCACCAGCGCATGATCATCGGCAATCAGGACGCGGATCGGGCGCCTATCGGTCATCTCTCTTCTCCTCCACGCCGGCCGTGGACCGCGCCGGCCAAGCGAAGCAGATGCTCGTTCCCGCCCCCGTTACGGACGAGACGTCTAGCGACGCGCCGACCTCGGCGGCGCGCTCATGCATGATCCGCAGTCCCATGCCCGTGCTGCCCTGCGCCGCGACCGGCAGGCCGCACCCGTCGTCGATCACCTCGAGCGCCACGCCGGACTCCGGCCCGAGGTAGCGCAGCGTCACCGTTGCGCGGCTCGCCCCCGAGTGCTTGACGACGTTGTTGAGCGCTTCCTGGGCGATGCGGTACACCGCTACCTGGACGCTGGCGGGCAGCGCGCACTGGGGTACGGCATCTACCGTCACCGGGATTCGCGCGCGACTGCTGGCTGCCTCGCCCAGCTGCTGGAGGAGCGCAGCCAGATCCGTCTCCACCAACGACACTGGCCGTAGCTCCAGCAGCAGGGTGCGCATCTCGGCCAGCGCCCCCCTGGTCAGCCCGCGCACCTCGGCCAGGCACTCCAACCCTCTCTCGCGATCCTTGTCCCAGAGGCGCGGAAGAACATCGGCCGCCAAGCTGGCAGAGAAGAGCGTCTGGCTGACGGCGTCATGCAGGTCGCGCGCCAGGTTCTGGCGTTCCTCGAGCACCGCAAGTTCCTGCGCCTGGGCGTAGAGGCGCGCATTCTCCAAAGCCACGGCGAGCTGCCCTCCAAAAGCCTGCGCCAGTCGCACTTCGCGCTCGTCAAAACCACCCGGCTCACTCCGCTGCAGCGTCATAAGCCCTACCACGGAGCCCTTCACCGCCAGCGGGATCCCCAGCCACCCACGCACGTAGCTGAAGAGTGTGTCGAACGCTGCGCCGGCTGCCTCCCGAACGGCGCGGGCCGCCGGTGTGTCGTCCTGGGCGTCGGGGAGGAGAACCGGTGCCTGGGTCGAGATCAAGTCGTAGGCCAGTGATGGGTGCCGCACCTGCATGCGCAGCCCCTGTACTTCTGCTGCCGGCACCGGCCCTCGATGCAGAACGCCGGTCAGGACGCCCGCCTCGAGCCGGTACACCGTGGCCCCATCGTAATGCACTACTTGGCGCAGTAGGTCCAGCGCCCGGCCGAGCAGCGGCTCGAGCTCCTTGGAGAGCGCCGCAGCATTCGAGATCTCCAGCAGCGTCGCCAGCTCATGCGTCCGCTCGGCGACGCGCAACTCCAGCCTCTCCTCGGACAGCCTGAGATCCGCCTCGGCGGCCTCGCGGTCGACGATCTCCTGCCGCAGTCGCCGGTTGGCTCTCACAAGCGAGGCTGTTCGCTCCTCGACTCGCCGCTCCAGCTCCAGGTTGGCCTTGACCAGCGCTTCCTCGGCTGACTTGAGAGCAGTCACGTCCACGGTAGCGATTACCACCCGCCAGTCGCCGAGCGAGACGGGTACGGCGTGGACATCGGTCCAGACGAGCGATCCATCTTCAGTCACGACGCCGACCTGCCCCTCGGCGGGCCGGCCCTCACGGGCGGCCCGCGCGCTTGGGAACTCGTCAGGGGGCATGGGGGCTCCTTCCGTTCGCAGGTAGCGCCGAGCTTCGTGGGTGCCCGCCCGGAGCTCCCGAGCAGGCAGGCGCAGAATGCGCTCCAGCGCCGGATTCTGGTACACCACGCGCCGCTGCTCGTCCAGGACGGACACACCGATCGGCAGCAGGTCAAACAAGGCCTGGAGCTTTGCGCCGCCTTCCCGGATCGTCTCCTGCGCGATCCTCTCTTCCGTCACGTCGCGCGATACGGCAAGAAGCCGCTCGACACGCCCGTCCGGCCCCAGGATGGGGCTGATGACGACGTCCCACCAGCGGGGTTCGCCGTCCTCAGTTGGGCAATAGCCTAGGAAGCGGCCTACCTCCCCCTCGCGGGCGAGGGCAATCGCCTCCTGGGTGGTCTGCCGGTCTGAGCCCTCCCAGAAAGAGTCGTAGCCCATGCCGAGGTACTTCGAGAGGTCCCGGATGTGCAGCAGCCGGCGGCCGCCCTCGCTCATGAAGCGAAGCCGGCCGTCGAGGTCCAGGATCTTGATGCAGTCACGGCTGTGTAGGATGATGCTGTCGAGAAACGCATCCCTCTCTCGCGCAGCACCAATCGCGCTGGACACGGCGGATGGGCAGGGCAAGGGCTCGGCAATAGGGGGGGTCCCCGCTGGCCTTGGTGGCTCGACGTCCGGCATTCTCGTCCCCTTCCGCCCGATCAGATAGGGGTATTATACTCGATCGCGCCCGGTGGACCAAGGCTGCGCGGGGGAGATTGCGGTCCCCACCCGCCAGGTGCCCATGCCCGGCATCGAGCCCTGGCAGGCCCCGGTACACGCACCAGCACCCCGCCCTTCGCCCTTGCTCCTCCAGAGCACCACGGCGACCACCCCCACCAGTCCGGCGCCGGCGTGCACCGGCAACCCCGGCGTCAGCTGGATCGTGAGGCTCTCTTCCCGACACGGTAGGTTCGTGCGCAAGTGGTCAACATGCTCACTCGCCCCCCTCTACTCCCGTGGCTTCTGTCGCTGAAGCGAGCGCCGCTCCTATCTGCTCTCGGACTTCGGCAGCCGTGTCGCCGGACGCCAGGGCGATCTCCTCTGTCAGCATGTCCAGCGCCCTGCGCAGCTGGTCCGCGTCCTTCTTCGTGAGATGTGTGAGCCTCTGGCGCCAGCTCAGGTCGCGCGCGACGGCAGCCAGATCAACCACATGGCCGGCCTCTAGCTTGCTCCACACCGCCTCCTGGCGCGCCCGGAAGTCCTCGGGCAGGGGGTGGGGCCTTCCGCCCAGCATAGAGAGGATCCGCCTCGACCGGCACTCTGACATGGCGTGCCTGAGCCCAAGCGCGTCGGCCATTCCGACCGGCGTGTGCACAGTCAGGCCTTTTCGCGGGATCTCGATGACATAGTATCGCCTGTCTGCCTCCGAGAGCTCGCTGCCCGCGATCCCTGTGATCCGTCCCGGCCCATACTGCGGGTGTATCACCTTGTCGCCCACTGAGAACTGCATGGGACCCCCTCTCTTCTCCCTTCCTGCACAATCGCGGCCCCGCCGTCACTCGTCGATCGCCTTCGAAAGACAGCGCGGACCGGGATACCCTGGTCCGCGCTGCGGGTTACTACTTCACACGTGCACCTGCACGACCCAAGCCGGCAGGCGGCTTCCGTCGGCGGCCCTTACCGGGCACCAACCGTGACGTCAGTGGCGCGCGGGCCCTTGGGCCCCGGCTCAACGCCGAACTCGACGCTCTGTCCCTCTTCTAGGTTCCGGAAGCCTTCACCGCGGATGGCGGAGTGATGCACAAAGACATCCGGGCCTCCCGCCCTCTCGATGAAGCCAAACCCCTTCACCCTATCAAACCACTTGACCGTTCCCATGATACGTTCAGACATGTCTCACCTTTCCGACTTTTTGTTAGGAGGAAGGAGCCGCCGGCTCCGGGTAAGAAAAGGCGCCCAGACCTGTAAAAGTCTGGGCGCTTATCCTCGCTGATAGTCCAGAATCCTACTTCATCCTACCTATCCAGCGTAGCCGATCCTGCACCTTCTGTCAAGTTCGGGATGAGCAGTAGCGCAAGCCGCCACGGCGCAGCCCACCAGGGACCTCAGCCCACGCCCTTCGCCATTGCCGCGCCCATCGCCGCCAAAAGCAGAGCCGTCGTTGCCGCCGTCACCAGCCACAGCCCTCACGCCATGCGGAACATCGGCAGTCCCATCAGAAGGATAGCGCCGAAGAAGAGCACCAGGTAGGGAACCAGAATGGCAGGGCGCGCCGGTGAGCGGAACCCCACCGGCCACACATATTCCACCGCAGCCATCAGCAGCACGAACGCAAGAAACACCGCCGGCCCGAGCCAATGCCGCAGGCCGGCACCAGCCCGCAGGTAGGCGGCGAGAGCAGCCACCGCAGGCAACGCCAGCGCGGCGATCCCATACCCGAGTGCCTGGTTGACTGCCCGGCTGCCGGTCCAGGCTCGCGACAAGAAACCCGCGGCCTGCAGCAGATTGACCAGGTTTACGACGCCCCACACCACTAGCGCAGCCCACCAGGGATCGACATGGCCCTCAGTTTGCATTGTTCCCCTGCCATCTCCGTCAAGCGGGTTTGCACTCCCGCCAGGCAACCCCGACACTCGGGCCGGCCACGTAGGGCGGGTTTCCATACCCGCCAGGCAACGCCGGCACTTGGGCCGGCCACGTAGGGCGGGTTTCCACACCCGCCACGTAGGGCGCGTTTCCATACCCGCCATGCAACGCGGACGCCCGGACCGCCTACGGCTCCAACCCGATGATCAGCGTGCCGCCCCCGGACACCTCGAGCATGGGCTGGTATGCGTCGAATCCACCAGAGCTGTTCGCCGACAGGTCGGGCAGCGCACCAGACCCTCCGTACAGCACTCCGGCCCGGTAGGCCCCCGAGAGCGGACCCTCGCCGAGCGACAGCGTGTAGCCGCGCGCCCCCTCCTCACGCATATTGACAATCACCAGCACGGCCTCGTCACCGCGCGCCCGCAGGAAGGTGAGCAGCCCGGCGTCAGTGCAGTCGACCGGGTGGTAGCTTCCCATCTGCAGTGTCGGGGACGCTGTGCGCAGCCGGATCAGTGCCCGGTAGTGCGACAGAAGCGACTCCGTGTATTGGGACTGGGCGACGACGTTCACGTCCGGGTAGTCGCTGTTGACCGGCTCCCAGGGCGTGCCGGTACTGAAGCCGGCGTTCTCCTCGGCTGACCACTGCATCGGTGTCCGGATCATCTCGTCCGGCTTCTCGCCGGTCATGCCTATCTCTTCGCCGTAGTAGACAAAGGGCACGCCGGGCGCCGTCAGCAGCACGGACGCCGCTACCTTGGCCTTCCCTCGGTCCGCAAGCTGGCTCATGGCCCGGTTCATGTCATGGTTGGTGAGGAAGGTGGCCGACAGTCCACCACCGTACAGTCGGTAGCTCGCGGTCAGCGCCCCCTGCAAGCGGTTCGCAGTGCGAAGCCCAGCGTACTTGACGATGGCCTCTGCCAGGTCAAAGTCAAAAGCCAGGTCCAGCTCATCTCCCCGGAGGTACTCAGCCACATTGGGGCCCTTCGTCCACATCTCGCCCACAACTACTGCCTCGGGGTCGGCGCCCTTGTACACCCTGCGGAACCCCTTCAGCCACTCGTGGGTCGACACGGTGTTCTCCTGGGTGCTGCCCTCCTCGATCAAGTGGCGGGCCGCGTCAAGTCGAAAGCCATCGGCGCCGGCCTCCTCCAGCCAGAAGCGAGCAACCTTCGCCATCTCTGCCGTCACCGCGGGGTTCGACAGGTTGAGATCGGGCATGCCTGACCAGAAGAGGCCATAGTAGTAGCCGGAGGGTGAGGCATGCCACACGTCCTGCCCCCAGGGCCCCAGGTAGTCTGGCTTTTCCTCCGACCAGAGGTACCAGCCGCGCCGTTCCGACTCGGGGTGATCGCGCGCCTCTACGAACCAGGGGTGCTCTGACGATGTGTGGTTGAGTACCAGGTCGACGATGACCTGCATTCCGCGCGCGTGCGCCTCTCCCACAAACTGCCGGAAGTCGTCGAGGGTGCCATACTCCTCGTCCACGGCATAGTAATCGGTGACGTCGTAGCCATGGTAGCTGGGTGACTGCATGACCGGCATGAGCCACAACCCGGTCACGCCCAAGTCCTCGGTTGTTGCGGGATCGCCGTCGTTCAGGTAGTTCAGTTTCTCGATCAGTCCCCGAAGATCGCCAATACCGTCCCCGGCCAGCGGCCCAGTCGTCGAGTCGGCGAAGGAGCGCACGAACACCTCGTAGAACACCGTCCCGTTCCACCACGACTCGTCAAAAGAGGGTGGCGGCCCGGCCGGACTCGCGGCGGTGGCCTCTTCCTGCGGCGCCTCTACCGTCACATGCACGACGAGCTGCATCGTGCCGGCCGGGAGGACTGCAAAACCGTTGTCCACGTCACGAGTCGTGTGGAGGACATAGTGCAGCGTGTGCTCGCCGGGGGTCGGATTGATCAGCTTGATGTCCCAGGCGCGGATCTTGACAGGCGTCCCGTCCGCTTCCCAGTCGAGGTCCCAAGTACCAAAGGCTGGCAGGTCGATGGCGAGCCCGTCGACGGTCATCTCCCAAGTCAAGGCCGGCCAGCCCGCGTCGAGCCGGGCCTGGTCTTTGGCGCCCCAGGCCTGCCAGATCTCGACCTCTGCCTGCCATGGCATCGAGCATTCGGCCGGCTCCGGGCTGGGCTGGTTGGTCCATGCCATTGGGCAATAGTCCCACAGGATCGGGCTCTGGCTGGGGGACGTATCGACGCTCATCTCGCCGATGCTGTCGCCCGGCACGAGGCCCGGGGCTTGCATGGGTACAGTGGATGCCGGTGTGGGGGCCGGAGGAACGGGCGTACTCGTGTCTTCCGTTGGAGGAGCGGGCGTACTTGTGACGTGGGCCGGCGGGGCTGTGAGGGGTGTGGGAGACGTCCCGCCGGTCGCCCCGCACCCGCCCAGCCAGAGCATGCCGAGGACGAGTGCGAGCGGCAAGGCATGCCTTCGATTCTTCCTCATGGTCCCACCTCCTGTCATAATGGGACCAACATATCATCTCGCTGGGTGAGCCGTCGTCCCCCAAGTAGGTGATCTTTGCCTCGGTCGCCAAAGGTCTCCGACCGAGGCAACGCAGCCGTCTCTCCCGATCGCTGACGGTCTCCGACCGAGGCGAAGTACCCACCACCCCGCCAGGGCGTCCCTCTGCCTACCGCTTCGCCAGCACCGCGATTTCCCGCACCGCTTCGACCGCGGTCGCGATGTGCTCCTCTGTGTTGAACGGCCCGATGCCAAAGCGAACCGCGCCTCGGATCTGGGCGGTCCCCATCTGCTCGTGCACCAGCGGCGCACAGTGCAGACCCGTTCGGCAGGCGATGTCGTAATCCACGTCCAGCATCGTCCCCACATCGCCGGCATCCATGCCCTGCACATTGAACGCCAGGACCGCGATGTGGTTGTCCAGGCCCTCCAGGCAGTAGAGGATCACGCCCGGGATGCTCGCCAGCCCATCCCGCAGCGTCTGCGCCAGGCGCATCTCCTGCGCGTGGATCGACTCCAGACCCCGCGCCTCGATCCACTTCAGCCCGGCGTGCAGCCCGGCAATGCCGGCGACGTTGGGCGTGCCATACTCCAGCCGGTAGGGATACTCCTCTAGGTGCGCCCGCTCCGCCGACCGCACGCCCGTCCCGCCGGCGCGCGTCTGCCGGACCTCGATCCCCTCGCGCACGTAGAGCCCGCCGATGCCGGTCGGCCCTAGCAGCGACTTGTGCCCGGTGAAGGCGACCGCATCCAGGCACTGTGCCTCCACGTCGATGGGCACTTTGCCGGCCG
>DAOQVR010000005.1:0-298972 GCA_035341665.1 Anaerolineae bacterium
AGGTGCACCAGTTGCACAGGAATGCAATGATCCTCGGTTCGAATTCGTCTGCCATACTTTCCCTCACTTGCTCGATCAGCAGCGTCAGACGAGCGCCCAATCCACCTCGGACATCAGCTGGCGCTGTTCAAAGCCCTTCTGTTTGGTCGCCTTGTTCGGGCACACCACGGCGCACACCCCGCACCCCTGGCACAGCCCGTAATCCACCACCGCCACCCGCCGGTCGTAGTCCATCACCCGCGCCTCATACGGGCACGAGTCCACACACAGTCCGCAGAAGCTGCACAGCCGCTCATCCACCCACACGGAGCTCGCGCGCTCCCGCACCGCCGCCTGCCCCAGCCACGCCGCCGCCCGCATCGCGGCCGCCTGCCCCTGGACGATTGCCTCGTCCAGGAAGCGTGCCGAGTGCGCCAGGCCGGCCACGTAGACCCCCTTGCCCAGGTCGAGCGGTTTCATCTTCGCATGCTCTTCCTCGAAGAACCCCCAGCGGTCCACGCTGACGCCCAATTGCCGCGCGAGGTCCTCTTCCCCCTCCGCCTCGATCCCCACGCTGAGCACCACCGCGTCCGCCTCCAGGGTCAGTTCTTGCCCTGTCACGGGCTCGCGCAGGCTGACCTGGAGTCTCTCTCCCCGGCCCGTCACCTGCGGCTTGCCCGGCAAATCGTAGCGCAGAAAAACGACGCCCGCCTCCCGCGCGGCGCGGTAGTACTCCTCCCGAAAGCCAAAGGTGCGCACATCCCGGTAGAGAATGTACACTCGCGTCCCTGGGTTGGTCGCCTTGAGCCGAAGAGCGTTCTTCACCGCCTGAGTGCAGCAGATGCGCGAGCAGTAGGACCGCGGCTCCTCCCGGCTGCCGGCGCACTGGATCATCACCACGCTCTTCAGGTCGGCGGTGGTGGGTCGCTCCTCCAGCTCGCGCTGCGTCAGCACGCCGGGGTGCTGCCCGTACAGGTATTCGCTCGTCCGCGCAGGCCGGCCGCCCGTCGCCACTACCACGACGCCATGCTCGGCCTCCTGCTCCTCCCCCTCGCGGACGATCGCGCTCCGGTAGGCACCGGCGCTGCCCTCAACAGAGCGAACCCGACTCCCCAGGTGCACATGGACGCGCTTCTCAGCGGCGACCCGCTCTCGCATCGCCTCCAGCGCTGTCTGGGCGTCGGAGCCGTCGGCCTGGTGCCGGATGGAGCGCCACTGCCCGCCCAGCTCCGCCTCGCGCTCCACCAGCTCCACTTCGATGCCCAGCCCTGCCAGCCCAAGCGCTGCGCTCATTCCGGCTGCACCCCCGCCCACGACCAGCGCACGCGGGGCATGGGTGCCCATCTCCGAGCCCCCCACCGGGAGGGCCTCGAGCCCCTGCATCGCACTCAGCGAGGCCACCGCCATCCCGATCAGCGACTGTGCCTTGGCGGTGAGCGCCGGCCCTCCTCCCGCGTGGGGGTAGACCACCTGCTCCAGCAGGCGCACGCGGCGCAGCAGCCGCTCGTCCAGCCCGGCCTGGCGCATCGCCGCGTCGTACTCGCTCTCGTCCAGGCGTCCGTTGCCACCCGCGACTACCACCCGGTTCAGCGTAGCGGCCTCGATCTCCGCCGCGACGGCAGCCGCGCACTCGATCTGCCGGGCGACGGCGACCCCCGGCAGCCCTCGAGCGAAGGACAGGACCTCCTCCGCCGCCAGGCTTCCGTCCGTCGCGCACAGGAACACCCCCACCCTCGGCTCTTCCTCCCAGAGGGCACGAGCTGCGACAGCACTATCCCTCTTGGGGAGCGGGTGGGGTGAAGGCCGGTCCGAATCTTGTCTCCGTCCTCTCAGGTATGCGGCAACCTCGGCTGCTGCGGCAGTGGCCTCCGCCACCGTCTCGGGGACCTCTTTCGGCTCGCGGAAGCCCCCCGCCACAAAGATTCCCTCCTGCCCCGTGCGAAGGGGCTCGTACCCACTCGTGCATGCAAAACCGTAGCCGTCCAGCGCCACCCCCGCCTGCCGCGCTGCCGCCTGCACTCCCTCCGGTGCCGCCAGCCCCACCGCCAGCACCACCAGGTCGAACTCCTCCTCCACCGGCTTGCCGTCCGGACCAATGTAGGCCAGGAGCAGCTTTTTGCTGCGCTGCAGCTGGTGCACGCTCGAGGGCATCGCCCGCAGGTAGCGCACCCCCGGCATCGCTTGCACCTCGTCGAGGTACGCCTCGTACCCCTTGCCCGCCGCCCGCAGGTCCATGTAGAAGACGGTCACCTCCAGCCCTGGCTCGGCCTTCTTGGCGAGCTTTACCTGCTTGGCCGTGTACATGCAGCACGCCGATGAGCAGTAGCCCGCACCGGCCCGCTCGTCCCGCGACCCCACGCACTGGATGAAGGCCACCTTGCGGAGCGGACCGCGGGCCGAAGGACGGCGCAGGCGGCCGGAACTGCTGCCCGCAAGGCTGACCAGGCGCTCGAACTCGAGGGAGGTCACGACGTTGGGATAGGCTCCGTAGCCGAACTCGCCCTTCCTGCGGGCGTCGAAGGCCTTGTAGCCGGGCGTCAGGAGCACTGCCCCAACCTCCACCTCTTCCTCTTCGGCCTGCGCGTCGAGGTCGATGGCGCCGCGCGGGCAGGCACTCACGCACTTGCCGCAGCGGGTACAGTAGGCCATGTCGATGACCCAGGTGTCGGGGACCGCCCGCAGTCCCGCCGGCCGGTAGACCGCCTTCACCGGGGCGAGCCACCCCTCGTGGTCGTGTGGCCGCGCCACAGGGCAGACTTCGGCGCACCGGCCACAGCCGTCGCACTCCTCCGAGACGTAGCGCGGCTTGTGGCGCACGGTGGCCCGATAGCCGTCCGGCTCTCCCTCCAGCCCCACCAGCTCGCTGTAGGCCAGGAGCCGCATCCCCGCCCGACGCTCGCACTCCAGGGTCGGGCAGTAGGACGGCTGCTGCGGCAGCATGAGGCACAGCCCGCACGAGTCGGTTGGAAAGGTGTGGTCCAGCAGGTGCATTGAGCCGCCGATGGTGGGAGCCGTCTCCAGCAGGGCAACCTCCTCTCCCAACTCGGACAGGTGCATGGCTGCCGCCATGCCGGCAATCCCGGCCCCCACCACAAGCACGCCCCGTTTCTTCTTCTCTTCGCTCATGCTACGCTCCGCACCCACCCATCACGCCAGTCCCAGCCGGTCCAACAGCGGCCGCGGGTCCACGTAATGCTTTCCCAGCACCTTGGCCATCGGCAGCCCGTATGCCAGTGCCATCAGCTCGGTGAAGTAAAAGATCGGCACGGCCTTCGCCTCTGGCCTCTTCCCTAGAAACGGGACGCCTCCACGGAACAATTGCCGCCCGTCCACGTTCGCGCTGCACATCGGGCAGGCCGTCACCATGGCGTCCGCCCCTGCCTCGCGCGCCTTCTCCGCCAGCCGGTCCACCAGGTGCACCACCACGTCGCTCCGGTTCAGTGTCAGGCTCCCCCCGCAGCAGTCCACCCCGTAGCTCCACGGCACGGCCTCGCCCCCCATCCACTCCACCACCTCGTCCAGCGAGCGGGGGTGCTCCGGGTCATCCCACAGGCCGGTGGTCTCCGGCGGCCGGACCAGCAGGCAGCCATAGTACCCCACCACCCGCAGGTTCTTCAGCGGCCGCACTACCTTTGCCCTCAGCTCCTCTTTCGGCACGTCCCGCACCACCACTTCCAGCAGGCTGCGCGGCCTTACCTGCCCCTCGTAGTGCTTTCCCAGTAGCCCTTCCATCCGCCCACGAAACGCCTCGTCCTCCTTCAGCGCCAACGCCGCCGCCGCCAGCTTCGAGTAGCACGCGGCGCAGGGGATCGCCAGCGATTCGAGCCCGACCCCCTCCGCCTGGAAGAGGTTGCGCGCCGGTAGAGCCAGCCCCAGCTCGTGGTCCAGGCTGTGCGCCGACGAGGCGCCGCAGCAGTTCCAGTCAGGGATCTCCACCATCTCCAGCCCGAGCGCCTCGCACACCACCTCGCCGCTGGCCCCAAACTCCGCCCCTGTCGAGTGCAGGGTGCACCCTGGGTAGAACGCATATTGTCGTGTCATCGCGTCCCCTGTTCGCGGAACAGCCGCCCCACTTCCTTGATCCCACGAATTCGCTTCGGCAGCGGGTGGATCTTGCCCACCAGAAACATCTTTGCGCCCATGTCCAGGTCGGCGATCAGGTCCCGCGAGAGCAGTTTGTACTCGACCAACATTGACAGCTCGTGCAGCCGCCCCCACCACTTGATCGAGTCCAGGAACGAGCGGTGCAGTTTGTACACCTTCTGCTCGCCTGCAGACACCCCCTCGGCCACCGAGATCTGCCGCAGCGCGTCCATGACGGCCCCCGCGTGGATCTGGTTGGGGCAGCGCGAGCCGCACGTCTCGCAGCCGATGCACAGCCAGATGCCGGGGCTCTTCAGGAGCGTTTCCTTCTGCCCCAGCTGCACCATGCGCAGCACCTGCGCAGGGGTGAACTCCATCGCGTACGCCGACGGGCAACCCGCACTGCAGCGCAGGCAGTAGTAGCAGGCGCTTACCTTCTGCCCGCTCAGTGCGCTCACCTCCTCCAGGAAACCTTGTGCGGGATCGATCATCGGCACCCACCCCTTTCCCTCCCGGCCGCCTGGGGAGGAACAAAAAGCGCCCAAGCAGGCCACATGTGGCCAACTTGGGCAGCCGCACCCGTTCGATCGCCAGCCGGCGACGGGCTTGCCGTATCAAGGGTCTGCAGTCTGGCTGGGCGGCGCTTCATCTCACCCCTCAGGCTCCCAGATGCCGCCGGGCCGGCCCGGCCGGTCCAACCTGTCCCTTCTTGCCGGAGCAGCACTGACTCCGGTACTAGCGCCGATTATACCATACTCCCGCCGGTGGCGCAAATCCGAAAGCCTGTCACTGACCAGCGGTCAGTGACTGACCGGCAGTGCGCCTAGGCCGCGCGCTGCTCCCAGGCGGGGACGTCCTCGCCCACGCACCACAGGAATACAAAGGCAGCCGTCGGCCCGACCCCGTGGAAGCGGCGGCACAGCTCTGCGCGGCGCTGTGGGTAGTCGAGCCCGTCAAGGCTGCGGAGGTAGGCGTGAAAGGAGCCGTGCTTCTGGACAAGCTCCCACATGGTGCGCGCATTCGCGACCGTGGCCTCGATCTTGCGCCGGTTTCGCACGATGTCCCTATCGGCCAGCAACCTCTCGATGTCCGGCTCGGCATAGGCGGCTACGGCAGCGATCTCAAAGTCGTCAAAGGCGGCAGAGAAGCCCGGCCACTTGTCGCGGATGACGCGCCAACTGAAACCGACTTGGAAGACGGCCCTGGTCATCTCCTCCAGGTAGCCCCGGTCCTCCTGAGGCTTCCTGCGCGGGGGAATCTCGAACATGGTCCACCTCCATCGCGGGCTGGTGGCGAGTATAGCACAGGAGCAGCATGCCCTCAAGTGGACAGGCTTGACACACGACCCCCAGTCTGCTATAGTCGCCGGGCGCGGGCAGGGGACCCTGCCCGGCGGCAGGAGGACGATGCGCTACCTGACTGACGACTTGCCGGGCACCGGTGGGCGGATCAAGGAAGCCCCCTCGGACTTTTGCGTGGAGGAGATCCCCCTCTACCCACCCTGCGGCCAGGGCGCGCACACCTTTTTCGAGGTCCGCAAGGTTGGAATCTCGACCTTCGAGGCGATGCGGCGCGTGGCGCGGGCGCTGGGGATACGGCCGGGCGAGGTCGCCTATGCAGGCCTGAAGGATGCGCAGGCGGTGACCACCCAGGTTTTCTCCGTCGAGAGGGTGCGGCCGGAGCGGGTCCTGGCCCTGGAGCTGCCTGGGATCGAGGTGCAGTGGGCCAAGCGACACCGGCAGAGCCTCAAAGTCGGCCACCTGCATGGCAATCGCTTCACGATCCGCATCCGGGGCGCCGGATGCGAGGCGCTGGACGCCTGCAGGGCCATACTGGATACGCTATCGAGGCGCGGCGTGCCCAACGCCTTTGGACCGCAGCGCTTTGGCATGCGGGGTAACTCGGCTCTGCTGGGGCGAGCCATCCTTCGCCACGACGCCGGTGAATTCGTCCGGGAGCTTGTGGGCTCACCCCGCACCGGCGAGAGCCCCGCTGTGCAGGAGGCGCGGTCGTGTGCCGACGCAGGCGATTGGGAGGGCGCGCTCCGGCTCTACCCCGGCTCGATGGCCGACGAGCGGGGCGTGGTGCTGGCCCTGCGGAACAGCGGCGGTGACGTGGCGCGTGCCTACGCGGCAGTGCCCAAGCGGCTCAAGGGCTTTTTCCTCTCGGCGTACCAGTCGGAGCTGTTCAACCGCGTCCTTGACCAGCGCCTGGAGAGGCTCGACCAGGTTGTCACGGGCGATCTGGCGATGAAACACCCGTGGCATTCGATCTTCCGGGTCGAGGACGAGGACATCGAGCAGGCCCGCGCCGCCCGGTTTGAGATCAGCGCGACGGGTCCCATCTTTGGCTACAAGATGATGCGCCCCACCGGCTGGCCGGGTGAGCTCGAGGCTGCCATCCTCGCGGGCCAAGACCTGGAGCCGGAGGCCTTCCGAGTTGGCGAGGGCTTGCAGCTGCGCGGCGAGCGGAGAGCACTGCGCTTCCAGGCGAATGACCTGGAAACCTGGTACGACGAGGGAATCATGCTCCGCTTCTGGCTGGCGCCCGGCTGCTACGCGACTGCCTTGCTGGGCGAGGTGATGAAGGCGCCTACCCCCGAAGAAGCCACAGAGAATGTGAGCGAGCTTACAAAACTCTAACGTGTTTCTAATATCCCCCCACGGGATGTTAATGCCGCTCTAACGCGCCCCGAGTACAATGAGACTAGTTGGTCCCGCTAGGCTCCGGCCTGTGGCATGGTCTTTGGTGCCGCCCCGGGAGCCTGGCAGGCCGCGCAAACAACTTCACAGGAGGATAGGATGGACTGGCTGAGCTTTATCAAGATCATGATGATGGAAGAGCACGCCGCACGGGCCAAGTACCAGCTAGCACTTGATCTGGCAGAGGATGAGGAGCTAAAGGAGTTCTTCAAGAGGCTGCGAGACGAGGAAGCGTTCCATGCCCAGTTCCTCGAGGGGCAGTATGACAGGCTAGAGAGGCAGATGAAGGGGTGAGCGGCCTGGGAGATCAACCTGACGATGTGGAACCGACCGCATCGGGTGGGGAGAAAACGATGCCGACAGAGAGAGGTGTGACTGCAATGTGGGATCGCCTGACCCAGAGGAGCCGGGCCGTGAGCGAGTCGTTCACGGCGCGATCGTTCCGGGCAGGTGAGGAGGTGGCGACGGCAGAGGAGATCGGCCAGTCACTCTTCTTGGTCGCAAGCGGCAGGGTGCAGCTGTACCGCACGACGGCCGATGGGCGCCGATTCGTGATTGCGACGCTGGGCCCGGGCTCGATTTTCGGCGAGGACTCGATCCTCGGAGAGCTGGCTGTGGCCACCTATGCGGTCGCGCTGGAGGATGGCACCGTCTCGATGATGCCGAGCTACAGGGTCAAGGAGTTGTCATCGCACGAAGCCATGTTCTCGCTCGGACTGATGCATGCCATGGGCCGGCGGGTGGTGGAGGCCGAGAACCGCCTGGAGCAGATGGCGTATGGGAGTGTCGCCGCTCGACTGGCGGCCCTGCTGCTCGACCTGGCGGGAGATTCCGCGAACGGCACGGTACAGGCGACGCACCAGGATCTTGCCGAGATGCTCGGGACGTGGCGCGAGACCGTCAGCAAGACCCTCCAGGAGATGAAGCGGAAGGGGTTGGTGAGCCCAAGCCGGCGAACGGTGCAGATTCTGAGCAAAGAGCGGCTGCGGCTGGAAGCAGAAGGGGGATAACGGTAGATAATGCAGGCCCTGTACGAGATACCAGAGGCATGGAGGCTCGCGATTCAGCGGGAGCGGGATGCCCACGAGTTCTACACGCGTATGGCCCAATCGGCCACGGACGCCGCAACGCGCTCGCTCTTTGACATGCTTGCGGAGCAGGAAAGGAAGCACGAAGCGATCCTGGAGGCTGAATACCGCAAGCAGTTCGAGCCTGACCTTGAGCTGGGGAAACAGCGCCTGCCGATCACCTGGTATGAGTGGGACGATGACTCCTTCGACCTGGCTCGCACGCTCGACTTGCCGGTCCTGCTGTACATTACGGCGCCCTGGTGCGATCCCTGCCACCTGATGGAGCGGGCTGCGTTGGCCGACGCAGACGTCGTGCAGGCGATCAATGCCGGCTTTCTACCAATATGGGTCGACGCCGACAAGCGGCCTGACGTCGACGCGCGGTACGGCAAGGGCGGCTGGCCGACAACGGCCTTCCTGAACGCCGAGGGAGACGTGCTCGAGAGCCACAACTACCTGACCACGGACGAGCTGCTGCTGGCGCTGGACCGGGTGAGCGCCTGGCACGAACGTGGGGCGCAGGCACCGGCCGTTCAGGCCGCCGCACGGCTCAGCCCTCCAGTGGGCGAGGATGCAGGCGCGCCAGAGGCGGCCGTGGTGCTAAAGCCAGACGTGGTGGACGAGATCGCCGAGCGTGTCGTGGCGGCCTACGACGGGCAGCATGGAGGTTTCGGCGAGACACCCAGATTTCACCATGCAGACGTGCTCGAGTTCGCGCTCGCCTACGCCCACCGCACGGGCAGCGAGGCGATGAGCGATGTGGTGCACGGATCGCTGGCTGCGATGGCCGGCGGTGGGGTCCACGACAGGGTGGCGGGGGGCTTTTTCCGCTATTCCACGGCCGCTGACTGGTCGGAGCCGCATTATGAAAAGATCGCCGACGACCAGGGCAGGATGTTGGCTCTCTATCTGCGTGCCTACCAGGCGACCGCCAGGCCCGAGTACCTGTCAACGGCGCAGGGAGTCCTACGCTACATCGACACGGTCCTGTGGGACCGGGAGAGAGGGTACGCGGCGGCGAGCCAGGAAGCCGATCCTGCCTACTATGTCCTGGACGCAGAGGGGCGCAGAGGGCGCAGCGTGCCGTATATCGACAAGACGGCGTACACGGAGCGCAATGCGGTCATTGCATCGGCATACCTGTTGGCCAGTGCGGTGCTGAACGAGCCGCGATGTGGCGACCTGGCGATCCGCGCGCTGGAGTTCGTCTGGAACAATAGCTACCGCGAAGGGCTGGGCATGCACCACTACTTCGACACGGCCCCACGCGTGCCTGGCCTGCTTTCGGACCAGGTGAGCATGGCGCTGGCATGGCTCGATGCGTTTGAGCACTTTGGGCGCGAGATCTATCTTCAGCGGGCCGAGACGTTGCTGCGGTTCGCCCAGAACGCGCTCCGTGATTCCGACGGGCGCTACTTTGACACTGTCGCCGCGCCGGAGGCGGTGGGACGGCTTCGCCGGCGGACAAAACCGTTCAGGGAGAATGCCCTGGCTGCCGAGGCGTGCCTCCGGCTGCACCGCCTGACCGGACGCGAGGAGTACCGGCAATCAGCTCAGCAGACGCTGGAGGCGCTGGTGCCCTCCATGCCGGAGCTGGGCTTTCAGGCGGCGCGCCTCGCGCTCACTCTGGACCGCTTCCTCCGCAAGCCTCTGCTAATCACGGTGGTAGGCGAGAATGAGGACCCTCTGCGTGACGAGCTGCTGCGCGCGGGCCGGCGGGCCTACTCCTCGAACAAGACAGTGCAAGCCGTGGACCCCGTATGGGAGCCGGGCAGGCTGGTGCGCCTAGGCTACCCTGCGCAGCCGGCGCCCGCGGCATACGTCTGCCTGGGAACGCTCTGCGCACGACCGACCGGCAACCCGGATGAGCTCCTGGCGCAGACGCAGGCGATGGAGGGCGGAGAGCGCGCCGGGCGCGGACAGCCCTGGAGCTACAAGGGCTACACGGTGGAGGAAGGACTCAAGCCTGAGCCTCGCGGCCGGCTCCAGTACTATCTACGGGTGCTGGAAGGGGGAGCGCGTGCCTTCCGCTACTGCATCTGGACCACGGAGGAGGCTGTGCGGGCACGTTGGCCTGAGGTTGATCCCTCCACCGAGGCCGGACGGGCGGCGTTGGAGGAACACCTGCGCCGCGAGGGACATGGGCGCGTCAAGGCCAAGATCGATGCGGGTGTGCGAAAGAACTGGCTTCTGGACCTGCGCGCGTCTGGAGAGGAAGAGGAGGAGCTGGAGGAGAGAGATGGGCGAGACTGACGCGACGTTGGCCGCACTGCGGGTGGCAATCCAGACGGAGATCGACGGGCACAACTTTTACCAGCGCTGCGCCGGCGCGACTGAGGATGAGAATGCCCGCCGCATGTTCGAGCGGCTGGCGCAGGACGAGATCATGCACCTGGAGCTGCTGCGCAACACGATGGCCATGCTCCAGGAGAGCGGCAGCTGGATCGAGTACCGGGGCCTGGCACTGGAGCAGGTGGACGGCGCACCGATCTTTTCACAGGAGAGGGTCCGGCAGAACCTCACGGCGTACACCTCTGACCTGTCTGCGCTGCGCGTTGCGTACTTGATCGAGAAAGACGCGGTGGACTTTTACACGCGCGCCGCGGGCGAGGTCGAGAGCAAAGAGGGCCGCCACATGTTTGCCGACCTGGCCAGGATGGAGACGGCCCACCTGGAGCTCCTGGAAAGGGAGTACATCTTTCTGAGAGATCAGTTTCAGAATGTCATGGGGTTTTCACCCTTCTAGAGCTCAGGGAGAGGAGACGGCTATGCTACTCATTGGCAACCAATTCCGGCTGACGCGCCCTGTCCTGGCGGCGGCCGTAAATCTGCGTCGGGAGTCGCTGGTCCGCCAGTTTGCCCGGCAGCAGGTGGATTCCGGCGCCAACTGGCTGCTGGTGGACATGGGGCCCCAGCACCAGGACGGTGCCGATTCGTTGGCGTGGCTCGTGCACACGATCCACTCCGAGGTGCAGGTACCGCTTGTGTTGCGCAGCGACAACCCCAGAGAGCTCAAGGCCGGGCTGGAGGCCGCCAGGGATATGGTGATGATCGATGCCACGCTGCCTGCGGTGGACGACCTGGCGCCCTACCTGGCGCTCGCCAGGGAGGCGCGTGCTCGCCTTGCCTTCTCGGCCTGCCCCGAAGGGCTCCCGGTGCCCACGGACGAGCGGGTGAGCCGCGTCACCGAGATGCTGATCCCGCAGGCGCTGGAGGCCGGCCTGCCGCTGGAGCACCTCTACGTAGACCCGTTGGTGGCTGCACTAACCTGTGACCAACCCAAGGTACCGGCGACGCTGGAGACACTGCGTCTCCTGAAGGTGGCAGCCGATCCGGCGCCCAACACCCTGGTCCACCTCGACGACATCGTCGACGGCGTTGCGGACGCGGCCAAGCCGTTCATCATCCAGGCGTACGTCGCCATGCTGCTGGCTATCGGCGTGGACGCGCTGGTGGGCAACTTTCTCGACCCCGAGCTGACGGATGTGCTGCGTGTCGTGCAGCAGCGAGACCCTTCGACGGCCTACGACCGCCTGCTGCTCCGCCTGTTCGACGTCACCAAGGTCGACGGGGAGCTGGACATCGCTTCTATCGACGCTTCCGATCCGGACCAGGTCAGCCTCTTCAAGACGGCGCAGGTGCTGACGAACAAGCTTATCTACGCGGACTCTTACCTGCTGACCTAGCTGCAGGAGGCCGGAGAGATGCAAGAGGCAGGAAGAGAACCCTGCCTCTTGGCTTTTATGGACGGAGCACCGGAGAGCTACCATGACGAACATCGCACAAGGAAGGAACAGGGATACGAGGATCGAGCGGGATTCGCTCGGAGAGGTGACCGTACCGGCGGGAGTGCTGTACGGTGCCCAGACGATGCGGGCCGTGCAGAACTTTTCCATCTCCGGTATGCGGCCCTACCGCGCCTTTATCTGGAGCATGGCCGTCATCAAGCAGGCCTCGGCGCTGGTGAACATGGAGCTTGGCCTGCTGAACGCCCGGTTGGGGGACGCCATTGCCCAGGCCGCGCAGGAGGTTGCGGCGGGCCGCTGGGATGACCAATTCGTGGTGGACCCGTTCCAGGCTGGGGCCGGCACGAGCCACAACATGAACGCCAACGAGGTCATCGCCAACCGGGCCAACCAGATCCTGGGCCATGCCGCGGGCGATGCGGCGAAACCCGTGCATCCAAACGATCACGTCAACATGGCCCAGTCCACCAACGACACAATCCCCACGGCGATCCGGCTGGGGTCCCTGTGGCGGCTGGAGGAGCTGACGGGTGCCATCGACGGCCTGGCCGTGGAGCTCCGCCGGAAGGCATCCGAGTTCGACGATGTGGTCAAGTCAGGGCGGACGCACCTCCAGGATGCCGTGCCGGTGCGCCTGGGGCAGGAATTCGGCGGCTATGCACGGGCCGTAGAGCGGGACGCTGAGAGGATACGGCGAGCCGCCCTGGACCTGCAGAGGCTCGGGATCGGCGGGACGGCAGCCGGGACCGGGCTGAATGCACACCCCGAGTACCACGAGCGGATGGTGCGCAAGCTCGCGGAGCTCACCGGTCTTGAGCTTGCGCGGTCGGACGACCTATTTGAGTCGATGCAGAGCCTGGCGGACGCCGCTGGTTTTTCGGGGTCGATGCGCACGCTGGCCGTCACCCTGACGCGGATCGCCAACGACTTCCGGCTGCTTGCCAGCGGGCCGGCGACAGGGCTGGACGAGCTGCGGCTGCCGGCGGTGCAGCCGGGCAGCAGCATTATGCCGGGCAAGGTGAACCCGGTGATGGCCGAGATGCTAAACATGGCCTGCTTCCATGTGATGGGGAACGACCTCACGGTAATGCTCGCCGCACAGGCCGGGCAGCTCGAGCTCAACGTGATGATGCCGATCGTGGCGCACAACCTGTTCGAGATGATGCACGTGCTGATCGGCGCGATCGGAGCCTTCTCCGCCAGGTGCGTGGCCGGCGTTCAGGCCAATCGCGAGAAGGCGGAGGGCTGGTTGGCGAAAAACCCGATCCTGGTCACGGCGCTCAACCCGGCAATTGGCTATCTGAAGGGTGCCGAGGTGGCCAAGGAGGCGATGGCCACGAACCGCAGCGTCCGGGACGTGGTGGTCGAACGCGGCTACCTCACGAATGAGGAAGCGGAGCGTATCCTGGATGCACGGCGGATGACGGAGGGCGGAATCCAGTCGGCGGCAGCCGCCAGCTAGACCGGGCCTCGCGCGCCAGGCGACGGCCAGCGCCGAGGTCCCGTCGATTCTCTGCTTCGCTGCAAGGGTGCAAGAGGAGAAAACGCTCGCCGCGAGGAGTGATCACGGCGTGGTGCGGCCGGCCACCTGCAGGACTGCGTCCAGGAGCACCTGCTCGCCGAGGCGGGCACCAGATTCGGGGTCATACAGACCCACTGCGAGGCGGTACGCCCCCTGGGCCAGACTCGGGGGCAGCTGCAGCGTCCGCGGATCGGCCAGGTATTCGCCTGGCAGCCAGCCCAGGCTGGGCAGACTCCCGTTGCCCGGCACGCCGTCGTCCTGCGCCACGATCTGGCCGCCGGAATCGAGCAGGTGCACGAACGAGCGGTAGCTCTTGTTGGGCGTTGCCAGCGCGTGCCAGTACACCGTCAGCTCGACCGGCGAGCCGGGCGCATGGACTCCTCCCGCAAGCTCGTAGCCGACGAGCTCGACCGCGTCGCCCAGGCCTACAGGCTGGAGATGCTGGGGGGCCGGCGCGCCGTAGCTGTGCTCCCGGCCCCGCACCTGGATATCGCCCAGGGGGACGGTCGTTCGGCCCGGCGCGGGAGGAATCGGCCGGCCGCCGGACACGCGCACCAGGCCGAGCACCAACCGGTAGTTGCCGGGGACAGCGCCTGCGGGGACGGCGAGGGAGTGCGGATCCGTCACCAGCTCGCCGGCCTCCCACCATGCGGTCGGATAGGTGCCGGTGACCGGCTTCTCCATCCGCTCAGCTGCCACGCCTCCCGCCGGGTCGAGCAGCTGCAGCCGCGGCAGGAAATCCTCCCCTGGAGCACGCAGCGCCTGCCAGAAGAGGTCCAGGTCGATGGTTTCACCGGGCAAGAGGGAGCCTGGCGTACGCAGGGCATAGCCCAGCAGGCGCAGGGGCCCAAAGTCGCGCACCAGAGGGCTGGCGACAGCCAGTGCCGACACAGGGGGCGGGCTCGCAGGCCGGATCACGCGCACCTTGCCCAAGAGCACCTCGGACGTGCCGCGGCCATCCTGCACCGCAGGCAACACGGCCAGGTCGGACGTCTGGTAGACCTGAAGGGCGAGCCGGTAGTCGCCTGGAGGAGTTCCCGCCGGCACGAGCAGGCCGAGGCGATCGACGCGCGCTTCGCCGGCAGGCCACAGCGTGAAGGAGTCGCGCCCTCCTCTGGGCTCAGAGTCGCGCTGCGCCCACACCCGGCCGGCGGAGTCGGCCAGGCGCAGTCCGACGCTGTACGGAGCGTTGGGGAGGACAGAGAGTTTCCACGCCAGGTCGATCGGCACAATGCCCCATCCTGCCTCTACTGGGGACGTGCCCACCGCGACGCTCTCCAGGCTCAGCCAGTCGCCGAACTGCGCCGCCGTGGGCTGCGCTTCCGGCTGACCGGCGGCAAAGAGGGTCAGCACGGTCGTGTCCCTGTACCACTCCGTCAGCACCGGGTAGGCCCGCTCCACGAGATAGGCATCGACCTGCCCTTCGAGCACGCGGCCCATCGACTGGTGCGCCGGGAGCCAGAGCCGCCCACTCTTGGCGAGGAGCCGGTCCAGGTCAGCGGCCAGCAGCGCCGGATCGTCCGCCCAGTACTGGCGCTCCTCGGGCAGTACCTCGCGGGGAGAGAGGATCAGGTCAGGGCGGGTGTCTGCCGGTAGGTACGACTCGAAGTAGCCGACCTGCCAAGGGTGGACCGCGACCAGGGCGTCGGTGGGGCGGGCCAGTGCGGCGATCCGGGCGGCCACGGGCCGGTAGTCGTCCTCTGGGTAGCGCGGGACGGCGTAGAAAAACGCAAGCGAGATCAGTGCGGTGACCAGAAAGGAAGCCAGGGCCAGGAGCGCCAGGGGCCGCCGGCGCCCGAGGAGATGGAGTAGCGCGGTAGCCATCAGGAGCAGGAAGTAGGGCAGCGCCAACAGCAGCTGGCGCTCAATGCGGGGCGCGGTGAAGGGAAAGAGCAGGTTGACGACAAAGCCGCCGAGGAGCAGGACCAGGAGGAGGCAGGCGAGCAAGAGACCGCTGCTGACGCGCGGCTGTGGCGTGGGTCCGGCCCCTGCCGGGTCCCGCGGCCGGGTCTGCCGCCGGAGCGATAGGAGCAGGCAGGCAGCAAGGACGGCTAGCGGGATCAGGCCGAGCCACCACCACGCCGCGAGGCCGCCCTCGGCGTGGCCCCAGTCAAAGGCTGCCAGGTGCCGCCCGATGTAGCGGAAGAAGGGGATGGGAGTGTCTTCCTCGACGCCAACCTTGTAGCGGACGTATGTGAGCAGCTTGTCTCCGGCGTAGAGAAGCCAGGGCACGAAGAGGAGCAGAACAGCTGCCTGGGCGGCCAGCCAGGGGTACCAGGCGCGAAGCGGTCGGCGGCGGACCAGCCAGCGCACCACGAGTGTGAGGTTGAGCGCCAGGAGCAGGAAGGCAGCGTAGTACTGCGTGTAGAGGGCGGCGGCTCCGGCCAGCACGTAGCCGAGCCAGGGCACCAGGCTCCAGCCGGAGTCCTCCATCTTCAGCGCGAGGCAGAATGCAGCCAAGCCGAAGAGGGTGACGAGGCCGTACATGCGCACTTCTTGCGAGTAGTAGACGGCGAAGGGGGAAAGGGCCAGGAGGAGAGCTGCCGCGAGCCCGCCCTTGTCGCCGGCGAGCCGGCGCCCGCTCCAGTAGAGGAGGGGAACGGCGGCTGTGCCGGCCAGCACCGAGAGCAGGCGCAAAGCGAGCGGGGAGGCACCGAGGAGGGCGATCCAGAGGTGCAGTACCAGGTAGTAGAAAGGCGGGTGGATGTCGACGGCCGTCAGGCTCACCATGGAGCGGAGCGAGGTGGTAGCAAAGTAGACGCTCCAGCCCTCATCCCACCAGAGGGGCTGAAAGCCGAGACGCAAGAGTCGCAGGGCGAGGGCCAACAGGACGATGCCACCAAGCGCCAGACGGCGCGCTGTGTGAGGCGTGAGCCTGGCCCACCAGGGCCGGCCCGCCGGTTCTGCGGCGCAATGGGCAGGGCTCATGGAAAGAGTATAGCACAGACGCACGGCAGTGGGAAGCGAAATGCCCAGCCCGGCCGCGGTGTGCCGGCGTCGATAGGCTCGGTGGGTCTATTACAATCATTAACATGATATTTATGTGCCTATGTCCCATGATGTGGTATACTCTAGGAAGAGAGGCAGGCGGAGGAAAAGGGCATGGACAGCACGCTTTGGATCACGCTGGTCGTCCTCCTGGGAGGTGGACTCATCAGCGGATACTTGAAGGGGCGGCAGAAAGACCGGGTACTGCAGGACTTTCACGGGTATCATGTCACGATGGAGCTGGTGGACGGCCGGCTGATCTGGGGCGACATGCGGCTGCACCCGACAGGCATTGAGCTCGTGTACAAGAGCGACGTGCAGGATGAGCACCACATCGAGACGAGCTACATCCTTTACAGGGACGAGTTCCAGCGCATCCAGGCGATCTACCGCTACCTGGACGAAATCAACGGCAAGCAGTGGGAAAAGCGCCAGCGGGAGCACGACAGGACCTTCCACCCCGGCTTGTGGCGGAGGTTCCAGCGGCACAGCCGCAACTTTGTCAACACCGTGTCCGACTCGGTCAGCCAGGCGATCGGGATCCTGGCCGGTTACGCGCAGACGACGCCGAAGCGGCGCATCTCGGCTGGCAGCGATGCCTATCTGAGCAAGGTGAGCGAGTCCATCATCGGCTACGTGGGCACCAAGTATGATCCGCTCCTGGAACGCTACGTGGGTACCAAGGTGGTGGTCGAGGTCACCGAAGGCGGAACGGTGCACGAGCACATTGGCATCCTGCGGGACTATACGGCCGACTACTTGGAGATGCTCGACGTGCAGTACCCGAAGCAGGCGGTCCTCGCGGTGGAGCAGGAGGAAGAGTGCCGGGAAGCAGAGAATGTACGGCTCGCGCGGCTTGGGGACAGCCTAAGCGTGACCAACATCGGGGACAGCTCGCTTCTGATCGAGCGGCTGCGCGTGGGGGATGAGGCCACGGCGCTGAATGCCGTGCTGGACAAGAATGACACCCTCCAGCTGCACGTGCCGGCAGGGACCAAGGAGTCGTCCGTGGCAATTGAGGCCAAGGTGGTGCGCCAGCTGGACTGGATTCTGCCGCGGGCGCATGCGCTAATCCGCCACAAGGCGGAGCGGTACGATCCCGACTATGTGTTTGACATCGGCCGGCTGGTTGCCAGGGACAGGCTGACGGCAGAGGAAGAGCGCTATCTTGGCGTGCTCCGCGAGAACCCTAACGATGCGTCGAGCGCCTTGGAGCTGGGGCAGCTCTTGTTCCAGCGGGGGCGGTTGGCAGAAGCGGAGCGCTGGCTTCGACAGGCGATGAAGAACAGCGAGCGCCTTCCCGACGGCGGCAAGCTGGCCGCACGCCAACTGCGCTACATCGCTCAGAAACGGACCGGCCAGGGGCAGGCCGCCTAGGGCGACCCGCCACCTGGCCGGATCACCGGCCCGGGCAGGCTCAGGGACCCGATGCCAGCCGGGCAGTCGCGGGCGCCTGTCTGGGCTAGAACCCCTCCAGCCGGGTGACGTCGACGATGCCCCGGCTCAGGCGCCAGAGGGCCTGGAGAAGGCCCAGCCGGCTCTCGCGCAGGGACTGGTCGGGGTCCATCACCAGCACCTCGTCGAAGAAGCGGTTGATAACAGGGACGGTAGGCCAGAGCGCCGTCAGCAGCCGGTCGGCATCGCTCCTGGGCGTGACCTGCGCGCGGGCCTGGCGGTAGGCTTCCCAGAGCGCGGACGTCGCAGGGTGCGAATCCAAGCCGGGTGAGTACTCGAGCTCCTGTGGCTGGTCGCGCACGATTCGGATGCAGCGTCCGTAGGCGTTCAGCAGGTCCAGCCAGTCGGAGCGCTCGACCCAGGCAGAGAGCTGGGCGGTGGCACGGTAGGCGCTGTACGGATCGCCGGCGCGCTCGGCGAGGACCGCGTCGACCACATCGTAGCGGAACCCCTTGTCGCGCAGCCAACCCCGCAGCCGCTCGCCGACAAAGGCCAGGACATCGTCAATCACCTGACCGGACACGGGCACAGGCATGCGGGCGGCCGCCTCTTCGAGCATTGGTCGGAGGGGAAGCCGTATCTCATGGGCGATGAGGCTTTGGACGATGCCCAGGGCATCGCGCCGCAGGTGGTATGGGTCGGCGGAGCCGGTGGGCGCCAGGCCGACGGCGAAGAGCCCCACCAGGCTGTCGACGCGGTCCGCGATGGCCAGGGCCAGGCCGGGAGCGGAAGAGGGCAGGCGGTCGCGGGCGGAGCGCGGCATGTAGTGCTCCGCGATGGCCAGCGCGACGGACTCTGGCTCGCCCGAGCGGAGCGCGTAGTGGCGGCCCATCGTGCCCTGAAGGGTGGTGAACTCGATCACCAGCTGCGTGGCGAGGTCAGCCTTGCAGAGATGGGCTGCTCGCAGTGCGACTGCCTGCTCGTTCTCGTCCAGGCCCAATGCACGGCCAACTCGCGCCACCAACTGCTCCAGCCTCCGGCTCTTGTCCAGCATGGAGCCGAGCTGCTCCTGGAAGGTCAGGGTGCCGAGGCGGGGCAGAAAGTCCTCCAAGGCCTTCTGAGTGTCGTGCTCGTAGAAGAAGCGGGCGTCGGAGAAGCGGGCGCGCAGTACCTCCTCGTTCCCCTCGCGGACCGTATCCAGGTGGAGGTCGTCGCCGTTGCGCACGGTGACGAAATGGGGGAGCAGCCTGCCGTCCTGGCTCGTAACGGGGAAGTACAGCTGGTGCTTGCGCATGGCAGTGATAAGCACATCCTGCGGCAGGGACAGGAAGCCGGGCTCAAAGGAGCCGAGAAGGGCGGTGGGGCGCTCGACCAGGTTGGTCACCTCGTCGAGCAGGTCGGGATCGTCGGGGATGATGCCGCCAGCAGACGCGGCCAGAGCTGCTGCCTGCGTCAGGATCTGCCTGCGACGCTCCGCCTCGTCGACGACGATCGCGTGCCCGGCCAGGGCGTCGAGGTAGCCGTCCGCCTTGGCAAGCTCGAAGGGGGGCGAGCCATGGGGCCGCAGGCCACGGCTGGAACGCCCGCTCGCCACGCCGGCAAAGCTGAAAGGCACCACCTCTTCCCCCAGCAACGCCACCAGCCAGCGCAGTGGGCGGGAGAAGAGAACCCCGGACTGGTTCCATCGCATGGCCTTCGGGAAGCGGAGCCCGCCAAGCAGGACAGGAAGCTGCTCGGAGAGGATTTCCGCAGCAGGGCGGCCTGTCTCAACTCGGGTAGCAGCGACGTAGGACCTGTCGCCCTCGGTGACTACGCGGAGCGACTCGACGGGGACTTGCTGCTTCTGGGCAAAGCCCTCTGCGGCGCGTGTCGGCTTGCCGGCGGCGTCAAAGGCCACCTTGGCAGGTGGGCCCTGCACCTCGAGGGTTCGATCGGGCTGGCGGGGAGCCAACCCGGCGACGAGAACGGCCTGACGGCGCGGCGTGCCGACGACTCGGATCGACTCGTGCGCCAGCCGCGCCTCGCTCAGGATCTTGGGCACAGCGCTGTTGAGGTAGTCAAGCGCCACCCGAAGATCGCCGGCGGGCAGTTCTTCTGTGCCGACCTCGAGCAGGAAGGTGGAGGGCTCTGCCGGGAGAAGGGGCGATGCTGAGGGAGCGACCAGCGGCTCGGCCGCCGTGGTGGCCGGGACAGGAGGCGCGTATTGCAGGAAGGGAAACCCCATCTCCTTGCGTTGATCGACGTAGAGCCGGGCAACCTGCCGGCTGAGGTCCCGCATGCGGCCGAAATAGGCTGCCCGCTCGGTGATGCCGATGGCGCCTCGTGCGTCTAGGAGGTTGAAGGTCTGGGAGCAGCGCAGGATATAGTCATAGGCGGGGATGACCAGGCCGCGGACAATGCAGGCGCGTGCCTCGGCCAGGTAGAGGTTGTACATCTGAGTCAGGCGCTCGACGTCGGCGAGCTCGAAGTTGTAGACGCAGTGCTCAATCTCGGGGCGCCTGTAGATGTCGCCGTAGGTATGGATCCCATCCCAGTCGATCTCCCACACGGAGCGAACCTTCTGCAGATAAAGGACGATCCGTTCGAGCCCGTAGGTCAGCTCGACGGGCACAGGGTCGCACGGCAGGCCACCGGCCTGCTGGAAGTAGGTGTATTGGCTGATCTCTTGGCCGTCCAGCCACACCTGCCAGCCCAAGCCCCACGAACCGACGGCGGGACTTTCCCAGTTGTCTTCCACAAAGCGGACGTCATGCTCGCGCATGCGGATCCCGATCGCCTCGAGGCTTCCCAGGTAAAGCTCCTGTGGGTTGCCGGGCTCCGGTTTGAGAATGACCTGGTACTGGGTGTGCATCTGCATCCGGTTGGGGTTTTCGGCATAGCGCCCATCGTCGGCGCGGTATGAGGGCTCGATGTAGGCAACATTCCAGGGCTCGGGGCCGAGTACGCGCAGTGTGGTGGCCGGGTTCAGTGTGCCGGCGCCCACCTTCTCGCTGTAGGGCTGCCACATGAGGCAGCCGTAGTCTGCCCAGTAGCGGTCCAGCCGCATGATGACTTCCTGGAAGGACAAGGGCTGGGTAGGGTTTGGTTCGGCCGGATGAGTCATGGTTCTTCCCTTTCGCCTGCCGCCATCTGGCGGCGCAGATGCTGGAGAAACTCGACGGACTTGAGCTTGCGCTCAAGGTGGTAGGTTATGTAGCGGCTCATGGCCTGCTCCACCTCGGCGTGGGTGGCGCCGGCGAGCCGGAGGGTGCGGCACGTCTCCCACTCACGCGTCTGAAGGAAGCGCAGCACCTTCAGCGCGTTTACGGAGAGCGCCATGGTGCCAGGCCGATCCTGCCCGCATTTCCTGCACAGGGCTGAGCCGTCGCCCACGCTGAGGTAGCTGACCTCTGGCTCGAGGTCCTTCTGGCAGCCGCTGCAGACAAAGAGCTGCGGCTGGTAGCCCACCAGGCCAAGGAAGCGCACTTCGAAATAGCGGGCGACCAGCTGGAGGTCCTGGGCAGTGCAAAGCCAGCCGAAGGTGTCCTTCAGCAGGTCAAACACCGGGCGGTTCTCGTCGCGCTCGGCGGCAAACCCGTCCGCCAGCTCGGCCACATAGTAGGCGTAGGTCGTGCGCAGCAGGTCCTCCCTGAGAGGCCGGTAGGGCTCCAAGGTCTCGGCCTGCGTGATGATGTCTAGGCTGTGACCGGTGGCGACAACGAAGAGGTCATAGCTGAAGAGCTCGACGTGTCCGGACTTGCGGCTGGACGGCTTGCGTGCGCCCTTAGCGACAAGTCTGATCTTGCCGCGCTCGGGGGTGAATGTCGTGAGGAGGCGATCCGCCTCACCGAAATCGGTACGGCGGAGCACGATTGCCTCTGTACGATAGACGCGCTCACGACTGCTCATCCCGAATGCCTCTGGCGGGCACCAAGCCCAGCCCTCGAACAGGGTGGCAGGACCCGGCCCCAGAATCGCCGGTCAAAAAAGCGTCCGCCACCCCGGCCAAGCGGCGGCGGACGCGGCACGATTGAACCGGGTCTGCCCTAGTAGTATCCCGAGAAACCGACGCCCGACGGTACGTTGGTGAGTACCGTGCCGACGAGCCGGGCATTGATCTGCTGGAGGCGCTGCACGGCGGAGCGCGCATACTCGCGACGTGTCTTTCCGGCGCTAATGACCAGCAGCACTCCATCAACCTTGGTCGCCAGGACCGCGGCGTCGGTCACGGCGACCACGGGCGGCGTGTCGAAGAATATGGTCGTTGCCCGCTGTGCGAGTGCCGCGATGACCTCCTCCATGCGCCGCGAACCCATCAGTTCGGCCGGGTTGGGTGGTAGTGGACCGCTGCTCAGCAGCGACAGCCCTTCGATGCCCGTGTCCCGCAGCGGCGGGGCAGCCAGTGCGCTCTCATCCATCATCATCGTCGTCAAGCCTGCATCGTTTTCGAGCCCGAAGAGGCTGTGCAGGCTGGGGCGGCGCAGGTCGGCATCCACAAGGATCACTTTCTGGCCGGCCTGTGCGGTGACCACGGCGAGGTTCGCGAGCGTGGTCGACTTGCCCTCGCCGACGCCGGCCGAGGTGACCACGAGCGTCTGAAGCTTGCGATCTAGGCCTGCGAAGTCGAGGTTGGTGCGCAGGGTGCGGTACGCCTCGCTGATGGGCGAGCGAGGCTCGGTGACCGTTATGAGCTGGCTCAAGCTGTCATTCATCTTTGCAGAACCTCACAGTGTGAAGCAGGGAGGCGGCCCCTCTAGAGCAGGGCGACGATCAGCGCACCCAGGGCAGCGCCGATGACAAGCCCCACAAGGAAAAAGAGCAAGACTCCCGAATCGATCCACGACGGAAGGTGAAAGCGCGACCCGCCAGCCTTAGCCTGGCCTCCGGTGGGGATGGCGCCCAGGACGGTGCTACCGGTCGCCTTCTCGACATCAGAGGCGGTGCGCAGGGTGTCGGACTCGAGCCATTCGAGGAAGAAGACAATGATGCCGCCGGCGATTGCGCCAAAAATGGCTCCCGCCAGGGTGTTGATCTTTTTGTTCGGCCGGGCCAGCGGCACATACCGGACGTCGTCGACCTTGCTGACCTCGATCCGATCCGACTTGTCCTGGTCCTGGTTCCATGCTTCACGCTCCCGGACAAAGAGGTCGGCGAGCGTCTGGGCCATGAGCCGTGCTTCTTCCTGGCTGTGGCTTTCGGCGACGAGGGTGATGCTGAGGTTGGAGGAATCGTCGCTGACGTCCAGGTTGGCGAGGAACTGGTCGGTGGTCATGTCGAGCTGGGCCTCGTCGATCGCCATCTGCGTCATGCGGTGGCTCTTGAGGTTGAGCGCAAAGTTGCGAAGGAGCTCCTTGGTGGCCTGGCTGAGACCCCAATCGGCACGCCCCGGGTTCACGCTGAGCTGGATGGTGGCCTCGTAGGTCTTGGGGATCACCAGGCTGACGCCGAGCGCCGCGATGGCGGCGACGACTGCGACGAGGATGATAATCCAGCCGCGCTTGCGCGCAATGGTCCAGTAGTCACGTAACTCCACGATTTCCTCCGAGAGAGCCCATGTCAGGTCATTCTATCACGGGCAGAAGGAATGCCCAATCTCGAAAGCAGCCGAGATCGGGACCGAGTCGAAGTCAGGCAACGGGCACACTCCACCCTTGCGACGTGGCGCCGCTCCAGAGCGCAGGACTGGGCGAGAGGTGCCTCGGCGGGTGGCGTACCCCTTCTCCTGTCGCCCGCCTGTGCTCCAGCCCACGGCAGGTGAGCCAGGGCTGCGGACATCAACCAGCCCTGCGGCGGCCGATGCGGGTGCGGGAGCGTGGGATCTCACCCAGCACCGAGACCCCCATGGCCTCGACCTCTGCGCGGTTGCGCACCGTGGTGTCGAGATAGTCCCACAGGAAGGCGAGGCCCACGCCCGCCACGAGCGCAATCAGCAGGCGCAGGGGCAGGTCGAGCTTTTGCCGCAGGCTCCGTCCGACGGGCGTGATGCTGGGCCCGTCAATGAGCAGCGCCTTGGCCTGGGTTCCTTCCAACTGGGGAAAATAGTCCTGCCCTGCGTCCTGAACGGCGGCGCCCACCGCCTCGGCGATGGCCTGCGCCTGTTTCTCATCGGGCCAGTCGATTGTGACCGACATGACGCGATGCTCGCGGCTGGCCGAGATGGCACCGGCCGGCACGGGAAAGCCCACCTGCGCACTGATCTTGCCGGCAAAGTCGCCGCCCTTGAGCACCTCACACAGGTCGTCGGCGAGGTACTCGGAGGCAAGCCAAGCATCGGAGCGGCCCTCTCCATTGGCCGCGGTCACCGGCTCGGTGCCCGCGATGCCGACGGTGAAGCGCATCGAGGCGCGGTAGACGGTCGCAGGGTCCTCGCGGAACACCAGGCCCAGCAGGAGCACGAGCCCGACGACAAGGGCGATGACTGGCCAGCGACGGCCCAGGATGCGGCCGTATTCTCTCAGCTCCATACTCCCCCCAACTCGTTCTCGATGGCCGCGCGCATGCCGGCCTTGAAGACTGACACATCGAATTCCTGGGCATGCGCCCGTATGGCGGCCGGATCGTAGGCCGACGCCTCGAAGCGACGGACGGCATCGGCCAATGACTCTGGGGTCTGCTGACCAAAGAAGGCACCGGTCACTCCCTCGACGACCGTTTCCAGCGCGCCACCTCCGGCGTAGGCGATCACCGGGCGGCCGGCAGCCATGGCTTCGACGGGTGCGATGCCAAAGTCCTCCATACCGGGGAAGACGAACGCCCGGCAGCGGGCCAGAAGCGCTCCCAGGTCCTGGTCTGGCACGCGGCCGAGAAAGCGGACGGTGGGGCCGGCCAGCGTGCGGAGCCGCTGCAGGTCCCGCCCGTTGCCCGCGATCCAGAGAGGCAGGTTGAGCGCGGTGAAGGCCTGGACGGCGATGTCTATGCGCTTGTACGGGACAAGGCGAGAGACGATGAGGAAGAACTCGTCGTGCCCGTCCGAGAGGGCAAAGCGGCCGGTATCCACCGGCGGGTGGAGGATGGCCGACTCACGGCCGTAGATTCGGCGGACACGCGCCCGCACCTCGCGCGAGATGGAGAGGAAGGTATCCACGCGGCGAGCGGCGGCACGCTCCCAGCGCTGCAGGGCGCCGAGGAAGGGGCGCACTGCGGTGCGGGCCAGCGGGCCGGCCTCCTCCTGGCCCACGTAGGCGTCATAGTCCCAGACAAACCGGGTGGGCGTGAGGCAATAGCAGAGATGGCGGGTGCCGGGTGAGGTCCGGACCCCGAGGCAGAACGCCGACTTGTTGGAGAGGACAAGGTCGTAGCCGTCCAGGCGGAGGCCGCCGAAGGCGAGCGGGTAGAGGAGGAGGTACGGCTGGTGCCGGCGATGGATCGCCGGCAGGCGGTCCATCCAGGTGGTGTGGATGGGCCACCGGCGGTAGGCGGCTGGCATAGTGCCCGGCGAAAAGATGGAAGTGTAGATGGGAGCGCCGGGAAGCAAGTCGACCAAGGCGCCGAGCACAGCTTCGGCGCCCCCTTGCTGGTTCAGCCAGTCGTGGACGATGGCGACTCTCATGGGAAAAGTATAGCACAAAGGGGGAGGGAGGCAAGCGACAGGCCAAGCCTCTTGCGGCGGCAGGCCCGCTGGCCTACCGGGCCTTCTTCCTCCCGACTCCAGGCGCCGCGCCTAACGTCTAGCAGGGTAAGGGCGGCGGCGCCTCTCCGGGCGTGGTGAGAGCCGTGCTCCGCAGCTGTGACCGCAGCATCTGTAGGTTGCGCTGCTTGCCCAGATCGCGCAGCGAGCGTGCCGCTGCCGTCCAGTAGTGGTGGCTCTCCAGGAGCTGCACCTGGCTGGCGAACCAGCGCTCGTCGCTGATCAGTGTGCCGGAGGCAGCCAGCTCGTCTCTCAGGTGTTGGTTCCTGGTGGCCAAGTCCTCCCGGCCCAGCACGTCCAGGTCGGCATCGGCCACGATTTCTTCCAGGAGCGTACGAGGCGATTGGGGCAGCTGCGTGGCCATGATCATTCCTTGAACGGCCACTACCTGGGCCGGGGAGAAGCCGAATGCAGGCAGGGCTTCGCCGGCAATCTGCGCGGAGAGGCGCTCGTGCTCCTCGCGCTGCACGGTATAGCCGGTGTCGTGAAAGGCCGCAGCGGTTTCGACAAGTCGAGTCTCGACCTCGCCCAGCCCTGTCAGTGCCGCCAGGCGTTGGGCCGCCGGCAGGACGTCGTCGCGCGTGTGCCACAGGTTGTGGTAGCCAAGGCCGGCGGGTAGATCCCTCTCCAGCCGCGCCAGGGCATGCCGGCGCGCGCCCTCCCAGTCGACGGAAGGATGCTCGTAAAAGCTCTCGCCCAGGACGGCTGCCCGGGACTCTAGCTCGAGGCTTTCCTGGAGCAAGCGCTCGGCTTCCTCGTAGTCTCCGGCCTGCTGCGCCAGCCGGCTGGCCCTCTCCAGGTAGTCGATGGCGTGCGCGGGTTCCTCGGCCCGCCGCCAGTGCCCAGCCAGAGAGGCGAAGTGGGGAGACAGATCGCCGCTGAATGTCCTCTCGTACCACTCGGCAGCCAGCCGGTGCAGCTGCCGCCGCTGGGCAAAGAGCATCCCGTCGTAGGCGGTCTCTTGCAGAGCTGCGCTGCGAAAGGTGAAGCGGGGCTCTAGGTCGTTCAAGCCGCGCGCCGATTCACGGACGATCAGCCCTACCTCCTCCAGGGCGCTCAACTGCCCGTCCAGCCCGTCTGCGGCCGACTGGTCGGGCAGGAGAGCGCGCACGAGGGGAGCCGGGAAGGTGGAGCCGGCCACGCTGGCCACCTTCAGTACCAGCTGCTGGGGCGGGGCAAGGCGATCGATCAGGGTGCGGACGGCCGTCTCCGGAGGAGCTGCGTTATCCCCCTCTCTGGTCGGCAGGTAGACCGGGATTGGCTCGGTCCTCCCCTTGACTGCGATGGGAGGCAGAGACTCGAAGGCTATCTGATTGTGGGTCGCCAGGAAAACCTCCTCGTCGCACAAGATGCCACCGGCGGCTGCCTGCATGAGCCGGGCAGCAAGGTTGGTCCGGTCGCCCAGGACGCCGTAGGTTCGCTGAGTGGCGCTGCCGTAGGCGCCGGTTCGCATGCGGCCCTTTGCGACCCCGACCTGGATGCCGGAGACAAAGCCGAGCTCAGGCGGAGGCCGCTGGAGGGCCAGCGCCGTCTGGACTGCCCGAGCGTCGTCGTCGCCGTGAGCGGCCGGCGCTCCAAACGCGGCATAGAGGTAGCTGCCTTTGTCGCCCACAGTCAGCTGCACCAGGATCCCCTCCTGCCGGTACACGATGGTCTGTGCCCACCGAACAAAGGCGTCCAGCTTCTGTCCCGCCTGGTCGTCGGCCTCGTAGTCGATGCCGCGGAAGCTGAGGAAGAGCGCCACGGCCGGACGCAGCTCGGCCAGAAACTGCTTGGTGCCACCGGCCAGGCGGTCGGCCACGGGCGGGGCCAGCCACGACCGGCACAGGCGGTCGGGCAGGGCCTCGGGAGGCAGCTCAGGCCAGGGCCGGGGGGCCACGCGCTCCGTGAGGCAGCCCACCACAGCGCAGCGCCAGCCCGTGTCTTCTGTGCGCCACTCGAGCACCTGCACACACGGACCCAGCCGCTCGATAACCTCCTCCGTCGCTACCACCTCGCCGCGGCCTGCGCGGTGCTCTGCCCGGGCGAGCTCGTCCAGGGGTGAGCCTGCGATGACCTCAAGCACCTGCACCTTGGGATCGCCGGTCAGGAAGCGGCGCACGGTCCCCGCGGCGACGGCGACTTTGATCGCCAGTGAGACTGGGGTCCCGGCTGACGTTGCGACGGAGGAGAGGGGTGCCATTGCGTGCTGCATGGAGAGCGCGCAGGCCAGCGCACGAATGCCGTCGTCCTCGCCCAGCCAGCAGGTGATGGCGTCGCCGCTGAAGCCGATGACACTTCCCCCGTACAGGTGCACCTGGGCGATCAACGCCTCGTAGACGCTGTTGAGAAGGCGAGTCAGCTCCTCGGCTCCGCGCCGGAGGCCCATCTCCTGTGCCAAGGCGGCCGAAAGAGGGGTGAAGCCGGAGATATCCGCAAAGAGCACGGCACCCGACGCCCGATCGGGCAGCGACTCGCCGCGAAAGAGTGCCTGGCGGCGGTCCATCGGCAGGAAGACGGCCAGAGGCTCGACGAGCGCCTTGCGCATCTCCTCGACATCCTCGTGCAGCTGCCTCAGTTGCTGTCTGAGGCGCTGTTCACGGAGATGTACTTCGTTGGCCATGTGTTGAAAGACGCGCGCGAGCTGTCCAAGCGCGTCGCCGCGAGCTGCGACAAGGTCCAGGCTTGCTGGATCGAAGCGGCCGGCCTGCACCTGGGCAGCCGCATCGGCCACGTATCCCACCTGCTCCAGGTACTCACGCTCCAGGTCGCGCAGGCGCTTCTCGGCGAGCGAGGCGTTGAGCCGGGCGCGGAGCAGGGCCGGATTGAAGGGTTTGGTCAGATAGTCAGCAGCACCCATCTCGATACAGCGCACAACGCTGTCCAGCTCTTCCACGGCCGAGATCATGATCACGGGGATGTGGCGGAGGGCGTCATCGCCCTTGATGCGCGCCAGGGTCTCGTACCCGTCCAGCTCAGGCATGAGGACGTCCAGCAGCACGATGTCGAAGGGCTCTGCCGCAAGCCGCTCAAGGGCCTGGCGCCCATTCTCGGCAGTCGCCACGCTGTAGCCCTGCTGGCCTAGGGCTCGCTCCAGCAGCATTCGGTTGATGCGGTTGTCGTCGACGACCAGCATGCGGCCGGCGTTGTTTGGCATGGGTATCCTCGCCCGAAGGGAGGTCTGCGCGCAGCCGGCGCCGCTCAGCCGGCTGCGGCCGCCTCCAGCGCCGTTCGGACTCGGGCATACTCCTGCTCGGCCTGGGCCAAGCTCGCCGCAACTCCGTCCAGCGTGCCGGCCTTGCCCATCTCCTCCAGCCCTTTCGATAGCCTGGAAAGCGACATCGCACCAAAACTGGCACTGTTCGACTTGAGGCTGTGGGCGGCCCGGCGGAACTCCTCGGCGCTCCCGGCGGCCAGCGCTGTGCGCATGGAAGCCAGGAGCCGTGGCGCATCGTCGAAGTAGACCTGGAGGAGCTCCACCAGGAATTCCCTGTCGCCCCCCACCGAATCGAGCAGGCTATCCAGCACTGCCCGGTCGATCACGTCTCGCTCATCCATTATGATTGCTCCTGATGGCCAAATCGCCTGCTCAGGGCTGGCTACGGCCGCGTGTCCGGGTGCCAGGTGCGGCTTAGGGCCGCGACCAGCTCCTCCACCCGGATTGGCTTGGCCAGATAGTCGTCCATCCCTGCTGCCAGGCACGCCTCTCGATCCTCTGCCAGGGCGTTCGCCGTCATCGCCACGATCCTCGGCCGCTCTCCCTCTGCCCACCTCTCACAGATCTGCCGCGTCGCGTCCAGCCCGTCCATCTCCGGCATCTGGATGTCCATGAAGATGAGGTCGTACCGCTGCCGCTCCAAGGCGCGGATCGCTTCCACCCCGTTGGCCGCCAGGTCGGCCCGGTACCCCAACCGCTCCAGAAGGCGCAGCGCCAGCTTCTGGTTCACCGCATTGTCCTCCGCAAGTAGAATCCGCAGCGGGTGCCGCTCCCCCATCTCCGCGTCGAACTGCGAGGCTACCGCCTGCGGCTTGGCCCCTGTGCCCGGCCGGCTTGCCAGGAGCCCTGCCAACGCGTCGTACAGCTGCGAAGCCTTGATCGGCTTCAGGAGGAAGGCTCCAACCGGCGCGGCATCGGCAGCCGCCTCTCGCTGCCCAAGCGAGCTGACCATCACCACCGGCACCTGCGGTGCGAGGCGCCTGATCTCCCCCGCAAGCGCTATGCCGTCCATTTCGGGCATCTGCCGGTCCACTAGGGCTATGTCGTACACATCCCCGGCCCGCAGCCACGCCAGCGCCTCGGAGGCCGAGCCCGTGTCGCGCGGCGTCATGCCCCAGCCCCGCGTCTGCAAGGCCAAGATGCGCCGGTTCGTGGCATTGTCGTCCACGATCAGCACCCGCCTTCCCCGCAGGTCCGCAGCGTCGGCTCGGAGCTCGGCCCGTGCCGGCAGCGCGGCTGGCTCTGCACGGACCGTAAAGTGGAACGTGCTCCCCTCGCCCGCGACCCCGCTGCTCTCCGCCCACATTATCCCGCCCATCATCTCTGTCAGCCGCTGGCTGATCGCCAGGCCAAGGCCTGTCCCCCCGTACTTCCGTGTCGTCGAGCTATCGACCTGGCTGAACGACTGGAACAGCCGGTCCATCCGGTCGGGGGGAATTCCCACTCCCGTGTCTCGCACAGAAAAGTGCATCAGGGGCCGCGTTTCTTCAGACGTTGCCTCCGGGTGGCATGGGATGGCCTCTGACCCGCTGCCAGCCGTGACGGTCACGACCACCTCTCCCTGCTCGGTGAACTTGACGGCGTTGCTCAGCAAGTTGACCAGCACCTGCCGAAGCCTCGTTACGTCGCCCACGATGGCTGCCGGCACCCCTGGCTCGACCAGGTAGGCCAGGTTCAGGTCTTTCTCGCGCGCCTTGGGCGCCAGCAGGTCCAACGCCCCTTCGATGCACTCCCGCAGGTCGAACGGCGAGCTCTCCAAGTCGAGCCGGCCTGCCTCGATCTTGGAAAAGTCGAGGATGTCGTTGATGATCGTCAGCAGGGCGTCGCCCGATGTCCGGATCGTCTCGGCAAAGTCCCGCTGCTCGGCCGTCAGGGGCGTATCCAGCAGG
The DNA here is from genome assembly GCA_035341665.1 of Anaerolineae bacterium. Lineage (GTDB taxonomy): Bacteria > Chloroflexota > Anaerolineae > JAAYZQ01 > JAAYZQ01 > DAOQVR01. The sequence goes on from DAOQVR010000005.1 coordinate 30,177, forward strand.
AGGCTCGTCATGCCGATGACGGCGTTCATGGGTGTGCGGATCTCGTGGCTCATCGTCGCCAGGAACGCGCTCTTGGCCTGCGTTGCCGATTCTGCGGCCGCCTTGGCTTGGTGCAGCTCCTCCTCGGCGCGCTTCCGGTCACTGATGTCGCGGATGGTCTCAATAGCGCCGACCACTTCTCCCTTCGAGTTGCGCAGCGCGGACGCAGTCGCATAGAGATAGGCCGGCGATCCCCGCAACTGCGGCACCAGCGCCTCGCCCGTGAGCGCAGCCCCATGCCGCTGGAGATAGGCGTACCTCTGTTCGATCTCTTCGTCAGGCAGCAGCACGAGGTCGATCAGGATCGGCCGGCGCTCGCCGTAGAAGGGGAGCGCGTGCTCATAGTTGGCCCTGCCCAGGATGTCGTGCGCGGCCACGCCGGTCATTTCCTCGATGGCGCGATTCCAGGCGATTACCCGACCGTCGCGGTCGATGACCAGGGTCGCATCGGGGAGAAAATCGATGATGTCTGCCATGCGCCTCTGCGATTCCTGGGCAGCTTCGAAGAGCCGCGCGTTCGCGATCGCGACGGCAGCCTGCTGGGCGAGCCCAATCGCAAAGGCCAGCTCAGCCTCGTTGAAGAGCGGAGCCCCCGGGTCTCGCCACACGGCCAGGGCACCGATGGCGCGTGCTTGGACCAGGAGAGGCGCGACCATCAGTTTTTCGCCGGTCTCGGCATCGCCCGTTCCCGGTATGTGAAGGCCGCGCGGGTCCACGGCTGTGTCATCGACGCGCTCAGCCGCACCGTTCTGTACGATGCTGCCGATGATACCCTGGCCGAGCAGCGACTCATCGGCCAGCACTGCCTCGACGGCCTCACCCGACGCAGCGATGGCCTTCAGGGTGCAGCCGTCTCGCTGCAGCAAGTACACGGCGCACAGAGCTCCCGACAACAGCTCACGTGCCTGCCCGGTGATGCGCTCCAGGACGACGGGGAGGTCGAGAGTGGCGGAGATCTGGCGACCGACCTCGGCCAACGCGGCCATCTCGGCCGCCCGGCGCTGCGTCTCCTGGTAGAGCCGCGCGTTCTGCAGAGCTGCCCCAACGGTGCCGGCCACGGTCGTCAACAAGCGCAGGTCATCTTCGTCGAAGCGGCCTTCCTCCTCGGTGCTCTGCACGCTGAGCACGCCGATTGCCTCTTGGCTCACCATGATCGGCACGCCCAGGTACGATTTCGACTCCAGGCCGACGCGCTGTATGCCCATTTCGGCCCTACGACCGGCGACGTCCTGATTGAGGAGGAGGGGCTCGCCGCTCTGCAGGATTCGCGAAGTCAGTCCCTGGCCGAGGGGAAGTGAGCTGTAGCTTTCACCGAACTGGTAGGGGAAGTGGATCATTTCGGCCTGCTGGTCGAGGAGAGCCACGTAGCAGAAGTTGGCATGGAAGGCATTCCTGATCTGCTCGCCGACCAGGTGGATCAAGGTATCCAGGTCGAGCTGGGAGGCAAGCGCCTGGCCGATGCGGTTGACAGTCGAAAGCTCGCCAGCGCGCTGGCGGGACTCTTCCAGGAGGCGATTGGTCTCGGCAAACAGGCGTGCATTCTCCAGTGCGACACCCATGCTCGAGGTGAGGGTTGAGAGCAGCTGGACGCCGGCTTCTCCGTAGGCATGCTGCCGGTAGCTCTGAACGCTGACCACCCCGATGACCCGCTCCCCGACGACGACCGGTACACCCATGTAGGATTGGGTGGGTTCTTTGCGGGGGGCCCCGCCGTACCATGGGAGCGTGCCATACGCGGTCTGCTCCTCATCGGTGCCCAAGAGCAATGGCTTCCGGGACCGAATGACGGATGAGGTCAGGCCCTTGCCGAGGGGAAAGGGCTCTCCGGTCGTCGTGTCACCGCGATCGTACGAGTACGCATCCTGGATCATGCCTGTCGCGGCGTCGTACAGCAGGACATTCACTGCGTCGGCACCGAAGATGTCCTGTGCTTTCTCGCCCACCAGCCGAATGATCGCGCCTGCGTCGAGCTGGCGGGCCAGGGCTGTGCCCACGCGGTTGATGGTCTCAAGTTCCGAGGTGCGCTGCTGCGTCTCGGCCAGGAGGCGCTTGGTCTCGGCGAACAGCCGGGCGTTGTCCAGCGCAACGCTCATGCTGCCCGCGAGGGTGGTCAGCAACCGCACATCCGACTCGCGGAAAGCGTGCTCGCGATCGAGGTTCTGAAGGGACAGCGCCCCTCTGACCTCGTTGCCCGCGACCATGGGCACAAACAAGAGCGACTTGGGCGCCTCGGTCCCCGGCACCACCCACATGCCGACCTCTGCCATGTGCTCCGGCGCACTCTCGTTGATGAGGACCGGAAGGCGCGTAGCGGTCAGGTGATCGGCCAGCCTGCTCGAGGGGTAGGGTGTCTCGTCATGGGCACGCTGTCCTCTCTCAACGCAGTACCGCATCGAGTTGAGTCGCGCAGCGTGGTCGTAGGTGGTGATGGTCACAGCTTGAGCGTCGAATACCTCTCCGATCTTGTCGCCGACCAGGTCGTAGATGGCATGCTCATCGAGCTTGGCAGCCAGGCCCTGCTGTATGCTGCTGATGATCTCGAGCTCCGCCGTTCGCTGCCGGGTCTCGGCCAGCAGGCGGCTGGTCTCGTCGAAGAGGCGGGCGTTCTCCAGCGCGACGCTCATGCTGCCAGCCAAGGTGGTGAGCAGCCGCACGTCCGACTCGCTGAAGGCATGTTCGCGGTCCAGGTTTTGCAGGGAGATGTAGCCGGTCACCACCTCGCCTGCGATGAGGGGAACGGTCAGCAGTGACCTGGGCTCCTGGGTCCCCGGAACCGTGATCATGCCATACTCCTCGGCCCGCTGCACCACGTTCTCGTTGAGAAGCAGAGGCCGGCGAGTGCGGATGAGGTATCCATTCACTCCCTCATCGTCGAACGCGAAAGGCTCGAAAACGGGCACCCTTCCCCCACCTTCAAACGCATAGCGCTCGCGCACGACTCGCAGGGCATGATCATAGGTGGCGATGGAAACGACCTGGGCGTCGAAGATGTCGCGGATCTTGTCTCCGACCACATCGTAGATGGCCTGCATGTTGAGCTGGGCCGCCAGCAATCGCTGTACGCTGCTGATGATCTCCAGCTCGGCCGTCCGCTCGCTCAGCTGGGCGTTGGCGGTCTGCAGCTCAGAGGTGCGCCCCTGGACGCGGCGCTCAAGCGTCTCGGTCCACTGTGCGTTCTCCAAAGCGACGGCTGCCTGATTGGCCAGCACCGAGAGCAGATCGCGATCGCGCTCGGTGAAGCGGCCGAATGTGCCGGCCATCCCGGCATAGACCAGCCCTACGAGCTTGCCTGCGGCCATGAGAGGCACGCAGAGCTGCGATCTCTGGTCAAGCTGCGGGACGTCGGGGGGGATGTGGAGCAGAAGCGCCACCCGCTTGAGCGCAACCTCAGCGATGAGGCGCTCAGCCTCATCTCCTGCCCCTCCCTCAGAAGGAGGAGCTCCATCGGCCCAGAACTCGGCGGCGAGGCGCCGGTTTCCGGCGTCGTCGAGCCGGTAGAGCAGCACCTGCTCTGCCCCGGTGAGCTCTACCACCTGGTTGACGACAAAGCGCGCCAGGTCGCCGGTCTCATGCCGCGCGTTGAGCCGCAGGCCGATGTCGAGCATGCGGCGGAACTGCTCCTGTCCGGCACTGGGACTCGCCAGGGCGCCGGTGAGCGGGTGCAGCGGCAGGCCGCGCGCCGATGCCTGGCGGAGCCACTCCACGACAATCTGGCGGTTAATGGCCACCTTGTTCAGATAGTTCCTGCGCAGGCCGTCGTCCGTCAGATTGGCGATGGGGATGAGCACCTGTTGCAGCGCTTGGTCGAGGGCACGCCAGGCGGCATCGCTCTTGCCTCCATTCCCCTCTGCCAAAGGGAGAGAGGCAGCCAGCGCCCGGTAATGCCACCACCAGACTTCCTGGGGAGGATACTCGGTCGCTCCACTGTCGATACTCGCTATCAGGTCGGCGGCGCGGGAAGTGTGCATCTGCGCGGCCTCAACATCCCCCAGTTCCAGGCAGACGGCTCCCAGCCAGGCGAGGCAGGTCGCCTGCTCGGCAGGAACTCCCATTCTTTCGTAGAGCCCAGCCGCCTCGCGGAGGAGCTCAGCAGCCTCGAGTAGCCGGCCAGCGGCGAGAGCGGCCCGCCCCAGACCGATGAGGTAGGAGCCCTCGACGCCTTGGTCTCCCACCTCTCGCGACAAGGACAAGCCTTCCTGGCCGAGTGCCTCGGACTCGGCAGCCTCGTTCAGGGCCATGCACACGCGTGCCAGCGTGTCGAGATAGTAGGCCAGATCCACCCGAGCCCCTATCCGGCGCGCAGTTGCCACTGCGTTGGCGGCGTCTTCGCGCGCCAGGGCATACAGCCCCATTTGCATGTTGGCAAGAGCCAGGTTGTTGTGCATCTGGGCCTGGCGCGGGCGGTTGCCGATGGCGCCGAAGGCGGCAAGGGCCTGCTCGTAGAGCGCGCGCCGCTGGCCGACATCGGGGTTCGAGATGCCCAGCGCGTTTAGGCAGCGGGCCTCCCCGTCCCGATCCCCGACAAGGCGGTACAGCCCCAAAGCAGTCTCCGTCTGGTCGATCGCCTCTGCGTTGCGCTCCTGGCGCGTGTTGGCCATGGACAACCACCAGAGTGCCTGCGCTTCGCCCAGCGGGTCGCCCAGGGAGCGGAACAGCTCCAGGGCCCGCTCGCCGCGCTCGCGTGCGGAGTCATAGCTGCCCCATAGGCCGTCCACACAGCTGAGGGCTGTCAGGGCGGCAGCCTCGAGCGAGCGGTCGCCCCTCAGCCGAGCAGAGTCCAACGCAGACTGGGCGAGGCGCCGCGCCTCCGGCGCCCTGCCCCTCCGTCCGAGCAGGTCCGCCCGGCGCATGATGACCTGGCCCTCGCGACGTGGGTCGCCCAGTTCCGTCGCGAGCCGGGCCATAGCCTCCAGGTCGATCTCCTGAGACGCCAGGTCGCCGAGCATCTGGTGGGCCTGCGACAGCGTGTCGAGTAGGGCATAGGTCACCTCGGGCGGGAGGCCCGGTTGCTCCAGGCCCTGGCTGCACACTGAGACCGCAGCCTCCCAATCGTAGGCCGCCCGCGCCCGCGCGGTCGCAGCGAGCCAGCCGTCCTTGGGGGCAGCGGTGATGGGTTCCTCCGTCCTTGGCTCTTTCAACGTGGGCTCTCCTTCGTCACCTGCTCGCTTGGATCGCGAGCAGGGCGACGTCGTCGAATTGCGCGCTGCTACCGCGATACCGGTCGAGCACATCCCATACCCGGTCGCAAATCGCCTGGGCAGTGCCGGCCCTGCTCGCGCACACCGCCTCCCGCAGCCGATCAAGGCCAAAGCGTGTCCCCTGCGGGTCGGTCAGATCGGTCGCGCCGTCCGTGTACATCAGGAGGACGCTGCCGGGCGGCAGGCCGATGGATCGCTCGTCCAGGTCGGGGGCATCGAACAGGCCCAAGGGCTGGCCCCGGCCCCGTTGTGGAGCCTCGACTTTCCCGGATGGATCCAGGCGCATCGGCACCTCGTGGCCGGCTCGCGCGTACAGAAAGGAGCTATGGTGGCTGTCGAGAACGCCATAGAGGACGGTCACGAACATGCCTGCCTCGTTCATGCCCAGGAGATGGCGGTTGGTTGCCTGCAGGACGGCGGAGGGTGATTCCCAGCGGACCGCCTCGGCGCGCAGGAGGCTGTATGTCAGTGCCATAAAGATCGCGGCCGGCACCCCCTTGTCCGACACATCGCCAATCACTACTCCAAGACGGTGGTCTGGCAGTGGGATAAAATCGTAGAGATCGCCGCCCACGGCCCGCGCCGGCATCAGGAAGGCACCCAGATCGTAGCCGGGAACGCCGGGCAGGGAGCTCGGGAGGATGCTCCGCTGGATCCACCGTGCGGTCTCCAGCTCTTTCTCGAGCCGCTCCTTTTCGATAAGCTGTGCTTGGGCGGCTTTGAGCTCTGCATACGCCAGGGCGAGCTGGTGGTTCTTCTCGCGCAGGTCGGCTATCGTCGTGTTGTGGGAGTGGTTCAACCGCAGGCTGAGCGTCCGGACCATCTGGTATGCCACGGCGGGGTCATGGTGCAGGAGCTGTTCAAAGTCGGCCCGCTGCATCTCGAGCAGATGAAGGGGGGTCATGGCGCGCACGGCGGCCGTCCTCCGGCCATCGGGCTCAAAGAGGCTCATCTCACCAAAGAACTCGCCTGCCTCGCGGACGGCGAGCATGCGCTCGTCTGGACTGCCTAGGGACTTGAGGACCTCGACCTTGCCGGAGACGATGACGAACAGCCTATCCCCCGGGTCACCCTCGGCAAAGAGCAGATCTCCAGGAGCAGCCGTGACCTCGCGCACAGCCGCGGCGACAACGTCCACTTCGGCACGGTGAAGGTCGGCAAAGAGCGGGACTTGTCGGATGAGAGCCGCTTTGTCTTCGACCATGCCAACGACTCCTCCTTCGTGCGGGGCTCTGGTGCGACGGGGCGATCATAGCACATCACCGGTCCGCTGTCAAAGGCTGCCGGGCAGAGCCGATGGCGATTGCGTCGCATGGGGCCCTGTACCAACCCCTCCAGTCTGCCGAGCGTTGCAGTGTCCGCGAGGGTGGCACCGGGCCTTGTGCCCTTGGCGGTGAAACACGGCCGGCTTGTGCTGCGCAGTATCTGAAGCTACTATCGTGTGAGGAGGTGTGTCCCATGTCTGCACGGCATCCGCCCCTGGAGTTCCTGCGGGACCAGGACCTGGTTCGCATTGAGGAGACGGCCTTTCGGCTGCTGGACGAGGTGGGCATCTCGCTGCAGCATGCTGAAGCGACAGAGATGTTGGCCGGGCGCGGCTGCCGCGAGATCCAGGGACGTGTCCATATCCCTCGCGAAGCAGTCGAATGGGCGCTCGCAAACGTAAAGCAGCACCACCTGCTGCCGACGGTGCGTGGTACGGGCGGCTTGGCGCTGGGAGACGGGCAGATTCGCTTTCACAACGGCGGTGGGCCCCCCTTTGTCTATGACCTGGAGGACGGACGCCGCCGGCCGGCGCTCCTCCGCGACGTTGCCCACATGACGCGACTGCTCGATGCGCTGCCGAACGTGGACGTGGTGATCCCCCTCTTTGGTGCGCAGGATGTGCCACCCGAGCTGATGGAGCTCGCCGGCACGGCCGAGATGCTGAGGAACACCCGCAAGCCGGTTTGCTCCGGCGGCGTGGACAAGGCGGAGCAGGTGCCCTACGTAGTCGAGATGGCGGCCGCCTGCTGTGGGGGCACTGAGGCATTCCGCGCCCGGCCGACGATGGCCATCAGTGTCTCACCCGTTAGCCCGATGACCTTCACGGGGAGTGTCGCCGGAGCGATCGTGGCCGTGGCGCGCTCGGGAGCGCCCTTCCACTCGCTGCCTTGCCCATCGCTGGGGGCAACGGGACCGATTACTATGGCCGGCTGCCTGGCGCAGCAGCATGCCGAGGTGCTGGCAAGCTTCCTCATTGCCGCCTCAGCCCGGCCGGGTGTGCAGGTCCTGTACTGCTCGCGCATCAGTCCGATCGACCTAAGGACGGCGGTGTCCTCCTGGGGCGGGCCAGAGGTGGGATTGGCGGGCGCGTGCGCCGGGCAGCTCGCCCACCGGCTGGAGTTGGCGTGCAACTCGTACGGGTTGGCCGGGGGTGTGGGGCTCCTCGACCCTCAGTTTGCCTACCAGCGGCTGGCAAACGCGCTGGTGCCTGCGCTCGCCGGTGTGGACCTGCTCTCAGGGGTGGGGAACACCGAGAGCGGGTTGGCAGGCGGGTACGAGGTGGCGGTGATAGACGACGAGATCATAGGGCTCCTGAAACGCATCGCGCGCGGATGTGAGGTGACGGAGGAGACCCTGGCATACGAGGTGATGCGCGAGGCAATCACGCGGGACGGCGTCTTCCTGGCAGAGCAGCACACCGTGCGTCAGATGCGACGCGGGGCGCTGTGGGTGCCGGGTATCAGCGCGACACCTTCCTCTGGCGAGGAGCGGCACGGAGTGGTCGCAGGCGCCCGGGCTCGCGCCCAGGAAATCCTCCGAACCCACGAGGTGGAGCCGCTGCCGGAAGACGTGGAGAAGCACCTGGGCGAAATCCTCGAGCGGGCTAGGCGCGAGCTGGTGCGGGGGTAGCGCCGGCTTCCCAGACTGTCACCTCTGCGTCGATCGATTCCTGCCCGAAGGCGCGTGCCACGGAAACGCGATGGTTTCCGTCCCGGACGTAGTACCTGTCGCCCACCTGGATGAGATCGACCGCAGGCAGGGCTACTCCCTGCAGCCTGGCGCAGGCGACCCGGATCCAGCGCTCCCGGTTGTGGCTCCGGGACGGGCGGAAGTACCTGTCAAAGTCCGCGCTGCGGCCCTCGCTGCCGACGATGAGGGACAGCGGAACCGGCCGCAGCCCGTCATAGTGACCCCCTCGCGCTTCGGCTTCCGGCGCGGCCGCACCGAGAGCGCGCAGGTCACTGGATCGGCCGGTGATCCGCGCGACGAGCCGGGTGAGCCCCGCCTGGAAGCGCGCCTCGCGGAACGCCTGCGCCGCAGCGCGCGCCGCCTGACCCTGGCCGAGGCGCCCACTGCGTGTCGCCCACTCTGTTCCCGTTATCAGGATCGCTCCACTCTGCAGCATCGTGTTCCCCTCTCCCGGCCTTCCTGTCTCTGTGCTCCCTGATCTTTCGGTTCCAGTGTAGCGACGGGGCGGCACGGTGGCGTCACCAAGAGCGTCACCGCAGCCGTTACGGCCAGATCGGGCTGCCGCAGGCTCAATTGACCTGTAGCCTGACCCGTGCTAGGATAGGCAGGCACACCGCAGTCCGAGGAGGAGGAGCGATGGAGCGCGCGGGTCAGGACTCACTACGGGTCTGGCTCTTGGGGCCGCCGCGGCTGGAGCGAGATGGACGGCCGGTGCATGTGGACACACGCCGGGCAGTGGCCCTGATTGCCTACCTGGCGGTCACCGGCGCCTCACACAACCGGGCGGAGCTGGCGGCGCTGCTCTGGCCGGAGTATGAGCCAGAGCGTGCACACGCCAACCTGCGCCGGACGCTATGGGCACTCAACAAGGCTATCGGTCCCGGATGGCTCGACTTGGAGGGTGACCAGATCACGCTGACGCCACGAGAAGGGCTCTGGGTCGACATTTCTGCATTTTGCGCGCACCTCGACGAGGTCCAGCGCCACAAGCACGTGGCCGGCGAAGTCTGCGGGCAGTGCGTGCCGATTTTGAAGGCGGCCGTCGAGCTCTACCGGGGCGAGCTGCTGGCTGGCTTCTCCCTGCCAGACAGCAGGGCGTTCGAGGAGTGGCACTTCTTTGAGGCGGAGAGCGTGCGGCAGTCACTCGCGGTGGCCCTGGATCAGCTGGCGGGCCACCTGGAGGCTGCCGGTCGGCCGGCGGAAGCGGTCGCCTACGCCCGCCGGCGGTTGGCCCTCGACCCTCTCCAGGAAGCCGCGCACCGGCAGCTGATGCAGCTGTTCGCCGAGTCGGGCCAGCGGGCAGCCGCCCTCCGCCAGTTCGAGGAGTGCAGTCGCCTGCTCAGGGAAGAGCTGGGCGCGGCTCCCGAGGATGCCACGGTGCGGCTCTACCAGCAGATCCGGGCCAGCCGTCCGGGGGTGATCGCCGGACCTGCGGCTCTCCAGGCAGCAACCGGCGACAGCGCAGACACGTCGGACGAGGGCGTCCCGCACGCAGCAGCGGCCATCCGGCTGCCCGTGCCGCCGTCGCCGCTCATCGGGCGCGAATCGGAGATGGCCGAGGTCTTGGCGATGCTGGAGAACGGACAAGCCCGGCTGGTGACGCTGGTAGGACCCGGCGGAGTGGGCAAGACACGCCTGGCACTAGAAGTCGCCAGGCGGGCAGCCGAGGCGAACGCGGGAGAGCCGCGCGTCCCGAGCGGCGCTTATTGGGTGCCGCTGGCCGCGGTTGAGCAGCGATCGCTGGTGCCGGCGGCGATCGCGGATGCATGCGGCTTTTCCTTCTACAACCGCGAGGGCGAAGACCCGGAGCGGCAGCTCATCAGCTTTCTTGCGGGCAAGAGAGCACTCTTGGTCCTCGACAATCTGGAACACCTTCTCGAGGCAGCCAGCTTGGTAGCAGCGATGCTGGCCGAGTCGCCGGGCCTTCAGGTCCTGGCCACGTCGCGCCAACGGCTGGATCTGGAGGGGGAGTGGGTCTACGAGGTGCAGGGCCTGGGCGTGCCGGGGGCCGGCGAGGAGGCGAGGCTGGAGCAGCACGGCGGGCCGCGCCTCTTTGACCAGCGGGCAAGGATGGCAAACCGGGCCTACTCGCCGCGCGAAGAGGAGATGTGCCACGTAGCACGCATCTGTCGGCTCGTGGGAGGGCTGCCGCTGGGAATTGAGCTGGCTGCTTCGCTGACACGGCTCCTCCCGGTGGCGGAAATCGCCGACGAGATCGAGCGCGGGATGGACATCCTTGAGACGTCAATGCGCGACTTGCCCCCGCGTCACCGGAGCCTGCGGTCCGTGTGCCAGCATTCGTACCTTCTCCTGGGCGATGTGGAACGGCAGGCCTTCTCCCGCCTTTCCGTGTTCCGTGGGGGCTTTGGACGTGCCATGGCTCAGGAGGTGGCGGGAGCAGGCCTGGCGATGCTCTCGGCCCTTGCGGACAAGTCCCTGCTCCGCTACCGGTCCGACGGCCGGTATGAGATGCACGATGTCCTGCGCCACTTTGCTTCGGAGCAGCTTGCCTCGGATCCGGCTGAGCTGGCGCAGGTGCAGGCAAGGCACGGGCGGGCGGTGGCAGCTTTCCTACAGCGGCAGGAGGGACCGCTTCGAGGGGCGGGTCAGTGTGAGGCGCTGAACGAGATTGCGGCCGAGCTGGAGAACGTGCGCCAGGCCTGGCAATGGGCGCTCACCCGGCGCGACGTCGACGCCCTCCGCCAGTCTGCCGACAGCCTCTTCCAGTTCTATCTGGTGCGCAGCCGCTTTGAGGAGGGGGAAGGGGTTTTTGGCCGGGCGTCGGCTGCGCTGGACTCGCCCGACTGCCGGGCAGCCTGTGCAGGCGAGGCGGAGCGCCAGCGTCTGCTGGCCCTCGGCCTGATGCTGGTCTACCAGGGCCACCTGGCGTTCTTCGTCCACAACCTGGACCGTGTCGATGCCCTCATCCGGCGCGCGATCGATCTGCTCCGGCCGATGGGCGCCGGGCTCGAGTTGGCCCGGGCATTCCTGGCGGCGGCCTGGTATGGGGTAGGCGAGCAGCCCATGGACATTGAGCGGCTGCTCGATGAGAGCCAGGAGATCTTTGAGCAGGCCGGCGACCGGCGCGGAGTGGCGCGCTGCCTAGCGGCGCGGGCAACCGGCTTTGGCCAGAGCAGGGACGAGGCGGTGCGCCTGCTGCGCGACAGCCTGTCCATCAGCCTGGAGATGGGCGACCTGTGGGACGTGGCGTATACGCAGTTTTCCCTGGGCGAGGCGGCGCATATGGAGGGTGCATTCGAGGAGGCAAGGCACTGGTTTGAGCAATGCCTCGAGAGCAGGAGGCGCCTGGGAGACCGGCAGGGCACGGGAATGCTCCTCGACTACCTGGGCTATATGGCACGCGAGCAGGGCCAGTTCGAGGAATCTCGCCGGCTTCACGTGCAGAGCCTGGCCCTGTCCGAGGAGATCGGAGACAAGCAGGGAGTCGCCGGCTCGCTGGACAACTTGGGGCTCTTGGCACGCGACGAAGCGAACTTGGACGAGGCGCGGCGGCTTCTGGAGCAAGGACTGGCGATCCGCAGGGCCGCAACCCGCCACTGGGAAACCGCCGTCTCTCTGCTCGGGCTGGGCAGCGTGCTCATGGCTGCCGGGCAGCCGCAGGAAGCACGCCCGCGCTTTGAGGAGGCACTTGCGCTGAGCCGAGACATGGTCTGGGATCAGGGAATCTCGCTGGCTTTGTCCGGCATGGCTTGGGCAAGTGTGACGCTGGGGGAAGTGGGCCACGCCCGCAAAGAAATGGTCTCCTGTCTGATGGTCGCCGGCTTGCTGCACAACGCCGTGCAGCTGCAGGATGTCCTGGTGGTGGCGGCGCGTGTGCTGCAGGCGGATGGCCAGGACGAGCGCGCCGCGCATGTACTGGCGTACTCGGCGGCGCAGCCGGCTACCCACGCGACTCGGCTGCGGGCCGAGGGCCTTCTGGCTCGCCTGCTGGCACGACGAACTGCCGGGACGTTGGAGGCGATGCGGGCGTGGGGGGCCGGCAAAAGCCCGGCACAGGTGGTGGAGCTGGCGCAGGAGTGGCTATCCGAACAGCGATAGCCCCTGGCAGTGCACGGCGTCGAGTATGGGTTGTCCGATGTGGCGAATGAGGTCGCGGTAGAGGGCGCGAGCGGGCCAAGCATGCGTATCGCCCCGCAGCACGCCCTAGGCCTGGGCCATCGGCCCTCTGTGCTCGCGGTCTGGCGTGCTCACCCTAGCAACTCAGCCAACCGGCGTCCGCCGTCGGTGTATTCGGGCTCGGACAGGCGCGGGCAATCCTCCAGGCGAACCTCGCCAAAGAGCAGCCGGTAGGCAAACGCCCAGCAAGTGGGCTCACCGCAGGCCCCGCAGCGGAGGAGCTTGGGGAGGAGCATGTAGGCATCCAGGGGGCCGAGCGTCTGCCGCCGCTCGTAGCAGGGCGTGATCTCGGCCCGCCGTCTCCAAGTATCGTTGCAGAGCTTCTGGAACCAGAGAAGCTGAGCGGTGGCGTCCTCCTCGCCGTCGATCTTGGCCATCACCGCTAGGTGCGGGTAGAAGGTGAGGATGCGCCCACCCCGCTTGGCGGTGATGGTGCTCGCACCGGGGTTGTACATCAGGTTGGTGACTACCGCGTTGAGGTAGGGGAACGCTGTCGAGACGTCGTCCCACAACTCGGCGATGACCCGGTTCTTGTTCGCATCGGCTACACAGGAACCCACCTGGACAATCGTGAAGCCAGTAAGCAGGGCGGGTTCTTTTTCCGTTTCGTCCGCAACCATTCAGTGACCTCGATGGGGGTTGTGTGCTCGCCTGAGCCACGGCGTCCGTTACGCAGTCCGCCCTGGCTCGCGTAACCGGGTGATCAGGAAGACGGCAACGGCCATCATCGCGACGGCCAGCAGGAGGGACGGGGTGAAGGCGCCGTCGGCCCCTTTCATCGCTTCCATCACGTAGACAAAGACGACCGACACCTGACCGCAAAGCTGAACGACCCCATTGGAGGCCCCCTCAGGCGTCGGCTGCGTGATCTCGGCGGCGTACTGCGTGCCGACCGGGCTGGCGCTGACCAGGAAAAAGCCCAACGCAAAGGCCGAGAGGAAAAGGAGCCACGCAGAGGTGGCAAAGGTCAGGCCGATCAGGCCGGGAATTGCCAGGGAGAAGCCGAGCAGCAGATAGGGCCTGCGCCGGCGCTGCCGGTCGGAGAAGGGTGGGATGAGGACCGCGCCGAGGATGCCCCCCACAAGCATCAGGGCACCGATGGTGCCGGCGTCCGTCGGGGAGAAGCCACGCGGCCGCACGATGTTCTCCACCCAGGTGGTGCACCCGTTGAAGATGCTCATCCCGATGAAAGAGATGCCCAGGTATAGCCAGAACGATTTCACCCTGAAGGCGTGCTTGAGGCCGTCAAGCATCAGGGAGCGGACCTCCATACCGGGTGGACAGGGCGGGGTAGCGGGCTTGTCGCGGGCGAAGAGCAGGAAGAGGAGGGCCGAAAAGGCAGCGACCGCGCCGTAGATGAGCTGAATGGTGGGGATAGGCATCCGCTCAAAGAGGAGTGGGGTGAGCACCATCCCGAGGGCGGTACCGACCAGGTTGGCCAGGGTGATCAGGCCGACAGCCGTGGCCCGCTCGTTGATGGCAAACCAGTTCGCCGGCAGCTTGGTCCATGCGTTCAGGAAGAACGGCTGGGCTATGGCGATGCCGATCGTGCTCCAGAGAACGAGGGAATAGCTGCTGCCGGCGAGGCCGCGGGCGACACCCAGCACGCCCATCAGGATGGCGCCGACGGAGACCGCCTTCCGAAGACCATAGGTATCGATGACCCAAGAGACAGGGATGGAGAGGGGCACAAAGGCGATCATGAAGGACATGGCCAGGATGCCGATCTTGAGATCGGTGACGCCGTAGAACTGGGCGGCGGGTCCGGTGATCGGGGCGTAGGCGATCCAGAGCAGCTGCATGGTGAGGTTGACGAACATGAAGAGGCCGAGGACGACCCAGCGGTAACCGTAGACGCGGTATTGGTTCTCCATGGCGCCTCCTTGCGGAGAGCAGTATAGCCGGAAGGCCCGGCGATGACAACCGGCCAGCGGACCGGTGCGAAGGGGAGCGGTGGTCAGCCCTTCTGCACTTCCACCTGCACCGAATGGGTGCGCGGCCCGCGGCTGGGCAATGTCGGCTCCGTGCTGGTGAGGACGTTGGCGCATCCTGCGCTCTCGACTCCATCGGGATCGAGCACAGGCCATGTTCCCTGCAGTAGGCACACCACGCCCGGCATGATCTCGTCTGTCACGTGCGCCGGGATCCGCATCCGCCCCTGGCGGCTTTGGACCAGCACCCGTTCCCCGTCCGAGATGCCCCGCGCTGCGGCATCGCCCGGGCTCATCCAGAGGAACTGGGGCGTCCTGCGCTTGAACCAGGGGATAGTCTCATACTGGGAGTGGGTCCGGAAGCGCGAGTGTGGTGTCACCATCCAGAGGGGATAGGGTGGGTCCGCCGACAGGGCGCGGCAGGTCGGAACGGCTGGCGAGCCGGTGGCGGCGTAGACTGCCGGGGCGATTTCCACCTTGCCGGACGGCGTGTTGAGAGGGTTGGCCTGCGGATCGCGGGCGAAATCGCAGAGTCCAACCCTATCCTGGTCAGCGCCCCAAAAGATGCCAGTCGCCTGGAAGGCAGCTACGTCGGACACATCCGACTCGGCCAGGAAGTGCTTCAGCCACTGCGATGGGCTGCGGCCCTCCGAGAAGGAGCTTCCCAGGCCCATGCGCTCGGCCAGGTCGCAGAAGATGTCATAGTCGTTGCGGGCCGCACCCTGGGGTGGCACCGCTTGGTTGGAGTAGAGCAGGTAGTTGCCGCCGGCCGGGAAGACGATGTCCTCCCGCTCCAAGAATGTGGTTGCGGGAAGGACGACGTCACACTGAAGCGCGGTCGGCGTCAACGCATATTCGTGGCACACCGAAAACTCCACCTGGCGGTAGGCGCGCAGGCTCTTGTGGAGGTCGCTGCCCTGCACGACATAATTGCTGCCAACGCTGTAGATGGCATGGACCTCCGATGCGAAGCCGCCGGCACGCCCCTCTAGCACGGCATCGGGCCACTGCACCACCGGGATCGAGGCGCCAGCCGGGTTGGGAGGCAGGGGCATGCGGCCCATGTGTGGTGTGGGGAGCTTGCCCCAGGTCAGACCACCGCTGGAGCCGCCGAGCTTGCCCAGGTTGCCGGTAGCCAGTTGCAGCGCAATGGCCAGGCGGATCGCCTCCTCGCCGCCCACAGTGCGCTGGATGGAGAGGCCCGGGATCAGGGCAGTCGGGTGAGTCCGCCCATAGAGGAGCGCCAGCTCCCGGATGACCGGCTCAGGCGTTCCGCAAATCGCCTCGGCCCACGCTGGAGTCTTGGGCACACCGTCGTCCCGACCCAGGATGTGCAGCTCAAGGGCCTCGAAGCCTCTGCTGCGTGCCTCGACGAAGGGCCGGTCCACCAGGCCCTCGCGCAGCAGCACGTACAGGACACCCATCATCAGGGCAGAATCGGTGCCGGGGCGGAGTGGGATCCAGCGTGTGCCGAGCTTGGCGGCTGTTGCCGAGCGGCGGGGATCGAGGACGATGACCTCCATCCCGCGGCGGCGGGCCTGGCGGATGTGGAACTCGGTATCGCAGCCGAGACGGGTGTCGGTGACATTGGCGCCCCAGAGGATGATGAGCCGGGAGTGCCGCAGGGTGGGGGAGTCGATGCCGGCCAACTCGGTGCCGAGAACCATGGGGGTCACATAGTCGGCCGCCGCCGAGCTGTAGCCGCCGGTGATCTCGGTGTAGCCTCCCAGCAGCGCAAGGAAGCGCTTGGTGAGGCGCTGTGTGGTGTGGAGCGCGCCGCGCCCGGAGGCAAAGCCTGCCAGGGCGAGGGTGGACGCCGGGCCGTGCCGTTCGCGCACCTCGGTGAGGCGGTTCGCCACCAGGTCGAGTGCCTCGGCCCAGGTGGCCTCGCGGAATTGGCCTGAGCCGCGCGGGCCGGTGCGCACCAGCGGGCTGAGGATGCGGTCGGGCGCATAGACGGCTCGCGGCATCTCGTAGCCACGTGGGCAGCCCGTCATGGTGCGGCCGGCGAGCGGGTTGTCGCGCAAGCGCACCACGCGCCCATCGCGCATGTCCGCCACAAGCGGACACCCCCCGCCACAGTCCTTGTTGCAGGTCACTGCTAACGCCTTGTCGCCCATCATTGATTCGCTCCGTCGGTGCCCTGGGATGGGCACCCTTGGTTCTGTATAGCTCCTATTGTGGCACGTGTTGGCTTACTCGGTCAGTTCCACCCGGTTGCCGTCCGGGTCCAGAATGCAGCTCTCGTAGTACCCATCCCCGGTCTCGCGCGGCGCGCTGATCACCGTACAGCCAGTCTCCTCGAGCCGCCGAGTGAGCTCGTCGACCAGCGCGCGGCTGCCCACGCAGAAGGCCAGGTGCGCATACCCCTGGCGCTCCTCGCCAGGATCGAGGTGAGGGCCGATGGAAGGCCGCTGCATCAGCTCAAGCCGTGCGCCGGTCGCAAAGGTGACAAAGCACGACTCAAGCCCGGTGCGTGGATTCTGGTACCGGGCGCCCGCCGACCCACCGAAGTGGCGTGCATAGAACGCGATCATCACCTCAAGCCGGTCCGTCCAGATGGCGATGTGCTCAATGGTCATGGCGCGGCTTGCCCCTCCTGTGTCGAGTGCCCGCCAGCTTCCGCCGCAGCGAGGGCCGCGATGCGCTGTCGCCTGGCCTGCCGCTTCTTCACTCGGCCTCGTCTCTGCTGCCCATCCGGTTGACACTGACGCCTGACCGCGCACCGAGTCTCTCCATCAGCTCGCCGGTGTGCTGCTGGAGATGGCGAATGCTGTAGTGCCGCAGCTCGAGCTTGCTGAAAGGCAGCCAGTGGAAGCCCGAGCCGGCCTCAGGACTGCTGGGCATCGTTCGACTGCCTGCCGGAGCATGACCAGCGCGGCCAGGCACTGCGGCCTGCGCACTTTCCTGAGTTCCATGGTACTCCCTCCGGGCCAGCATCATAGGGCAGGCGCCCGTGTGTGTCAAGGCGCGGGAGCGGGCTGCCGAGCCGCGAACCGGGTGCTCGACCGCAGGCGCCTCACTCGCCAGCGTTCTTCTCTGCCCAGCAGCCAAAGGAACCCTGGTTGGTGGGTTTCCAAGACCTGTGGTACGATGCGAGGTGGCGTGAACAACCCAACCTGCCCAGGGGTCTAGCCGAAACATGAACTCGTACATTCTCATAGGGGCGGCGGTCCTGCTGCTGGTGAGCGTCCTGGCCAGCAAGATCTCTGATCGTTTTGGTGTGCCCGCCCTGCTGCTGTTCATCATCGTGGGGATGCTGGCAGGATCCGAAGGATCGGGTGGCATCTACTTCGACGATCCCACCATCGCGCAATCGATCGGCATCGTCGCTCTGATCTTGATCCTGTTCTCCGGCGGCCTCGACACGGAGTGGAGCAGCGTACGGACGGTCACGAAGGAAGCGGCGCTGCTCGCGACTCTTGGGGTCCTGGTGACCGCGGTCATCACCGGCCTCGTTGCCCACGCAGTCCTGGGGCTTGCGCTGAAAGAAGGACTACTGCTCGGGGCCATCGTGTCCTCCACCGATGCGGCGGCCGTCTTCTCCGTCCTGCGGTCCAAGGGCATCAGCCTCAAGGGCCGGCTGAAACCACTGCTGGAGCTAGAGTCGGGCAGCAACGATCCGATGGCCGTCCTCTTGACCGTGGGCCTCATCCAGCTAATTGGGCAGCCCAGCCTGTCGCCCGGCTACCTGATCGGCTTCTTTCTGCGGCAGATGCTAGTCGGTGCGGTTGTGGGCTACGGCACGGGCAAAGTCGCGCTCTTTCTGGTCAACCGGCTGAGGCTGGGCTTCGAAGGCCTCTACCCGGTTCTGACTCTCTCGTTGGCGCTGCTGGGCTTTGGGCTGACGGACCGAATTGGCGGCAGTGGTTTCCTGGCCGTGTATCTGGCTGGGATTGTCCTGGGCAACAGCGATTTCATCCATAAGAAGAGCCTTCTGCGCTTTCACGACGGCATGGCGTGGATCATGCAAATCGTCATGTTCCTCGCCTTGGGTTTGCTTGTCTTTCCGTCGCGTATTGTTCCCGTCGCAGGCGCCGGCCTTGCCATTGCTGCATGTCTGATGTTGGTCGCCCGGCCCATCGCCGTCTTTGCCACCCTGTTGCTGAGCCGATTGAGCTGGAGGGAAAAGGCATTCATCTCCTGGGTCGGCCTTCGCGGCGCCGTTCCCGTCATCCTGGCAACCTATCCGCTGCTGGCCGGGATTCCCCAAGCCGAGCTGCTCTTCAACGCCGTCTTCTTTGTTGTGCTCACATCGGTGCTGCTGCAGGGGACATCCCTTCCCCTGGTTGCCCGCTGGCTCAAGGTAGACGCGCCGGTAGCGCCCCGCAGGGTCTATCCAATCGAGTACACACCCATGAGCGGGCTGAGCAGCGAGCTCAAGGAACTCCCGGTGCCGCCTGGGTCGCCGGTGACCGGGAAGGCGATTGTGGAGTTGGGCTTGCCGGACAACTTCCTGGTCATCCTAGTAGCCCGCGACAACGACTTCCTCGTCCCGAGTGGGGGAACGGTGCTTCAGGCTGGCGACATCCTGCTGGCGCTGTCTGACAAGGAGTCGCTCGATCGAGTGCAGGCGAAGCTGTCACCTCGCGGGTGATCCTGCCCTCCTCGATACCCTGTAGGTAGCAGAGCGCGCGGATTCAGCTCACCCATGGACTGACGCCCGCGGGATACGGGGCATGCCGGGCTACGTTCCGGTGGCCGTGAAGAGGCCGGACAGGCCGTGGTCTGCACCTCGGGTTGACGGCGCCTTCTGCTGGTTCTCGAGAGCCTCCTCGGGTGTCACACCCGCCTTCCTGAGAACGCAGCGAAGTGTGTCGTTGGCCAACGCACGATGCAGGGGCACGACGCAACCGGCGGCGCCCGCTGCGGTCCACTTCTTCGCGCTTACATGGCAACCGCCTCACCGCACTTGTTCGAAACCGAGCCTCTCGGGGGCACGAATTGCGAAGAACCGCCGTGAAGATTCTCGTGGTCACATCCCCGCTCCCGATTTGCTGCTCAAGGTGCAGCTCAGCACCCAAGTGCACGGCGATCAAGAACCAAGCTGCCGCCAAGGCGCTGGAGCCGGGATGGTGTGCAGGAGATGAGGCCATCGTTGACTACCTACGCTGACCCTGGGCCGCCTAGGCCAATCTTGACGCAGGTCGCACCCGCTGCTAGAATGCGCTCATGGTGCGACGGGTTGTCTCTGTGGTGTGTCAGCCAGGCACGAGCCTGAACGTAGGTGCTGAACGAGCGCCTCGCTGCAGTGCTGGCGAGCCGGTGCCGTTGGGGTGGGAGCCCGCCCCGGGAGCGGACATAACAGAGGCCTGGCCTGTGCTTGATGCGGAGCTGTTTTGATGAAGAAACCGCCATACTCAGTCGAAGCTCTTCACCCATTTCGGCAGCTGGTCATGGACGGCATGGACCTGGCCGGGAGGAAACACTGTATCCATGGGCTGGTAGAGGTCGACATCACCAGGGCCCGCGAGAGGCTCCGCGTTGTCAAGGAGAAAACGGGCGAGAGCCTCTCCTTTACAGGCTTCATTGTCTACTGCTGCGCGAAGGCAGTCGACGACGACAAGCACCTCCAGGCTTATCTAGACTGGCGCGGTAGGCTCGTCCTGTTTGACGACGTTGACGTCTCGCTTCCAGTCGAGCGAAGGCAGGAGGGCACTCCAGTCGTACTGCAGACCGTCATACGGTCAGCAAACCGCAAGTCCGCCTGGGAGATCCACCGCGAGATACGAGCCCTTCAGGCAAAGGAACTGGGACAGACACCCTGGGGTCGCTGGCTTCGCTGGTACGTCCTTGTCCCACGCTTTGTCAGACGACTCTTCTTCCGCCTCGCTCAGAGGGCTCCGAGCCTGCTGAAGGGATTCAACGGCACAGTCCTTGTGACGGCTGTAGGGATGTTCGGGACCCGCTCCGGTTGGGGGGTCCCCCTGCCCGGCCATACGCTGTCCGTCACCATCGGTGGCATTGCGGCCAAACCGGTTCTCAGAGACGGTCACCTGGAGAACAGGGAGCATCTCTGCCTCACAATCACGTTCGATCACGACATCGTCGACGGAGGACCTGCTGCACGATTCGTCCAGCGATTCGCGACACTGGTCGAGGAAGGTGCAGGACTGGACACTTGAGGCGTTTTCACCGGATCGAGGGCGGGATTGTGGGCGCAGACGCGGGAGAAAGCCCCCGGGGAGCAAACTCGTGCAGTCTTGGTAGTCAGTGCGCCAGGAAGTCACTGGGTACAACGAACGTTCTCGGTCGTCCAGGTGGGAGCATCCAGGGGACGTGAGGGATACCGGGTGACGTTAGGGCGCCTGGTGTGCGCCTCAGCGAGAGTGAGCGTCCACGGTGTAGGTCGGCAGGACGGTCACGTGCAGGCGCAGGTATGGCATGGGCCGCCACCTGAACGGAAGCGAGAGGCACTGGTGCAGGTCCAGCCCTCGCGCCCCCCCGCAGCCGGACCAAAGTAGCTGGCCCTCCCTCGAGGGCCAGCTGGATGCGGCTGAGGATACGAGCGAACCCGCAGGGGCCTGCCGGAGCGCTCCTCCAGAGCGTTTGCTGCGCGATACGCAACGGGGCTGCCTAGTCTCCGCCTGGGTCCACGATCACACCCTCAACCCAGAAGGGGTCGGCCGGATTGTCGCGGGACATGTCCACCCGCGCCTGCAGCCCCTCGTACGCCCCATGGCCATGGTAGATCGCGCGAATGTAGGAACCACCTTCCGCGGTGCGGTAGCCCACAGCCGTAGCCTCCCAGTAGCCATCGTCGTTGTCGAGGCGGGTGGTGCACCACATCGGGCCATACACCTCGGGCAGCTGCATGTTCACATTGACCGTCACCACTTCGTAGCCGGCGATGCGCGGGTCGGTGAAGCTGTTGTAGTAGTACTCCTGCATGCCCCGGATATGCAGGACCCAATCCTCGGACACCCACATGCGTCCCGGAGCGCACCACGGGCACTCCTGCACGATGGACCATCCCTCAAACTCGGTCCAGGTGGTCCCGGCCGACACCGGCGTCGTCAGGAAGGGCAGCAGCAACCCTGCCAGCGCCAACGCGAACAGCCTACTCTTGCCTCTCATTTCCTTTCTCCTTTCTGGCTTGGATGCATCTTCACCTTGCCTCTGGACCATAGCCTCGTCTCCCGGTTGCTCACCTCCTCTCGCACATCCGGCAGCAGGTAGGTCAGTAGCCGCGCAGGCCCAGCGGCAGGTACAGGTACCTCTGCGGCGCGAACACTGCCCCTCCCGGCTCGAACCCGCCCGCCAGGACGAATGCCCCGCCCTCATGCAGCCCCGCATCTGCCTGCCCGGCCGTGCCGCTGAGCGAGAGCGAGCCACCTGCGCTGTGCATCCCGCCCCCGACGAAGGTCTCGCCTCCGCCGTCCACCGACCACCAGGACAGGTCGTAGCCCGAGCCCGACCGGGCGCGGGACGGCCCTGCGAGCAGAGCCAGCAGGGCAACCAAGGCCACGAGCAGGGCCCCGCGAAGGTAGGCTGCGCCTGGCGTGTGCCTGGCCTTCATCGCCCCCCTCCCGGCCGGCGCCGCGCGGCCCACGTGCCGCCGGCGATCACCAGACCGCCTGCGAAGAGCCAGGGCAGCGCAACCTGCCCGCCGTCGCCGGTCTCCCGACCGGCGGGCGGCTCCCCTTGCCAGACGGCCTGCTCCAATGCGGCGAGCCGAGCGTCCTGGGCCGCATTCTCCTCCCGCAGCGACTCGACCTGCGCCTTCAGCACCTGGTTCTCCGCATAGAGTGCCTGGATGGCGGCCAGCGCCACGCCGTCGGCGTCCTCCAGGTTGATCGCCTTGTCGGATTCGCCGTAGCCGAACCTGGCAAAGTCCTGCGCCACCAGCCCCACGTGCCGGATGGAGTCGTCCTGGCTCTTCAGGTTGTACTCCTGTACCTCCAGCACGGCGAGCGTCTCGAGGATGGTCCGGGTGTCGGCCGGGGCAAAGTTCTCCTTGGTGGAGCGGTCGCTGATCGAGTTCCAGGAGCTGCCGCCGGCGGCGAGGTAGGAGCCGCTGGTCAGGCCGGAGTTGGTATAGAAGTAGACGCCGCCGCTGGCGCGTGCAACCCAACGGTTCTGGTTGTTGCAGGTGATGTCGGCATAGGAGTAGTCACCCCAGACGAAGCAGCCATCCTGGAGAGCCTTGGCACTGTAGCCGGCGGCGAAACTGTACTCGCCATCTGCAGCATTCCCGCTGCCACCAGGGACTGTAGCCCCACGGGCGCTGGCGGTATTCTCGGCGCCGCCGCTCACGGTCGCACGATCATCGGTGGCAGCGTTTCTGTAACCCCCGCCTACAGTAGCCCCCCCATACAGGCAATTGGGGGGATCAGTGCTAACGGCCGTGTTGTTGTAGCCACCGTCCACGTTGTCGTAGCACCCGTCGGCAGTGTTCAGTTCGCCTCCACCGACGGTCGCGCCCTTGGCGGTGGCGGCGTTGTCCCCGCCCCCGCCAATCGTGGTGCGCACGCCATACGCCCTGTTGTAATAGCCCCCGGCGACGGTGGCGTAGTTGGCAGCTGCCTCGTTAAGCCAGCCCCCACCCACCGTGGCTGCGTCGTCGCTGGCGACGTTGCCCTGCCCACCACTGACGGTGGACTCGAACCCGCTGGCAGTGTTGGACTGCCCCCCGCCGACGGTGGCATACGCGGCGTCTGCGGCAGTGCCGGCATCGTCCCCGGCGACGTTGCCTTCGCCGCCGCCAATCGTGCCGTAGTAGTCGGTCACCACGTTGGCAGCGGCGGAGTTGCCACCGCCGCCGATGGCCGCTCCGTAGACGCCGGTGTAGGCCGCGTTGGCGAAGTCACCCCCGATCACGTTGGGGCTTGCCGAACCCGGCTCGAGCTTCAGCGCGCGCTCGCCGTTCACCTTGAACACCAGCGCGGCATTGTCGTTGGTGCCGACATAGTTCACGCCGGGCGTCGTGCCCGAGTTGCCGGTCAGCAGCCAGGCATCTCCACCGCCGCCGCCCCCCACCGGCTCACAGCTCACGCTGCCGTCCTGCAGCACCTCACGGATGGCGAAGCCCGTGCCGCAGGCACCGGCCACCCGCTGCTGCATGACCGCCGGGTCGGCCGAGAGGGTCACGTCGCCGGTGTCCCCACCCCCCGCCAATCCCATCCCGGCAAAGACGGCGGTGATATCGCCCCCGCCGTCACCTCCCACCGGCTCGCAGACCACTGCGCCGTCCATCAGCACCTCGCGGATGGCGAAACCGGCCCCGCATGTGCCAATCACCCGCTGCTGGAGGAAAGCCGTATCGGCCGTGAAGAGGGTGTCCGTGAGCACGAGGCCCAGCCCGGCGCCGTAGGTGGTGTCGTCGTCGGTGCCGTCGGCAAAGCCCACCGGCATGTCGTTGATCCCCGTCCAAGGCGAGTGCATGGCGTACAGGGCGTAGGGCGTGGGGGTCAGGTCCTGCCTGGGGCTGAGCGGTTCCCACGGCCCGCCGCCGGCGGGGCAGCGAGCACTGATCTCGAGGAAGCGGCCCTCGCCGGCGAAGGCGTCCGGGCCCCAGTCCAGAAAGACCGTGAAGAACCCGTCGTCCAGGATGGCACCAAGCACGGTCTGTGTGGCGCCGACCTGGGTGCCCCCGGTGGTCTCGTCCCACAGGCCGAACTCGAGGTCACACAGTCCGGTGTAGGGGGCGCCGTCGATCTTGAGCCGCCCCTGGTAGGTAAATGCCGAGGGCAGTGGGTGGCCCGCCGGCTGCTGGGCCAGGGCCAACCCTGCCAGCAGGGCAAGTGCCAAGGCCATTGCCAATCCAGTGGTGATGAATCGCTTGCCTTTCACTTTTCCCTCCTTTGTCGATCGTCTGCCATCTCCTGCCGCAGGGCTGCTACCAGCGCCTCCAGGTCTGCGAAGCCGCGCCGCTGCTTGGTGCGCGCATCTTCGAGGCTGAAGCGCCATGTCACGGGCTGATCGGGATCAGGATGGCGCTCTTCCCACGCGGCCAACAGGTAGAAGCGGCAGCGCGGTGGTGTCTCAAACATGACCGGTTCTCCAGTGCTTGACCTAGGCAACCAGTTGTGGTATGGTATGGGTACAGCTTAGCAGCCTGCCATTACGGAATCATTACCGGACCGTTCCCTCCTCCATCGAGGCGGGAGGAGTATGATGGCGGACGAGTTGGTTCTGGCGCTCTTGGGACACCCGGAGATCCGCCGCGCCGGGGCCGCGGTCACCGGCTTTTCCTCCCACAAAGACCAGGCGCTGTTGTGCTACCTGGCCGTGACCGGCCGGCCCCATCTGCGCCCGGCCCTGACCGGCCTGCTGTGGGGCGAGCTGCCGGAGGCCAGCGCCCAGAACAACCTGCGCAAGTCCCTGTCCATCCTTCACCGGTTGGTCGGGGACCACCTCGACATCGGCCGGGAGAGCGTTGCCTTCAACCGGGACAGTGCCTACCGGCTCGACGTGGAGGCCTTCGAGGCCGGGGTAGGGGGCGCAGCGGACAAGACCGGCGTCGAGCGCTTTGAGGAGGCGGTCGCCCTCTACCGCGACGACTTTCTGGCCGGGTTCTACGTGCGCGATGCGCCAGCCTTCGAGGAGTGGGTCCTGGCGGAGAGGGTCCGGCTGCGGATGCTGGTGCTGCAGGCCCTGCATACCTTGGCTGTCCACTATGGCCGCCTCGGCGAGGAGGGCCGGCCCGCCGCCATTGACTACACGACGCGCCTGCTGGCCCTCGAGCCGTGGCGGGAGGAGGCCCACCGCCAGCTGATGCTCCTGCTCGCCGCTGGTGGGCAGCGCACGGCGGCCTTGGCCCAATACGAGACCTGCCGCAGGCTGCTGGCGGAAGAGTTGGGCGTGGAGCCGTCTCAGGAGGTCCGCGACACGTACGAGCTGCTGCTGAGGGGCGAGCAGCCGCCGGACCTCGCAGTCATCCTGGCCGCACAGGGGCAGGCGCCGCGGAAGGTCGGCGCCTGCCCATACCGCGGCCTGGCTGCGTTCCAGGAAGAAGACGCCCGGTTCTTCTTTGGCCGGGAGGGCTTTGCCAGGCGGCTGATGGAGGTGATCCAGCAGCGGCCGGTGGAGGCGGGCCCGGCGCTGATCTGCGTCGTGGGTTCCTCGGGCAGCGGCAAGTCGTCGGCCGTCTTTGCCGGGCTGCTGCCCCGCCTGCGCGGCAGGGACGACTGGCTGATCGCGAGCCTGCGGCCGGGGGCGCAGCCCTTCCAGGCGCTGGCCCACAGCCTGCTGGAGACTCTGCCGCCGGAGCCGAGCGACGCCGAGCGGCCGCCGGAGGCACGCAAGCTGGCGGGCGCGCTGGTTGGCGGGGACCTCACGCTGGCGGAAGCGGTGGCCTGGGCCCTGGCCCGCAGGCCTCCCTCTCGGCGGCTGCTGCTGGTCGTGGACCAGTTCGAGGAGCTGTATGCCCTGTGTGCAGAGCCGGGCGTACGCCGCCGCTTTGTCGACGTGCTGCTCGCCGCGGCGAGGCGTGGCCGCCGCGCAGGGGCGGCGGGCTCGGCGCTCCTGCTCACCGTGCGTGCCGACTTTATGGGGCAGGCGCTCGCCTATCGCCCCTTGGCCGATGCCCTCCAGGGCACAGACCTGCTGCTGGGCCCCATGAACCGCGAGGAGCTGCGCGCGGCCATCGAGCAGCCGGCCTGGACGCAGGGGGCCGCCTTTGAGGCCGGGCTGGTGGAGCGGATCCTGGACGATGTGGGGGAAGAACCGGGCAACCTGCCTCTGCTGGAGTTTGCCCTGACCCTGCTCTGGGAGCGGCACAGCCGGGGCTGGCTGACCCATGCGGGGTACGAGGAGATTGGCCGAGCAGACGGTGCGCTTGCTCGCTACGCCGACGAGGTGGTTGCCGGGCTGCCGCCGGCCGATCAGGCGGCGGCGCGGCACATCTTCGTCCAGCTGGTGAGTCCCGGGGAGGGCACGGAGGACACGCGGCGGACCGCTGCCCGTTCCGAACTGGGAGAGGAGCGCTGGCACCTGGTGCAGCACCTGGCAGACAAGCGGCTGGTGGTGACCGGCCGTGACGCCGCCGGCATGGAGGTGGCGGAAGTGGTGCACGAGGCCCTGATCCGGCGTTGGGGGCAGCTACAGAGCTGGATAGAGGCCGACCGGGGCTTTCGCACCTGGTAGGAGAGGATCCGGGCAGCGCAGCGCCAATGGCAGGAGAGCGATTGCGACGAGGGTGCCCTGCTGCGGGGCGCGCCTCTGGCCGAGGCCGAGCAGTGGTTAGCCGACCGGCCTGACGAGCTGAGCCAAGCGGACAAGGAGTTCATTCAAACCGGGGTGGAGCGGCGCGAGGCCGTTCGCCGGCGCGAGCTCGAGACGGCGCGCCGGCTGGCCGAGCAGGTGCAGCTGGCAGGCTCGCGCGAGCTGGCTGCCGCCGCAGTGGCGAACCTGCACGTCGACCCGGAGCGCAGCGTCCTTCTGGCCCTGGAGGCCCTCTCCCGGGCCGACACCCTGGAAGCGCGCAACGCCCTGCACCAGGCGCTGCCGGAGCTTCGCGTCCTGCACAGCATGCCAGCTCACGATGCACCCATTCACGCGGTCGCGTTCAGCCCGGATGGCACCCGCCTGGCTACCGCCGGCTGTGATGCGGCCGCAAGGATCTGGGACGCGGCCACGTGCCGGCTGCTGCTCACCCTGGATACCTCCGTGGGGGACGTGTTTTCCGCCGAATGGAGCCCCGACGGGACGTGCCTGGCCACTTCCGGGGTTACCGACGTGACGGTCTGGGACCCGATCACCGGCGGACGGCTGCTCACGCTGCCCGGGGCATTCGTCGGCCACACGGCAGGCGTGTTTCGCGGGGTGGGCCGGGTGGCCTTCAGCCCAGACGGAACCCGGCTGGCCGTCGCCAACCAGGACGGTGTCCCCAAGGTGTGGGACCTCGCCACCGGGACGCCGGTCCTATCGCTGACCGGACATGACGAGGTATGCTGGACCGTCGCCTTCCGTCCCGATGGGGCGCTCCTGGCGACGGGGAGCGGCGATGGGACGGTCAGGCTCTGGGATGCCCACGACGGACGGGAGGTCCGGTGCCTGAGGGCGCACAGATTCTACATCGACCGGGTCGCCTTCAGCCCGGACGGTGCCCGGCTGGCTGCGGTCGACGACGGCGGCTACCTGTCCATCTGGGACGTCGCATCAGGGGAGGCGGTGCTGAGCCTGGCCAGCCCGTCGGCCGGCTCGTTCCGTTCCGTTCTCTTTCTGCCCGATGGGTCTGCCGTGGCGACGACAGGCTTTGACGGCACGGCCAGGGTCTGGGATGCATCCACCGGGCGCCAGCGGCTTCTCTTGGCGGGACATACCGGCAGCCTGCTGGACGCCGCGGTCAGCTCGGATGGCCGGACGCTTGCCAGCGTGGGGGTGGATGGCCTTCTGAAGGCGTGGGATCTGGGCCCCGGGCGCGAAGTGCTCACCCTGGATGTGCGATCCGGCACGGGGGGCAAGGTGGCCTACGCCGCGGACGGGCGCCGGCTGGCAGCGGCCGGCACGGACGGCAAGGTGCGGATCTGGGACCCATCCGCCGGCGAGCTTGTCGCCGAGCTGAGCACAGACCCACGGCACCCGTGGAGCGGGCTTGCCTACAGCCGCGACGGTGCGCACCTGGCCGCCAGCGCGATCGATGGTGCCTGGGCGGTGTGGGACCTCGCGTCAGGGCGGGCCGTGGCGACCACCGCCGGGCATGCAAACCTGAGCCCGAGCATCGCCATCAGTCCCGACGGCCGGTTCCTGGCGACTTGCAGCCACGACGGCACGGCCAAGGTCTGGGACATCTCGAGGCAACAGGGGGCCGGCGGAGCCGCGGCCCCGCTGGTCACCTTCACGGACCATATCCAGCCAGCGACCGCCTCCAACTGGGTACATGACATCGTGTTCAGTCCGGACGGTCGGCTCGTGGCGAGCGCAGGGTCGGGCGGCGTGGTGCACCTGTGGGACCCGGCCAACGGGCGAATCCGGCTCACCCTTGCAGGGGGCGAGGGGGCCCGTCTCATGACGGGGGTTGCCTTCAGCCCGGATGGGAGGTTAATTGCGGGCGGGCAGATCAACGGCTCGGTCCGGGTGTGGGAAGTGGCCACGGGCAGGGTGATGCACGTCCTTCCCGGGCATTCGGCCGGTGTGTTCGACCTGGACTTTAGCGCCGATGGCAGGCTCCTGGCTTCTGCTTCCTTCGACCTGCTGGCCAAAATCTGGGACGTGCAGTCGGGCGAGGAGGTTGCCACCCTGTACGGCAACGCGGGCCGGGTGATGGGCATTGCCTTCAGCCCAGGCGGCGCGCAGGTTGCGACAGGCGGCGAGGACGGTACGGTGCGCCTCTACGCGGTGCGCTTGGAGGACCTCGTGGCCCTGGCCCGTACGCGCGTGACGCGCCTGCTCACGGCCGAGGAGCGCCAGAAGTACCTGCACCTGGTTAGCTGAGCATGCGATCCCGAGACGGTTAAGGTAGGTGGCATGATTGATGCCTGAGAGGAGGATTCAGCGAACATGGCCGGCCAGAGCCCAGAAGAAGCAATCAGGAATCGCGTAAAGCAGTACGAGGCGGCGCACAACGCCGGTGACGCGGAGGCTGCCGCTTCTGTCTACGCCCTCGATGGGACCCATACCTACGCCCTAGGCATGACTCACCGGGGCAGAGCCGAGATAGCAGAGGGGCTCCGGCAGCTGTTAGCCGGGCTCATGAGGGGTACACGGATCTCGATCAAGCTCCTTCAGATTCGCCTTCTCACCACGGACGTGGCACTGGAGGAGTCGTCTTTTTCGCTCTCCGGTCTCAGGGATCCGAGCGGCGCCGCGCTGCCTCCTGTGACCGGGCTGTGCCTGGGGGTCTACCAGAGAATCGATGAAGCATGGTTCGCCGCGGCGGTCCAGTGCATGGTCCCGCCGCCTCCGCCTCGGTGAAGCAGATAGCAAACCTGTGATTGCCGTCGAGCTGGCCGGCGCCAAAGGAGCCAAACAGCGCCCACAGTGAAATCACCCTTTCCCCTGCTCCCCCTCAAGGCGATGGGGAACAGGAGGACAGGCTCTGTGCAGCGCCGAGATGTCTGCAGTGGCCCTGAGCACCTACTGCGGAATGTCCCAACCCGCGACGGTGCCCACAGTCCGGTCGAAGAGCAGCGGGGCCTTGACCGCGCTGTCGACCAGGAAGGCGATGGCACCCACGCCACATGGGCCCCGGTAGCTGAAGGTGACGGCTCCCTGGCTGTTGGTCGAGCTCACGACATCGCCGGCATCGTCAATCGACGTCGGGTAGGTCCCCGGCGCAAAGAAGCCCGGCGGTGGAGCCGGCATCGCGACGACGCTGCTGGGGTCTCCGAGCTTGTCCAATAGCCAGGCGTGGCTACGGCCCCGCCCGGGCTGACGGCCAGCGGCCTCTCGTCGGGGTAGCCCTGTGCAGAGAGATCGACCATGCCGCCCGACTCGGTCCAGACGTAGGGCGACCGGTTGGGCGGGAAGTTCTGAGTCGTCGACCAGCCGACCATCCGCCCCAGCTTGCCGATCCCGACGGCATCGGAGATGGTGGTGCCGGGCAGCGTGCCGATGGCCAACTCGCGATGGAGTAGCACCACACATCCAACTTCGCCCTCGGCAGCCCACTTCTTTAGAATCACATAGCTGCCGCGCTGACGCACTTGCTCGAAGCCGGGTCTCTCCAGCCCACGAATCGCTTCCTTTCCTGACACCCGCCGCAGTTCAGGCATAGCCCGGCTCGGCCACGGCTGCCTCGAACGTCGTCAGAAGCGGTTTGCCGACGGACGGCAGGGGGAATTCTTCCAGATAGAGCTCCGTTGCCTCCCGGAGATTCGCGACTGCCTCCTCCACCGTGGCTCCCTGGCTGACCGTGCCGATCTCGGGGCACTCGGCGACCTAGAGGTCGTCCTCTTTGTGAAGAACCGCCGTGAAGATCCTCGTGACCATGTCCTTGCTCCCGAATTCGTGTTTGTGGTTCGGTATAGGGCCCAAGTGCACGATGGTCAAGAGCTGATCTGGTGGCAATTCGCCCGAGCCGGCGTGTTGTGCAACGAACGTTCTAGTTCACCCATGTATCAGCATCCATGGGATACGGGGGATGCAGCGTGACGTACGCGTGGCCGGTGCAGGCGGTGGAGGTCAGTGAACCCGCGGAAGATCGGTGAGAAGCCCGCCCTGTTGGCCCCGTGTAATCCTTTGACTCGAGTCAGTCTTCGTGGTATATTGGAGGCCAGGGAACGCCGTCGACGGCATCGCGCAGAGAACCCGTCATGGTTCCTGTGCTCATGGACGAAGGTTCGCCGCGGCTGTTAGGGCTATGGGAGAGATGTCTATGACCAGAGAGTTCAGTGTGATCATCGAACGGGACGCCGAGGGCTACTACATTGGCAGTGTGCCCGACCTGAAGGGCTGTCACACGCAGGCCAAGTCGCTGGACACTCTGATGAAGCGGATGCGGGAAGCCATCGAGTTGTGCTTGGAGGTAGAGGCCGACGGCCTGACGCCTCATGAGTTCATCGGCGTACAGCGGGTCTTGGTTGAGCTGTGACCAAGCTGCCGACTCTGACCGGCCAGCAACTCATCTCTGCCCTGCGCAAGGCAGGTTTTGAGGTGCTCCGCGTGAAGGGCAGTCACCATTTCCTTCGGCATTCCGACGGACGGTGCACCGTGATCCCGGTGCATCGTGGGGAGGTAATCGGGCCGGGTCTCCTCTCCAGGGTCCTGCGTGATTGCGACATGGCCCGCGACGATCTACTTGAGTTGCTGTAGGTACTTCCACTCGGATACAGAGCGGGACGCCGCGCGTAGACATCGGGTAGCCCCCAGGGTTTTCGCCGACCCGTGGGGTCCTTTTTTGGGGGTGCGCTGACCAGTGGTTCCAGCCCACGCACGCCAGCGCGTCGCTAAGCCTCGGGTCGCAGACGCAGCCAGCTTCCTCAGGTTCCGAACGCAGAGCTGCAGGTGCCCCAAGCCCGAACCCCGTGGGGAGGAGGCGATGCACGCAGTCGGTCTCGTCACCGCAGACAGCCAGTGAGTACAACGAACGTTCTACCTCATCCATGTATGAGCGCCGGTAGGCAGTGCGTGCACACCCACAAGCTGTGACCGCCTGCCCGGACCGGGATGAGGACCGCTTTCTGCTCGCTGGTGCCGCACTGCATACAGGTCTGCACGACATAGCGCGGTCCGCGCTCCTGCTCCTTCTGGTGAGCTGCCTCGGCGCTGAAAGGCACGGCCTCCCGCGTCTCGACCGTCAGCGCCCCGGTCGGGCACACGGCCAGGCAGAAGCCGGCACCGTCGCATAGCTCCTCGCTGATCACGTGCGCCTTGCCGTTCACAAGCTCGATCGCGCCCTCGGCGCACGGCGTCACACACAGGCCGCAGCCATTGCACAGCTCTTCGTCGATACGGACGATCGTCCGGGTGACCTTATCCATTGCTCGTCTCCTCCGCTGTTGCTAGACCTGACAGGTCTCCCAGACCCGTCAGGTCTGCGAGGCCCGTCGACTACTGGGCAGTCTACCCGCGATTCTCCGGTCCGTCTATGACTTTCGTCACCCCACTTGACACTCGTCCCGTGCGCGGGCATAATGAGGTGCAACGCTTGGCGGGCGCCGGCCTGCTGCTCAGATCGGAGGGTCCAGTCCAGATGGAGTTCCACGTCTCCCGCCGGGCGCGGGATCGCTACCGCTTTGACGACAGCCTCTTTTCGCTGACGGGCAACGTCGTATTCGCCAACCTTCATGCCGCGCGCGTCTTTGCGCAGCGCATGAACGACCAGCGCGACTTGGCCCGCTACCCGGAGGCGGCCGTGCGCGCCGGCCAGATCAATGCCATGGGCCTCATCGACGAGATCCTGCACGGCGCGGCCGCCCTCTACCGGCAGCAGGTCAATCCGGCCGCGATGCGCCAGGCGCTGGCGGCGTTGGAGGGCAAGCTGGGCGCGTCAGTGGTCGATGCAGCGCTCCTGCGCTTCACGGAGGAGTTCCCTCCTCTGCCCGTCTATCGCAGGCAGCTGACGCCAGACGACTACCTGTTCGGCACGACCGAGGGCGTGCCCAACCGCGAAATCCAGCTCGAGGAGATGCTGCTCCTCCGGCTGGCCAACGAGAACCCCGCCTTTGGCCCTTTTCGTGAGCTGTTCGACGACACGGGGCTGGCCGCCGAGAGTGGCTACCGCCAGGTTGTCGCCGGGCTGGAGGCCTTCTTCAGGGGTGAGCCGGGGATGGGACCCGGACGCCAGAGCCTGATCGATCTCCTGCGCGCGCCGGCGCTGGCGTCGCCCCACTCGCTGGCCGGCCAGCTGGCCTTCCTGCACGCGCAGTGGGGTGTCATGCTCGGCACCAACTTCCTTCGGCTGTTGAGCGGCCAGGACCTGATCCACGAGGAGGAGAAGCCCGTCTTTGGCGGCCCCGGCCCCATCCCCGTGGCCGAGTTTGGGGCGCTGGCTTCCGAGCCGGTGCGCTTCAGCCCAGACCTGGACTGGATGCCGAGCCTGGTTCTGCTGGCCAAGAACACCTACGTCTGGCTGCACCAGCTGTCGCAGCGCTATGGCCGGCCGGTCACTCGCCTGGACCAGGTGCCGGATGACGAGCTGGACACCATGGCGCGCTGGGGGTTCAACGGCCTGTGGCTGATCGGGCTCTGGGAGCGGAGCCCCGCGTCGGCACGGATCAAACAGTTGTGTGGCAACCCCGAGGCGGTCGCGTCCGCCTATTCGCTCTACGACTATCGGGTGGCCCAGGACCTCGGCGGAGAGGAAGCGTTCGGTGACCTCAGGGCGCGTGCGTGGCAGCGAGGCATCCGCATGGCAAGCGACATGGTGCCCAATCACGTCGGCATCTTTTCGCGCTGGGTGATCGAGCACCCGGACTGGTTCGTGTCGCTTGACCAGTGCCCCTTTCCTTCCTACCGCTTTGACGGGCCCGACCTTTCGGGCGACGGCCGGGTGGGGATCTTTGTCGAGGACCACTACTACGACCGGACCGACGCCGCCGTGGTCTTCAAGCGGCTGGATCGCTGGACCGGCGAGGCGCGCTACATCTACCACGGCAACGACGGGACGTCGATGCCCTGGAACGACACCGCCCAGCTCAACTACCTCAACCCCGAGGTGCGCGAGGCGGTCATTCAGACCATCCTGCACGTCGCGCGGCAGACGCCTGTCATCCGCTTTGACGCCGCGATGACGCTCACCAAGAAGCACTATCAGCGCCTCTGGTACCCCGAGCCAGGCACGGGCGGTGCGATCCCCACCCGTGCCGAGCACGGCACGACCAAGGCCGCGTTCGACGCTGCCATGCCTGCCGAGTTCTGGCGCGAGGTGGTCGAGCGGGTGGCAGCAGAGGCGCCCGATACGCTGCTGCTCGCCGAGGCTTTCTGGCTGCTCGAGGGCTACTTTGTGCGGACCCTGGGCATGCACCGTGTCTACAACAGCGCCTTCATGCACATGCTGCGCGACGAGGACAATGCCAAGTATCGCATGGCGATCAAGAACACGCTCGAGTTCGACCCCGAGATATTGAAGCGCTACGTCAACTTCATGAGCAACCCGGACGAAGAGACGGCGCTGGCGCAGTTCGGCAAGGGCGACAAGTACTTTGGCATCTGCACGGTGATGGCCACGCTGCCGGGGCTGCCGATGTTCGGGCACGGGCAGGTGGAGGGCCTGGCCGAGCGATATGGCATGGAGTACCGGCGAGCGTACCGCGATGAGGCGCCCGACCTTGATCTGGTGCATCGCCACGAGCGGCAGGTCCTTCCGCTGCTACATCATCGGCCGCTCTTTGCCGGTGTGGAGCACTTTTGCCTCTATGACTTCGCTTCCGCGGGCGCAGACGTCTGCGAGGACGTCTTTGCCTACTCCAACCGGCGGGGCTCGGAGCGGGCACTGGTGCTCTACCACAACCGCTTCGCCACGGCCCGTGGCTGGATCCGCACCTCGGCACCGGTGGCCGAGAAGACTGGGCAGGGTGAACTGCGCGCCCTTGCGCAAAAGCCGCTCGGCGAGGCCCTTGGTCTTCGCCCTGATCCCAACGTCTACTGGATCTTCCAGGACGCGGTTTCCAGATTGGAGTACATCCGCTCCGGCCGAGACCTGTGCGAGCAGGGGCTTTATGCCGAGCTGGACGCATACCGCTGCCATGTCTTCCTCAACTGGCGCGACGTGCAGGACGATGCGCAGGGCTGCTACGCCCGGCTTGCATCCGCGCTTGGCGGGCGAGGCGTCCCCAGCATCGAGACGGCTCTCCGCGAGGTCGAGCTCCAGCCGGTCCATGTGCCCTACCGGGAGCTGGTGAACGCCGACACCTTGCGGAACCTGATCGGCGCGGCCTCTGCCCCGTCGCCTCCGAGGACGACGGCGGGGGGCGGTTTGGCCACGCTCCTCGACCAACTGGAGGGCAAGGCGCGCCACCTGGCGGAGGCGGCCAAGCGCTTCTCGGGCGGTGAAGGCGACGAGGCATCCATCGCAGCCGGCGTCCGGCGCGACCTGGAGGTCGCGCTGTGGCTTCTGTCCGGGACCTCTGTCTCAGCCGGCGCCCCGTCGCCGGCCTGCCGGGCGGTGGCGGGCGCGCTCCAAGGCGAGCAGCTCCCGAGCCTGGACCATGACCCGGCGGCCTGGGGGACGCTGCTGGGCTGGGCCGGCGCCCGCACTTTGGGCAGGGTCTTCTCCGATGCGGAGGTCCCAGCGCGGAGCCGAAGCTGGCTCGACGAGTGGATGCTGAATCAGCTGCTCGCCGGAGCCTTGTCCGACTTGGGTCTGGACGAAGGCCAGGCGCGGCAGACCACCGGCCTGGTAGGCATCCTGGTCGCGCACCAGGCGTGGGCGGGCAGGCCAGCCGGGCCAGGTCGCGCGCAGGCCCTGCCGCCCGCCTACCAGGTGCTCGATGCCTGGATGCAGGATGGCGACGTGCTGGGCTATCTGCGCGCCAACCGCTTCGAGGGCGTGCTTTGGTTCCACAGGGAGTCCTTCGACCGGCTGCTGGAGTGGATGCTGGCTGTCGCCGCCGTACAAGCGTGCGTCGCGCCGGCAGAGAACGCGCGTGAGGCCGGGCGGCAAGCCGCCGCCAGCGCCGGCGTCATCCAAAGGCTGCGCGAAGCGGAAGAGCAATCGGGCTATCGCGTGGAGGCGCTCCTCAGTGCAGCCCGAAGGTAAGGAGGGCTCGCGGCCCCAGCCGGTGGAGAGCCGCATGCCCATTGCCCTCTCGGCGCTTCAGGTCCTGCAGAGCGCTGGGTGCCCGCTGCACGAAACCCAACCAGAATCAGACCCGGAATGCCATAGACAGGGCCGCGCAAATCGGCTAGAATGGGCGAAGCTACCGTAGTGGGCTGCGCGATCCAGGGCTCGGGGGAATTCTGGATCGCGCTGCTTTTCCTCGTGCATGTGCCCGCACACAACGTGAGCCCAACTGCCTCGGACTCTCCATAGACCCACCTGCTCAGGTCTGGTATAGTTGTGCGGATGGTCTCGGAGGCGAGCTCGCCGCCGCATCTTCGGAGAACACGCATGACCGACCGGAGTCGCTGCCTGACCTCGGCCCTGATAGCCCTCTTGCTGGTCGCAGCCGGCAACCACGTCGCGGTGGGGCAGGAGCAAGCCGTTCTCCCTGAGCCGGCCGCGGCCGGCTTGCCTGATTGGCTGGAGGCGCGCGGCCTGAGCCTGGCTGCGTTGGTCGGGCAGGTCCCCGAGGAGCTCCTCCACGGCACCATCCTCTCTTACGGGAGCGACACCGGTATCGTCGTCTACGAATCGGGCGTGCGGACCGGCAGTCAAGTCGTGGTGACGGCTACAATCTATCCCCGCGTCTATGAGCGCAGTTGGGCACCCAACGGTCAGTACACCCAGTTCGCCTGCCTCGGGCAGAAGCCGATCTTTGATCATCTGGGCGGGGCCGCGCCGGAGGCGATCCTGCGCGTGCGCACCGCTGCCGGCGTCGACGTCACAGGCGAAATCCAGTACATGTTCGTGGAGCGAACGGGGACGGGCCAGCCTCTGCGGAGCTCTCTCTACTTCAACCGCTACCCGGAGGATGCCTACGGGCCCTGGCTGCCCCATCCGCTCCCCATGCAGCCCGATGGGCTGCACATCCCTCCCAACAGCGGGTGCCGGATCCAGGTCCCCGGCAAGGACTATTACCCCCTTACAGGGGTCTTTACGATTCCAGAGATACCGGACGCCGCAGCCACGGTCGTCTCCACGCAGCTCGCCGCCTTTCAGTCCTACATCGGGCCGGGGGAGGTCGGCATCTTTGCCCCGCTGATGCAGCAGCTGCGCAGCCGCTATCCCGATCGCCATGGCCGGATCGCGCTGGAGATACCGTCCGGAGCGACCCACTTTCTGCTCCGGTTCCCGGCCATGCCTGCCGATCCCTTTGCCGACCAGGATGAGGGCAGCCTCCGCAACGCAGCCCGGCCGACGGGGGGCACGTACCGTTTCAGCAAAGACGGTTTCCTGTCGGCCAACATGACCAACTCGGCCGCCTTTCCGCTCCGCGCCTCCTGGCGGGACCAAGATCAGGCGCGTGGTTCCGAGTTCCTGCCGCTGATGGAGCATCCCGGCGAGATGGCGCCCCCGGAGCACATCGTCCCCTCCGGAGTGGCGTACCACAGCTGCTTCACGCGTGGGGACTGCTCGACCGCGATCCTGGAGCAGATTCACAGCGCCGTCATGCCGATGGAAATCGTCTACCTGTCGGTTGACCATCCGGCAGCTGGGGAATGGGTGCCGGTGAAGCAGGCCGGACCCGCCTGGGCACCCGGTGCAGGCGGCCTGGACTCGAAAGCCGCAGGGATCGTGGAGCCGGCCCGCCTCCTGGTCGTAGACGATGCTGTCTACTTCCCCCTCGCCCTCTTCACCGCCGAAGGGCCTCCGCCGCAACACTGCCCCAGCGGCTGGTTTGACGCGCTGGGGCAGATGCTGGACTACTACGCCTGTCCCTAGCGGTCTCTCACCAGGTGACCTGGAGCCAACCGGCCGCGTAGGCTGCGAGTGCGGCGACGGCGATCAGGAGCACCAGTGCCAGCAGGGTCCACAGGCAGGCCTTGGCGCGCCGGCGAGGCCTGGGCTTGGGCTCGCTCCGCCGCGCCGGTGCCGACGCTTCCGGCAGCGGGCTGAGCGGCTCGGCCACCTGTGCAGCCGTTGCCGGCGCCCCCACCGGGCTGCCGCATGACTCGCAAAAGCGCACCCCCTGTGGCAGCCTGGCACCGCACTGCTCGCAGAATCTGGCCTGCGCAACAGGCTGCCCGCACTCAGTACAGAACTTGAGCCCGGGCGTCAACTCGGTGCCGCAGTGCTCGCATCGGTTCATGCCTTCCGTCATTCTCCTGCCTCCTTACCGAACCATGTCCCCGAGCACCGTCTTGAGTGCCCTGCGCGCGCTCTCCTCCGCCCCGCCCTGCAGCCCGAACCGCAGCCTGGACGTCGAGGTTCGGATCTCCAGCCATTCCGACGTGTTGTCATCGGCGTCCGTGTCCGAGCCGGACCGTATCTCACGCACCTGCTGGAGCGGCAGGGAAAAACTGTCCGGGTCCTGCGCCAAGATCGACTCGAGCTCCATCTCCCGGTAGCGGTCGCAGATGTACTGCCTCGCGCCGGCGGAAGCAGCCCACTGGTGCATGAAGCCCTTCCCCTGATCGCGCACTGCCTGCTTGGCCCCCGCGGCCGCGTCGCTTATCGTCTTGGTCGTCACCCGGGCCAAAACCAGCCGCCGTTGCGTCACGATCAGGTTGTACTCCCAAAAGTTGAGCGGCCCCTTGCGCAACGAGAGCGTGGGCACCACAGCCATGATCGACTCGCCGGGCTGGGCAGCAGGCGGCGCGACATGCACC
Source organism: Anaerolineae bacterium (assembly GCA_035341665.1). Taxonomy (GTDB): domain Bacteria; phylum Chloroflexota; class Anaerolineae; order JAAYZQ01; family JAAYZQ01; genus DAOQVR01. The sequence continues at coordinate 68,191 of DAOQVR010000005.1, forward strand.
CTCTCCGGCTCTGCCTGAACGACCGGTGAGACGGCGGGCACGCTATCGACCGGTGGAGGAGGGTCGGCCCGCATGTGCGCCAGCGGGCTGCCGCAGTTCCCGCAGAAGCGCACGCCGGGTGGGGCCGGCTGCCCACAGCCGGGGCAGGCGGGCGGCTCCTGCGGCACCGCTGCACCGCAGCTGCCGCAGAACTTGATGCCCGGCTTGAGCGGACTGCTGCATGCCGGGCAGACACGCCGCTCGGCAGGCGCAGCAGGCAGGGGCTGGGCTACCGCCACCGGGGTCGGCAACCGTTCGACCTTGCCGCGCCTGTGCGACCGCCGGACAAGCACCACGGCACCCAGGGCTGCGGCCAGGAGACCGGCGCCGGCTGCCGCAGGTCCCAGGGGAGAGGGCTTGCTGACCTTGGTGGAGAGCACCGGCGAGAGGGCCACGCCGTTCAGCAATGCCTGCCCGCCCTCGCCAGACACGACGAACTGGTCACCCGGCTGCAGGATGAGCTCATAGTCCTCGGCCCGCCCGGTCTTGGGGTCGTACGTCGCCACGAGGGCAGGGCCCGATCCGGTGGCCGTCAGCTGCATGAGAGCCACCTTGAAGAGCGGCTGCACGATCAGCCCGGTCGTGCCGTCCTCCTCAGGGAAAGACTCGAACAGCACCCAGGGAGTGTTGCCGTCGAATTCCCGCGTTGCTTCGTCATAGGCGAACCACTCTCCATTCATCCCATCGACGCGCAGCGAGAGGGGGCACTTCTTGTTGACGTGCATTCCGATGTCGGTCTCCTCACCGGAAGCGTCTGAGCCGACGATACGGCCCTCCTTGACTCGGAGCTTCTTCGGCGTCTTCTCGGAAACCAGGCGACGAAGCTCCGCCCCCACTTTGAGAGCCCAGTAGTTGATGCACTGCTTATCCACGTCGGGCGGCCTGTTCTCCTCGACCGACCGCTTGGCCTCCTCGAGGGCGATGGCAAGGTCACCCAGCGGCCCGCCCAGACCGCTGCGCGGGTAGTCGTTCTTGCGCAGCTTTTCGAGCATTGCAGAGTAGGTCTTGTCTTCGCCGAGCTGGTCCTTCAGAGCAAGCACCACATCGGCCGCAAAGAAACTGGCCTTGCCTTTTCCGTCGACGTATTCAAGGGCCGCCAGGCCAAAGAGATGGTACCAGACTCCCTGTTGGTCCGTCCCGATCTCGCGATAGGGGTTCAGGGATTTCTCCTTGCCCGTCTGTGTCTTCCAGGTCCAGTCCGTACTGGCATAGCCCTGTTGGTTGCGGAGCGGAGCCAGGATCCCTTCCTGCTCGACGAACTTCTTGTTCGAGGTCGACTTTTGCTGACGGTAGGTGGCGCCGTGACAGGTGATCAAGGCATCGCGCAGGTTGCCGTCGTTGAGCTTGAGGCTCAACTGCAGGAGATCCCCGGGCGACATGCGGTAGTTGGGATCTGTTGCCTGCTTCTGGCTGGCGAACTCGCGCGCAGCCTCCTGCAGCGCTGCGCCACGCCCCTGGAACCCCGGAAGCGTGGTCTTGGACTGGAACGTACTCGCCACCGCATAGGTGTCCAGATCGTTGATGCCATCGTTGAGGATTTTGGACCCGTCTTCTCGGATGGGAGTCTCCGGGTCCTCCAGATAACGATTGACCCCGTTCAGCATGTCCCTGACGAGCCCGTCCCTATCGTAGTTCAGCGTCGGCGCCCCGGTGTAGAAGTTGGCAAAGTCCTGGTCGGTGTAGAACGGGAGTGGGATGTCGCAGGGGAAGTTGGGCTTCTCTGAAGGGGGTAGCGGCGTCGGAACGGGGGTGGCTGTCGGCGTGGGTGTGAGGGTCGGCCCCGGAGTGGCCCAAAAGTCCTCGCCCACCCAGCCGGTGCCAGTGATGCTAATCCCCTCGTACTGCCCCCCGTTCATGCCCGTCTGGACCACAAAGCAGACGCGGTCATTCCCGGGCTGGACCTCGTAGCTGAAGCTAAAGGGCATCTCTGCCTCGTACGGGCCGCCCACCAGCCCGTTCACATCCAGCATATCTGGCGGGGGCCAGGTCCGCTTCTCGATGTTCTCGCACGTATAGTCAGTGCCCAAGCTCGCCCTCATGCTGGGAAGGGTGACGTTGGTGCTGCGCAGGACATTGTGCGCCGTTCCCTGGACGGTCACGGTCCTGGCCGTCAGGAAGCCGCTGGAACTGTGACGGCCATATCCCTCGTAGGAGACACCCCCCAGCTCCATGCCCGTGGCTGTGACCTCGAGCCACAGCCCCGATTCCTCTGTGCCCAACACCACGTGGTTCCCGTCGCCTGCCCTGGGAGCCAGCGCCGCCTCGTGCGCGCTCGACGGGGGAGGAGTGGCCCAACCCGGAACCAGGAGCCCTGCGATTAGGAGGGTCAGGGCAAGCTTCCTTACTCGGACAGCGCATTTGCCTCGTTGCAGTCGCATCGCGTTCATCCCCTGCTTTCTCGGGATCGATTGCACCGATTCTACGCCAACGCTGCCGCCTGTCAAGCCGCGCGTCCGGCACACGTTCGGGACAGAGCGGCGCATAGGCTCAGCCTGGGCCAAGCGCCTTTCCGCACGTCCCGCAGAAGCGCGCGCCGGGGTTGACCGGCTGCCCGCAGCCGGGGCACGCCGCCGGCGCCTGCGGCGCGGCCGCCCCGCAGCTGCCGCAGAACTTGATGCCGGGCTTGAGCGGGGCGCCGCAGCTCTGGCAGAGGGGCTGTCCGGGCGCCGCCGCGGCCGGGCCAACCGGAACCGGAGCGAGGGACGGCGGCGGCGCGGCCCGCCTGCCGCGGCGCGACCGCCGGCGCAGCAGGAGCACCGAGCCGGCGGCAAGTACCAGGGCAAGTGCCGCTCCTCCGCCCGGTAACAACCACCGGCCAAGTGGTTTGGCGGAGGCCGCCTCGCTTGCCCCATACTCGGGGACTGACGCGAGTGACGGCAGCCTGTCCACCCAATCGGGCTCAGACCCCTGGGTCAGCACGGTGGGCTGAAGAGCCATGCCGTCCGAGGTGAGGGGCCGGCCAAGGCTGTCGGTCGACAGCCGGTATGTCCTGCCGGCCTCGACCTCGAAGGCGTACTCGTAGGTCGGGCCCGGCTCGGGCTCGAGCGTCACGCCGTCGCCGGCGAGGACGAATGCCTGTCCTCCGCCCGTGCCCTCGAGAATGAGCGTATAGCCCGCGCCTTCCGGGTACTCCACCTCGGTCCAGTAGGTGCCGTCGCTCAGGGGCATCCGGAGGAGGGAGACGTCGGTCAGCTCGAATACCGCGTCTCCGCCGGGAAACCCGCTGCGGGCACCGTCGGGGCCGACCAGGTAGAGGTTCAGCGGGCAGTGAGCCACAACCTGGCGCCGGGGGCCTCGCCCGGCGATCGCATTGCGGATCCACCTCTTGGCCGTCCATGGGTCGTTCTGCTGCATCCCGCGAAAGGCCTGCTGCTTCTCCGGTGGAAGGGAAGTGAGGAAGCGCTCCTCCTCGTCGGTCAGCTTCGAGTCGCCGCGCGGGTTGTAGCCGCCGCCCACGGTTGGGTACTCGGGGACCTTGCCGGTGTAGGTGCCGCTCCCGCCGACGCCGACGAATTGCGGGCCGCCCATCCAGAGCCCCCAGGAGCTGACGCTGTAGGTCTTGGGCTCCTGCTCGAGCCAGGGGTCAAGCACGATGCCTGTCATCAGCCACTCGGTGCCCCTTGGGTACAGCACGACCGCCTGGTGGCCGCCCCAGAATGCCTGAATCGGCCCATAGTCCCAGTCGTCCACGAGCGTCCGATCGCAGGGGTCGGTGCTGAACCTGAGCCCGTCCAAGAGCGCCAGCACCTTAGCCTGGTATCCTCCGCACTTGAACTCCTCGTAGCGCTTCATGGTCACGGCCATGACGTTGTTCAGCTCGCCTGACCTGGCCGGTCCCCTGGGGATGTTCTTGTAGTACAGGGCGAGGATCTTGTCCCGCTTCTCTGCAGGGGTTGCCTCGGTGCAGGGCCTGACCTTGACGTCGACGTCGTCCCCCGGCCTGGTGGTGAGCGGCTCAGCAGCGGCGCTCCCGTCGACGCCGGCCCCTGGCTCGGCGGCAAGGACGACGTCAAAGGTCAGCACGTAGTTCGAGCACTGCTGGCCGCAGTAGTCCACGCGGATGCGGGCGGGGATCGACGTCGCCGCGTAGCTGGCGGGTACCTGGTAGGAGAGGTTGAACGACTTGGACTCTGACCGGCCCTCCACCTCGATCATCCCGCCTTCCGCCGGCCACAGGAGCTTTTGGTCGCCGGCGCTGGCTTCCAGCGAGATCCAGGAGGTGGACCCCTTAACGCGCACCATGGTCAGCGTGCCGGAGAGGGTGATGGGCCCGCCGCCCCAGGTGCCCAGGTAGCTGTTCTGGTAGCCCTCCTTGAGCTTGATCTCGGCCCCCCCAAGGGTCCACTCCAGGTAAAGGTCGCCGGGCGTGCCCCACGTCCCGCCGGTGCTCCCCCCCTGCGCAGCCGGTGCCGCCGCGGCGGGGAGCGCGCTGCTCAACAGCAAGGCCAAGAGGGCAATGGCTGGACACACACGTCTCATCAATTCGCTTTCCCTTGCCCTATCCCACCGGGCGCCCGCACGACCCGCAGAAACGGGCGTGCGGGCCGAGCCTGGCACCGCATTGGCCGCAGAAGACCGGCCGCATGACAGGGGCGGGCGGGACGTCCACGCTCGCCGCTGGTGGAGGCACGCGCACAACAGGCGCTGCGTCCTCGGCTGCCGGGGAAGGCGGTGCCCCCACGACAGGCTCGCGCTTCGGGCCGAGGGCTGTTGTCTTCCCCGCCTCTCCAGCGACCCATTCGGGCGGCTGCCCACTCGCCGGCGGGGTCCCGGCAGGCCCGGCGAACGCCTCCGCCGACTGCCACTGCCCCGAGTCGCCGTCCCACACGCGCGCCCCAGGCGGCAGCCAGCCATCGGCCTGCGCCCGGCGCACCTCGTCGGCGCGCCGCACGCCCAGCGGCCGCTCGCCGTCTGTCGCCAGGCACCAGCCCGTCACCGTTGCCGGCTCGCCTTCAGGCGGAGCCTCGGGAATGCGCAGCACCCCGGCATGCCGGCCCTCCGCCACAAGCAGCGCTCGCCCCGGCCCGTAGCCGGTGTCATACCAGTCGTCGTGCCCCCGGTCGTAGATCAGCCAGTGCACCATCCCGGGGTGCAATAAGAAGCGCCTTTCCCCGAGCTCCAGCAGCCAGTCGCCCTCCTCGGAAAAAGCCTTCTCGGGCGTTAGCTCACCCCTCCGGATACGCTCTGCCCTGTCAAAGAACCGCGCCTCTATCTCTGCTTGGCTCATGGTGCCATTCGCCCTTCCTACGGCCTCCCGCGAACGGCCGGCGGGGTCTTGCCCGGCTGGATCTCATCCTGCTCGGTGAACGGAACACCCACGTTGATGTCTCCCTCCAGGCGTTTGAGCCACGTCGTAACCGTCGTCGCCCAGGACTCGAGTACCGGCGGATGGACGGTCGGATACCGGAAGTGCTCCCAAAAGTCGATGCTGTATTCCTTGCGCTTTGGCGCAGTGAGCTTGAACAGGATGTGATTGATAGGGTACCACGAGTCGAGGTAATCCATCGTCCCGCCCCACCAGTCAGGTCTTGTCTGGATTTCGGTCACCTCTCTGACGACCATCGTCTCCAGCCTTGCCCGGTCGCCGTAGACGCGCCGCACCGCCTTTAGGACATCCGCCCTTGTCTCTTCCACAAACTCCTGGCAGGTGCGGCCTCTGCCCCGCTGTGCGACCCAGCCGGCGGTCCAATCCCACACGAAGCTCCATGCCCGATACCCATAGTCAAGAACTGGCCCCGTCGCCCCGCCCAACAAGGGGTTGCGCACATACCAACCCTGCTGGAAGAGCCTCCCGGCAACTCCGTCCAGGTCCCGCCGCAGCACCGCCAGCCGGCACTCGTCCAGGTTCAAGAGAGCCGTGCCTTCGACCGGCTGCTCCCCCAGCTTGAGCTGTGCGACGAGCTCGGGGTCGTCGTCCTCCATGACTACGCCTTCTCCCGGCCAGACGAACCTCAGCTCCGTGGTCTGGGCTCCGCCGGCAAAGGCCTCGGCGCCAGAGTCCACGCACTTCTCATTTGAGCCGCGCGGCGAGATCAGGACCTTCTTCGTCACCATGTCATCCGGCGCGGCAGGGTCCTGCGACCGGTCAAGCGCCACCGCGTGCGCCGTCAGGCCGGTATCGGGCGGCAGCCCAAACTGCGATCGCCTGTGCTCTCCCCGCTTAGAGAGATCCTCCGGGTAGCGGAACTCGACCGCATAGTCCGTCGCGATCTCGACCGGGTAAGGTGCCGCCACAGGATCGAGGCCGGCGGCCTCGCCCCGCACCTCAAGGTGGTACTCCTCGTCGTCCTCCGGCACCTCTTCCAGCTGCAACTGCACCTTCAGCGGGCTCGGGCCGTCGAGCGGGGCGATGGTCAGGCCGTCGATTTGCCGTGACGGCTGCAGGCTGATCCGCGCGCCGGGCACCGGCGCGGCCGATCCGCTGCCGCCCACCTCGCTGAGCGTGATCTCGAGATCCGCCGGCTGTCCCGGCTTCAGCTTCATTTCCTTCGGGCTGAACTGCAGCTCCGCCTGGCGCTTCAATCGCAGGGTGACGCCCGCGGTGTACGGCTGCTTGCTCTCCGTGTCGATCGCCGTCACTGTGACCCGGAGGACGGCCGAACCCGCGCCGGCCGCCTTCGCCAGGTCGGCGCCGGGTGCGGGCTTCAGGCGCAGCAAGAACTGGTCTGGCTTCTCGCTGCCAAAGAACTCTTGCACGACCAGCAGTGCCGGAGCGACCACCACCGGCGGCGAGGCAAAGCCGTAGGGGAAGGAGGGCTTGACGGCGACCCTGTCGTCGCCCGGCGCGTGGAAGTAGATGTGCACATCGGGGATGTCCCAGCTCTTGCCCCGCGCGTCGTAGACCAGGTCGGCCTCCTTGCCGCCCCGCACCCAGGCGCTCAGGACGACAGGCGTCTTGAGCGACAGCTCCAGCTCCCCCGGCTTCAGCGGGCTGCCCCCGACGGTGGCCTGCGCCAGCAGCGTCGGGCTGCCCGGCCCGCTCACTTTCGCCGGCACCTGGAACAGCCGCACCGCCTGCCAGCCGTTGCTGAACTGCTCATCTCGCATTTCCACAGCGCCGGCATTGGGGCCGGTGATCGAGAAGCGGATGGTACGGGTCAGCTTGTCCAAGTCGGCCTGCGGCAGCGGAACGGCCGACACCACACGGGCGTAGGCCCACACCTCGCCCGGCGCCGCGGGGACCAGCCGCTGCGGGTCCTGGCACGCCATCTCCACCGAGTACCTGGACCCAACCTCGACCGTCACCGTCGACCGGTAGTAGGTGCCGCCGGCGCGGCCCTGCACCTGCACCGAGCCTGTCCCGCCCGGGCAGCCGGCATCGGCCGACACCTGGAACGTCAGCGTCCCCATCCCCGAGGCCGGCAGCGCCTTTAGCCCGGCCGGCGTGGGCGACACCGCCAGGCGGAGCGACGCCTGCGGCGCCGGCACGTAGCCGCCCTGCGGCGTGACCTGCCACACCGTCGCCGTCACCGGCGCGCTCTGCCCGGCGGCGATCTTGACTTCGTCCACACTGAGCTGCAGGATGTACTCCTCGGGTCCCTTGGACTTGCGGCCCCTGCGCGCGCGCCGAAGCCCGACCGCAGCCGCGGCAGCCGCCGCCGCAAGCCCGGCCGCGCCCACGACGCCCCGCCAGCCCACCCCTTCCAGGCAGTCGCCGCCGGGCAGGATCATGGTCTCAAAGCGCTCCGCCCCCTCGCAGAAATAGACGTACTTGACCGCCTCCGCGCAGCCGCTCCACTCCTCGATGACCGACCCGGACAGCGGGTCGCCGTCCAGCTCCCAGCGGCTGTAGAAGCCGGGGGCATTGCCCACCGTGGAGCTGACCCCGGCGTTCAGGTAGACGTCATCCCCTGCCCGGGGCGGGTCAGGGGAGTAGGAGAGCGGCACCGAGCTGCACTCGGGAGAGACCGTCGGCGTCGCCGCCGGGCGGTACATCCACGCGCCGACGCCGGCCCCCTCGGACGCGCCGTTCACCTTGCCCACCCAGACGGTGAGCGCGACGTACGCATCCTCCGGCTGCACGTCGTAGGAAAAGTCAAAGCTCTCCTCGTGCTCGAAGGGCCCGCTGACGTATCCCTCCGCATCTCTCAGCTCCGGAGGCGGCCACGAGACCACATTCTCCTCCGGCGTGCCGGCGCTGCCGCCCAACTTCGCCTCGGCGCTGGGCCGGGTGTAGAGGCTGTCGCCCAGGCTGACGTACAGCGTGCCGCTCGCCGTTACCCTGTCCGACGTCAGCGTGCAGGTGACGCTGCCGTCCGCCTGCCGCTCGCCGCAGTCGGCGCCCTCTATGGTGTACTCGTAAAAGAGCCCCGACTCCCGCGAGCCCATGCTCACCTCGTTGCCGGGGCCCAAGCGAGGGGAAAGGTCGGAGGAGTGCGCTCGTGCGCCGGGCGGCATGCCCAGGACAACGACCAGCACTACTGCGACCGCTGCCAGGGCTGTGGACCCGGCTCGACGAGCGATGACCCACTGACTATGTGGCACCTGTGCCCTTCCTTTGGTGCGGATCTTCGTACCTCGGTCGGAACGATTCTACTCAGAACGCGGCGCGTGTCAAACTGCAGCTTTAATCTTTGCGGGCACCAATTCGCGCGGCAGGCCCCGGGGAACGCTGCCAAAAGGGGCACGAGGCCCCAGACTGCGGGTGCCGTAACGGGCACATTGCGCGCTGCCGAGGGGGCGGAGCGCAGGTGCACGGGCGACTCGGCCGGCCAGCGCTCTGCCCCACACACCTGCTTGCCGCGCGCCCCCTTCGGGAGTACAATGCGCCCATCCTTCAGCGCAGCGAAAAGGAGCGCCATGCCCGATCACGACACAGTGCGCCGGCCGAGACGGTGGGTCCTCTGGCTGCTGCTGGCGCTCTCCGCTGCCCTCCTGGCAGCCGCATCATGGTTCTGCTTCACCACCCACCCCAAGGTCGCCGGCCTGCGCAATATCCTGGCGTACAAGGCCGTCCATCGCCGCGGCACTCCGGCCGTGCGGGCCGGCGCGCTGCCCGGCGCCCTCTCCGGCACCGTCCGCGACGACGAGGGCCGGCCTGTCGCCGGCGCGGTGGTGCTGGTCGCCTCGCGCCTGGGCCACACCTTTACCTCCGAGACCGGCCCCGACGGCACGTACGCGATCGGCGGGCTGCCGCCCGGGCGCTACGTGCCGGTCGCCGCCAAGCGCGGCTACGTCGACGCCCTGCCCCAGCGCTGCCTGGCCGGGCTGTGCGCCAAGCAGGCACGCACGATCCGCCCCGGCCGCGAGGTGCGTGCGCCCGGTCTCACGCTCGCCCCCGAAGCGCCCCCCCGACTTATGATCGACGGCTCGCTGGTCATCAGCCCCACTCAGACGGTGCAGACGCGCGCACCTCTACCCGGCCGGGCCGACCGCACCCGATTCTCGTTCGAGCGGGGCGGCGTGCGCGACGCAGAGTGCTTTCTGTACGAGCCCGAGGGCGCAGCCGGGCCCTACCCTGCTCTTTTCCAGGTGCTGCCCGGCCCGGTTCTCAACTGGGAGATCGTCGCCGTGCCATTTGCGGCGCAGGGGTACAGCGTCCTGGCCTGCTACCCTTTCCGCGGCACCGACATCGACGGAGACGTGGTTGACCTGCTGACCGCGCTCGAGTACTTCCGCCGCGGCAGGCTGCCCTCACACGCTGACCTCTCGCGCTTGGGGCTGATCGGCGCCTCCTGGACCTCCATTCACTCCTACCGCCTGCTCGAGACGACCGAGGAGTTCGACGTGGCGCTCATCTTGGGCGGACTGGCCGACGCCTTTGCCTTCCGGCTCGCCTCGGAACAGGGCACGGCCTACGCCCGCCCACCCTTCGACCAGGTGCTCATGGCGCTCGGCTTCCCCAACACCTCGCCCGAGCAGTACTTCAAGTTCTCCGTCCGCTACCACTTGCAGGACTTGCCGCCGCTCTGCCTTCTGCACGGGACGACCGATGAGCTGTTGCCCTTCGAGCAGAGCGCCCTGCTCGACCAGGTGCTGACCCGGCGCGGGCTGGAGCACCGCACCTTTTTCTACGAGGGGCTAACCCACTACTTTTCAACGTCTGCCGAGGATGCGACCACCCAGCAAATGTTCCGCGATTCGCTCGACTGCCTGGGGGAGCGGCTGGGGACGGGCGCTGCCCCGGCCCCCTGAGGAGGCGCCATGATCCGGATCTTGTACCGAACTCCCGGCGGCCGCGTGCGGTCCGACGTCCCGCCGCAGGAGCTTCCCGGCCTCGTCGCCGCCCCCGGCGGCCTGCTGTGGGTCGACCTCCAGGGCGAGCCCAACCCCGTCTGCGAGCCGCTCCTACAGGGCACTTTTGGCTTTCACCCGCTGGCGGTGGACGACGCCCTCCGGGAGTCGCACGTCCCCAAGGTGGACGACTGGGGAAGCTATCTCTACATCGTGCTGCACGGCATTGTCTACCATGAGGGGAACGGTGACCAGGTCGAGACCCTGGAACTGGATCTCTTTCTCGGCAAGGGCTACCTCGTGCTGCACCACGACAATCCCATCGCTGCCGTGGACAAGGTGTGGGATCGCTGCGTGCGGGACGGCCGCCAATTGGAGAAGGGGGCGGACCATCTTCTCTACCGGCTCGCCGACGAGCTGGTGGCAGGTTATATGCCCGAGATCGAGGAGATGGACGAAACGATCGATTCCATCGAGGACCAGGTGTTTGGCAAGGCCTCACACGAGACCCTGGAGCGCCTCTTTGCGCTCAAGCGGGCACTCCTGCACCAGCGGCGGATCCTCCTCCCGCAGCGCGAGGTGCTCAACAAACTAGCGCGCGACGACTACGCCGTGGTCGACGTCGACGAGAGACCCTTCTTCCGTGATGTCTACGATCACCTGGTCCGCCTGCACGACATCAACGAGTCGATGCGCGACCTGGTGGGCGGGGCGCTCGACACCTACCTCTCGGTGGTGAACAACCGCCTGAACTCGGTCATGAAGACGCTGACCATCATCACCACGATCTTTATGCCGCTGTCGTTTGTGGTCGGCTTCTTCGGGATGAACTTTTTCTTCCCGGCCGGCGCCAGAATGACCGTCGCCGGTGTTCCGGCCTTTGTGGTCGTGCTGATCCTGCTGATCCTGCTGCCGGCCGGCATGTACCTCTGGATGCGCCGGCGGGCCTGGATGTAGCGACCTAGCTGCCCTTGGCCTTCCGGCTGCGGCCCTTGGCCGGAGAGCCGGCCGGCCCCACGTCCGGCGCACTAGGGGCATCCGGTGCGGGTGCAGAGCTGCCGGGCGGCGAGAAGAGCTCGGCCAACCGCGCCGCACCGTCGTGGTCGGTGACTGCCAGGACCTCGTCCCCTGCTTCCAGCGTCAGCGGCCCGCGCGGCATCACCATCTTTCCGCTGCGGATCACGGCGGCGATCACGCACTCGTCCGGCAGCGCGAGGTCCTTGATGGCCACTCCGACCGCCCTCGCGTCGGGCGGGAGCTTTTCCTCCACCACTGAGTATTGGCCGCGGCGCAGCTTGAGGAGCGTCATCATGTCGCCCAGCGACATCTCCTCCTCGATCAGCCGTGCCAGGATCTCCGACTGGTTGAGGGCCACGTCGACGCAGAAGGTGCGGTCGAAGAGCCACGCATCGCGCGGGTTGTTGATCTGCGCAATAATGCGGGGGACCTGGTAGCGCGTGCGTGCCAGGTAGCAGAGAACCAGGTTGTCCGCATCCTCGGGCGTACAGGCGGCAAAGACCTGCGCCTGACCCAAGCCCGCCTGCTCCAGCGTGCTATCCGAGAGGGCATCCCCCTCGAAGATCACCTCGGTGGGGAGCTCCCGGTGCAGAAAGGTAAGTACATCGCGCCGCTGCTCGATGACGCGCACCTCGTGTTTCTGGTTCAGCAGCCAGTTGGTCAGCTGGGCGGCGGTTCGCCCGCCCCCCGCGATCACCACAAACATCTAGGCCTCCTCCGGGTGCGCGAGCCTGCTGCGCAGCGATTCGATCCCATCGAGCGTCCCGCTGACGTTGAGGACGTCACACGCTTCCATGCGCGTCTCGCCGCCGGGCAGAGTGGCACTTCCGGCGCGAGTGAGGGCGACGGCGACGCACCCCTCGCTGGGGATGAGCTCTCGCAGCGTGCGCCCATGCCAGGCCTTGGGGATGGCCAGCTCGTACACCTCCACCTCGCCGTTGCCCGCCGAGAAGACCGAGTGGATCTCACGCTGGTAGAGTAGCTCTTCCATCCGCTGCGCGCCCCAGCTGGTGGAGCTGATGACTTGCATCCCAAACGCCTCGTGGAGGGGCCTGCGGCGGGGATCGTAGTTGCGCACGATGATGTTGGTCAGGCCATAGACCGTACGTGCCACGTGCGCTACCACGGCATTGATCGAGTCGTTGTTGGTGACGGCGGCAAGCCCGTCCGCCTGCTTGATCCCAGCGCGGCGGAGGGTATCCTGGCCGAGAACTTCGCCTTCGACCATGCGCCCGCGAAAATCCTTGGGCAGGCTGCGAAAAGCAGCGCTGGTGCTGTCCACCACTGAGACCTGGTGGCCGCGCTGGAAAAGACGGTAGGCCAGCTCGCTGCCGACCCGGCCGCATCCCACGACGATTAGATTCATGGTACCCCCTCGACGAAGAGACCCAGGAACGCACACCGGCGAAGGCGGAGCAGGTACCCAGACACAGGGCGGTGCACGATCGAGGTATCGGACTTGTCTGTGCTCATCCTGCGAGCCGTGACTGCGCGGAGCGCACAGCCAAGAAGAGATTGTAGCGCGGGTCCCTCCGCCTGTCAAGCGCCCGGAAAGCGCTCACTGCCGTCCCACCGGCAAGCCGCCGGGAGGACAGTTCACGGCGCCGCGCACCTCCAGCCAGCCCCCGCTAGGGGACGATGAAGGTTGCGACGTTGTTGCTGCGGTCGATTTCGGGCAGGGCGTCCCTGGCGTGGGGAGGGTTGACCGTGAGGGTCAGCTGCTCGCCCCGCTTCCAGAGAGTGCCGACGCGGATGGCGGCGACCCCAGTTCCGTTGCCCTGCACCAGCGGGATGGCATCCAGGACTTTGCGCCCGGCCTGGTTTTCTACCTGGATGGGGACCTTGGCGGCATCGCGCGTTCCGAGGTTGTGCACGGTGACCAGCACGAGCCACACGCTCGGCGACTCGACCCCGCCCGGCGCGAGCGCAAAGTCGTAGGCGACGCCCGCGGGCAGACCGGGCGCGCCGGCGCCGGACACGGCGCGAGCGGCGTTGTTGGCGTACTCATCTTCCGTTGGCCCATCGGGCAACCCCTCGGGATTGATACGCAGAGTGACAGCCTCGCCTTCGACCAGCGGGCGGTCGGCCTGCACCCACACCTCGGCCGTACCGCCACAGGGGGGGATGGCCGGCGTGTAGGCGATGCCCGACACGCCGTCGCCGGAGAGGACCACGGGGACGTTGTAGGCCGCCTGGTTCCCGCTGTTGAATGCGCGCACCCGGACGCGCCGGCTGCCCGGCTCTGCGACGATGCCTGCCTCGTCCAGCTCGAGGTCTACGCGGCCGGGACAGAGGTCGCTCCGGTAGGCGTCGAACGGCTCGACGACCAGGCTCAGCAGGATGGAGTTGTCTGAGGTGTCTTTCTCGGGGTAGGGAGGCGCGGAGGAGTGCCAGGCGTCGGGAAGCCGGTTGACCTGCACCCAGAGCCTGTGCTCACCCCCTGCCAGGTTCCAGTGGACGGGGACCTCGAGCGTGACGGGGAGGGTGGACGGCAGGGTGACGGTGACCACCTCCATGAACGGGGTGTAGCCGACGAGCTCTTGCTCGGGCGACAGGTAGACCATGACCGGCACCCCTGGCACAGGCGACTCCCCGCTATTGCGGACGACGAGGGTAACCGTGAAGGGCGTTCCCGCCCGCAGGGGCAGCGGCCCGACCGATAGGTCCTTGGGCGAAAGGCGAAAGTCGACGGAAGGGGCGGCAGGTGAGGGCGGGGCCGGCGTCCGGCTGGGCGGCGGCCAAGGGGGGTTCGGCGTCACCTGTTCGCGGCCGGCGCAGGCAACGAGCAACAGCAGCCCCAGGAGGGGTAGGATCAAGATGCCTGGCCGGGCAGGGGGGTTACTCCGAGGGGTGCGGCCCGTCACTGCCTGGGCTCCGCGCCGGGGCCGAAGAGGGTAATTCGGACCTTGTAGGTACCGGGCAGCCGAAAGATCGCGCTGGGCGGGAGCATGTACTTTGCTTGGCAAGTCTCGGCCAGCGAAGCGGCCGAGATGCGCACCAGCGAGATGCCGCTTGCCGGCAGGGGACCGGCTACCGACAGGGGAAACTGGAAGTAGCCGGCCGGCCCGCTGATCTCCAGGTCGAACTCGGCCGACTTGAGCGTCTTGGGAAGGTTGTTGTGGATGAGGAGGGTGAGGGTGAAGGCCTCGCCGGGGACAATCGGCTCGGGCTCGACGAAGCTTCCGCCGGCACTCAACGTGAGGCCGGGCCGGGTACCCGCGCCGGGCACCGGGGGCTGGAGCCCTTCGGGGTCCCACGGTCCTTCGGGCGAGACTTCGACCATCTGCCGGCCCGACGGAATCAGGTGCTTGGCCGGCAGCAGGGTGACGGGGTTGAGTCCGGCCGGCAGGGACAGGCGGTCGAGCATCACGACAAGGCCGGCCAGCACCAGGAGGGCCATGGCCAGCCCACCGACGAGCTGCCCGATGCTGCGGGCGCGCTGGAGCCAGATGCCCCGGCGCAGCTGGTCACGGGCGGCCCGGTGGAAGCGGTCGCCGGCAGCGGGCGCGAGGTAGCGGTGCTGCACAGCGGCGCCGATCGCCTGGCGGACGGCGTGATCGAGGACCGTGCGCCGGCGGAGCTCATCCATGCAGCGCGGGCAGGAGGCAAGGTGAGCCTCCAGGCGGCCCTGCTCCCGGGGGCTCAGCTCGCCGTCGGTATAGTCATCGATCAGGGTGTCGACCAGGCTGCAGTTCACGCGTGCTTCCTGCCGGGGCGCTGTGCGGCGCGGACCTCGTGCTCTTCCAGGACCTGCCTCAGGCGCTCGCGAGCGGTGTGCAGCCGCGAGCGTACGGTGCCGGACGGCACCCCGATTGTCTCGGCTATCTCTTCGTTCGACATTCCGGCGTAGTAGCGCAGGATCACCACAAGGCGGTGCTTTTCCCCGAGCGAGTCGATGGCATCCAGCATCTCGGTTCGCCACTCACTTTGGACGGCCTTGCGCTCCGGCTGGTCCTCGGGCTCGGCCACTATTTGGGGCGCCGGCTCGGGCCATGGCAGCACCTGGTACCACTTGCGCCGCATCCGGGAGCGGCAGCAGTTGACGGCGATCCGGTAGAGCCACGCCTCGAAACTGCTCCCCTCACGCTGCTGGTAGCGCGGCAGCGCCCGGCAGGCGCGCACGAACGTCTCTTGTGTCATATCCTCCGCATCCTGCTCGTTGCGCATCACCAGGCAGCAGAGGCGGAAAACATAGGTCTGGTGGCGCACGATGAGCGCCTCCAGGGCCAGCCTGTCGCCCTTCTGGCAGCGGCGGACGAGGTCCTCGGTCTCCAGGCCGGCGGGCCCGCTGTCGCCCCCCGCGCCCACTTGAGTAACGCTTACCCTCTGGCGGATGTTCACGGCCGAACCCTCAGGAGTGCGTCCACGATTTCGGCGTGAGCCCGGCCGTTGGAGGCCACCAGGCCGGTACAGAGGGATACGTCGGCCTTGTTGTAGGCCAGCTCCGTGCCGCAGAGGTCGGTCATGGTGCCGCCTGCCTCGGCCAGGAGGGCGTGGGGCGCGCAAAAGTCCCACTCCTTGGAGATGGTCGTGGCAAGGTACAGGTCGTAGGCACCTTGGGCGACCAGGCTGACCTTGATGCCGACGCTGCCGGCGCGGTTGGCCTGGATGATGCCGAGGGCCCGGCGCGCGGCCTCGACGAAGGGCGAAGCATGGGAGCGGCTGACCACAAGCCGCATGCGGGCGGGAACGCGCTCGGCGGAGACGCGCAGGCGCTCGGCCCGGCCATTGCCGAGCAAATAGGCGCCCTGGCCGCGCACGGCATAGTAGACGCGCTCCCTGGCCGGCTGTGCCACCACGCCCAGAGCCGGCAGGCCGCCAATGGCCAGTGCGATGTGCACCGAGAACTCGCCGGTGCGGCCAATGAACTCGGTCGTGCCGTCGAGCGGATCGACGATCCAGACGCGCTCCTTGCCCAGCCGGGAGCGGTCATCCTCCGACTCCTCGGTGAGGAGCCCATCCTGCGGGAAGGCGGCGCGCAGCCCGCCGGCGATGATCGCGTCGGCGACGCGGTCGGCCTCCGTCACCGGCTCGTCACCTGCTTTGCGCTGGACGGCCAGGCCGGCCGGGTACAAGCCCATGATCGCGTCGCCGGCACGGCGAGCCAGCTGAAGGGCTGTGGCCAGCTCCTGGGTCAGGTAGGCACGCGTCAACGGGCGGTCACCTCCATCTGCGGATTGTACTACCCGCCCCGGGCTTTGTCAAGCGTCTGCCGGCGTGCTATAATCTGGGGCGTGAAGCCTTCCATCATCGTCCACGGCGGGGCTGGCGAATGGGAGCCGGAGCTCCTGGAGGCTGGCCGGCAGGGCGTCCGGCGTGCAGCGCAGGCGGGCTGGGCCGTTTTGGCGGCCGGCGGGTCTGCGCTGGACGCGGTGGAGGCGGCCGTGGTGGTCATGGAAGATGACGACGCGTTCGACGCGGGGCGCGGGTCGTTCCTGAACGCCGACGGCCAGGTGGAGCTCGATGCGGGCTTCATGGACGGTGCGCGGCTGAAGGTGGGCGCAGTGGCAGGCGTCCAGTTCATTCAAAACCCGATCCGGCTGGCACGCGCCGTCCTCGAAAAGAGCGAGCACGTCCTGCTGGTGGCGACCGGTGCGCAGCGCTTTGCGGCCAAGATGGGCTTCCGGCCGTGCGAGCTGACCGACCTGGCGGTGCCGCGCGAGTTTGAGCGGTGGCAGAGGCGGCTGCGCCAGGGGGCGGGCGCGGATGACCGGCGCCGCAAGGTGGGCGATACGGTGGGCTGTGTGGCGCTCGACCAGGAGGGGCGGGTGGCGGCCGGCACCTCGACGGGAGGCACGGCGAACAAGATGCCGGGGCGAGTAGGCGATGTTCCGATGGTCGGCTGCGGCTTTTATGCCGACGGCCGGCTGGGGGGTGCATCGTCGACTGGCTGGGGGGAAGCCATCGCCAAGGTGCTGCTGGCCCGCCTGGCGCTCGACCGGCTGCAGCAGCTGGGCGATCCGTACGAAGCGGCGCGAGCGGCGATCCAGGAGCTCCAGGAGCGAGTCGGCGGCGACGGCGGGATCATCCTCCTCTCGCCCGACGGCCGCCCAGGCTGGCACCGCAACACTTCCTTCATGCCGTGCGCGTACCAGACGGCAGGCATGTCCGAGCCGGTCGTCGACGTCTAGAAGTACCGTCCAACCATGAGCGTGGTAGACGAGATCAAGGATCGCCTGGACGCCGTCGAGGTGATCGGCTCGTATGTCCCCCTGAAAAAGGCAGGCCAGAACTACAAAGGGCTGTGCCCCTTCCACACGGAAAAGACGCCCTCGTTTGTCGTCTTTCCGTCGACGGGCACGTGGCACTGTTTTGGGGCGTGCGGCATCGGCGGCGACATCTTTTCCTTTGTGATGAAGCGGGAGAATGTCGACTTTGGGGAGGCGCTGCAGATCCTAGCACAGCGGGCCGGCGTGGAGCTGGCCCCGCGCACACCCCAGGCGACCGAGGCTGACCAGAAACTGGCCCGCCTGCGCGAGATCCACGACGTGGCAGCCGGCTATTTCCACCACCTGCTGATGGACAGCGTCGAGGCAGCGGCGGCGAGGGCGTACCTGACGAAGCGCGGCTTTCGCGAGGAGACGCTGGTCCGCTTCCGGGTGGGCTATGCGCCTGACCGGTGGGATGCGCTGCTGAACCACCTGGTGTCGCGCCGCTATGCCGTGGCCGAGATCGCCGAGGCCGGCCTCATCGTGCCGCGGGAGGATCGGAGCGGGTACTACGACCGCTTTAGGGGCAGGATCCTATTTGCCATCTGTGATGCGCAGGGGCAGGTGATCGGCTTTGGAGGCCGCGTCCTGGGCGACGGCGTGCCAAAGTACCTGAACTCGCCGCAGACGCCACTGTTCGACAAGGGGGGCGCGCTCTTTGGCCTGGACAAGGCGAAGCAGGGAATACGCCTGGCGGGCGAGGCAGTGATCGTGGAGGGCTACACCGACGTCCTGATGGCGCACCAGCACGGCATCGAGAACGTGGTGGCCCAGATGGGCACGGCGCTGACCGAGGCGCAGCTCAAGCTGCTGAAACGGCACACGCAGCGCTTTGTGCTGGCGCTGGACGCGGACGCGGCAGGGGAGCACGCCACGCTGCGGGGGCTGGACGTGGTCCGTCAAGTGGCGGACCGAGAGGTCCAGCCGGTGGTGACGCCGCACGGGCTTATCCAGTACGAGGAGCGGCTGGCGGCCGACATCCGCATTGCGGCGATGCCGCCCGGCCTCGATCCCGACCAGGTGATCCTGGAGAGCCCGGCGCGGTGGGCCCAGATCATCGCGCAGGCGAAGCCGATCATGGACTTTTACTTCCAGGCGTTGACGGCAGACCTTGACCTGGGCACGGCCAAGGGAAAAGCGGAGGCGGTGCGCCGGCTGGGGCCAATCCTGGCCGAGGTGCCCGACCGGGTGCAGAGGACTCACTACCTGCAGCAGCTGTCGCGGATCGTGCAGGTGGACGAGCGATCGCTCTGGGCACAGATCCGCGGGGAGGCAGGGGCGGCAGCACCAAGGCGCAGCGAGCAGCAGCCGCGGCCGGCGAGGCTGGCAAAGCGGATGCTGTCGCTCGACGAGCACTGTCTCGCGCTGCTGCTTGCCCAGCCGGCCATGCTTGGCAGCGCGGACGCTGGCCTGAGAGCGTGCGGCGAAGCTCCCCTGGCCGAGCACGATTTGCCTCGAGCCGAAGATCGGATTATCTTTATGGCCTGGAGGGAGTGGTTGGCCTCGGGAAGCACTCCGGAGGTGCGGGCCGCCTTCTACGACACGCTCGATGAAAGCCTCCAGGGGCGTGTCGATGCGCTGCTGCGGGCCTGGCAGGATGCACCACAAGTCCCGGACGAGGCCCTGCGGACCGAGGTCGCCGAGTCGGGCGTCCGCCTCCGGCTGCGCAACCTTCAGCGGCAGGTCGAAAACCTGCGCTTTCTTCTGGAGGACGCCAAGCACACGGCAGCAGAGGAAGGCAGCGCCGGGCTGGACGCGCAGCCCCGTGCTGGCGCGGATGCGGCGTATGGACCGCAGATCACCCAACTTGCGGCCCGGATCTGGCGGCTCCAGAAGGCATTAACGGACCGCTCTGCGGCTGCACGCCGGCAGTAGGCGGACACACCGGTGCGCGCCGGGAGTCGAGGCGCAAGAGACCGCCCTCCCACTTCTCCACAGGCAGTCCCTGGGGAGAGGGTGGAGGAGGACGGAGGGAGTGGATGGCTGAAAAACGACAGCCGAGACGCAAGGCCCGGGCGCAAAAGCCTGAGGCGCGAGACCCCGATGAGCTGACCGACGAGGTCGGCGTCGAGGAGGAAGCCCTGGACCCCGACGAGGCGCTGCAGGACCTCTTCCAAGCAGCTGACCTTCCCCTGCCCGCCGACGCCGAGTCCGAGCCCAAAATCCAGGACCTGAGGGCGCTCGAGGACGAGATCGCCGAGGCCGAGGAGCAGCGGCTCCTCGAGGAGCTGGACGGCGAGCTGCCCAGCAACGACCCGGTGCGTATGTACCTGCGCGAAATCGGGCGGGTCGGGCTCCTGTCGGCAGGCGACGAGAGGCACTTGGCTGAGGCGATCGCGCTGGGCGTGGAGGCGAGAGCGCGAATCAGCCAGAACGGTGAGCTGCCGGAGGAGGAGCTTGCCCGGCTCCGAACCGAGGTGGAATCTGCCGAACGGGCGCGGCAGCAGCTGGCAGAGGCAAACCTGCGCCTCGTGGTCAGCGTCGCCAAGCGCTACACCGGCCGCGGCATGTCGTTCCTAGACCTGATCCAGGAGGGCAACATCGGTCTCCTGAGGGCGGTGGAAAAGTTTGATCACCGTCTGGGCTACAAGTTCTCGACCTACGCCACCTGGTGGATCCGGCAGGCCATCAGCCGCGCCATCGCCGACCAAGCCCGGACGATCCGCATCCCGGTGCACATGGTGGAGACGATCAGCCACCTGGTAAGGACGCAGCGGCGCCTGCAGCAGGAGCTGGGGCGGGACCCGAGCCCAGAAGACATTGCGCTTGACCCGGAGAGCGCGCCGATGGTGGGGCTAGAGGAAGAGGACCGGGACTATATGATGTCGACACTTGCCCGCGGCGAGCGCCTGGATGCCATCCGGGAGCGCAAGCTGCGCCGTGCGGCGAACCGGGTCGAGCAGATTATGCGTATCTCGATGGAGCCGATGTCGCTCGAGACGCCCGTCGGCACGGAGGAGGACAGTTTCCTGGGCGACTTTATCCGGGACGAGACGATAGCCGAGCCTGACGATGCTACGTCGAAGCAACTCCTGCGCGAGCAGATGCGTACGATCTTGGGCTCGCTGAATCACCGCGAGCGGCGGGTGCTGGAGATGCGCTTTGGCCTTCGGGATGGGCAGGGGCACACGCTGGAGGAGGTGGGCCAGGCGTTTGGGGTGACGCGGGAGAGGATCCGGCAAATCGAAGCGAAGGCGCTGCGGAAGCTGCGCCATCCCCTGCGGAGCCGTAAGCTGAGGGACTACCTCGGGTAGTGGGAGCTGCGGGCGGGGTGAACGCCCACGATGGGCTGCACCGTGCTACTGGGGCGAGCTGCGGGCGTGCCTGCGTCTGGGACCATGGGACTTGACACGGCCCGGGCGGCCTTGTATAATGCCGGCACTTTCCTCGGTAGCTCAATCGGCAGAGCGGCCGGCTGTTAACCGGTTGGTTGTAGGTTCAAGTCCTGCCCGAGGAGTCACGAGACACGAGCTCCCGTCAGATCGACGGGAGCTCGCTCTCTTTGGCGGCGATCCGTACGGTGCCGGGTGACCGGAGGGCGGCCTACGGGGCCGCGCGCAAGGAGCAATGAGAGGATGGACCTAGGCGAGCGGAGGCGGTGCGCAGAGCGGGTAAGGACCGGCTTTGTCGAGCGCTTTGGCGGCGCGCCCGAGTGCGCCGTCCGGGCGCCCGGACGGGTCAACCTGATCGGCGAGCACACGGACTATAACGACGGGTTTGTGCTGCCCATGGCGATCGACCGTGCGGTTTGGATTGCGCTGCGGCGGCGGTCCGACCGGCAGGTGATCGTCCATTCGCTTGACATGCCGCACTGCGCGCAGTTCTTTCTCGACTCGCTCGAGCGAGGCGGGCCTAGATGGCACGAGTACCTGAAGGGGGTTGCCTGGGCGATGCAGGATGCCGGCCATGCGCTCGAGGGCTGGGAAGGGGTGCTTGCCGGCGATGTGCCGGTGGGGGCCGGGTTGTCGTCGTCGGCGGCGATCGAGATGGCGGTGGCGCGTGCCTTCTGTGAGGTGTCAGGCCTTGCGTGGTCGCCGGCGGAGATGGCGCTGCTCGGGCAGCGGGCCGAGAGCCGGTGGGTGGGCGTGAAGTGCGGCATCATGGACCAGATGATCTCGGCTGCGGGCCGCGCAGGACACGCGCTGCTCATCGACTGCCGCAGCCTGGAGAGCGAGCCCGTACCCCTGCCGGCAGGGACCGCGGTGCTCGTGCTGGATACCTCGACCCGGCGTGGGCTGGTCGATTCGGCTTACAACGAGCGCCGGGCACAGTGCGACCGGGCTGCACGTGTCCTTGGGGCTACGGCGCTGCGCGACGTGAGCGCCGAGCAGCTGGCCGGCGCCGGGGATGCGCCGGGCCGGCTGGACGAGATCACCCTGCGCCGAGCGCGGCACGTGATTACCGAGAACGAACGCACCCTCGACGCAGCCGCGGCGATGCGCCGGCGCGACGCACGCGCGCTCGGAGCGCTGATGGTGGCCAGCCACGAGAGCCTGCGGGACGATTTCGAGGTGTCGAGCCCGGAGCTGAATGCGATGGTGCGCAGCGCGCTCGACCAGGCGGGGTGCTATGGCGCGCGGATGACGGGCGCCGGCTTTGGGGGGTGCGCGGTGGCGCTCGCCGAGGCAGATGCCGCGCAGGCACTGGCTGCCCGTACGGCTGCGTGCTACCGCGAGGTCACCGGGCTCACCGCCTCGGTGTACGTGTGCGAGGCGAGTGACGGCGCTGGCGTGGTGCAAGACTGCGCGTGACCCGGTACGGAGCGCGCGGCGGCTAGACGGCCCACTCCCTGGCGCGCTCGACGGCGCGGTGCCAGCCGGCATAGAGGGCATCGCGCCGGTTGGCCGGCATCTGGGGCGCGAAGTGCGCGCCAGCCTGCCACTGGGCAGCGATCTCGTCCTGGTCGGACCAGAAGCCGACGGCGAGCCCTGCCAGGTAGGCCGCTCCGAGGGCCGTAGTCTCGGTCACTCGCGGCCGGTGCACCGACACGCCCAGGAGGTCGGCCTGGAGCTGCATCAGCAGATCGTTGGAGGCCGCACCCCCATCGGCCTTGAGCGACTCCAGCCGGATGCCGGAGTCGAGCGCCATCGCCTCCAAGACGTCGCGGCTCTGGTAGCAGATGGCTTCCAGGGCGGCACGGGCCAGGTGGCGCCGGTCGGTGCCGCGCGTCAAGCCGACCACCGTCCCCCGGGCGTAGGCATCCCAGTAGGGAGCGCCGAGGCCGACAAAGGCGGGGACGAAGTAGACGCCGCCTGTGTCGGGCACCTGGCGCGCCAGCGACTCGCTCTCGGCGGCGTGGGTGATCAGGCCGAGGCCGTCGCGCAGCCACTGGATCGCCGCGCCGGCGATAAATACACTACCCTCGAGAGCGTAGGTGACGGGAGCGCCGGCGGCGAGCTGCCAGGCTATCGTGGTGAGGAGGCCGCGCCGGGAGGCTACCGCCTCCTGCCCGGTGTTGAGGAGAAGGAAGCAGCCGGTGCCGTAGGTGTTCTTGGCCTGACCCGGCGCAAAGCATGCCTGCCCGAAGAGGGCTGCCTGCTGATCGCCCGCCGCACCCGCAATCGGCACCTCGGCGCCCAACAGGTCTGAGTCCGTCGTGCCATAGACCTGGGATGAGGGACGGACCGCGGGCAGCATGGCACGCGGGATCTGCAAGCGCGCGAGGATGTCGTTGTCCCAGTCGAGCGAATGGATGTTGAAGAGCATCGTGCGCGAGGCGTTGCTGACGTCCGTCACGTGCAGGCGGCCTCCGCTCAGCCGCCAGATCAGGTAGCTGTCTACGGTGCCAAAGAGCGCCTCGCCGCGCTCGGCCTTGGCGCGCAGGCCCGGCACTTCCTCCAGGAGCCACGCGACTTTGGTGCCCGAGAAGTAGGCATCCACGACGAGGCCCGTCTTCTCGCGAATCGGCTCGGCCCAGCCCTCAGCGCGCAGCCGGTCGCAGAATGGGGCAGTGCGTCGGCACTGCCAGACGATGGCGTTGTGCAGAGGCGCGCCGGTCTTGCGATCCCAGACGACGGTGGTCTCGCGCTGGTTCGTGATGCCGATGGCAGCCAGACGCGCGGCAGGGACACCTTCTGCGGACAGGGCTCGCCGGGCCGTGCCCAGCTGCGTGCCCCAGATGGACTCGGGCTCGTGCTCCACCCAGCCCGGCTTGGGATAGATCTGAGAGAACTCTTCCTGCGCCACCTGGATGATGCGCCCTCTGCGGTCAAAGAGAATCGCCCGAGAGCTGGTGGTCCCCTGGTCAAGTGCGAGAATGTAGTCCGCCATGTTCCGTCCTCCCCTGGCTAGCGCTTTGTCTTGAAGATCTCCAGCCACGCCTCCACTTCCCCAGGCGAAGGCGCGGATTGCCTCTCTTCTGCGGCGGCGCCCCGTGCGCACGCCTCGGCGGCGAACTCGTGCGCGCTGCGCGTCCGGGCGCCGAGGCGCGCGACCCTCTCCGCCAGGTCCACGTCCGACGTGACGACGGTCCAGCCGGCCGGGTGCCGGGCGTGCTGGACCCGGCGGAGTATGAGCGCGTCGGCCGTGGTGCCCGGGGCGGCGAAAACGATCTCGACACCCCCAAGGCGGCGGGTCCGCGGCAGGCTCGTGGGCTCGCCGGGGTCAAAGGCCACGGTGACCTTCTTGCCCGTGCGAGAGGCATAGGCGGCCAACAGCCGCACCAGCTTCTCCTCGTCGTCCGGGTCGCTGAGGGAAAGACCCGGGCACCGACCGATCAGGTTGTGGCCGTCGATCAGCAGAGGCATGGCAGGGCCGTGGGTGTGCTGGGAGAGAGGTGCAGCGCACCTGGGATTTGCGCCAAGCTGCGTCTTTGGCTAGCCGTCATCGCCGAGCCTGTTCTCCAGAATCTGGCCGGGGCTCATGCCCTGTAGCTGGAGGTAGAACTGGGCCGCGTCGAGCAGCGCGCCGGCGGGGAGGAGCCCGACGACCTCGCAGCGGGTGACGGCGAGGCCGTAGCGCGCTGCCTCGCTGCGGACCATCTCGACGACACGGTGGATCGGGGTCTGGCGGTGGTCGGTCAGGTTCATGGAGACCTGGGCCTGGCCCTCGACGAGGAGGCCCAGTGCCTTGACGCAGCGCAGGCCGCCGCTGGAGGCGCGAATGGCGCGGGCGATGGCTTTCGCCGGCAAGACATCGGCGGTGTTGAGGTATGCGTTGAAGGCGATGAGAGGCGCGCGGGCGCCGATGGCGGTTGCGCCAGCCGGACCTACCTCGGCCGGGCCAAAGTCGGGCCGGCGGCTGGGATCGGTCGCTATCTCGGCCTTGATCCCCTCGTATTCGCCACGCCGGATGTGTGCCAAGTCGCGGCGCTCGGGGCGGACGGCAGCCTCCTCGTAAAGGTAGACTGGGATGCGCAGCTCGCGGCCCACCCGCTCGCCCAGCCGGCGCGCCAAGTCGACGCACTCCTGCATCGTCACGCCGCGCACCGGGACAAAGGGCACGACGTCGGTCGCGCCCATGCGCGGATGCTCGCCGCGATGGTGATCGAGGTCGATCAGGCGGGCGGCTGCGGCGATGCCCCGGAACGCCATCTCGGCGAGTTCTTCGGGCGAGCCGACGGCTGTCACCACAGACCGGTTGTGGTCGGGGTCCGACTGGACGTCCAGCACCTGGGTGCCCGGGACCTCGCGCATCGACTGGACGATGCGGTCGATCACGCCGGGGCGCCTGCCTTCGGAAAAGTTGGGCACGCACTCGACGATGGGTCTCATTGAACCGCCCTCCCGCCCGGATTCTAGCATCAAGCCACCGCGGTGTCAACGGATTCCGCAGTGCTTGCCCGGGCAACCCACGTGTGCTAGAATGGGCCGGCGCCGCCCGACTGGCGTCCTGTGACAGGGGCGGCGACTCTTTCAGAACCGGGGACGATGCAGAGCACCATACCCGCCGCCCTGCAGGCAGCGCTGTGGCCGCTTGCCGGCGCCACGCTCGTGGTGGCGTTGAGCAGGCTCTTGCCCCAATGGCTGGGCAGGTTTCTGGCGCTGGCGGCGAGCGTCGCCTCCTTAGTCGCCCTTTTTTTGTCGCTGGGGCAGGCCACTGCTGGCTTTCGGGCGACCTGGGAACCCTTTACCTTCCTGCGCACCGCACCGGCGCTGCGGCCGACGCCACTGGGCACAGCGGTAGGGATCATCCTCGCCGCATGGTGTACGACCGCCGCGGTCGGGATACGCGGGCCGCAGCCCTCCCGGTCGACCTGGCGAGGGCTTGCGTTGGTGTTGCTAGCCGGTGCGCTGGTCATTGCGCTGGCGGCGAACCTGGTGACGTTGATGCTGGGCAGCGCTCTGCTGGACTTGGGACTCGCGCTCCTGGCCGTGTCCGCCTCGGGGGGAAGACAGGGGCAGCTCACCTGGCTCCGGATGCTCGCGCCCGGCCTAGTCTCCACAGGGCTGCTGACCCTGGCAGCGCTCCGCATGGATAGCAGCATCGGGACTCAGGCGCTGTCGATGGAAGGTTTTGCGCCCGAGGTGCTCTCGTTCCTCGTTGCCGCGGGACTGCTGCGCGCCGCGGTCTTTCCACTGCACCCACGCAGGCTTCAGTCGCCAGAGCACGCGGCAGCGCTCCTGCTGCCTCTGGGGGCGGGCGTGCTGCTGGTCGCCCGTGCCCAGACGCTGGGCGGCACGCCGGAAGGGACCCCCTGGTTCCTCGCAATCAGTGCGCTGGCGCTCGCCGCGGGGAGTTGGCAGGCGTGGAGCACTGGCGGGGTGCCGCCACAGCCCGGGACATGGGCTGAGACCTGGACCGCGCTCGCGGTCCAGCAGGTGGGAGCGGCCTTCCTGTTTCTCCTGCTCTTCCCTGGTGCTGCGCCCTGGCCCTTGGCCGGCCTGGTGCCGGCACTGGGGATCATGGCGATCTGGTGGGACGCGGAGCAGTCGAGCGGACCGAGCTCAGTGGCGCCCTGGATCGAATGGATTCGGCGGCAGTGGACGCAGGGCAGAGAGCTCCTGCGCAGCCGGGCAGCGGAGCTGCTCGGCAGGCGCGCCCAGCCGGCGCCCGGCGACGGTGCGGGCTTGCAGCCCCCAGCCATTCGGCAGGCGCAACAAAGCAGAACCCGTGAGGGATGGGAGAGACTCAAGGCATCCTGGTTGGCCAGGCGGGGAGCAGTGCTCCTGCCGGGGGTGGCGCTGGCGTCGCTGGCAGGCGTGCCCATGACGGCCGGCTCCGTGAGCCGCTGGCACTCATACGGTGCCCTGCTGGCCAGCGCGCAGCCACTGCCGCTGGCGGGCTATCTGGTGTCCGATGCGCTGCTTGCAGCAGGGCTGATCCTGGCCTGGAGAAAGCTCGTATGCAAGGCAGGCGGCCGGCGCCCCGGATGGGTGGCGCTGGGCATGATGGGGCTTCTTTCGGCGGCCAGCATTGCGCTCTGGCTGGTGCCCAGTTTGTGGGGACGTTTGGGGCTGCCTGCCCTCCAGCCTGTGGAGATATCGCCCTGGGGGGTTGGGATCCTCTACGTGCTGCCGTGGCTTCTAGGAGCGTGGCTGGCTAAGGCCGTCGGCTCTGTGGAAGGCTTCCTGCTGCACCTGCGACGGGGTGTCAGCGTTGAGGGAGCCCTGCGGCCGGCTGAGTGGCTGGCAGAGAAGGTGCTGGCCGTCGTCTACTGGGTCGGGAGCGTAGGCGAAGGGGAGGGCTGGTGGGGGTGGGCCCTGGTAGTGCTTGCGCTGGGCGCCCTGTATCTGGCTGCCCGTTGAGCAAGTAGGACGAATGCAGGTCTTTGCTGACTTGTTCGGTTTTCTGACGGGCACACCGGCCATGGTCGGCTTGCTGCTGACGGCGTGGGTCATCTTTGTCGCGGCCGATTGGCGCGTGGCGCTGTCGGCGCTGCTAGTCCAGTACATCCTGGTGGGCCTGGCGCTGGTGGGGACCGTACAGGTGGAGCTCGTGGTCGTCCGGATCCTGACGGGTGTCCTGGCGACGGCGATCCTCTACCTGAGCGCCCGCCACGTGCCGGCCGGCGGCGACGAGGCGGACGAGGAGGGGCGACCGCACATTCTTGGGCTGCAGGTGCGCTGGCTGGCGGGGCCACTCGGCTTTCCGCTGCGACTGCTGGCCTCGCTGCTTGTGGTCCTGATGGTGGTGCTAGTGTTTCAGAACTATAAGCTGGAGACCGTGCCGATGGGGTTGGCACTGATGGCCTTCTGGATGGCAGGCATGGGGATACTCGGCCTGGTGCTCAGCGGCCATCCCCTGCGGGCTGCGCTTGCCGGCATGACCTTCCTGGCCGGCTTTGACCTGGTGTTTGCCGCGCTCGAGTCCAGCCTGGCCTTGGTCGGCTTCTTGAGTGCTTTCTACCTGCTGGCAGCGCTGGGCTTTTCCTACCTAGTTGCCGCGCACTACCTGGTGGGGTCCGGCAGCCCAGGGGGCCGGGCGCAAGGATGACTCCGCTTCCCGGCCCCATCCTGTTGCTGGCTATCCCGGCGTTGGCTGCGCTGCTGGCATTTCTGCTGCGGCGGTGGGCGCCTGCCTCGATGTTGGTGGCGGCTGCGGCCAGCGCGGGGCTTGCGGTGCTGTGCGGGCAGCTTCCGCTGGACCGGTCGGCCTATGTGCTGGGCCAGGAAGTGGCATTCGGCCGTCCGGTGGTCATCGCCGGGCGCACGTTGATGCTCGATGCGGCCGGCCAATCATGGTTGGCGCTTGTCTTTGGGATGGCTGGCGCGGCCTTCCTCCTTGCGTGGCGCCTGAGGCAGGGCCGGCTCTTCTTCTCCTTTGGCCTGATCCTGCTGAGCTTTTATGCGTTGGTTGCCCTGCTGCCGAGCTTTGAGCTGGGGGTGCTGGTGCTGGTGATGGGTGCGACGCCTGCTCTTTTCCTGATGCAGGGCGAGAAGCCCGGACCGGTGCGGGGCGGGGACCGGTACTTCCTCGTCACCCTGCTGGCGGCACCCCTGCTCCTTGCAGCGGCGTGGCTGGCGGCGCAGGGGCAGGCGGGCGATGAGGGCGTGGGTATGGTGCGCATGGCGCTCCTGCCTGCCGGGCTTGGGTTTGGAATGCTGCTGGCTGCCTTTCCCTTCGGGACCTGGATGCCGGCGCTGACCGCCGGTGCTCCCCCGCTGGCAGCGGCCTTGGTCATGTCGGTCAGCCAGGCCATGGCGCTGTACCTGGCCGCGCTCTTCCTGCGACAAGCGCCCTGGATGCTCCAGGACAGCAAACTCCTGGAGGTCGTGCAGTTCGCCGGGCTGGTCACCGCCGTGGCAGGTGGGCTGATGGCGGCCGTGCAGCGCGACCTGGGGCGGCTGTTTGGATATGCAGCGCTCTGTGACGTGGGCATCTTGTGGCTCGCCATGGGCAGCGGTGGAAGCCAGTCGCTGGTGCTGGGGCTGCAGCACGCAGTGAATCGCACCACACCCCTACTCCTCATGGGAGCGTGCCTGGCATTGCTGAGGCACCGCGCAGGCTCCGATGAGCTGGCTGCACTGCGTGGGACCGCGCGACGGCTTCCGATCCACACTGCAGGTTTCGCGATCGGCGGACTTGCGCTGGCGGGGTTTCCGCTGACCGCCGGTTTCGCTACGCACTGGGGGGCCATCCGAGCAGTAGCCGAGGCGCATTGGCCTTGGGCGCTGCTGCTCCTGGCCTCGTCGGCGGGCATCGTGGTGGGTCTCCTGCGCGCCCTCGCGGCGATGCTGGGCGACGAGCCGCGGGACGACATGGGCAAGCAGCCGGTCGTGCGCTCGGCTCTGGTCGTGCTCGCTGCGGCACTGGTGATCGGGCTCGGGGTGTGCCCCCAGCTTTTCCTGCCGCTCGTCGAGCGAGCGGTGGAGGCGTTTGCCCTGTTCTAGCCGGACGATAGGCCGAGGGCGGCGCATGCGCCACGGCCCCGCGGCCCGTGCTGGCTCCCGCGACTCGGAGGTCAGGAATGACAAAGAGCTCTCGTTTGCCCGGCTTCTATGCTCTTAGCGTGGAGGCGCGTGCTGCCCGGGTGGCCGAGTGGGCCGGCCTGGACGACGCCGATCGCCAAGCGCTGGGCGGCGGGTTGGCGCAGGACCGCGCGGACAAGATGATCGAGAACGTCGTCGGCCTGCATGAGCTGCCCCTGGCGGTCGCCCCCAACTTTCTCATCAACGGCCGCGATTATCTCGTGCCGATGGCCATCGAGGAGCCGTCGGTGGTGGCAGCCGCCAGCTACATGGCGCGGATCGTGCGCGACGCCGGGGGGTTCCGGGCGACCTCGACAGAGCCCGTCATGATCGGGCAGATCCAGGTGCTTGGGCTGTCCGATCTCCACGAGGCGGGCGCGGCGCTCCTCGGCGAACGGGAGCGGCTCCTGGAGTTGGCGACGCGCACCGATCCGGTCGTCGCATCGCTGGGCGGAGGCGCGCGGGATATTGAGGTGCGGCTCTTTGACGAGTCTCCCGCCGGGCCGATGCTCGTCCTGCACCTGCTGTATGACGTGCGCGACATCATGGGAGCCAACACCGTCAACACCGCGCTCGAGGCGCTGGCGCCGGTGGTCGAGGAGATCACGGGCGGGCGCGCCCACCTGCGCATCCTGTCCAACCTGGCCGACCGCCGGCTGGCAGGCGCGTCGTGCACCATTCCCGCCGACCTGCTGGCGTTCGACGACTTCTCGGGCGAGCAGGTGGCGCAGGGGATCGTCGAGGCGTATGCCTTGGCGGCGGTGGACTCCTACCGGGCTGCCACCCACAACAAGGGGATCATGAACGGCATCGATGCCGTGGCGTTGGCATGTGGCCAGGATTGGCGGGCGATCGAGGCCGGGGCACATGCCTATGCAGCCCGGAGCGGGCACTACACGAGCCTCTCCACTTGGACACGAGGGGCGCGAGGGGCCTTGTACGGGACGATTGAGCTGCCGATGGCCGCCGGCATCGTGGGTGGGGCCACCCGGGCACACCCAGGGGCACGCGCGGCGCTCAAGATCGTGGGAGCCAGGACGGCCCAGGAGCTGGCCCAGGTGCTGGCTGCGGTCGGACTGGCACAGAACATGGGAGCTCTGCGGGCCCTGGCCACCGAAGGCATCCAGCGGGGGCACATGGCGCTCCACGCTCGCCAGGTGGCAATCGCCGCGGGTGCGAGCGGCGAGGAGGTGCAGGCGGTGTCGGAGCAGATGGTGTCCGAGCGGAGGGTCCGGCCAGACAGGGCGGCGGAGGTCCTGGCAGAGATCAGGAGAGGCAGCCGCGTAGAGTGAGCGCGCTATCGTCAAGCCGCCGGACTGCCGGCCTGGCAGCTCGCGGGGCGCCGGCCGGTGGACGGGAGAGCTAGAAACGCGAGAACGCCCGGACGATCCCTCCCCACTCGGCAAGGCTGAGCGTCTCGGCCCGCCGCTCGGGATCGATGCCGGCAGCGCCCAGAACGAGAGAGGCTGCCGCGGCATCGAGGGCCAGACCGGCGCGCAGGGCGTTGCGCAGAGTCTTTCGCTTTTGGCCGAAGCCTGCGCGGACTACGCGGAAGAATGCCTGTTCGTCGACGCCGGACACCGCTGGCTCGGGCAAGACGTCGATGCGCAGGACGGCCGAATCGACCTCGGGCGGAGGGAAGAAGGCGCCGGCCGGTATGCGCGCC
Source organism: Anaerolineae bacterium (assembly GCA_035341665.1). Lineage (GTDB taxonomy): Bacteria > Chloroflexota > Anaerolineae > JAAYZQ01 > JAAYZQ01 > DAOQVR01. The sequence goes on from DAOQVR010000005.1 coordinate 99,144, forward strand.
ACGATCTTTGGCCGGCCATAGAATTGGACCGAGACGGCCAGGAGGCTCATCTCCCCAGGCCCTGCGACGATCCGCTCGGCCACCTCGCGCTGGACGGTCACGGCCATCAGGCTGGGGCGCGGCTCGCGTGCCAGGAAGTGGCGCAGGATCGCCGAGGTGATGTAGTAGGGCACATTGCCGACGAGCTTGTAGCCGTGCGGGGTGAGGCCGGGTAAGCTGACCTCAAGGATATCGCCGGCAAGGACCTCTACGTTCGGGAACCTGCGCAGCTGCTCGTGCAGGACCGGGAGCACGCTGCGATCGATTTCGACCGCGATGACGCGTCCGGCGCGCTCGGCGAGCACCCGGGTGAGGGTGCCCAGCCCTGCGCCGACCTCGACCACGAGGTCCGCCGGCTGCAGCTCGGCGGCACCGGCGATCTGGGCCAGCAGCACCGGATCGGCCAGAAACGATTGGCCCAGGCGCTTGTTGGGCCGCAGCCCGTGCGACCGAAGGAGCGATGGGACGCTGGGTTGGTCGGTCAATTGCCCAAACCTCTGTCCGGCGTGCGCGGTGCTGCTAGATGGCTCCCGGGAGGCGGCCCTTGGCCCGCCTCCCGATGCCGGGGCGCGCTGGCCACCGGCCCCGTGCTAGCTGGCGCGGCTATCGCCTCCTGTCTGGATACCTCGGCCAGTCGGGCAGGACCCAGCGGATCTCTGACCGCGGCGGCACAGGCGTCAGCAGGTAGACGTCGGTCCACCAGTGCCACGATTCATAGTTCCACTCGTCAAAGCCCAGGTCGACGAACTTGCCTTTCACGCCGCCACCGGTATCGCCCGCCCGCGCGAGCCCATATCCCGGCACCCAGAGCTTGGTCTTGAGTGGAATGACCGTCGGGTCGGTGGCGACGACTCCTTTTGTGAGCCACCAACCCAATCGGGTATAGCCATATCGCGGGTGGGTACGCGGCTTGCCGCATGAGGCCGCCGTGTAGGACGTGGTGTAGACGCGCATCTTGCGCCAGTACTCGAGGGTTGTCCCGTCGGCCAGCTCGAGGGTGCGGACGACGATTTTGGTGCCATAGGCAAGAGTCTTGGTGATCGGCGCCTGCTCTTGCCAGGCATCTTCCAGGACGCGTCCCACCTCCTGGCCGTCTTCGTAGCGCACGCGATAGCGGCGCTTGAACATGCCTTCTTGGCCTTCCTGCGCCAGGCGGGTATGGTCGATCTCGAGCTCAGCATCGGCCACCCAGATGGTCACGAAAGGGATCTCCTCGAATGCGACCTCGATCGCCTCGCGGACGCGGGTGATGCGGATCGTCATGGCAGAGCGGATGGGGGCCGAGAGCGCGGGCTGAACGACATCTTGGCCGACCAGGGCGATGCCAGCTTCGGCGAGCGCTTGGGCCACCGTCTTGGACAATGTGCGCCCCCGGAGGGTCCGGCCGTCCACTTCGAACCTGACGGGGAGCGAGCGCTCAATCACGATCGTCATGCCCTCTTGGAGCCGTTCGCCCATGCCCGGGCTGACTCGGTCTTCGGGGTAGAGGGCGATCCCGTGGTCCTCCAGCAGCTCGCCGACGGTTTCGTCGGTGGTGTGAATCGTCTGGCGCCCTCCACCCGAACGTAGGTTGACGGTGTGCGCCCGGCGCAGCCGGACCGCCGCCCCCGTTCCGAGGGGGGCAGCGGGGGAAGAGGGCGCACCGTTGAGCCGAATCTCGTCACCGGCGCCGGCCGGCACCCCCGCTTCGGCCAGCAGGTCACCTACGGTCACGGCATGGGTCCGCAGTTGGCGAACTTGACCTTCGGCGGTCAGTGCTACCGGCATGGCGCGCTTGATCTGGATGATCATGCCGGGCTCGACGGCCGCGTCGAGGGGCGGGGTGACCTGATCTTCAGGATAGAGGCCAATACCGGCGCCGTGCAAAGCCGCGCTGACTGTCTGGGCGTGCGTGTGAAGGTGGGTGGAGACGCCGTCCTCGTCGATGTGGAGCGACAGCCGGGTGGCGCGCAGGCCAAGTGCCAGCAGAAAGAGCAGCACGGCCACCAGGGTGAGGGCCAGCAGACTGCGAAGCCAGACAGGCAGCGCCCACGAGATTCGCCGGACGACCAGGCCTTCAGTTGCCATGGGGACTCTGCTCGGACGGTGGCCGAGGTACGGCGGCGCGCTGGCCAGGCTCCGCTGCCCTTTGGCCATCGCACAGCATGCCTGCCGGGGGTCGGGAGGCGAGGTGCTCGGCGGCCGTGCCGGCTACCCAGCCTGTGGAGAAGGCTGCCTGGAGGTTGAAGCCGCCCGTGCCGGCCTGGAGGTCGAGCACCTCGCCGGCAAATAAGAGGCCGGCCACGAGCCGGGACCCCATCGTGCGCGGGTCGACCTCGCGGGTGTCCACGCCGCCGGCGGTGAGCATCGCCTCGTCCCATGAGCCGTGTCCGGTGACGAGGAAGCGGAGGTCCTGGAGCAGCCGGCGCAGCCGCTCGCGCTCCGAGGCCGAGAGCTGACAGGCGGGCCGTGCCGGCGAGACAGCCGCCCTCCGCAGGAGGAGGTCGGCCAGCCTGGCAGGTGCCCATGCCTTCAGCCAGGAGCGGGCTGCCCGCCTGCCCGACCTGGTCAGGCTCAGCGTCATGCGTGCGTCCAGGTCGTCTCTGCCCAGCGACGGCCAGAGGTTGAGGGAGACCTCGACCAGGCCCTGAGCGGCTGGGCTGGTGGCAGCGCCGCTGAGGGCAAGGACCGCCGGCCCGGAGAGGCCGTCGTGGGTGAAGAGCAGATCGCCTGTCGCGCTCTCTACCTCGCTGCCGTCGATCAGTAGGCGTGCCTGGATGCCAGCAAGGGAGAGCCCGGCGAGGGCGCGCGGCTCAGAGCCCTGCACGACGAGGGGCGTGAGCGCCGGGTGGACCGGCACGATGGTGTGGCCGGCTGCAGCGGCGAGGCGGTAACCGTCGCCGGTGGAGCCCGTCCTGGGGTAGGATGCACCGCCCGTCGCGACGATGGCGGCACGGGCGGCGAGCGTCTCGCCTCCCTCGAGCAGGACACCCTGGAGGCGACCCTCAGCGTGGATCAGAGCGGTGACCCGGCTGCTCGTCCTGACCCGGACGCCCTGCTCGCCGGAGTACCGGATGAGCGCCTCCGCTACCTGGTGTGCGGAGCCCGAGGCCGGAAATACCCGACCATCGGCCTCGACGCGTACCGGAACGCCCCGGGCCTCTAGGAAGGCGATCAGGTCCTGAGAGGAGAAGCGGGCCAAGGCGTTGCGCAGAAAGAACGAGGGTCCAAAGTGGGCCAGGAACGCGTCGATTGGGGCGGTGTTGCTGAGGTTGCAGCGACCGCCCCCGGACAGGCGTAGCTTCGTGCCGAGGAGCGCGGTACGCTCGAGGAGAACAACCTGGGCGCCCAGCGAGGCCGACCGGCTGGCAGCCAACAGCCCAGCTGGCCCACCGCCGATGACGACGACCGGAGTGCGGCCGGCCGCGCGCTTTGTAGCTGTCCCTCTCTCTGCCTCCAACCGAGATCCTTCGCTCCACCCAGGATGGCAATCCCGGCGCCCAAAAATGAACGAGCCGGGGGGCCGAGCCGCTTCCGCCCGACCTTGCGACCGGGCGGGTGGATCGCCCCACCCAGCTCTCGATAAGAACTGGCCGTGCACCCCCTGTCGAACTGAGCTACCCGGCTTTCTGGACCAGCCTGCTCCGGCCAGGCACCCCTGCGGCACCCAGGAGAGATCGCTTACCGTTGCTTCCTCCCGGACCTGGCGGGGTTCACGGGCTCCTGCCGCGCAGGACCCAACCTTCAGCGCCACTTAATCCAGCAGTCCCGACCAGCCGCGAGCCCTCGAGGGGGAGTTCGATCCCGCTACGGCGGATTCTACGGGTACAGGGCACCGCCAGCTCCCCATCTAGCACGGCCGAGGGAAATGTACCACACAACCCGGCCCAGGTCAAGCGGCGAGCCGAGGATAGGGCAAGGCGTCGTCAAAAGCGCGGGGCGAGGCGCCGGCTCCATCGCTCCACGAGGGGACGGTCCGGTGGCACGGGCAGGGAAGCGCGCGGGCAAATCGCTTGCCCGCGAACGGGCACTGTGGTAGGATGGACGTTAGGTCGTCCAAGTCAAGATTTCCCGCATGGCCGCCCGGTAGAACGACAGGTTTTGTCGCATCCCTGTGGTAGGATTGAGGTAGATCAAAGGGATGAAAGGAGACACAGAGATGCCGGATACCCTCCACAGCAAAGCCGCCCGACTCCAGACCATTGTGCACCTGCTGTATCGCAGCCCCCTCGGACTCAGCACCCGCGAGATTGCCCGCCACTGCGGGGTGTCGGCCCGTACGATCCAGCGGGACCTGCTCGACCTGGAGGGCACGGGGATTCCCGTCTGGTCCGAAGGGAACGACGGGAAGCACGGCATCCTGTCCGGCTACTACTTGCCGCCGATCCACTTTGATCTGCAGGAGGCGGGCGCGCTCTACCTGGCAGCCCGCCTCCTCGCTCGCTACAGCGACGAGCACAACCCGGTGATCGTGAATGCGCTGGCGAAGCTGGCGGGAGCGATGCCGGAGGCTATCTCGAATCACATCCACCACACGATCCGGGCACTGGCTTACCGGCCGGAGAACCAGGGGTATACGCGAGCCTTCCAGGTGATCTTGTTGGGGTGGGCGACGGGACGCCAAGTTCGGGCGTGGTACCGCTCGGCGGAGAGCGAGGTCGAGCACGAGACAATCCTATCGACCTACTTCCTGGAGCCGACCAGCACGGGCTACTCGACGTATGCCATTGGGTACAGCAGCGCGCACGGCGAGGTGCGCACCTTCAAGCTGGAGCGGGTCACCCGGGCTGAGCTGACTGCCGAGACCTTCGAGGTGCCAGATGGCTTTGACGGGGCGGCGGCGCTTGGCAACGCGTGGGGCGTGATGTACGGGCCGGCCGGGGAGGAAACGGAGGTGGTGCTGCGCTTTCGCCCGGCAGTGACGCGGCGCGTGCGCGAGAGCGTGTGGCACCCGTCGCAGATGCTGGAGGCGTGCGGCGATGGGGGGTGCAGGCTGCGGGTGCGGGTGGCGATGGCACAGGAGATGAAGCCGTGGCTGCGCTCGTGGGGGCCAGACTGCGTGGTGGAATCGCCGGCGTGGCTGCGGGCAGAAATCGCGGAGGAGATGCGGCGGGCAGCAGAGGGATATGGCGAGTAGCAGGCGCGAGGTCGGCTGCTTGACTTCGCGGCGCCGCCGTGCTATAATGAGGCCGTCACTGGGGTCTGGGCGGCCGTGCAGCCGGCCTTCGTTGCCTGCTCGCGCACTTGCCTGCCGGGCAGGCGGTCTGGGTCCTGGGTGAGTTGCTCAGGAGAAAGGAGCTCGCTCGATGAAGTTCGCATCCCTTTGGCAGAAAGCCATCGTTGTCACCCTGCTGGCACTGATGCTTTTCCTCGCCGTCCCCGCCAAAGAAGCATCGGCCTGCTCAGGATGTGGCTGCCCGACCTACTACAAAGTACGCTACGGAAACACGCTCTACTCGATCGCTCGCTGGTACGGCGTGACTGTGGGGCAGCTCCAGAGCTGGAACCACATCGCCAACCCAAACCGCATCTATGCTGGTCAGTGGTTGGTGATCTATCCTGACTGCGGGGGAGGCCACGGCTTCTGGTACGTGGTCCGGTGGGGCGATACCCTGTGGAGCATTGCCGCCCGCTACGGCACGACGGTGTGGGCAATTGCCCATGCCAACGGCATCTCGAACGTGAACTATATCTGGGCCGGCCAGCACCTCTGGATCCCGTGAGAGCGGGGAGCATCCGCCTGACCCCAGGGACAGCGGAGGGCCGGTCATCCGACCGGCCCTCTGTCTTGCTGTGGAGACCTGACAGGTTCCGCCCGCCTGCCAGGTCTTTAACTTAACGGAAACCGCGTATGATGCATACCAACCGGTCGGTTTGACACGGATGGGCGGATCTGATATGATACCGACCAGTCGGTATGCTTTGCGGAAGGCGGCCATGAGCATGCAGCACCGGGGCGAAGAGACCCACCAGCGCATCTTGGATGTGGCGCTGGAGGCCTTTGCGCGCCAGGGGTACGACGCCACCGGCGTGGCAGAGATCTGCGCGCGCGCCGGGGTAACCAAGGGCGGCTTCTACCATCACTTTCGCACCAAGCAGGATGTCTTCCTAGAGCTTCTTGAGCGGTGGCTCAAAGAGGTCGATGTGCAGATGGCCGCGGCCCGCAACGGCGAGGGAAGCGTATCCGAGGGACTGCTGGTGATGACCGGCATGATCCAGCGGGTCTTCGTGGTGGCGGGTGACCGCCTGCCCATGTTCCTGGAGTTCCTGGTGCAAGCCGCGCATAGCCCAGTCTTTGGGCAGGCGACCGCTGTGCCGATCCGGCGTTACGTGGCTTTTTTCGCTGGGATGATCGCAGATGGAAGCGAGCGTGGGGAGCTCAGCGTCGTCAGGCCCGACGTGGTCGCACGGGTCCTGCTGGCCTTTGCCATAGGACTGCTCACCATGGGTCTATTGGACCCATTGGGGGCCGACTGGGGTGAGGTGGCGCGCGAAGGGATGCAGACGCTGCTGGCAGGGCTCAAGCCAGAGCCTGCCAACCACGCATGAAAGACGGCAGACCACGGACCGCGGACCACACACGACGGGCCACTGACCAAGCAAGGATGGTTGATCTTGGCCCAGCGTCCATGGTCCAGCCTTGGAGAACGACATGAAAGTACTGGTCACGGGTGCATTTGGCAACATTGGCACAAACACGGTCAGGGAGTTGTTGGCGCAGGGGCACCTGGTACGCTGCTTCGACCTCAAGACCAAGGCCAACGAGCGGGCGGCCAAGCGCTTTGGCGGCTTGGCGGAGGTGGTGTGGGGCGACCTGCGCAAGCCGGAGGACCTGGCGGAGGCGGTCAAGGACCAGGATGTGGTCATTCACCTGGCCTTTATCATCCCCAGCCTGTCGGCTACGGGGGTGGATTCGGAGAAGGAGCCTGAGTGGGCGCGGGCGATCAACGTCGGCGGGACGGGCAACCTGCTGGAGGCCATCAAGGCCCAGTGCAAGCCGGCGCGCATCGTCTTTGCCTCGTCGATGCACGTCTACGGGCGGACCCAACACCTGGCCCCGCCCAGGCAGGTGTCGGATCCCCTGGTGGCGACCGAGCATTATTCCCATCACAAGATCGAGTGCGAGAGGATGGTGCGCGCCTCGGGGCTGAAGTGGTGCATATTGCGTCTGGCGGCGACGCTGCCCATCTCGATGAAGATGGACGCCGCCATGTTCGAGGTGCCGCTGGACAACCGGATGGAGTATTGCCACACGCGGGACGTGGGGCTGGCCTTTGCCAACGCTGCCTCCAGCCCGCATGTCTGGGGAAAGGTCATGCACGTGGGCGGCGGGCCGCGCTGCCAGCATTACTACCGCGAGATCGCACAGGCGGTGCTCAACGGCTTGGGAGTGGGCATGCTTCCCGAGAAGGCCTTCACGAAGGTACCCTTTGCCACTGACTGGCTCGATACCGAGGAGAGCGAGCGCCTGCTCCGGTACCAGCGGCACACGCTGAAGGACTATGTGCGGGACATGCAGCGCGCCCTGGGGGTCCGGCGGCACCTGGCCAAGCTCTTCCGGCCGATCGTGCGCGCGATGCTCTTGAGCAAGTCGGCCGTGCTTCACCCGAACGGGCGGACCGGAGGGCGCGGCGGGCTGACCACGGCGAAGCAAGGTTTGAAGGCCCCCAAGCGCCGGCCGACGCACGTCAGGATCGGGTGAGGCAAGTCGAGCCGCCCTCGGGCGGTAAGGCTTTCCTCCGTCGCGACGCCGCCCGCTGTGCGCCGGAGTGGGTGGCGTCGATTTCACTGGAAGCGCGCGCCGCCCCGGCACCGATCTGGAGCAGTGCCCAAGCCCCTCATCCGGCAGAGCTCCACGAAGTCTCCAAAGGAATTGCACCAAATCTTCATAGCTTCCCGGTATGATCACAATCAGACCGCGCAGGCGCGCGGAATACCTAGAGCTAGAAGGGAGAGACCTATGAAGCAGGGTTGGAAGATCGCGGCTATCGTCGCGATGGTAGCCGTCCTCGGGGTGGCAACGGTCGGTGCCGTCGCGTACGCCCAGGAGGCCGAGACTGGGTCGAGTGCCATCCTGGACCTCGGCCAGCGGGTCAAAGAGGCCATCGCTGAGGCGCTGGGCATCAGCGTCGAGAAGTACGAAGAGACCGTCACCGCCGCAAGACAGACGGTCCTCGACGAGGCAGTAGCGACCGGCGAGATCACGCAGGAGCAGGCCAGCCGGATGCAAAAGCGCCTGGATGAGACGGGACGGTTCGGCCGCATGGGCAGGATGGGCCGCGGACTCGGTGGAGAGAGCGTCCTGCTGACGGTTGCAGCCGAGAAGCTGGGCATGACCGGCGAGGAGCTGATGGCCGCGCTGCGCGACGGCAAGACCATCGCCGGCCTGGCGGAGGAGAAGGGTGTCGATACCCAGATCATCGTGGATGCCTACCTGGCCCAGTGGAAGGAAAAGCTCGACGCGCAGGTCGCGGACGGCACGTTGACCCAGGAACAGGCGGACGCCAAGCTGGGGGAGAAGACGGAGTCCCTGTCCGATCGTCTGACCTCCACGTGGGAACGTCCGGAGGGCGCAGGCCGCGGCTGGCGCGGCGAGCAGCCGGACGGCGACGAGGATACGACCGGGACGGGAGGCCTGTAGCATCGGGGCGTGATGCCCATCCGAAGCCAGAGATCGCGAGGGGCGAGGGCGGAACCTCACTCGCCCCTCCTGGAAGAGGCCGAAGGGGGGTGATGGCGCATAAGCGAATCTGAGCCGTCAGGCTGCGAAGACTTGGGGGCTGTCCCGGTAGGCGGGGCAGCCCCTCTGCCGTCCCGGGCGGCCGGGACCGGCCAACGTGAGGTCACGTCTCTTGTGCGCGGTCGAGGTGTGGTAGAATGGCGGGCAAAGCGGCCGGAAGGGAGATGTCCCCTATGCTCGAGATCGTTGGAGTCGATGCCTGGAAGCTGACCATCCCGCGCTCGCAGCCCTTTGCGATTGCCCTGGGCACCATTGTGGGGGCGGAGAATGTCCTCGTCCGCGTGCGCGCGGCGGGAGGTGCCTACGGGTTGGGCGAGGGCTCGCCGCTGCGCTACGTGACCGGCGAGACGCAGGGCACGGCTTTCCTGCTGGCCGGCGAGCTGGGGCGGCTCCTCCTGGGCAAGGACGCGCTCGCGGTCGGTGCGCGAGTGGCCGAGATGGATCGTTTCCTGGCCGGCAACCCCACCCTGAAGAGCGCCTTCGACATGGCGCTGCATGACCTGGCTGCGAAGCATGCCGGCCTGCCACTGTACGCCTTCCTGGGGGGGGAGAGGCGCTCTCTCTGGACAGACGACACGATTGGGCTGGACTCGCCCGAGGCCATGGCAGAGGCGGCACGCGATGTGTTGGCACGTGGCTTTCCCGCCGTCAAGGTCAAGCTGGGCACCGGCCGCGAGGAGGACGTGACGCGCTGCAAGGCGATACGCCGCGCCGTCGGCCCGGATGTCCCTCTGCGCATCGACGCGAACCAGGGCTGGGACGCCGCAACGGCGGTGCAGGTGCTGCACGAGCTGGCATCTCTTGGCATCGAGTATTGCGAGCAGCCGGTCCCCCGCTGGGACCTCGACGGGCTGTGCAGGGTGCGGGCCGCGTCGCCCATCCCCATCATGGCCGACGAATCGCTCTTTGATGCCCACGACGCACTGCGCCTTGCCCAGATGGGAGCCTGCGACCTGTTCAACATCAAACTGGCAAAGTGCGGCGGCATCCACGAGGCGCTGCGCATCGTCGCGGTTGCGGAGGCGGCCGGGGTCCCCTGCATGCTGGGCTGCATGTGGGAGACGCGCCTGGCCTTGAGCGCGATGGCCCACCTGGTGTCCGCGCGGCCGGCCTTTCGCTACGCCGACCTGGACGGCCACACCGGCCATGGGGAGGATCCGATCCTGGGCGGCGTGACCTACACGGGCGGCCGCATCGACCTGCCCGCCACGCCGGGGCACGGCGCCGAGGTAGACCCCGAATTCCTCACGCGCATGGAGGGCTATACGGTCGGGTCGGGGGCATAGCGCCCCACCGCTGCCGCGGCGACCGGCACTGTGCCCTGTACTGTGGCGGAGGGGCGGGAAGAGGCCGGGGGCTTGTGCTATTCGCGCAGGGCGGATAGAATGGGCCCGCCGGAGCCGTGAGGTGCCGTGCAGGCACACTGTGACAAAGCACTGGGAAGGGAGCAACAGCCGTGGAGAAGGAACTGAGAGAGCTAAAGGCGCGCCTGCTCGAGATCGATGATCTGGGCGAGGCGGGTGCGGTGCTGGGCTGGGACCAGCAGACCTACATGCCGAAAAAGGGGGCAGCTGCACGCGGCCGCCAATCGGCGACCCTGAGCCGGTTGGCCCACGAGAAGCGCACGGACCCGGGTATTGGCCGGCTGCTGGACCGGCTGCAGCCCTGGGCCGAGGGACTGGGACTCGACTCGGATGAGGCGGCTCTCATTCGAGTCACCCGGCGGGAGTTCGAGCGCTGGACGCGTGTCCCGGCCGAGTTCGTGGTCCGCCAGGCGGAGCACAGCGCCCGATCCTTTGCGGCATGGGCCGATGCCCGGCCGCGAAGCGACTTTGCCGCCGTCCGGCCCTTCCTGGAAAAGTCGGTCGACCTGAGCCGCGAGTACTCCGAGTTCTTCCCAGGGTACGACCACGTCGCCGATCCTCTGATCGACCTGGCAGACTACGGGCTCAAGGCCTCGACGCTTCGCGACCTCTTTGGGCGGCTGCGGGAGCAGCAGGTTCCGCTGGTGCGAGCCATCGCCGCGCAACCGCCGGCAGATGACTCGTGCCTGCACCTGGGATTCCCCAGGGAGGGGCAGGAGGCGTTCTTCCATGAGGTGGTCCGGGCGTTCGGGTTTGACCTGGAGCGAGGACGGGTGGACGTGGCGGCCCATCCTTTCACCACGCGCTTTGCCCTTGATGATGTGCGCTTCACGGTGCGGTACGATGAGAGCCACCTCGGCAAGGCGATCTTCAGTGCCTTTCACGAGGCCGGCCACGCCCTCTACGAGCTGGGGAGCAACCCGGCCTACGAAGGCACGCCTCTGGCCGGGGGGTGCTCCTCGGGGGCTCACGAGAGCCAGTCTCGGCTCTGGGAGAACGTGGTCGGGCGCAGCCGGGGCTTCTGGACGCACTACTACCCCAAGCTGCAGACGATCTTTCCCGCGCAGCTGGGCGAGGTGCCGCTCGACACCTTCTACCGGGCGATCAACAGGGTAAAGCCGTCGCTCACGCGCGTGGAGGCGGACGAGGTGACTTACAACCTGCATGTGATGATCCGCTTTGACCTGGAGCTGGCACTGCTGCAGGGAGCGCTCGCCGTCCGCGACCTTCCGGAGGCGTGGAACGCGCGCTATGCGTCCGACCTTGGCGTGGCGGTCCCCAACGACCGCGAGGGAGTGATGCAGGACGTGCATTGGTACTACGGCACGGTGGGCGGCCTGTTCCAGGGTTATACGCTGGGGAACGTCCTGAACGCCCAGTTCTATGAGGCCGCCCTTGCAGAGCGCCCGGAAATCCCGGCAGAGATCGCACAGGGCAAGTTCGGGACCCTGCACGGCTGGCTCAAAGACAAGATCTACTCCCTGGGCAACAAGGTTACGGCGTCTGAGCTGGTGCAGCAGGTCACCGGCGGGCCGATGCGTATCGAGCCCTACATCCACTACCTGCGGAGCAAGTACGGGGAGCTGTACCAGATCTAGCCGGCACACATGGGATGCGGCCCTGCCAGCCGGCGGCAGGGCCGTGCCGGACGCGACTTCGCTGCCCATCTGCCTGCGCGCTGCTTGACAAAACCACCTGCCTGTGATACAGGTTTTGGCTTGGTGACAAGCCACACCCAACCAGAGACGCGCCAATGAGAGGAGCCCAGAGATGACGCTTTTCGCCAAGAGTGAGTACCTCGAGAGGCTGAACCGCACCAAGGATCGCATGGAGAAGGCCGGCTTGGAAGTACTGGTTGTCACCGACCCGGCCAACATGAACTACCTGACGGGCTACGATGCCATCTCCTACTATGTCGAGCAGGCAGTGGTCGTGAGCCTTGAGGATGACGAGCCCTTCTGGTTCAGCCGCAGGATGGACACAGCCTGTGCACGCTTTACGACATGGCTCTCGCCGCAGAACCTGGTTGGCTATCCCGAAGACCTCGTTCAGACGCGCTTGAAGCATCCGATGCAGTTCCTCGCCTCCGTCATGAAGGAGCGGGGCCTCGGCGCAAAGCCGATCGGGCTCGAGATGGACGCGCCCCACTTTACCCCACGCTCCTATGAGGTGCTCGTCGGCAGCCTCCCGGATGCCACATTCGACGATGCGCGGCTGCTGGTCTCGTGGGTTCGCGGAGTCAAGTCGCCGGCAGAGATTGCCTTGATGAGGAAAGCCGGCCAGATCATGAAGAGGGTGATGGAGACCGCAGTGGACCAGATCCGGGTGGGAGCCAGGGAGTGCGACGTGGCAGCGGCCATCCTGCACACCCAGGCTGCGGGCACGCAGGAGTTTGGCGGTGATATGCCGAGCTTCCCGCCGCTGATCTGCCCGGGTGAGAAAGCCTCGGCTCCCCACTTGACCTGGACCGACGACCGATTCTCCGACGAGATGTCCATCAACCTGGAGCTGGCTGCCTGCGTGAAGCGCTATCACTGCCCCCTGTCACGCACCATGTACCTGGGCAAGAAGCCGCCGAAGAGGCTCACAGACACGGCCAAGTGGACGATTGACGGGCTGACGGCCGAGTTGGCTGCCATCCGTCCCGGGGTGACTTGCGAGGAGGTTGATCAGGCCTGGCGCCGGGCTATCGCGCACACAGGCATCAAGAAGGAATCGCGCAGCGGCTACGCCATGGGCCTGGGCTACGCGCCAGATTGGGGCGAGCACACCTGTTGCATGCGCCCTGGTGACCGCACTGTCCTCCGGCCTGGCATGACGTTCCACATTATCACCGGGATCTGGATGGACACCTGGGGCTTTGAGATCAGCGAGTCCGTGGCCGTCACGGAGACGGGGCACGAGCTGCTCACAGACGTGCCGAGGGAACTGATCATCAAGGGGTAGCGCGCAATGCAGGTCCGCACAAAAGTTCTGTCTCTTGAGGAGGAGCTCGTAGCCCTGCGGCGCGACTTCCACCAATACCCTGAGCTTGGCTTCGAGGAGTGGCGCACGTCGCAGCGCGTCGCCGACTACCTACTGGCGTGCGGACTGGAACCGGAGCGCAGGAGCACGACCGGCGTTGTGGCGGAACTGCGAGGCAGCATGCCCGGGCCGACCCTGCTCCTGCGCGCCGACATGGATGCCCTCCCGGTGCAGGAGGAGAACGACCTGCCGTATCGCTCTGCCAATCCCGGGAAGATGCATGCCTGCGGGCACGACGGCCATACGGCCATGCTGCTGGTGGCGGCCAAGGTCCTGAGCGGGCTGAGGGCCGGGCTGTGCGGCAAGATCGTATTCGTCTTCCAGCCCAACGAAGAGAACGAGGGCGCCCTGCCCATGATTGAGGATGGGCTGCTGTGCGATCACCCTGCCGACGCCTGCATGGGCATGCACCTCTGGCCGGCTCTGCCGACGGGGGTGGTCGGCCTTTGGACAGGGCCGGTGATGGCGGGCATGTTCCAGTTCTCGCTCACGATCCGGGGCAAGGGAGGGCACACCGGATACCCGCAGCAGGCCGTTGACCCGGTGCTGTGCGCATCGAATGTCGTACAGGCCCTCCAGATGATACAGACGCGTGAGCTCGATCCCCTGGAGCCGACGATCCTCATGATCGGCAAGGTCCAGGGAGGCACGGCAAGCAACATCATTCCTGACTTGGTTGTGCTGGAGGGGACCGCACGGTACCTGCACAAGGACGATGCGAACGCCCTGGAAAACGTGCGCCAGCGCATGGAACGGATCGTGGCGGCCGTCTGCCAGGCCCACCGCGCCGGTTACGAGCTCGCCGTCCTGTCAAGCCACCGCGCCGTGGTCAACGATGCGGCGCTGGCCGAGATGGTCAGGCCGGCAGCGCTGCAAGTGGTGGGGGACGATGCCAAGATCGTACGCAGCCCGGCCACGGTCGGGGAGGATTTCTCCGAGTTCTCCAGCCGAGTGCCGAGTGTCTTTTTCCTTCTCGGAAGCGGCAACGAGTCGGTGGGCGCCCGCTACCCTCACCATCACCCCCGCTTCAACATCGACGAGGCGGCCCTCAGGCTGGGGGTGGAGCTGCACGTGCGCGCCGCGCTGAGCTACCTGGGCGCCCCCGCCTAACCCAGCGTTCCCAAGTCACGCCCCAGCCGGAACAGGGCGCCCAACCCCTCGCACCGGGGGTGTACACCGGCGAGCCGCAGCGAGTCCCAGACGGTCGCCTGCACCGCCCCGATCACCGGCTTCCCAAGGTCCTGCTCCATTGCGTCCAACAGCTCTAGCGTGCGGAAATTGGTGCAGCTGATGATCACTGCTTCAGCGTCGGGTGTGTTGGCCTCCTTGGCGAGCCGATACGCCTCCCCCACCGGCTGGAGGTAGATGCCCTCAGCCAGGCCGAGCAGCTTGATCGAGGTGACCTCGAAGCCGTTTTGCTCCAAGAACGTGCTGAGCCGCTCTGTCACAGGGGCGGGATAGGGTGCCGCGACGGCCAGCCTCTTGACCTGCAGGGCTTGGGCCGCGCGCACGAGGGCCGTGGAGGTCGTCGTGCAGGGCACACCGCTGGCCTTTTCCATCCGCTCGATGATCTCCAGGTCGCCTCCTAGGCCGCGGATGAAACTTCCCGAGGTGCAGGCATAGGCGATTGCGTCGAGAGGGATGGCCATCAGGTAGCCGGCCGCGTGGTCGATGTCAAGGCTGTCGGCCTGGGCCTCAAAGACCTCGACGCGCTGGTCGTCGGGCGCCCAGAAGCGCGTGATGTGGACCGTCACCCCCTTGGGCACAAAGCCCCAGAACTCGTCGTCGATTGCCCCGTCGGCCGGATAGATGATACCAAGCCTCGCTCGCCAAGACATCTTGTGCCTCCTCTCCAGCTACTCGAGTGCGTCCAGCACCATTTCGCCGATGTCCTTGACCCGAATCCGGACCCGCTCCGCCCGAACGGACCGCGATAGCGTGCGCTCGCACTGCTGGCAGGCGGAGACGATCGTCTCCGCACCGGTATCGACTGCCTGCCGGACCCGTGTGCGAGCCACCGCCCCGCCCAATTCCGCGTCCACCGTCTCGAGGTTGCCGCCGCCCCCACAGCAGAGAGAATGCTCGCGGTTCTCCGGCATCTCCCTCAGCTCGACGCCGGGCAGGCGTGCCAGGATGCGGCGGGGAGCGTCGTATTCTCCCCCCTTGCGCCCCAGGTCACACGGATCATGGTAGGTCACGACTTGCCGCGGCAGACCGTCCCGCAGGGGCAGCTTTCCGTTTTCCAGGAGGCTGGCAAGGTACTGCGTTGAGTGCACGGGGGTGAAGCCGAGCTCTTCCCCCAGTATCTCCGGATAGACATGCTTCCAGAAGTGGTAACAGGAGGGGCAGGTGCTCACCAGGTACCGGGCGCCCGTTGCCCGCACAGCCTCCAGGTTGTGGCGCATCATCTCCCGGGCCCGTTCCAGCTCGCCGCTGACCGCCATCGGGTACCCACAGCACCACTCCTCTTCCCCGAGCAACGCGTAGCCGATGTCCGCCCGATCGAGGATCTGCACGAAGGACTGGGCCACGCTGTAGCTTCGCGGGAAGAGGCTGCTGACACACCCCACGAAGTACACGACCTCCGCGTGCCTGCGGCCGATGCCGAGGGGCGGGTGGGCGAGGTTGCCGGCCCAGAGCAGCCGTCCCTCGTTGGGCTCGCCCGAAATGTTGTGCGACTGCTCGATGCGCCCGTCGAGTGCGGCCAATGGCTGGGGCAGGAGATCCCGCTCGGCAACCCGCTGGCGGGCCAGCTCGAGGAAGCGGTCTGTCGTGACCCCGCTTGGGCAGGCAACAGCGCAGGCACCGCACAGCAGGCAGCGAAAGGCCTGCCCTGCCCTCCTCTCTTCGACCCCAATCCCAGAGCTCAGCGAGGTGGGCAGCCAGGCCGGGCCCGGGAATGCGTCCTCGCGGCGTGCCGAAAGGACCGGGCACGTATCATCGCAGACCAGGCAGCCGATGCAGCGGCTCAGGTTGGCGTAGTCAGCCGCCGTTTCCTGGTGGGCTGCAAGCGCCACCCCAGAGGCGGGAGCCTGCGCTTCCGCCTCGACGGTCACGACCTGGTGACCGACGGCCCGCTCGCGGTCGACGATCAGGTCCTTGACCAACGGGGCGTTGCGCAGGGGGCCAACGTGGATGTCCCGGCCGTCGAGCTGGGTCTGGCAGGCAAGCACGGCCCTGCCGTCCAAGGTGACGGCGCAGCTCCCGCACTTGGCGATGCCGCACGAGGAGCGAAAGGCGAGGCTGCCGTCCTGGCGGTCCTGGATCTCCTGCAGGGCCTCGAGCAGGGTCATGCTGGGATGGTACTGGACGGCGTAGTCCCGGAGCTCGGGTCCTGCATCCACCGTGGGATCGAAACGCTCGATTCGTACCTGGAAAGTGTGCGTCATGGCTCGCGCTCCGGGCTCAGCTCGCGGACCTGGACGTCCGTGAGTGGATTGAGTGCCACCGACAGTGACTCTCCTTCCTGGCGCACGACGGTCCAGGACGGCGGCCAAGCCTCTGACGGGACCGGATGATCGTCGCGGAAATGCGCGCCGCGGCTCTCGCGCCGGGCGAGTGCGGCGCGGGCCATTGTGCCTGCTACGAGGACCATCTGTTCGAGCTCCAGGTAGGCGGCCATGCTCCGGTTGTGGACCAGCGAGGTGCTGGCGATGGTGATCCGGGGCAGGACGTCTGCTGACATCCCGTCCAGAGCAGCAAGCGTCGCCGCGAGGCCGCCGGCATTGCGCACGACGCCCATGCCCGTCCACATCAGCTCACGCAGCATCTGCCTGCCGTCGGCCGCCGTGAGCGAGCCGCCGCCACGTCGCAGCAGGTCGAGCAGGCGTGCCTCCTCTTGGACCTCCTGCTCCGCATCGGCAGCCACGCGGCCCGCTACGCACGCGTAGCGGGCTGCGGATGCGCCGGCACGGGCTCCAAAGACGGCAATGTCGGCCAGGCTGTTGCCGCTGAGCCGGTTGCCTCCCTGTACCCCACCAGCCACCTCGCCGGCCGCCAGCAGGCCGGGTACGTTCGAACACCCGTCGGCGTCGATTTCCACGCCTCCCATGAAGTAGTGGGCGGCCGGGGCGACCTCCATACGGACCTGCCGCAGATCAAAGCCGCGCTTCTTGCACAGCTCGTACTCATGCTCAAAGCTGCGGAACGTCTCTTCGGGGACGGTCGTCGCGTCCAGGCAGACGCCCCCGTGCTCGCTCCCACGGCCGGCAGCTATCTCGGCCTGGATGGCGCGCGCCAGTCGGTCGCGCGTGGTTTTCTCGAGGACCTCCGGCTCGTAGCGGGCCATGAAGCGCTCATTTGCCCCGTTGTAGAGCTTGGCGTACTCCTGTACGCCCAGGATAAAGCCGCGCAGGGAGGGAGGGTAGACCAGGCCGCTGGGGTAGAACTGCACCTGCTCCATGTTCACAAGCCGGGCGCCGGCCCCCAAGGCGAGCGCCAGGCCGTCGCCGGTGCACTGCACCGGATTGCTGGTCACGGGGTAGAGCTGGCCCACTCCGCCGGTCGCGAGAACTATGGCGCCGGCTTGCATGTGCACAACCTCCCCCGCAGCCAGGTCGATCCCCATCACCCCTGCGGCACGGCCCTGGCGGGTTAGGACCCGCGTGGCGAGGATGTCCGAGCGCTGCTCGATCCGCACCTGGCCCAGCAGCCGCCGGCCCAGTACTTTGCTCATCTGCAGGCCAACACGGTCGCTGATGGCCAACAGGCGAGGGAAGGTGTGCCCGCCGGCGATATCGAGCACGTAGTGCCCGTCCGGCCGCCGGTCAAAGCGCAGCCCCCATCCCTCCATCTCGACGACGCGCCGCTCGGCCTCCTCGACCAGGATGCGCGCCAGCCGCTGGTCGTTCAGGAAGGCGCCGCCGTGGAGAGTGTCACTCAGGTGCACGTCCGTGCCGTCTCCTGCCACGCTCCAGGGCCCAACCGCTGCCAGCCCGGCACCACCCACCGTGCCGCCGCTCTTGGCCACAAGCCCCTTGTCCCAGATCGAGACGTGTGCTCCGGTCGCCGCAGCTTCGATGGCCGCGTAGAGCCCGGCACCGCCGCTGCCGACTACCAGGACGTCCGTATCCTGCCTTCTCAATACCAGCTCCTGTCTTGGGCCTTCTTGAAGCGGCGCGCCACTACAGCGGCGTCGCGAAAAGGCGCCCTCGTCCCGGCAGCGGCTCCCGAACGCCTGCCAACCGCAGCGAGTGCCACATCGTCGCCATGTTGGCGCTGAACACAGGCTTGCCGAAGTCGGCCTCCAGAGCCTCCACGATGGGGCTCAGCACGATGCCGGTGTCGCTGACAAAGAGAGCCTCGGCATCGGGCGTGTCCGCTTTGTGCAGCAGGTCGCGGAGGGCCATCGGTCCCAGCGTGCCAATGTCCCAGTCCAGGGTGAGGCCAAGGCCGACGAGGTTGGTCACCTCAAAGCCAAAGTGCTGAACGTATTGCACCAGCTTGTCGCAGAGACGGGGCTCGTAGGGCGCGGCAAGGGCCACCTTTCGCACTCCCAGCGCCCCGAACCCGGCGACGAGGGAGGTCGATGTGGTGGTCGCCGGACAGCGACCGTGAGTGGCCAACGTCTTGCGCAGCTCGGCATCCCAGGCAGGTCCCCGGCTAAAGCTCCCTGAAGTGCACATCCAGGCAATGCTGTGCGGTCGCACCGTGGCGAGGTCGGCAGCCAGCTGCTCGAAGTGCTCGCCGCCCGCCACGGCCGTCATGTGCTCGAGTGTCACCGCGCCTTCATCGGGCATGCTCGAGCGGGTGATGTGCACCGAGACGCCCGGTGGGCAGAGCCGATAATACTCCATATCAGCCAGGCCCGACGCCGGGTAGATGATGCCGATGCGAGCCCGCCAGCCAAAGAGATCGTGATCCATGCTAGCCTCCCATGAATTCCTGGTAGAGCGCCTGTACGGCGTGCCTCTCGTCGTGCGCTGCGACGACAAACGTAACGCGCAGTGGGGCAAGCTCGTGATAGAGGACGCCAATCCCCTTGTCCTGCAGCAGGCGCAGCGCAGGTCCCAGCGCGGCTCCAATCGCATCCGAGTCGCCCACCATTGAGACCCAAGTCTGCTCCCCCTCGACCTCGTCGCTGCGCACCCCCACCTGCGCCTGCAGGGTGCGGAGCTCCTCCTCCCTGCCGGTGGCCGCGCCAAGGATCAGCGCAGCGCCGGCAGCGTCGACCAGGCTCATCACCAGCCTAGCTTGCTCCCACTCCAGCCGGAGGTTGGGCCCGACGCGCGCGCCATCCAGCGCCACGGTCCGGAAAGGGCCGAGAGAGGCGATGCCCAGGACGGGGTACTCGTCCGCGACATCGCCTATCAGCGTGCCGGGCCCTGTGGAAAAGGTCGAGCGCACGACGACGGGCACGTGCCCGTCCAGTCCGGCGCGCACCGCGCGGGGGTGAACGACACCCGCCCCAAAGCGTGCCAACTCGAGCATCTTGGCGTGGCTGATCTGCCGCAGGAATCGAGCGACGGGCACAGCACGGGGGTTGGCGCGCGCCACGCCCTCGACGTCGGTAAAGATCTCGACTCTCTCGGCGTGTAGGGCGACCCCCAACGCGACGCCCGAGGTGTCGCTGCCACCACGTCCCAGGGTGGTCATGTCACCCGTGGCCGGGTCAACTCCCTGACAGCCTGCGATGACTGGCACTTCGCCGCGGGACAGGTGAGCGTGCAGGCGTGCCGTATCTATCTCCACGATCTCTGCTTCGCCATGCCGCGCGGTGGTGTAGATCCCGGCCTGTGCTCCCGAGAGGCCGATGGCCGCGATGCCCTCGCGCTTGAGGAGGTGTGCCATCATGGCCGACGAGATCAGCTCACCACAGCCAAAGACCATGTCATAGTCGCGCGGGTGAACTGGGCCGCGATCGGACCGCAGAAGGTCCAGGAGCGTGTCTGTGGCGTACGGCTCGCCCCGGCGCCCCATGGCCGAGACGACGATCGCAACCTGGTAGCCCGCCTCGCGCGCCCGCCGGATGTGCCCAATGACCTGGGCACGACGCTCCGGCGAAGAGAGTGAGGTCCCGCCGTACTTCTGCACCAAGATCGACATAGCGGCTACGGCACCCGTACCAGGTCGTCGGCGATGAGCTGCTCGGCGATCTGAACTGCGTTCAGCGCCGCCCCTTTGCGGATGTTGTCGGAGACAACCCAAAGGTTGAGGCCCTTCTCGATGGAAAAGTCCTCGCGAATACGGCCGACGTACGTCCCGTCGGTCCGTGCCGTGTGGAAGGGCATCGGATACTGGCGATTGGCCGGGTCGTCGATCACGACCACGCCGGGTGCCTTGCGCAGAATCTCGCGCGCCTCCTCGGGCGTGAGCTTTTCCTGCGTCTGGATGTTGACGGACTCGGAGTGGCCGTACAGGACCGGGACGCGGACGGTGGTAGCCGTGATGCGGATTGTGTCGTCGCCGAGGATTTTGTTGGTTTCCCGCACCATCTTCCACTCTTCTTTGGTATAGTCCCCTTCCTCAAAGACGTCGATCTGTGGGATAACGTTGAAGGCAAGCTGGTGCACAAAGGCTTCGACGGTGGCTGGCTTGCCCTCCAGCACGTCTCGGGCCTGTTGCTTCAGCTCCTCGAACGCCTTCAGCCCGGCACCCGAAGCGGCCTGATAGGTGGAGACAACCACCCTCTCAATCCGGGCACGGTCATGCAGCGGCTTGAGCACCACCACCATCTGGATGGTGGAGCAGTTGGGATTGGCGATGATCCCCTTGTGCCAGCGAAGGTCGTCGGGGTTGACCTCGGGGACCACCAGCGGACACGCAGGGTCCATCCTCCACGCAGCACTGTTGTCGACGACGACTGCCCCTTTGGCGACGGCCTGGGGCGCCAACTCCAGGCTGGCCTCTCCCCCGGCCGAGAAAATCGCGATGTCTATCCCGGAAAAGTTCTCGGCGCTGGCAACCTGTGTGCGCACCTTGCGGCCCGCGAACTCGATCTCGGCCCCTTCCACGGCTGCCACATCGAGGGGCCGCAACTCGGCGACCGGGAAGCGGCGCGTTTCCAACGTCTGGATCATTTCGGTGCCGACCATTCCCAGGGCACCGACTACGGCGACATTCCACTTGCTCTTTCCCATAGGACGATTCCTCAGATCTCTAGAGTGAAGACTCGACTTCGCGGACGGCATCGGCAAAGATCTCGATGCCCTTCAGGGCGAGGTCCTTGGTGATGACGAGCGGCGGCAGGAAGCGGGCGACGTTGAAGTAGTGGCCGCCGATCTCCATCAAAATCCCGCGCTTGTGGCAGAGGTTGCGGACCTGGCGGGCGAGCTCGGGGGCCGGCTCCTTGGTGGCCTTGTCCTTGACGAACTCGATGCCGATGAGGAGCCCCAGACCGCGTGCCTCGCCGACGATGCTGGAGTCTGCCTCGATCTGTTTGAGATAGGGCAGGAGGCTCTCGCCGAGCGTCCGCACATGCTCGGCCAGGTTCTGGGTCACCATGAAGTTGAGGGCGGCAGCACCGGCGGCATAGGCAGCCACGTTTCCGCGGAAGGTGCCGATGTGCTTGCCGGCGGGCCATGTGTCGAGCTCTTGGCGATAAGCGATGCCGGAGATGGGGAAACCGACGCCACCAAGGGCCTTGCTCATGGTCATGATGTCGGGGGTGATGCCGCTGTGGAGGCAGGAGAAGAGCTTGCCGGTGCGGCAGAAGCCGGCCTGTATTTCGTCGGCGATGAGGAGCACGCCGTGGCGGGTGCAGGACTCGCGGAGGAGCCTCATAAAGCCCTCGGGCGGGGCGATGGAGCCACCCTCGCCTTGGACGGGCTCGACGATGACGGCGGCAGGGTGGGATACACCGGAGTGAGGGTCTTCGAGGACATGCTCGACGAACCTGGCGCACTCCAGGTCGCAGTTGCCGGCTTGCTTGCCAAATGCGCAGCGGTAGCAATACGCGTAGGGGAGGAAGTGGACCTCGGGGACAAGGGGCAAAAAGTCCTGCTTGAAGGGAGCTCCACTGCAGAGGGACAGGGCGCCGGCGGTCATGCCGTGATAGGCGCCCTCGAAGGCGATGATGGGGTAGCGCTTGGTGTTGAAGCGGGCGAGCTTGATGGCGGATTCGACGGCGTCCGAGCCGGTGGGGCCGCCGAAGGAGACGCGGCCGAGGTCGGGTGGAAGAAGGGGGAGGAGCGCCTCGATGAGCCTACGACGCGCAGGGGTCGGGAAGTCGAGGGCGTGGGTCAGATCGCCGATCTGTTCGCGGATGGCGTCGAGGACGAAGGGGTTGGCGTGGCCGACGTTCATGACGCCGGCGCCCCCGAAGAAGTCGATGTAGAGGTTGCCGTCGACGTCTTCGACGGTAGCGCCCTTGGCGCGGCGCATGGCCATGGGCATGCCCTTGGGATAGGAAAGGATGCCGCCTTCATGGGCAAAGTGATACTCCAGGTATTCGCGGGACTTGGGGCCCGGCGGCGGGGTGACGATGTGCGGCGCGCCGGGGAAAGAGAGTTCTCGGAAATCCATACTAGCCTCCATTCATCCCTGTTTGATGCTCGCGCTGGCTCCACGCGATCGGCGCAGCCCGACTCTGGCCGGCGTTCCCGCCCGCCACGGGGTCGATGCCCGCCTGCCCTGGGGCTCAGCCGTCGCTCTTGTCTTGCGGCAGTACGGCCCTCAGGAACAAGCGCGTGCGAGGATTGGTTGGGTTGGTGAACAGGACATCTGGCGTGGCCGCCTCCACAATCTGGCCCTGTTCGAAAAAGAGGACACGGTCGGCCACTTCGCGCGCGAACCGCATCTCATGCGTGACGATCAGCATCGTCATGTCGGTCTCGTGTGCCAGCTTGCGCAAGACGTTGAGCACCTCCCCCACGAGCTCGGGGTCGAGCGCGGCCGTAATCTCGTCGAACAGCATCACCTTGGGCTGCATTGCGAGGGCGCGCGCGATGGCAACTCGTTGCTGCTGTCCGCCCGACAACTGCGCCGGGTAGTTGTCCACTTTGTCCGAGAGACCCACCATGTCCAGCAGCTGCAGCGCACGCTCCTCCGCAGCCGCCCGATCCATGCCGAGTACGTGGATGGGGGCCTCGGTGACGTTGCGCAATACCTTCATGTGAGGAAAGAGGTTGAACTGCTGGAAGACCATGCCGATCTTGTTGCGCATGCGGCGCAGGTGCTTCTCATCCGCGTGAACGAGCCGGCCTTTTACCTCTTTGTGCCACAACGTCTCGCCGTCCACCCACACGACGCCCGAGTTCGGCTTTTCCAGCGTCATGAGCACGCGTAGAATCGTCGTCTTGCCGGAGCCGCTTGGCCCGATCAGGCAGACCTTTTCCCCTGGAGCTACCTCTAGGTCGAGGTCCCGCAGCACGTGCAGGTGTCCGAATGACTTGTTCACCTGTTCAAAGCGGATGATGGGCGATGCCTTCCTATCGATGCTGTCGCTCAATGCGCACCTCCAATTGGCGAAGAGCCAGGGCCGAGAGATAACTCAGTGCGAAGAAGAGGATGCCGACCAGGGTGATGGGCTCCAGGTAGCGGAAGGTATGCGAGCCAATGATCTTGCCCGTCTGAAGCAGCTCGACGACGGTGATGGCAGCGAGCTGCGCGCTCTCCTTGAACATCCCGATCAGGTAGTTCCCCAGGGCAGGCAGCATGGGCGGAATAGCCTGCGGGAGAATGACTCCCACCCAGGTACGGGTCATCGAGAAGTTGAGGGCTGTCGAGGCCTCCCACTGCTCCTTGGCAATCGCATCAATGCCGGCACGGTACACCTCGGAGGTGTACGTGCTGTAGTGGAGTCCCAACGCGAAGGTGCCAACCAAGAATGCAGGGAAGCGCAGCCCATACTGCGGCAGCACATAGAAGAAAAAGAAGAGCTGGACCAGCAACGGCGTGCTGCGCACGAACTCCACCAGGCCTCCGACCGGCGCCGAGACCCACTTGCTCCTCGAGCGGCGGGCGAGCGCAAACACCAGGCCAAGGACGGCGGCAATCGCAAAGCCAACCAGCGACGCTTTGAGCGTTACGAGCAAGCCGCTCAGCAGTTCCGGCAGGATGCTCCAGGCAAACTTCCAGTCCACAGTCATGGCTTCCCCCTATGCCCAGCGCCGCTGTCGCTCCAGCCAGCGCACACCGAGTGTGAGCGGGTAGGCGAGCAGGAAGTAGATGGCCAGCAGGAGCGTAAAGATCTCCTTGGTCCGTCCCATGGTCTGCCGGAGCGAAAGGGCCTGGAAGGTCACGTCGGACAGGGTGATGAGGGAGACCAGGGCGGTGGCTTTGAGCAATTCGATCAGGAGGTTGCCAAAGGGAGGGAGGATGCGGATCATGGCCTGTGGAAGGATCACCTTGCGCATCCGTAGGCCGGGCGGCATGTTGAGGGCGATCGTGGCTTCGATCTGGCTCCGAGGGATGGCGAGGATTGCCCCTCGTACTACCTCGGCCCCGTAGGCACCGACGTTCAACCCCAGCGCCATGATGCCTGCCTGCAGGGGAGTGAGAGTGATCCGGAAGGGGGGAAGGGGCAGCACGAAAAAGATCCAGAACATCTGCACGAGCGCAGAGGTGCCGCGGAAGAACTCGATGTAGAAAGCAGAGACGGTGCGAATGAGCCAGACCTTCGACGCACGGGCGATGCCCGCGAGGACCGCCACAAGGAACGATAAGAGGGCGGCCCCAATGGTGAGCTTGACCGTCACCACGACTCCGCGCAGCATGGTCGGGAGAAGGTCGAGCGGGCGCTTGCCGGCCCATGAGACCCCCAAGGAGATCCCAAGCGCCAGGAAGATGATCGCTGCCCACACCAAAGAGGCCGTTCGTGAGCCGCTCTGTTCGCGATTGTGCATATTCACTCCATGAGGCGGAACCCAGCCATGCTGCCGGACTCTGGCTCTGGAAGCCGCGGCGCTCGCTCACGCTCGCGGCCGGGCCTCCAGAGCCTGGACCGCTCAGTTCCGGTTCGCCGGGTGGCCCGACCTAGGGCTCCAGCGCCAAGTCCTTATACTGGTCAGGGCAGCTCTCGAGCACGGAGACTCCTCCCGGGAGTGTGTGCTTGCCAAAGCCAGGGAAGAGCAGGTAGATCTCGAGCAACTTGCCCGACTCCTCCAGCTTGCGAAGCTCAGCGCTGAACGCGTTGCGAAGATCGATATCTTCCTTGCGGAAGGCGGTGCCGGAATAGCCGGTGATCGACTTGCCGTCGATCACTGGGTCGGTGAAGGGATCGGCCAATTCCAGGTTCGGGTCCTCGGTCACACCCAAGATCTGGGCAAGGCCGATCGCGGTGGCGGTATACGCGTCAATCTGGCCGGCCTGCAGCCCGGCGATGCCGGATGGGTTGTCAGGGTAAAGGGTGATCTGTTCATCCTTGACGCCGACTGCCCGCATGTACTGGTCCTCGTAGTACCCTTGGCCGGTGCCGGCCCTGACATTGGGGTTGGCAGCAATGTCTTCGTAGCTGTGCAGGTTGAGGGGATTTCCCTTCGCGACGATCAGGCCACCTCCCACCTTGTAGTCGGGGTCCGCGAAGAGCACTTGCTCGCAGCGCTCCGGCTTGATGTACATGCCTGCCGTGATGGCATCAAAACGCCCGGCGACAAGCCCTGGGATGAGAGAACCAAACTCGGCCAGGACGCCCTCCATCTGCGGAATGCCGAGGTTGGTAAAGATCGCGCGCGCAACTTCGACCGCCTCGCCGGTGAGCGTGCCGTCCGGATTGGCGTATGCGAAGGGGCTCTCATTCGCGAAGCCGACCCGGATGACGCCCTCGCGCTTGGCGCGCTCGAGGGTCGTCTCCTG
Source organism: Anaerolineae bacterium (assembly GCA_035341665.1). Classification (GTDB taxonomy): domain Bacteria; phylum Chloroflexota; class Anaerolineae; order JAAYZQ01; family JAAYZQ01; genus DAOQVR01. The sequence continues at coordinate 125,022 of DAOQVR010000005.1, forward strand.
CACGACCTCTTCCGGTGCTGGGGCAACCGTCACCGGAACGACGACCGTCTCCTTGACGACCTCAGGGGTCGCCGTCCCGCACGACATAACGGTGGCCAGCAGGGTCACCAGCAACAACAATGCGATTGTGCTCCGGCCTTTCATCAATTCCTCCTCTGGGTCTTTTGAGACTTGTGTTCACCGACCAATTGCTTGACAGACAACACGGATCGCAATCCGATGCTCTACCTCACCCCCTCTCTATAGGCCGGCCGCAGCCCTGCGGCAGGGCTTACCGCCGCCTGAACGTCGGCTGCACCGGCCAGCGCTCTACAAAAACTCACTGCCCCACATCCGGTTCAGGTTCATCACCAGGTGCCGGCGTCGCACCTGGCCCACAGCGCCCATGTCGCCGTCGCGCAGGGCTTCGAGCACCTGCTCCATCTCCTCTGTGATCCTGTTCACCTCTTCGGGCCAGCTCAGGTCGGGCAATATCTGGAGCCACAGCCTGGCAGTTTGGTAGTAGTAGGTCTCGGAGATTCTGCGCAGGGGCTCGTTGCTGATGAAGCACAGCATCATCTCCTGGAAGGAGTTGTACAGCCTTGCCAGTGCCTCCGGATCGTACATCGTGCGCATCTGCCTGCACTGCGCCAGCATCCCCTCCAGCGCGGCTCGCTCATCCTCGGAGACGCGCACCACAGGGCAGAGCTCGCCGGTGATCTCGTGCAGCTTCATACGGAAGGCATACACAGCCTTCAGGGACTTGAGGTCGATCGTGGTGACGATAGTGCCAATACCCCTCTTGGTCGCAACCAGGCCCTCGAACTCCAAGCGTTGCAGGATGCGGCGGATGGGAGTCCGGCTGACCCCGAACTCGTTCGCCAACACGTTCTCGCTGAGCGCCATCCCTGGGGGGTAGTGGAGCAAGCTGATTCGCTTGCGAATCTCGGTGTACAAGGCCTCGACGGAAGATGAACCATTGTCACATTCTGGTTTCATTCTTGACAATCCCTCGGCCTGTGCTACAGTACAACTGTAGTGTAAGTCGCACTAAGGTGGCATCGACTCTGTATGTAGGTTGTATGCAAGTATACCATCCTTCTCACCACTTGTCAATACCCGAACTCGCTCTTCTCAGACAACTCGGCCAGATTGCCGAAGGGCCAAGATCCGTAGCAGCCTTGGACAAGGACGTCACTCTACGATAGGAGGCAGTGCCATGACTCGAGCAGTACCCTTTCTGGAGGTGTTGACCCCGGACCAGGTGGAGCAGATCCACCAGTACGCTCTCCGCGTGCTCCAAGAAGTGGGGGTGTGGCTCCCGAACCGCGAGATCCTCTCCATCTTCCGCGATGCCGGTGCACGCGTCGACCTTGACGCGCAGACGGTGCACATCCCCGCCCACATTGTCCAGGCGAGCATAGACAAGTTCCCGCCTGGCTTTACCTGGAATGCGCGTAAGGCGGAGAACTCGCTGGCAATGGACGGCTCCCGCACCCACTTCTCCTTTCCCGATTCCACCATTCGGATCATGGACCTCGACGGCCGGCGCCGCCCGGGCACCGCGGCCGACGGGGAGGACATCTGCCGCCTCTGCGATGCGCTTCCCAACATGGCCATCGCTTCCACCGGTGTCAACCCACCCGACATGGGCAATCTGGTCCTGGAGGCGTGGCTGACCAGGACGATGTACACCCAGTGCAGCAAGCCGATCTATGGCACCTGCCGCAACGCCGAAGTCTCGCACATGACCCTGCGCATGGCCGAGGTCGTGGCCGACTGCTGCGACCACCTTGCGCCGGGGCAGCTTCCCTTGGCCATTATCACCAACCCGGTAAGTCCTCTCTACAATGAGCCCAACCAGCTGGAGGGCATGCTGGTCTACCTCAAGAGGGGGTTGCCCATCTCCATCTCGCCGGAGGTGCAGGCGGGAGCGACCGGGCCGGCTACGCTTGCCGGCACCATGGTGCAGCAGACTGCCGAATTCCTGGCGCACGCCACCTTGGCGCAGCTCGTCAGCCCCGGCGTGCCGGTCATCTATGGCACCGTCTCGAGCGTCTTTGACATGAAGAAGATGATGCTGCCCTACGGTGCCCCCGAGGCCGACCTGATCGGCATTGCCACGGTACAGATGGCGCGCTACTATGGTATCCCTGGCCGGACGACAGGCGGCTCCTCCGACGCCAACGCCCTGGGCATGGAGGCAGGCGTGGACAGCCTGATGAGCACCCTCCTCTCCATCCTGGCGGGCGCCACCTTTGTCCTCCATGGGGCTGGCGAGTACGAGAACACCATGACGGTGAGCTACGAGAAGATCCTCATCGACGACGAGATCATCAGCATGGCGCGGCGGGTCGCGGCGGGCTTTGAGGTGACACCCGAAACGCTTGCCTTTGACATCATCCAAGACGTGGGGCCGCGCGGCAACTATCTTGCCACCAAGCACACGATGCGCCACTTTCGCAAGGAGCAGTTCATGCCCAGCCTGATCGTCCGCGACAAGTTCGAGACGTGGGAGGCGGAGGGCTCCAAGCGGGCAGAGGAGCGCGCACGGGATCGGGCAAGGGACCTGCTGGCCAATCACCGGCCTGATCCACTTCCCGAGGAAGCAGTCCGCGAGCTAGATGCTATCTATGCCTCCGTCCGGCGCTCCGCGGGCCTGGCCTAGGCGAAGTGTTGAAGGAGTTGATGATGATCCAACCACCTTTCTTTCCAGACGAAGAGTACCGGCGCCGCCTGGCTGCCGTCAGGCAAACAATGGCCGAGCGAGGGCTGGACGCGTGCCTCGTCTCTGTGCCCGAGAACATCTACTACCTGGCCGGCGTGAGCCATTGGGGCTTTTTCGCCACGCACCTGCTCATCCTCCCGCGCGAGGGAGAGCCTGTCATCATCGCGCGCGCCATGGAGCAGGTCACCATGGACATCCAGCTCTCGGGGACGCGCTTCGTGGGCTTTGGCGACCTGGATGATCCGGCGCAGAGCGTCTGCCGCGAGCTCGAGGCGGCCGGCCTCGCTGGGGGCCGGCTCGGCATCGAGAAGAACAGCCTCTTCCTGACTGTTGGCATCGCCGAGCGGATCATAGCCGGCATGCCGCGGGCGCAGTGGATCGACGCATCCGACGTGGTCTACCAGCACCGGGTCTGCCAGTCCCCACTCGAGCTCGCCTACACACGCCAGGCGGCCGTGGTAACCGATGCCATGATGAACGCGGCCATCGAATCGGCCGGTGCCGGCGTGAGCGAGAGAGAGATCGCCGCCGAGGTTCATCGGGCCATGGTCATGGCCGGTGGCGAGTATCCCGGCTTTGGCCCCTTCATACGCTCTACGCCAACGCTGGGTCAAGAGCACGGTACCTGGACAGACCGAGTGCTGGAGAAGGGGGACGTTCTCTTTGTCGAGTTGTCGGGCTCCGTCGCGCGCTATCACGCGCCGATGGGCCGGCTCTTCTTTGTCGGAGAGGCGCCGGAGAGTGCACGGTGGATCGAGCCCGTCTGCCTGGAGGCGTTCGACGCCGTCGTCAAGACCGCCCGGCCGGGCGTCGCGGCGACCGAAGTGTACCAGTCGTGGCAGGACAAAGTCGACGCCGCCGGTCTGGCTCACTACCGGCGCCACCACTGCGGCTACATGGTGGGCATCGCTTTTCCGCCGGCCTGGTCCGGTGGCGGCGTGCCGGTTGGGCTGCGCCACAACAGCCCGATGGTACTCCGCGCAGGCATGGTGTTCCACCTGATGTCTTGGCTGATGCACTCGGGGCACGGCGACTACTTCGTATCGAATGCAGCCATCGTGACCGAAACGGGCTGTGACGTGCTGACCAAGATTCCTCAGAACCTTCAGGTTCTGTGATCGGCCGGTCAGGTGCGAACGGGGAGGATTTCAGAATGATGGACCTTTTCCAGGAGATGGCATCCAACCTCTACAACGGCGAGGACGAGGTCGTGGCAGGGCTTGTCCAGAAGGCTCTCCAGCAGGGCGCCTCGCCGGCGGCGATTCTCCGGGACGGGCTGATTGCCGGCATGGACCAGGTGGGCCGCGATTTCAAGGCCGGCGACCTCTACGTGCCCGAGGTGCTGGTCGCTGCCCGGGCCATGCACGCCGGTATGAACCTTCTCAGGCCGCTGCTCGCCGAGAGCGACAGCCCAAGCGCCGGCAAGTTCGTCATCGGCACGGTCAAGGGCGACCTGCACGACATCGGCAAGAACCTGGTCCGCATGATGCTCGAGGGCGCCGGCTTTGATCTCGTCGACCTGGGGACCGACGTGCCGCCGGCTGCCTTTGTCGCGGCCGTCCAGGAGCACAGGCCCCAACTGCTGGGGATGAGTGCCCTTCTGACCACAACCATGGTGCAAATGAGGGCCGTGATCGAGGCCCTCCTCGAAGCCGGACTGCGCGACAGCGTCAAGATCATCGTCGGCGGCGCACCGGTCACCGACGCCTATGCCGCGCAGATTGGTGCCGATGCCTATGCGCCTGACGCGGCCAGCGCGGTGGACGTCGCCCGCCGGTTGGCACAGAAGTAGCCCACCGGACCCCGTCTGGGCAGTCGATCGGGCACCTGCCGGCGATGGGCCGGTGGGTGCCCGCTCCGCCTTCCCCTTACGCTCGCTGACCTCTTGCTCCAGGGTTGCCAAAAGCCACCCTATCAGGTATACTCCTCTCCGCAGCCATGCCTGCAATTCCATCCCGACGGGAGGCGCGACAATGAAGCAACTGCTCCGTATCGAGCCCGGCACCCAGGTCCGGCTGGCCGATTTTGACCCCGGCTTCACCGGCGACTACAGTGGCAAGGACGAGGGCAAGAAAGTTACCAAGCGCAACATCAAGCGGCTGCGCAAGCTGCAAGATGTCCTCTGGGCCGAGGGCAAGCACGCCGTTCTGGTCATCCTTCAGGGCATCGACTCGGGAGGCAAGGACGGCACCATCGAGCATGTCATGGCCGGCATCAACCCGCAGGGCTGCCAGGTCACGGGCTTCAAGGTGCCGACCGCCGAAGAGCTCGCCCACGACTACCTCTGGCGCATTCACGAGCACACTCCGCGCCGCGGCTACATCGGGATCTTTAACCGGTCGCAGTACGAGGATGTGCTCGTCGTCCGCGTTCACAACCTGGTCCCACCTCAGGTCTGGTCGCAACGCTACGAGCAGATCAACGCATTTGAGAAACACCTTGCGGAATGTGGCACGACGATACTCAAGTTCTTCCTGTACATCTCGAAGGAGGAACAGAAAAAACGCTTCGAGGATCGCCTGAAGGATCCTGCCAAGAACTGGAAGTTCTCGATGGGTGACGTGGAGGAGCGGGCCCTCTGGCCGGCGTACATGGAGGCCTACGAGGAGGCTCTCACCCGCTGCAGCACCCCGTGGGCACCCTGGTACCTCGTCCCGGCCAACCGCAAGTGGTATCGTGACTTGGTGGTCTCGCAGACCCTGGTGGACACCCTGGAGGGGCTTAACCTGCAATACCCGCCGCCCCTCGAGAATGCGGACCAGATCGCAATCCCGGATTGAACCAACCGGCTGTTCCAGGTACCATCCTCAAGGGAAAATACCGAATCCTGCGCTACATCGGCGGAGGCGGCTCGGCCTGGGTCTACCAGGTCGAGGAGCTTCCTGCGGGCAGCGGCCGCCTCTGGGCGCTGAAGGAGCTGCGCCCGCAGACCGACGACCGGACCCAGCAGGCGGCCAACGAGAAGCTCTTTGAGCAGGAGGCGCGCCTGCTGCGCGACCTGGACCACCCGGCCATCCCCGACATTGCCGACTACTTCGAGGAGCAGGGGCGCGCCTATCTGGTCATGGAGTTTGTCTGGGGCGAGTCGCTCGAGAAGCGCCTCGAGAAGGCGAATGCCCCTCTCCTGGAGACCGAAGTGCTACGCTGGGCGATCCAGCTGTGCGACGCGCTCGAGTACCTGCACGGCCGCCAACCGCCGATCATCTTCCGGGACCTAAAGCCCAGCAACATCATGGTCAACAACACCGGGCAGGTCATGCTGATCGACTTTGGCATCGCGCGCACCTTCAAGGTGGGCAAGAAGCGCGACACGATCGCTATGGGCTCGGAGAACTATGCCGCCCCAGAGCAGTGGGGCAAAGGGCAGACCGATGCCCGCTCCGACGTCTATGCGCTGGGTGCCACCCTGTACCACCTGCTCGCCAACCTGGCGCCGACGCCGGCCTTTCTCCCTTCGGAACCCCTTCCGCTGGCGAACTACAACCAGGCCGTCTCGCGCCCGACGGTCACCCTGATCGAGAAGGCGATGGCCCGCGACCGCGCCAAGCGCTTCCAGTCGATCGTCGAGATGCGGCGTGCCCTGGTGGCGGCACTGCCGGCCGACGAGCAGCTGGCCGCCATGGCGCAGACGGCCACGGCCCGGGGCAGCCAGCCGGCACCGCAGCCGGTGCCCGGCCGGCCTGGCGGGGCGGGGAATGCTGCTCCCTTTCCGGCCAAAACGGAGCGGCCGGGCGCTGCGGTGGCAGCGTCGCCCATCCGCCCTGCCGCCGTTCCGCCTGCGCGGGAAAAGCCTGCGCCTCCTGCCACTGCCCCTTGCCCTGCCTGCAAGCGCCCGAACCGGGCCGGCGCGCGCTTCTGCGTTGGCTGTGGACAGTCGCTTCAGCCCCTACGGCCGGCCGTCCTGCGGGTAGTGGAACCGGTGCGGGCCGCGTGGGAGATGCCCATCGCGCGCAGCCCGATCCTTCTTGGCCGGGTTTCCGAGGCGGAGGAGTATCGCCCCGACTTTGACATGGCGTTCTACGACGACGGAGGCTACGTCTCCCGGCGCCACGCCCAGATCACCAGGGACGCCTCCGGCTATCTCATTTCGGATCTAGGCAGCAGCAACGGCACGCTTCTGAACGGCTACCTGCTCCTGCCCAATCGCCTCTACCGGCTCCGCAACGGCGATCGGTTCAAGGTTGGGCTTGTCGTGATCGAGTTCCGGATGCGCTGAGTCGAGGAGGGAGGGACACATGACCTGTCCAGGTTGTGGCGGCGACAATCGAGACGGTGCCCGTTTCTGCCGGCACTGCGGACTGGGGCTCGGCCCGGAGGCCCGCCGGGAGGAGCCGGGTGCGGTGGGCAGCGGGCAAGGAGACGCGATCGAAGTAACTGCCGGCCCGGAACCCCAGCCAGAAGAGCTCGCTGTGAAGGCCGCCGTCGGCCCAGAGGATGCACCGGCACAGCCGGAGCCGATGGAAGTGGCTGCCCAGGCGGAGAACCCGGCTGGTGGGCAGGGTACAGGCCCAGAGGCAGCGGTCCCGGACGAGGCCCCGGCCGGACCAGGCCCGGTGCCAGAAGCGGAGGCCGCACAGAAGGATGGCGAGGGCGGTGGTCCAGGCGAGGCCCCAGGGGAGCCGGAGCAGCTGGAGGTCCCAAGCGGCGCCCCAGCCGGGACGCCGGCGCCTGACGAGCCGGCCACGCCGGACGCCGTGCCTGCGGAGGGCACGCAGGCATGCGAGTCCTGCCTGGCGCCCTTGGCTCCGGGCACAGTGCTGGACGGTCGCTACCTGGTGCTGGAGGTGCTCGAAGAGCAGCCGGCCCATGTGCGCTACTCCGCGCGCGACTTGGGCCGCTGCTGGCAGTGTGGCTTTGCTGCCAACGCGCCTGACGACGCCTTCTGCGCGCAGTGTGGAGCCTCGCTGGCAGGCGGCAGGGCACTCGTCTCCCTGCTCCAGGTGGGGAGCGCTCAAGCATCGCCCCCGGAAGGCGAAACGCCGGTCGCCCGCTTCGCGGAGGGCGGTAGCGACTATCTAGTGCTTCTGGAGCGCGCGCCCGTGCGCGAGCGGGCTCCTGCGCCGGTGGGCGGCCTGCGACTGGTGGTCGGGAGCGCTACCCATCCGGGGCAGGTGCGCCCACTGAACGAGGACAGCCTGCTCACCCTCGTACTCGACGGTTCGTCGCTGCGGACGCAGCCGGACCAAGGTCAGGGGCTCCCGCTCCTGCTCGGCCTCTTTGCAGTGGCGGACGGCATGGGCGGCCACGAGGGAGGCGAGGTGGCCAGCAAGCTGGCCCTGCACCTCTTTGGGAGTGAGGTCCTCCGGTCGATCCTCCTGCCCGCGATAGAAGGCAGGGAGGTACCGTCCGGGAACGCCGCCGCGCTGCTGGCGCGGGCGGTAGAGGCTGCCAACGACGCCGTCTATCTGGCCCGCCAGAAACGCGAGAACGACATGGGCACCACGCTGACCTCTGCCCTGGTGCTAGGAGGGCGTCTCCTGCTGGCGCATGTCGGCGATTGCCGGGCACTCCGCTGGAACGCCGCCGGCCTCGAACAGCTCACGGCAGACCATTCGCTGGTGGCCTCATTGGTGGCGGCCGGCCGCGCTTCCCCTGACGACGTCTACACACACCCCCAGCGCAGTGCAATTCTTCGATGCATCGGCGACCGCCCCTCAGTTGAGATCGACACCATCGAGGCGGCCTTGGCGGCCGGAGACCGCTTGGTGCTCTGTTCAGACGGCCTCTGGGAGATGCTGCGCAACGAGGGCATTGCCGATGTTCTGATGCAGGAGCCAGACCCACAGGCGGCTGCGGGGCTCCTGGTGGCGCGCGCCAACGCAGCCGGCGGAGAGGACAACATTACCGTTCTCGTCGTCCAGGCAGAGTCCGTTTGAGGGAACCTGGAGCGCGCTTTCGCGTATAGAGTTAGGACCCGGAGGTGAATATGCCGAATGAAGTAGCCTTGACGTGCCGGCTGAACAAGTCCAAGCTGCCGGTGATGGCGACCCAACAGCTCGTCTACGTCCTGATCGAGGCTGCCACCAGCCCCACCCTGACGCAGGTCGAGCGACCCCTGAACCTCAGCCTGGTGCTGGACAAGTCTGGCTCGATGGAGGGCGCCAAGATCCACAACCTCCGCGAGGCGGCAAAACGCGTGGTCGACCGCCTTGGGCCGGACGACATCCTCTCCATCGTCGCATTCTCGGACCGCAAGTACGTGATTGCCGAGTCGCAGCCGGTGACCGACCGGATTGCTCTGAAGAAACAGATCGACCGCATCCGCGACGGCGGGGGCACGGCCATCTCCGGCGGGATGGGCCAGGGGCTGTTTGAGCTTGAGAAGGCGCTCAGCCCCGAGCGTGTCAGCCGCATGCTTCTCCTGACCGACGGCCAAACCTTTGGCGACGAGGAAGCCTGCAAGCGCCTCGGCAAGAAGGCGGGCGACCAAGGGATCGTCGTCAACGCCCTCGGCCTGGGCGACGACTGGAACGAAGACCTGCTGGACGCGGTTGCCGGTGCCAGCGGCGGCGTGGCCGACTTTATCGACGCACCGGACAAGATCGAGCGCTTTTTCGAGCAGGTTGTGCAGTCGATGCAGGATACCGTCGTTCAGAACGCGGCGATCCTGCTGCGGCTGGCGAGCGGCATCACGCCTCGCCAGGTCTGGCAGGTGCTGCCCATGATCGCCAACCTCGGCTACCGGCCCATCTCGGATCGCGATGTTCAGGTCGCGCTCGGCGAGCTGGAGAAGGGGCAGCCGCACTCGCTGTTGGTCGAGCTCCTGGTCGGCCCCCGCTCTGCGGGCAGCTACCGACTGGCGCAGGCGGAGATCTCGTACGATGTCCCCGGCCTGGGCATCAAGGGCGAGAAGGTGCGCAGCGACATCCTGCTCGACTTTACCGGAGACCCTGCCCAGGCGAAGCAGTACGATGCCGAGGTCATGAACATTGTCGAGAAGGTGACCGCTTTCAAACTCCAGACGCGCGCCCTGGAAGAGGCGAAGAGTGGCAACGTAGCCGGTGCCAGCCAGAAGCTGCGCGCGGCAGCCACGCGGCTGCTCGAGCTGGGTGAGGACGACCTTGCCCGCTCGGCTCTCGAGGAGGCCGACAACCTGGAAAAGACCGGGCAGATGTCCGCCCGCGGAACGAAAAAGCTGCGCTACGAGACGCGCAAGCTGACGCAGCGTTTGAACCCCTAAGGTCCAGAAAGAGGAGGGTCTGACCATGGCGACTTGTCCCAATTGCGGCAACAAGCCCGGAGAGGGAGCGATCTTTTGCGACCGGTGCGGTGCCCGCCTGCCCCAGGCCGAGGCGGCTGTTGCACCGGCTGCCGCCGCGCCTTCGGCGGGGGGCAGTGTCATCTGCGCTGCCTGCGGAGCAGGCAACGTACCCGGCGAGGCATTCTGCGAGTTCTGCGGTGCGCCGCTTGCAGCGCCGGTGCCCGAGGCCGCTGCGCCGGCCCCCGAGCCCACGCCCGCGCCAGAGCCCGCTCCGGCCCCGGCCGCTCTAGGCCCGGTCTGCCCGGCCTGCGGCGCGGCCGTAGTGGCGGGCGAGGCCTTCTGCGCCGATTGCGGTGCGTCACTCGCCCAGGCGCCGCTGCCGCCCGAGCCCGTGCCCGAGGCGGAGGCAGCGCCGGTCCCCGAGCCGGAGGCAGCGCCGGTCCCCGAGCCGGAGGCAGCGCTAGCTCCGGAGCCCGTGGCGGAGCCGGCCCCCGCTCCTGAGCCTGCTCCGGTTCCGAGTCCGGAACCGGTGCCTGAGCCGCCCCCGGCGCTCGAGCCAGCGCTACCTGCTGCCCCGGAGACACCGGCCTGCATCATGTGTGGCGCGGAGCTGGAACCGGGCGACAAGTACTGCTCCGACTGCGGCGCGCTGCAGCCGGCGGCCAAGCCCGTCGCTCCGGCGGCGCCGGAACCAAAGCCCGGGCTCCTACCCGCGCCCGCTCTTGAGGCTGAGCCGGTTGCCGCTCCGCTGCCCGTGCGTGGGCCGCGCCTGGTGGTGGCGGCCTCGGGCGCAGAAATCCCGCTGCCTGCCAAGGAAGAGATCCTGATCGGCCGCGAGGACCCGGTCAGCGGCATCTTCCCGGACGTCGACCTGACACCGCACGGCGGCGATGAGGGTGGCGTCTCGCGCCGGCATGCGCGCATCGTCGTCGAGGGTGGCGTCTACTACCTCGTGGACCAGAACTCGACGAACTTTACCTACGTGAACAAGCAGCGCCTGGCACCCGAAACACGCCAGCCGCTGAAGGACGGCGATGAGATCCGCTGCGGGCGGATCACGCTCCTCTTCCTGCTTGGTGGATAGAGAAGAACCCGTTCTGCCGGGCAAAGGGCTGTCCTGCCCAGCCCCGGACTGCGGTCACGAGAACAGGCCCGGCGCTCGCTTCTGCGAGCGCTGTGGCCATCCCCTGGTGACCACGCACTGGACACCTCTCGCTCCGGGCCAGGAGATGCGCGGAGGCGCCTATCGCATCCTCCGCCGCCTGGGCGCCGGGGGCATGGGCGCTCTTTACCTGGCGGCGGACACCGGAGCTTTCGACCGCACCTGCGTGGTCAAGGAGCTGCTCGACTACTACGACCCCACAAATGCCGAGGAAGCACGCCGCGCCGAGGCCCGCTTCGAGACCGAGGCCCGGCTGCTCGCACAGCTCAGCCACCCCGGTATCCCGCGCATCTACTCCTACTTCACCGAGGCGGGCCGCCACTACATCGTCATGGAGTACATCGAGGGCGACACCCTCGAGCTCGCCGTGACGCACCTGAACGAGGATGGCCGGCGGGTGCCGGCACGAGCGCTGCCGGCCGAGACCATCGTCCGCCACGTGATCACCGTCTGCCGTGTGCTCGAGTACCTGGGCAGCCGGCCCACGCCGGTGATCCACCACGACATCAAGCCTGCGAACCTGATCGCCGACCGGACCTCCGGCGAGGTGCGCCTCGTCGACTTTGGGACCGCGCAGGTGCGCACTTCCTGGGCGGCTCAGTCGCGGGCGGGCCGCGCCCTCTCCTCCGTCTTTGGCACGCAGGGCTATGCGGCCCCCGAGCAGTTTGAAGGCAAGTCGGAGCCCCGCTCCGATACCTTCGCCCTGGCAGCGACCGCCTATCACCTCCTGACGGACGACGATCCCGGCGATCATCCCTTCCAGTTTCCCAAGCTCAACAAGCTCCCCGCAGCGCTTGGCGACGCGCTGGGTCGCGCACTGCGCCCGAAGGTGCGCCGCCGCTCCTCGGCCGTCGAGCTGCGGCATGCACTCGAAGCGTGGCTCATCCCCGAGGACGGTGCCGAACCCTTTGTCTTCCGGGATGGCGCTGTGGCACACACGACAGAGGAGCTGGTGGCGCTGTGCGAGCAGCGGTGGGCCGAGGCCCGAAAACACCTTCGCGACGGCGACCTGGACCGCTGGTTCCGAACCCGAAACCGGCACGATCTGCTGGCCAAGGCCAACTCGGCCCGCCTGGAGGCCGACCCCGATGCCGCCCTGGAGTCGTTTCTGCGCCTCCTCAACCCGCGGCTGCCAGCGCCGCGCCTCGCCGTCGAGCCGGCCAGCCTTTCCTTTGGGCGCGTGACCCGCCGGGCGGTCGCGTCCCAGCGGCTGGTCATCCGCAACGTCGGACGTGGGTACGGCCAGGTGGGCTTCACCGCCTCCGTCCCGTGGCTCGATTTTGAGCCACGGCGGGCCGGGTGCCTGGCCGGGCAGGACGCCTCCGTCCAGGTGCTCCTGGATACCGGGGCGCTGCCCCTCAAGCAGGATCACCAAGCGGTGATCGCCTGCATCTCCGCTCGCGGCCAGCGCATCTCGATCCCCGTGGAGGCCCAGCTCAGCCTGTGGGCCGAGGCGGCCTCGCGCGTGGGGTCTGCCCTGGCGAGGGCCGCTCGACTGTCGTTTCGTGGGGTGCGCTGGGGCCTGGCCCAGTGGCACCTTGTCCTGCGCCAGGCGTTTCGCATGAAGGTCGGCCCATGGGTCCTCGTGGCCGCCGTCCTGGCCTTTGCGGCTCTCGGCGCCATCTTCCTGGCAGACTGGCGCGCGATCCCTCTCGGCGCAGAACAGGCCGTCAAGGACTTCCTGCGCGCGCTGCCCTTCTCTGTCCTCGGGATCTACCTGGCGCCCGCGCTGCTTTTCGCCGTGGCGGGAATCGCCCGCGAGGCGCTCCTCTTGGTGCGCAGGAGGCGTGCGGCATGAGCACCGCGCCCTGCCCCAACTGCGGCCGCCTGAACCGTCCCGGGGCCCGCTTCTGCGCCTCGTGCCAGGCACCGCTCACGGGCAATCCGGCGCTGCCGACCGGTGCTTCTCCTGACCAGGTCGCAGGATTGGAGGCGCCGCCTCAGCCGGTCGCAGACCGTACGGCGGGAGGCCCGCAGACGGGGCAAGTCCTCGGGGGCGGTTACCGCGTGGTGCGCCGGCTGGGCAAAGGCGGTATGGGTGCGGTCTGGCTCGTAGCCCAGACGCGTGCCTTCGACCGCCTGGCCGTCCTCAAAGAGGTCATCGAGTACTTTGACCCGGCAGACCGGGACGCGCGCCGACGTGCCGCCGAGCGTTTTGAGGCCGAGGCGCGCACGCTGGCGGACCTCAAGCACCCCGGGATTCCCGACCTGTACGCCTTCTTCTCCGAGGTCGGGCACAACTACCTGGTTATGGAGTACATCGAAGGGCAGGACCTGAGCAAGGGCCTCACACGAGAGGACAGGGACACTGGGCAGTTGCTGCCGGGCGCGCCGCTTCCGGTGGATCAGGTGGTACACTACACGATTGAAATCTGCGAGGTCCTTGAGTACCTGGCGGGGCGGCAGCCCCCTGTGATCCACAATGACATCAAGCCGGCCAACATCATTGTCGACTCGAACGGCGGGCGCGCGGTCCTCGTGGACTTTGGCACGGCACGGACGCGCTACCTGCGCTCGGGCGGGCGGCCCGACCCGGGCAAGGAGTCCCTCTACGGGACGGTGGGCTACGCCGCCCCCGAGTTGTACCAGGGCCACTCCGAGCCGCGCTCTGATGTCTACTCCCTGGCCGCGACCGCGTACCACCTGCTCACCGATGACGACCCGGGTGACCACCCCGGCCAATACCCCAAGCTCGATGCACTGTCGCGCGCGCTGGACGACGTGCTGCGGCCGGCACTTGCCGTGCCGGTCGACGACCGTCCTGATGCCGAGGAGCTGCGCCGGTCGCTGGAGGCCTACCTGGCCGGCAAGAGCATCGTCGCCCGCGGCCTGGCCTTTCCTGACCGCAGCGAGGTCACGACGCTTCCCCAGCTCGTGCTTCAGGCGGCCCGCCATTGGCCGTACACGGCCGGCCTTCTCCAGGATGGGACGCTGGCCCGCTGGCTGCGCGGCACGCTCCGCGACGCGACGTCTGCCCGAGCTGCCGACGATGCTGTGGCCCGCTGGCCCGGCAACCCCGACGCCGCCCTAGATGCTTTCCTTCGGCAGGTGGCGCCTGGCGTCATGCCGGCCGGCCGGCTGGAGCTGCACACGACCAGCTTGTCGCTGCAGTCAATCGGCCCCGCGCAGCCAATTGTCGGCCAGATTGAGCTGGCCAACCGCGGCGCCGGCTACCTGCGCGGCAGGGCGTTCTCCACGATGCCCTGGCTCAAGGTCGCTCAGAGCTTTGCCTGCGCGCCGGGCGGCCGCGCTGTGCTCCAGGTTGAGATCGACCCCGCCGGCCTGGCGCCCGGCAGCCCGCACATTGCCGCCGTGACGCTCGAGCCCGACGCAGGAGTGCCGGAAGTCGTGCCTGTCCAGCTTCTACTCGCCGCCGCGCAGGCCCCCGTGCCCGGAGCGCGCCTTCGGGCCTCCATCCGCGTCGAGCCCGACCAGGTGGACCTGGGCCGCGTCGCGCGCACCAGCTTTGCGACGGGCCGCCAGCGGGTCGACGTTACCAACATGTCCCAGGAGAAGGTCCGCTGTCGAGTCACGGACATCCCAGCCTGGCTGCAGGTCAAGCCGGTCGACTTCCGCCTGGCGCCCGGAAAGAGCGAGACACTGGAGCTGGTCGGTCGTGTCGCCAAGATTCCGGCCGGCGGCGAGGATGCTACCCTCGGCATCGCGGTCGATGGGGGCTCCAGCCGTACCCTGCGCGTTTCAGTTCGCCTGAAGGGCCGGTCATGATCCCGTTTCTTGCTGTCGGGGGCGCCACCGACCGCGGCCTCCAGCGCGATCTGAATGAGGATCGTTTCTACTTCAAGGTGGTGCACTCCTCCGACGAGGTGCCGCTCGCCCTGCTCATCGTCGCGGACGGGATGGGTGGGCAGCTTGCCGGCGAGGTAGCCAGCGAGTGGGCCGTCCAGACCCTGCGCCGGGAGCTGTCGGTCCTCTTCCGGCCGCAGGACCCTTCCATGACGCGCCGGCTCGATGCGGAGGATCTGGCAGCTGTCGGAACCGGAACGACTGTCAAGCTGCAGGAGACCGACATGGCGCGGCTCCTCCTCCACGCCATCGAGAGGGCCAACCAGGTCCTGCTGGGGTACGCGCGCCGCTATCCCGACGAGGCCGGCGACTTGGGGACGACTCTGACGCTGGCCGTCATCGAGGGAAACCGGGCCACGCTGGCGCACGTGGGCGACAGCCGCGCCTACCTGTGGCACGACGGCGACCTTCGGCAGCTCACCGAAGACCACTCTGTGCCCGGTGCCTTGCTACGCCAGGGCAAAATCGCGCCAGAGGAGGTTCACGACCACCCTCACCGAAACCTTCTCTACCGTTGCCTCGGCCTCAAGCCCGGCATCGAGGTGGACATCCTGCCGGGCATCGCTCTGCAGCCGGGTGACCGGCTCTTGCTCTGTTCCGATGGGGTGTGGGACATGGTCCATCCGCGAGAGCGGCTGGCATCCCTTGTCGCCTCTGCCGGCCGTCCGGCCGCCCTCTGCCGGCGGATGATCGAGGCAGCCAACCAAGCCGGCGGCGAGGACAACAGCACCGCTCTGCTGGCGTGCCTGGAGGGCAGCGATGCCTAGCTGCCCACACTGTGGGTCGGCAGTCAAGCCGGCGGCCCGCTTCTGCACCAAGTGCGGCCTCTCTCTGGCTCCGAGTGAGTCCACCTCGGGTGGAGCACGCGCCGCCCGCAGCGTGCTGCTTGCAGGCCGCTACCAGGTGATCGGCCAGCTTGGCCAGGGGGGCATGGGCGCCGTCCACCTGGCGCGCGATACGCAGCTCTTTGGCCGGCTTTGTGTCGTGAAGCAGATGCACACCGCTTTCCTGAGCCAAAGCGAGCGCCGCAGGGCCGAGGAGGACTTCCGGCGCGAGGCCGCAGTTCTTGCCCGGCTCAACCAACCCGGACACCCCCGCATTCCCGAGGTCTACGGATACTTTGTCGAGGGCGGCGACCACTACCTGGTCATGAAGTATGTCGAAGGGGAGAGCCTGGAGGCACGCCTGGCGCGGCTACACGAGCCGCTCGCCGAGGCGGAGGTGATCCGCTGCGCGGCCGAGGTGGCGGATGCCCTGCTCTACCTTCACAGTCGCAGGCCCGAGCCGGTCGTGCACCGCGACATCAAGCCGGCCAACATCATACTCGACCCCGAGGACCGGATATGGCTGGTCGACTTTGGCCTGGCACGTTCCATCACCAGCGCCGGCGCGCGCATCGTGGCCGCCGGGGGGCGCACGGTGGCGGCCGGGACGCCCGGCTACACACCCCTTGAGCAGTGGCAGATGCAGTCCTCGCCCAAGTCGGACATCTATGCCCTGGGTGCGACCATGCACCACCTGCTCACCAACAAGGACCCGCGCGACCGCTTTGCGGAATACGACGAGCTGGACCTTGGGCTCCTCCGGTCGTTGTCGCCCCTGCCTTCGCTGGGCCTCGTACGGCCCGACGTGGCCCCTGCACTGGCGGCTCTGGTCAACCGCTGTCTCGATCCCGAGCCCCAGTCGCGACCGTCTGCGGCTGAGCTCAAGGCCGAGCTCGAGCGCCTGGCTCCCACGGGCAGCCGTTTCTTCGAGACGGTGAAGCGCTGGAGCCCGACGCTGGGCGAGATCATCGGCGTGGCAGCTGCCTCCTTCGTGCGTATGCTCTTTGGGCGACCCGCCCGCCCGGGGAAGGGCGGGCAGCTATCCACCGAGACGCCGGACTTTTCCCCTCAGGGCGGCCGGCGCAGCACCGGGACGGCAGCCCGCTCCGGGCGTGGCCCTGCTCGTGGCAGGGAGCGGCAGGCGGATGTGGAATTGCCCTGCCTGCTCTGCAACGGCCAGGGCGTTCGTCGTGACGGGCGCGAGTGCCCCGTCTGCCACGGCACCGGCTTCTGGTACCGGGAGTAGTTCGCTCCCGTTTCCTCCTGGGGAGAGAACCCGGCTGAGGCTGAGTTCTGCCCTTGGTCTCGTCCCCATCTTGCCTCCAGCCCGCGATGGGGTATAATCCTTGTCACTTGGCCGCCAATGAGGACGGCTCAGGCACCTATGCTGCAAGGGAGGAGCAACGTGGACCTCAAACTCGACTCTGAGCACAAGATGATCCAGGATATGGCGCGCGACTTTGCCCTTAGAGAGATCGCACCCATCGCCGCCCATATCGACGAGCAAGCCGTCTTTCCCCACGGGACCGTCAAGAAGATGGGAGAGCTCGGTTTCATGGGGATCGAGATACCCGAGGAGTACGGGGGCACTGGGATGGACTGCCAGGCGTACGTGCTGGCCATGATCGAGATCTCCAAGGCCTGCGCCTCGCACGGCGTCATCATGTCCGTGAACAACTCGCTCGTCTGCTATGGGCTCTTGCACTTTGGCACCGAGGAACAGAAGCAGGCCTTCCTGGTCCCCCTGGCGAGTGGGGAGAAGCTGGGCGCCTACTCCTTGACCGAGCCACAGGCCGGCTCCGACCCCTCCAACATGCGCTGCACGGCAGAATTGGACGTGGCGACGGATGAGTATGTCATCAACGGCACCAAGGCGTGGGTCACCAGCGGGCCGGTCGCCGACTATGTCGTTCTCTTTGCCATGACCGACAAGTCGAAGGGCACGCGCGGAATCTCCGCCTTTGTGGTCGATACGACCCTGCCGGGCTTAAAGCCCGGCAAAGTGGAACCCAAGTTGGGCATCCGAGCGTCTCATACTTCAGAGCTGATCTTTGAGAACTACCGGCTGCCTGCCTGGCACCGGCTCGGCGACGAAGGGGCCGGCTTTCGCATCGCCCTGGCCATCTTGGATGCCGGGCGCATCGGGATCGCCGCACAGGCGGTGGGCATCGCCGAGGCAGCCTTTGAGGCGGCGCGTGACTATGCAAAGGAGCGCGAGCAGTTCGGGCAGCCGATTGCAGCCTTCCAGGCTATCCAGTTCATGCTCGCCGACATGAAGACACGGATCGAGGCGGCGCGCCTGCTCACCTTCCAGGCCGCCCTGGCCAAGGATGAGTCGAGGGTGAACGGGCGGCGCTTCTCGGTCGAAGCCGCTATGGCGAAAGTCTTTGCCGCCGAGACGGCCATGTGGGTCACGACCAAGGCGATCCAGGTCTTTGGCGGCAACGGCTATAGCAAGGAGTACCCGGTGGAGCGCCATTTCCGGGACGCCAAGATCACCGAGATCTATGAGGGCACCAGCGAGATCCAACGCATGGTGATCGCGCGCGGGGTGTTGGGGTAGATCCTTCGCCCTCTCCCTGGAGCGGAGAGGGTTGCGGTGAGGGGGGAATCGCGTAAGGGAGGACGTTCCTTCCCCTGCCTTCGCCAAGAGGGCAGGGAGACAACGAGTCGGGACAAAAGGGATGTTGGATCTGGCCGTCATTGTCGTCAGCTACAACGTGCGCGATTTCCTGCGCGATTGCCTTGCCTCCGTCCTGGTGAGTGGAGGTGGGCTCGCCTTTGAGACCTGCGTCGTTGACAATGGCTCCACCGACGGCAGCGCAGAGATGGTGGCGTCCGAGTTCCCCGCCGTTCGCCTTGTCCGCGCCGAGAACCGGGGCTATGCCGCCGGGAACAACCTCGGCCTGCGCGCCTACGGGTTCGGCACACAGACGCCAGCCGCCCGGTATGCCCTGCTCCTAAACCCAGATACCTTGATAGCCCCGCACGCGCTCGCCGATCTACTTGCCTTCCTAGAAGCCCGGCCGCAGGCCGGGATCGCCGGCCCTCGCCTGGTCCGCGAGGACGGCAGCCTGGACAAGGCCTGCCGGCGGGGCTTTCCGACGCCCGAAGTGGCCTTCTACCGGATGTCGGGGCTGAGCAGCCTCTTTCCAAAGAGCCGCCGTTTTGGCCGCTACAACCTGACCTACCTCTCGCCCAACCTCACCACGGAGGTCGACTCTGTGGTCGGCGCCTGCATGTTGATCCGCGGCCAGGTCCTGGCCGATGTAGGCCTCCTGGACGAGCAGTACTTTATGTATGCCGAGGACTTGGACTTGTGCTATCGAGCCAAAGAGCGCGGCTGGCAGGTCTGGTACAACGCAGCCGTCACCGTCCTCCACTATAAGGGCCAATCCAGCCGCCAGCGCAGCACCTTCGCCAACGTCCAATTCTACAAGACGATGCGTCTCTTCCATGACAAGCACTTCAAAGCGCGCTCCTCCGCTCTGACCAACGGGCTCATTCACGCTTCGATCGGGCTCCTGGGCGGCCTTGCCATTCTGCGCGACTGGCTGCGTCCGGCGGAGCGGCGGGGCGTGGCTTCTGCCGTGCCCCTCGACGGAAGGAGCGCACAACGATGAAGCGCCGGGCAGATGCCATCTTCACCCTGCTTCTGGTCGTGACCGATGTACTGGTGGTGGGCCTTGCCTTCTACCTTGGCTACTGGCTCCGCCGCTGGGTGGCCTTCCCGCCCGCTGTGTCCATCGCCCCGTTTTCCGATTACCTGCCGATGATGGCCGTTCAGATCGTCACCATGATCGTGGTCTTTTTCTTCTCCCGTCTGTACGATGTCAAGCGCGCGCTGGCGCCGCTGGATACGCTCTACAGGGTCTTTGCCGCCGTCTCGATTGGCACGATCAGCACCATCGCCTTCACGACCCTCCTCTTCAAGAACAGCGCCCTCGAGCTGGACTTTCCGCGCGTCATGACCGTCTACGCCTGGCTTGTGACGGCGTTTCTCGTAATGGCAAGCCGCTCACTGTTGAACGCGCTGCGCAACCGACTCCGCACGAAAGGTGTGTGGGCGGAGCGCATCCTGATCGTCGGAACCGGCGATGTCGGCCGCATGATCCTGCAAAAGATCCGCCAGGTGCCCCGGCTGGGATATCGCGTGGTCGGATTCGTCGACGGGGGCCTCCGGCCGCCACAGGAGGTCCTGGGTGTGCCCGTGCTGGGTGACGTCGACGACCTCCCCAGGCTAATCCGGGAGCACGGCGCCGAGGAAGTCATCATCGCCCGGCCCGAGCTCAGCCACCAGGAGATGCTGACGATCATCTCGCGCTGTGAAGAGGGCCAGGTAGCCATCAAGATCTACCCCGATCTCTTCCAGATCATTGCCACCGAGTTGAGCATCGGCGACTTGGGTGGCTTGCCCCTCCTGGCCGTGCGCGACGTCGCCCTGCGTGGGTGGAAGCTCACGCTAAAGCGTGGTGTCGACCTCATCGGGAGCGGGCTTGCGCTCATTCTCCTCTCCCCCTTTCTGCTCCTGATCGCCATCGCCATCAAGCTCGACTCGAAGGGCGCGGTCTTTTACGCCCAGGAGCGGATGGGGCTGGATGCCAAGCCTTTTTGGTGCCTGAAATTCCGCTCCATGCGCACCGATGCAGAGAAGAACGGGCCCGGCTGGACGACGGCCGGCGATTCGCGCGTCACGCGCCTGGGGCGTGTCATCCGGCGGCTGAACATAGACGAGTTGCCCCAGTTCATCAATGTGCTGCTCGGCGACATGAGCCTCGTCGGCCCGCGGCCAGAGCGCCCGGTATACGTGGAGCAGTTCAAGCGCTCCATTCCGCGCTACATGGACCGCCACCGCGAAAAGGCTGGCCTGACAGGCTGGGCGCAGGTGAACGGTCTGCGGGGCGACACCTCCATTGCCGAGCGGACCAAGTACGATCTCTGGTACATCGAGAACTGGTCGCTGTGGCTCGATTTCAAGATCATGCTCCGCACGGCACTCAACACGCTCTTCCGTGGCGACCGGAACGCATATTAGGGTGCCTTCTCCGCTCCCCCGAAGGGAGAGGGACGGGGTGAGGATCGAATCCTCGTCAGCTCCAGTCGGAAAGCCTCCGAACTGCAGTCTCATAGGGAGGACATAGCACATGATCCCCAACCAGTGGTACATCCTCATGGAGTCAAAGCAGGTGAAACGCCGGCCCGTCGGCGTCACGCGCATGGGAGAAAAGCTCGTCTTCTGGCGCGACGAGACCGGTCGCGTTGTCTGCCTGCGCGATCGTTGCCCTCACCGGGGCGTGGCGCTCAGCAAGGGCAAGGTCGTCGACGGGCACATCCAGTGCCCCTTTCACGGTTTTGAGTTCGACCCGTCGGGTAAGGCCGTGTACGTGCCGGCCAACGGGCGCCAGGGACCGGTGCCCAAGGCGCTGCAGGCCTTCAGCTATCCAACCCACGAGGCACATGGCTTCATCTGGGTCTGGTGGGGCGAGGAGCCGCCCGCCGACCTGGCGCCGCCTCGCTTTTTCGACGACATCGACGACAGGTTCACCTACAAGACGGTGCGTGACCCCTGGAAGGCCCACTATGCCCGCGTCATCGAGAACCAGCTCGACGTAGTGCACGTGCCCTTCATCCACCACAACACGATCGGGCGGGGCGGGCGCACCTTGGTGGAGGGACCTGCCATGGAGTGGGTAGGCGACGACCAGTTCTTCATCTATGTCTACAACCGCGTCGACGATGGGACGCCGCCTCGCAAGGCCCACGAGCTCCCCATTCCAAACCCAAACGGCTTCCGTCTGGAGTTCATCTTTCCCAACCTGTGGCAGAACCGCATCGGCGACGACGTGCGCATCGTCGGCGCCTTTGTTCCGGTGGACGATGGGCACATGCTTTTCTACCTCCGCTTCTGCCAGCGCTTCCTGAAGGTTCCAGTCTTGCGCGACCTGGTGGCCTGGGCCGGTGCACCCTCCAACCTGATCATCGCTCACCAGGACCGGGTCGTGGTCGAGACGCACCAGCCGATGAGGCCCGGGCTCCAGGTCGGCGAGAAGCCGATCCCAGGCGACCGGCCGGTCATCGAGTACCGCCGCCGGCGGGAGGAGCTGATTGAGGCAGCGCGGCGGCCCAGCTCGACATGACAGGCCCAGGGGCGTGATCCGAGATTGCTCGTATACACACAGCGACGGCGAGCTCGACGAGCTGCGCGAGCTGTGCCTGGCCGGCTATGCGGCCGGCCACAAGCCTTCCAACTGGCGGGTGGCGATGGTGGAGAACTGGAGCTACGCCTCGCGCTACCTCGAGCCGCCCGAGTACTTCACCGGCCGCGTGCACACGTGGCGTACGGCCGCAGGGCAGCTGGTTGGCGCGGTGATCCGCTACTGGGACCAGGCCTGGCCCCAGCTTCTGCCGGGTTACGAGTACTTGGCAGACGAGATGCTCGGTTGGGTGGAGCGCAATTGGGGCGGCAGTGAGGCGCAGGTCGTGACGATGGCCTACGACCACGATGTGGAGCGGCAGTCACTGCTCCGCCTCCGTGGCTACGAGGACCGGGGGACCGTCGAAATCGCGCGAGTCTACGACCTGGCCCATGCCAGTCCGGAGCACGAGCTGCCGTCCGGGTTCCGGTTCACGACCCTGGCCGAGGACGGCCGCTGCGCAGAGCGCATCTCACTCGAGAACGCCCTGTGGGGCACGTCACTCGATGAGGCCTGGTTCCGGGGCAAGTCCTCGGCTCCGCACTACTCCTTCGACTGGGATCTTCTGATTCTATCGCCTGAGGGCCGGCAGGCCGCCTGCTGCCTGGTCTGGCTGGATCACGTCACCAAGATCGGAGAAGTCGATCCCATCGGCACCCACCCCGACTACCGGCGCATGGGCCTGGCCCGCGCGCTGGTGGGCGAGAGCCTGCGGCGGATGAGCGCCGCCGGGGTGCGGGTCTGCTTCATCGCCTGCGATGCGGACGACCCTGTGGCGAACCACCTCTATGGATCGCTCGGGCCGGCCGAGACCTACCGGGGGAACTGCTGGGTGAGGCGGTTGGCGGCGGGGGCGTCTGACGCACCATCCGTGGCTCCGGGGGCATAGGGCACCCTTCTCGGCCTGGGGGCTATGCCATGCGGCAGATAGATGGCGACCTGGCGCATAGGGTGCAAGGGTTCGCCGAATACTATGGGTCGATGTACGGCTCTGTCGAGAGGGCCGTGGAAGAGATCATCGGCTATTGCCTCATGAACGGCGATGTGATCGTGTCGGAAGCCGAGGCTGGGCCGCTCACCCGCGGCGTGGCGGAGATCGGTGTCGGGACGGAAGAGGCCTACCGCCGGCAGGGCTTTACGACGAGCGCGGCTGCCTACGTGATCCGGGAGTGCGAGGCGCAGCGATACCGCGTCTTCTGGAACGCCGCGCAGCTGAATGCGGGGTCGGTTGCCCTGGCCCGGCGTTTGGGGTTCCGGAGGGAGCGGCCGAGCGTGGTGCTGGCGTGGGCGGCCTGCCCTACCTCCGCGCCAGGAGCCGGTCCATCTGCGACCTAAGTACCATCCAGGCCAGGGCGGGCCACCTCATCTTGCCGCGTGCTTGGCCCAGCCGGATGGCCGAATCGACCACGTCCCGGGGCACGAGCGGCTGCTCGAACTCGGGCTTGCGGGCCAGGCGCAGGGAGCCGGTTGGGCAGGTGGTGACACACAAGCCGCACCCCAGGCAGCGCCCTGGGTCCACCACCGCCCTTTTACCATCGAGCCGGATGGCATCCATCTGGCAGCGCGCCGTGCATATGCCGCAGCCCTCGCAGGTCTCCGCGTTGACCACAGCCACAAAGGAAGTGGTCAGGTAGCGTGCCGGGTCGGGGTAGCGCTTCAGCGTCCTCAGCACGCCGCAGCAGCAGCCGCAGCAGGCGCAGATGTTCAGCGTGTGCTGCGAGTTGCCGGGCTGAAGCACCAGGCCCGAGGACTCGGCCAGGCGCAGGACGGCCAGCGCTTCCTCCTGTGTGATGGCACGGCCGATGCTGTTGCGCGCATAGAAATCGGACGCTGCGCCAAAGACGAGGCACGTCTCTAGCGGCTTGTCGCAGCCCTCCCCCACCAGCCGCTTCTCCTGCCGGCAGATGCAGGGTGCAACCGCGATCCTGTTCTGTCCCCGTACGATCTCCTCGGCTCTCTCGTAGCTCAGGACCTCGAGCCGGGCGTCCACCGCCTCCCCCACCGGGATGGTGCGGAGTTGGGGCACCCTCTTCCAGACGTCGGCCTGCGAGAGGGTGGGGAGGTACTCCTCGAAATCGTGCACCAGCTCCGGTGTGAGCCGCCCCACCTGGTACTCCCAAATGCCGATCACGAACTGCGAGGCCATGTACCGCGGGCCGCGGCGCCGGGAGTGGACGGCATAGATCAGCCCCTTCTTCTCCATGGCCTCCAGGCGTTCTGCGGCCTCTGCAGTGGTGATTCCCGCCCGGCGGGAGATCACCCTCGGCTCTTCGGCGAGCAGGGTCAGGCTCAGCGCCAGCTCGGCCTCCTCCGGCGTAAACAGCCGCCGCAGGATTCGCAGCTCGACGCCGCTCTCGGTGGGTGGATAGCCACCAGGCAGCCCGTCCAGGTGCTTGGCAAGTCTCTGATACGCGTCTGTCGCCATCTCTCTGCTCCTGGTATGCTTCCGCCATACCGCATGGTTCTGGTGACCAAGGTGCAGGTCTCGCCGCCATAGGGCCCTGAAGGTGCGGCTGCTGCTCCGCCGAGTTGTCCGTGTCCTTGCCCAACACATTGTAGCAGCATCTGCGACGGCCTTCAAGAGAAGGGTGCTGCCTGCCCGAGTCCAATTCCTGCCCCTTCCACCCCCACCCCACAATTGACACGACCCCGACAGTGTGGTACTATCAGCCACTGGTCAGTTGGCACTCTGGTCTTGAGAGTGCTAACGGCCAGATCTTGAGATGGACATGGGAATGCCGGCAGAACTGACTTCGAGACAACAGCTAATCCTCGGGCTCGTGGCACGCGAGTACATTGCCACCGCGCAGCCCGTCGGCTCGCGTGCGATCGAGGGCCTTGGCCTCGGTGTCAGCTCCGCCACCATCCGCGCCGAAATGGGGCTGCTGGAGGAGCTGGGCTACCTGACGCACCCACACACGTCGGCGGGCCGCGTGCCCACCGAGCGCGGCTACCGCTATTTCGTTGAGCGCCTGATGCGCGAGTCACAGCTCCCGGCGGAGGAGCAGCGGATGATCCGCCACCAGTTCCACCAGGTGGGCGTCGATCTCGAGCAGTGGATGCGCCTGGCTGCCTCTGTGCTGGCACGCGCCTCCGAGTCGGCGGCGGTTGTGACCAGCCCGCGTACCGACTTCTGCAGGCTAAAGCACGTCGAGTTCATCGCACTCCACGAGACGATGGCGCTCTTGATCGTCGTGCTTGAGGGGGGTATCGTCCGGCAGCAGATGCTTGCCCTGGAGGAACCGGCCAGCCAGGAGACTCTGTCCCAGATCGCCAACCGCATCAACGACCAGTGCTCCGGCCGCTCGGCGAGGCGCGTGGCAGCCTGCAGCGCTCTTATGGGCGCCGCCGAACAACGCATTCTGGGTGCCGTAGTAGAGATCATGCTGCGTGTGGATGACCAGAAGAACATGCATCTCTACCGCGACGGCCTGGTCAATATCCTGCATCAGCCAGAATTCAGCGAGGGAGAGAGTGCCCGGCAGATCGTCCAGGTGCTGGAAGACCGCACCAGCCTGGAGCAGCTTCTCACCGAGATGCTCGAGGTTGGCGGCGTCCAGGTTATCATCGGGGGCGAGGGCCGCTGGCACGACCTCCGGGAGTGCAGCCTGGTCGTCGCGCCCTACGGCGTCACCGGCACAGCGACCGGTGCGCTCGGCGTCATGGGACCCATGCGGATGCCCTACAGCCGTGCCATCTCAACGGTCCGTTACGTGGCATCGCTGATGAGCGACCTTTTTGCCGAGCTGTACGGAGTGGATGCGGAGGCATCTCTCTAGCGCCAAAGAAGTCGGGTACGTACCCCCGGTCTACCATAGGAGGTTAGAAACGTGAATGAAGTAGATGCGACTGAGGCCGCGGCTGCCGGTGGACAAGAGCAGCCGGGCAACATCGATTCCCTTCGGCAGGAGCTGGAGGCCACCAAGGCCAGGGAAGCCGAGTACCTGGACGGCTGGCAGCGCTCCCGTGCCGAGCTGGCGAATGCCCGCAAGCGTTTCCAGCGGGAGCAGGAGCAGGCCTATGCCGGCGCTCAAGCCGATCTGCTGATCCGCCTGCTGCCTATCGTCGATGATTTTGAGCGCGCCCTGGAGACGCTGCCCAGCAGCCTCTCCGGCCTGACCTGGTGCCAGGGCATTCTCCTGATCGAGCGCAAGCTCCAGTGGACCCTGGAACAAGCCGGCGTGGCCTCCATCGAGGCGGCAGGCAAGGAGTTCGATCCCTTCCTGCACGAGGCCGTCACTCACGAGCCCTCCGCCGACGTGCCCGCAGGACACGTCATCGCCGAGCTCCAGCGCGGGTACCGGATGGGCGAGCGCGTCCTGCGCCCGTCGATGGTGCGGGTCTCATCCGGGCCGGAGCAGGCCGCCGAGCCCCAGAAGTAGGAAGAAGGAGACAACTCGATGGCGAGAATCGTGGGCATAGATCTGGGCACCACCAACTCGGTGTGCGCCGTCATGGAAGGCGGCGAGCCAACCGTCATCTCCAGCTCAGAGGGTGGACGGCTTTTCCCTTCAGTGGTCGCCGTGAACCCCAAGACCGGCGAGCGGATGGTCGGTCAGGTCGCGCGCCGGCAGGCCGTTACCAACCCCGATAACACAATCTACTCGATCAAGCGACTGATGGGCCGCCGCTACTCGGACCCCGAGGTGTCCAAGGCGCGCACGATGCTGCCCTACCGTGTGGCTGAGCAACCCAACGGCGATGCCTGGGTCGAGATGGGCGGCAAGCCCTACTCGCCACCCGAGATCTCGGCCATGATCCTGCAAAAGATCAAGCAGGATGCAGAGGCCTACCTGGGCGAGCCTGTGACCGACGCGGTCATCACCGTGCCGGCTTACTTCAACGACAGCCAGCGGCAGGCCACGAAGGACGCCGGCCGCATCGCGGGGCTGAATGTGCTGCGCATCATCAACGAGCCGACCGCTTCCAGCCTTGCCTATGGCCTGGGCAAGGGCGTAGAGCAGCGCATCGCCGTGTATGACCTGGGCGGCGGCACCTTCGATATCTCAATCCTGGACGTCGGCGACCAGGTCTTTGAGGTCAAGTCGACGAATGGCGATACCTTCTTGGGCGGCGACGACTTTGACCAGCGCATCATCCAGTGGGTGGCGGACGAGTTTCGCCGGGAGAGTGGGATCGACCTCCGGCAGGACAGGATGGCGCTGCAGCGCCTTAAGGAAGCCTCAGAAAAGGCCAAGATCGAGCTCTCAACCACGGTGCAGAGTGAGATCAACCTTCCCTTTATCACGGCCGACGCCAGCGGACCCAAGCACCTCCAGCTCTCCCTCACCCGGTCGCGGCTGGAGCAGCTTGTGGACGATCTAGTCCAGCAGACGCTTGGGCCCTGTCGCCAGGCACTCGAGGACGCCCGCCTTTCACCCTCGCAGATAGACGAGGTGCTGCTGGTGGGCGGCATGACGCGCATGCCTGCTGTGCAGGAGGCGGTGCGCAAGTTCTTTGGCCGCGAGCCGCACAAGGGGGTGAACCCCGACGAGGTCGTCGCCCTCGGCGCGGCCATCCAGGCCGGCGTGCTCAAGGGCGAGGTCAAGGATGTGCTCCTGGTCGACGTGACGCCGCTGACGCTCTCCATCGAGACGCTTGGACATGTCGCGACACCCCTGATCGAGCGGAACACGAACATCCCCTACAAGAAGAGCCAGGTCTTCTCGACCGCTTCGGACGGCCAGACGCAGGTCGAGATCCATGTGCTGCAGGGGGAGCGCCCAATGGCGGCCGACTGCAAGTCGCTCGGCCGCTTCAACTTGGACGGTATCCCGCCCGCTCCCCGCGGCATCCCGCAGATCGAGGTGACCTTCGACATCGATTCCGATGGCATCCTGCACGTCTCGGCGCAGGACAAGGCGACGGGACGCGAGCAATCGATCACCATCACGGCCTCCAGTGGTCTCGACAAGGACGAGGTGGACCGCATGGTTCGCGACGCAGAGCAGTCCCGGCAGGAGGACCAAAAGCGCCGGCAGGAGGCTGAGCTCCGCAACAACGCCGATTCCATCTGCTACCAGGGGGAAAAGCTGCTCCGGGAGCAGGGCGACCAGGTCCCAGCCGACCTCAAGGGCGAGGTGGAAGGCCGCATTGCCGCCTGCCGTTCAGCACTCCAGGGGCAGGACGCAGCAGAGCTTCAGCGCACAGTGCAGGATCTGACCCAGGCGCTGCAGAGGCTTGCCGCGTCGGTGCCCCAGCAGCCCGGCAACGCAGGCGACCAGGGGGGCGGCTCATCCAACCCCGGCAATGAGGATGTGGTAGACGGGGAGTATACGGAGGCCTAGCCCGGTGGCCCGGCAGGGGATGCAGGCATGAGCGCCAAACGCGATTACTACGAAGTGCTCGGCGTGGGCCGTCAGGCGACCGAGGAAGAGATCAAGAAATCCTTCCGCCGCCTCGCGCGCCAATACCACCCAGACGTCAGCCAGGAGGATGGGGCCGAGGCCAAGTTCAAAGAGATCAACGAAGCGTACGAAGTCCTCTCCGATCCTGAGAAGCGGGCTACGTACGATCGCTTTGGCCACGCCGGCCCGCAGATGGGCGGTGGGTGGCCCGGCGCCGGCGGCGGCTTTGGCGGTATCGAGGACATCTTCGAGAGCTTTTTCGGGGGCGTGCGCGGCGGCGCGGCCGGCCGGCGAGGGCCTGCCGTCGGCGCCGACCTGCGCTACGACCTGACAATCCAGTTCGAGGAGGCGGCCTTTGGCTGCGAGAAGCAGATCACCGTCCGCCGCAACGAGACCTGCACCCACTGCCAGGGCCGCGGCGCCGAGCCCGGCACCCAGCCCATCCGCTGCCCGCAGTGCAACGGCACGGGCGAGGTCCGCCGCCAGCAGCAGACGCTCCTCGGCGCCTTTGTCCAGGTGTCGCCCTGCCCGCGCTGCCAGGGTGAGCGCGAGATCATCACCACGCCCTGTTCCGTGTGCCGCGGGCAGAAGGTGGTACCCGTCGAGCGCACCATCTCGGTACGCGTGCCCGCCGGCGTCGACGAGGGCACGCGCATCCGGCTCGCGGGCGAAGGCGAGCCGGGCGAGCGCCGCGGCCCGGCCGGCAACCTCTACGTGGTCCTGCACGTCAAGCCGCACCCTTACTTCCGCCGCGACGACAACAACGTCTTCCTTGAGCTGAGTATCAACGTCTCTCAAGCGGCGCTGGGGGCCAAGATTACGGTGCCGACGCTCGACGGATCAGAGGAGCTTGGCATCCCGCCCGGGACTCAACCGGGCGAGACCTTTCGCCTGCGCGGCCGGGGCATCCCCTATCTGCGCGGAAACGGCCGCGGCGACCAATTGGTCGTCGTCCAGGTGGCAACGCCCACCAAGCTGACGGCGCGCCAGCGCGAGCTCCTCTGCGAGCTGGGGGAATCGCTTGGCAAAGAGCAGGTGCAGCAGTGCGAGAAGGGCTTCTTCCAGAAACTGCGCGACGCGATCGGGATCTAGCAGCATCTGGCCCTCCGCGTGATCGGTGCGGCGCACCTGCCTTCGGTGCGCTGCACCTGCCGCCGAGGCATGGAGCAGGAGCGCATGGACTGGCTTGAGTACTCCCTTACCACAGACAGCGAGACTGCAGAAGCGGTCATAGAGCTCTTCAATCGCTACGGCCATGGCGGCGCTGTTGTCGAGGCACCCGTCGACTGCATCGAGGACGATCTCGCCCACGCCCCACCGCCCGCACACGTGATCGTGCGCGCCTACCTGCCCGCGGACGAGCGCGCACAGGCAGACGGCCCAGGCAAGAGCTCAAGCCGACTGCTGGAGGAGGGCCTCTGGGCGCTTTCCATGATCCGCCCCCTTCCGGCGCCGGAGGTGCGCCGGTTGGCCGAAGAGGACTGGGCCAATGCATGGAAGCAGCAATATCACGTGCTGCGCATCGGCCGCCGGACGCGGGTCGTGCCCGCCTGGGAGGCGTATGACGCCTTGCCCGGCGAGGTAGTTGTTCGCCTGGAGCCGGGCATGGCCTTTGGCACCGGACTGCATCCGACCACCCGGCTCTGCCTCGAGGCTCTCGAATCCTCCATTGTGCCCGGATGCTCCGTCCTCGACGTGGGCACCGGATCGGGCATTCTTGCCATCGCCGCGGCGCGGCTGGGTGCAGCCTCCGTGCTTGCCCTCGACACCGACCCGGTTGCCGTCACGGTTGCCCGCGAAAACGCCGAGCGCAACCAGGTTTCCTCGATGGTGACCTTCCGCCAGGGCTCGGTCGGGCGGGCGCCCGGCTGGTCACCTGGCGGCGCAAGCGACTGCTTCTTCCTTCTGGAGGAAGGCACCTTTGACCGCGTCGTGGTCAATATCCTGGCGCCGGTCATCATCTCGCTTGCCGGCGGGCTCGCTGCCCGCACCGCGCCCGGCGGAGAGCTCATTGCCTCCGGTATCATCGAGACGCAGGAGGCGGAGGTCCTGAGCGCACTGACCGCGGGCGGCTTCCGGTTCGCCGCCCGGTCGCAGGAAGCCGACTGGGTCGCGCTGGTCCTGCGGCGGGAGGGGTAGCCATGCACCGATTCTTCGTGCCGCCTGCCTGGGTCCAGGGGGGCGAAGTCTCCATCACCGGCCCGCAGGCACACCAAATCTCCGACGTGCTGCGGATGCAGGCCGGCGACCGCATCCTGGTCCTCGACAACTCAGGCTGGGAGATCGACACGCGCCTCACGGCAGTCGACCGCCACACGGTGCGCGGCGAGGTTCTGAAGCGGCGGCTCTCGGAGGCTGAGCCGCACACCAAGGTGAGCCTCTGCCAGGGGGTCCTCAAGGGCAAGCGCTTCGAGTTCACGCTGCAAAAGGGCACAGAGCTGGGCATCGTCGAGTTCGTCCCCGTCATCGCCAGCCGCTGTGTGCTCTCCGACCTGGCCCCCGTGGAGCAAAAGCGCGAGCGGTGGGAATGGATCATCCAGGAGGCAGCCGAGCAATCCAACCGGGGCCGCAAGCCGGCACTGCGGCCGGCCCTCTTCTTTCCGCAGGCATGCGAAAAGCTACAGGCCTCGGGTGGGCTGGCCATCATGCTCTGGGAGGAGGAAAGGCGCACGACGCTGCGCGACGTGCTGCGGCAGGCGCCACCTGGCTTTGCCGGGCGTTTTCCGCCCTTCACCGTACACCTGATGGTGGGGCCCGAGGGCGGCTTTACACAGGAAGAGGCGGAGATTGCCCGCAGCTACGGCCTGATGACCGTGAGCCTGGGCCCTCGCATCCTGCGCGGCGAGACGGCAGGTGTCGTCGCGGCGGCGCTGGTCCTCTATGAGCTGGGTGACATCTAGTTGGCCGTCTGACTCGAAAAGAAACTAAAGCCCTCGCTCGAATCCGGCCACAGGGTAGATGCCGGTGGCAGTAGTCCTGTCCTACTCCGGCAGCTCCGCGATGAGCTTGTCGATCCGCTCCAGCCTCTCCAGGACTTTTTCCCACGGACTGGACGCCGCGCCCTGCGCCAGGCTTAGGTTGGCCTGGGGCTTGGCGGCGGGAGGCGTCCAGAGCCAGACACCGTTCAGGTGCCGGTTGCGCGTGCCGGCGAGCATCCCCACCCGCCAGAGGAGGTCGCCACGCCCCTTCGGCCAGATGCCGCCCCGGCAGTTGCCTGGGGTGCACGGCCCACCCACAGCCGGGAAGGCGATGCGCCCATCGACGCCGGTCCTGCGCACGATGCCCCGCGTGTACCACTCTGAGGCGGAGCCGGCGAGGCGGGCAGGCATCAGCGGTGCGCCGGTGTAGTAGTAGAAGAAGGGTACACCCTCGACCGGTAGCCCTTGCCCATCCACCACCAGGACGTCGAGCGTGGCCGGCCCCTCGTACTCGTGGACCTCGATCAATCGGAGTGATCCCCGGCCGCGCCGGTAGCGCGTCCCGTACGTCGACCGCGCCCATTCCCAGGTTCGGGTGTCGCCCTCCAGGTCCATGACCAGCGGCTCGCTGCGCGGCTTGAGCTCCTTGGGCGGCGTGGACTCGAGGGCGTCGATCACCGGCTTCTTGCTGCCGTACAGGTTGCCGTAGGCCCAGCCATGCCAGGCGTCGTAGGGCCAGCCGCTTGCGCCCATGTCTTCGCAAGCCAGCAGCCAGGGACAGATGGCGAAGAAAGGAGAGGGAGTGTCGTACATCTGGAGGGTTTTCTTGGCGACCATGCGCGGCGTGGTGTGCGGCACGCGAATGTCCGTGTCAGGCCCCGTGCCCGCCCGGTCGCGGGGCACCCAGCCACCCTCCGTGAGCGCCATCGGCACGACGTAGCCAAAGGTATCCAGCGACCAATGCGCGACCTTTTCCCAGCCGCGCCAGCAGACATCGTCCTGCAGCGCCGTCAGATTGGGGTTCTGGAGAGCTTCGCGCCGCTGGTTCATCAGGTCGAGCGGCTCTTCCCACCATCGGCGGTCCCCTGCCATGTCGTCAAGCAGCCGCGTGTAGGCCTCCTCGGTCAGCTTGGCGCCGTAGCGCGTGGCGGCGTCGTAGGGATAGTCGCGGTGGCGGTTCTTGCCATAGTGATGGCCCGTGAAGAAGCCGAGGCCCTCATCAAAGATCCACTGGCAGTCGTAGTCGCGCAGCCCCTCGAACGGATTGAATCGGTAGTAGGGGCCGTCGGGAAAGCCGGCATAGCCTCCGTTGGAGGCGATGAACCTGGCGGCCTGGGCCCAGACGGAAAAGACCGTCTGCCAGGCGTCTGCCGGCACCTTGCCGCCCTCCCACTCGCGGCTGTCGTAGGGCTCGTTGCGGATGATCCAGAACGGCTTGAGCCCGTAGCGGCCGTACAGCTCCACGGTCCATAGCACGGTACCCTGCTCGGTGAACTGCGCGGGGAACTGCTTCTGCTCGCGGATGATGGGGATGATCCCGGCGTCTAGGAGTACTTCCAGAGGATTGAGGCCGTGGTGTTTCTGGCGCACCGAGTCGCCGTCGGTGAGGATCACCGCCCACGACATCCCCATGCTGACCATCAGGTCGACCCAGTACGAGGCGCGGTTGAGCCAGTCGCCGTGATGCCCAAAAGGCTGCAGGTGGACGCCGCGACTCGTGATGGGGCGCCCGCTCACCTGCGCCGGGATCTCGAGCTGCCGGCTGGGCAGCGTTCTTATGGCATCCATAGCGCCCCCGTCTCCTCCATCCAGTCCGCGACGCGGTCGGCGCTGCGCGCCACATTGCCGTCCGAGACGTCCAGCTCCAACGTGGGCAGGGCCGAGGCCTTCACCAGGCGGCGGATCAGCTCCTGCTCCGCGACGAAAACGCCCAGGTCGTGGTACTGGCCTGGGTTGCCCGATACCTTGAGCCGCTCGGTGCGGGCAGCTGCAAAGGAGTCGGGCGTCCGCGTGCAAAAGACAAGCCGGAAGCCCTGGCTTGCCAGGCCCTCGTCCAGCCAGCGCACGTCAACCTCCCTGCCCTGCGCCTGGAGCTGGTACGCCTGCGTGGAGATGTGGAAGCGGTCCACGATCCAGGAGTAGTAGCGCAGCAGGCCAAAGAGGTGCAGCCAGGTGCGGTACGTCTCCATGGCGAGCGTTTCTTCCTCCGGCAGGTAGTTGATGAGTCCGCGGCCCCATGGCACGTTGGTGAAGCCGCACCACTCGGCCGAGACCAGCGGCGAGTGGTAGCGGTACTTGCGCGGGCCGACAATGCGCGGGTGCTCGTTCAGCGCGAAAGCGATGTCGGTCTTGTGGGTCAGGCGGGTGCCTTCCAGGATAATCTTGGGGCACATCTTGGGCATTGGCTAGCTTGACTCCCTCTCCCCTGGGATAATCTGAATGTCGCCCTCCGGCGGGACGAGCGCCCTGGCGCGTCTGTCCGGCGCTTGCCACACGGAGGTCCCGTCGAGCCACTGTGTGATGAATGTCCAGGCGCTCATGTAGCGGTCCTCGTCGCAGGCAATCCTGGAAGCCGCGTCGAGGATAGACTCGTACGGAGGCTCGTACGGAAGGTTCAGCGTTCGGCAGATCGCCCCTGCGCTGTGGCCCACCAGTGCCGCGACCGCGGCGTCCAGCTCACCGCCTCCGTCCACAGGCCCGACGGGCCTGCTGTGCAGGCTGTGCCGGCACTCGCTGCACACCCACAGGCCGTCCTCGTCCAGCTCAAGATGGCCCCGGCCCTGTGTGGCGCGAGCTCCGGGGCGCCCGCAGAAGTCGCACATTGGCTGTCTGTCCATTCTTGCCCGGTCTGTGCGGCTCGCCTATCCCAGCGCCGCGACGATGGCCGGAAGGATCTCGGTCACGTCCCCGTGGACAACCACCTGGGCGTGCCGGTCAAAGTCGGTCGGCTGTAAGTTGACGATGATCCCCTTGGCGCCATTCGTGACGGCGACAAAAGGGATATCCGCCGCCGGGATCACCTCCAGCGAGGAGCCCGCCACCAGGAACAGGTCGCTGCGCTTGGCTTCCTGCAGTGCGGCGTTGAACACGCGGATGGGAAGCTGCTCGCCGAAGAGGATCACGTTCGGCTTGAGCGCACCGCCGCAGGCACAGAAGGGAACCTTTCCATCGGCAAGCAGCGGCTCGATCAGAGGATCGACGGGCACGACCTTGTAGCAGCGGACGCAGGTCGCTTCGCGCATGTGCCCGTGGAGCTCAAGAACCCTCTTGGATCCCGCGCGCTGGTGCAGGTTGTCGATGTTTTGCGTGATGAGGGCCTTTAGGAACCCCCTGCGCTCCAGCTCGGCCATGGCAACGTGCGCCGCGTTCGGCTGGGCCTCCAGCATGGTGCGTGCCAGGGGCCGTAGCCATTCGTAAAAGCTCCGCGGGTCCTGGCGGAACGACCAGATCGAGGCAACGGCCATCGGGTCGGAGCGCTCCCACAG
The DNA here is from genome assembly GCA_035341665.1 of Anaerolineae bacterium. Lineage (GTDB taxonomy): Bacteria > Chloroflexota > Anaerolineae > JAAYZQ01 > JAAYZQ01 > DAOQVR01. The sequence goes on from DAOQVR010000005.1 coordinate 159,664, forward strand.
CCCCGAGGAAGGGCTGCGAAAGTCAGGGATGCCGGATGCCGTGCTGTGGCCGGCCCCGGTCAGGGCCACCAGGTGATGCGAGGTGCGAATTAGCTCAGCGGCTTCTGCGATTTCGTGCTGGAAGCTCATGCCCTCCGCCGATCCTGTTGCATGCTTCGGGGCTCGCCGGGGGGAGGCACCTTTGTCTCCGCGCTGCCGGCCATCCTGTGGGCGAGGCGCGTGGTCTCGGGCAGCCGCTGGCCCCGCGCGCAGCAGGCCCGCACCATCTCGACAGCCGTGGGTAGGTCCACGCGGTGACCGATCGAGACGTACACCGGCTTCTTGCCCTCCGCCGTCCGGAGCACGGCGCCAATCGTTTCTTCTCCCTCCAGGAGCGGCACCCACTCTCCGGCCGCAGGGCCCGGCACGGCCGCCTGGCCGCACAGCCGGGACTTGGCGCAGCCGACGCTGGGCCAGTCGAGAATAACCCCAAGGTGGGCCGCCAGCCCCATCCGGCGCGGGTGGGCAATGCCATGCGCATCAAAGAGAAAGAGATCGGGCCACGTCCCGAGCTTTTCGAGTGACCGCAGCACGGCCGGCGCCTCCCGAAAGGCGAGCAGGCCCGGCACGTAGGGAAATGCGACGGGTGCTTCGGCCAGCGCCCAGTCGAGCGGTTCCAGCCCGGGAAAGCTCAGCACGACCACGGCGGCCCACGCCCGCTCGCTTCGGAAACCGACGTCTACCCCCGCGACGCTGCGCAGGGCGGCCGGGGAGAAGGTCGTGCGGGGGATGACCTGGCCGGCCAGCCGCGCCTGCGCGGCCCTGGCTTCCTCTACCGGCAGGTCCCAGGCGTGGGGAAGGGTCCATCCTGCGTGTTCTTGGACGACCAACCTTGCTCGCCCCCCTCTGCTGCCGGAAGGATAGCACGAACTCGCCACTTGCGCAAGCCATGAGGTCTGCCACTCTCGTAGGCCGGCTTTCCGTACCCGCCCGCGCCTAGTCTAGCCCCCTGTCGGCGTCGTCGTAGGGCGGGTTTCCATACCCGCCCGCGCCTAGTGTAGCCCCCTGTCGGCGTCGTCGTAGGGCGGGTTTCCATACCCGTAGTGTAGCCGCTTGTCGGCGTAGTCGTAGGCCGGCTCTCCACACCCGCCCTCGCCCAGTGTAGCCGCTTGTCGGCGTCGTCGTAGGGCGGGTTTCCATACCCGCCCCAGGGATCGCAGTCACGGTTCCGCCATCTTGCCAGGCACCGTCACTTCGGGTACGATACTCCGGCAAACTTGCCCGGAGTGAGACGTGCACTCGTACCTGCAGTACATCACCTATCGCTTCATCGCCCTGGCCGGGTACCTGCCGCTCCGCTTGGGCTACCGGTTGGCTCAGTGGGCCGGGCGGCTCGTCTACAACCTGATGCCCAACCTGCGGCGCGTCCTCACGTCCAACATCCGCCACGTGCTCGGCCCATCCGCGACCGCAGAGCAGGTGCAAGTGATTGTCCGGAAGCAGTGCGTCTACGTCGTCAAGAACCTCTACGACCAGTTCCGGCTCGGGCACGTGACGAGAGAGGGTGCTCTGCGCGTCACCCGCATCGAGGGCAGCGAGCACCTCTTTGCGGAGCTGTCCAAGGGACGGGGCGTGGTTGCCATATCGGCCCACCTGGGCAGCACCGAGACGGTCGCCCAGACCCCCTTGACCCTCGGCGTGCCCATCACCGGCATGATCCTGAAGGCAGGCCCTGAGCGGCGTTTCCGCTTCATCCTCAACCTCAGGCGCAGCCAGGGTGTGAACCTGATCCCCACCGGCGAATCGCCCAAGGCCCTCTTCCATGCCCTGAAGCGCAACGAGATCGTCTGCCTGCCGTGTGACCAGGACCTGACCGGCAGCGGGCGAGAGGTTCCCTTCTTTGGTGCGCGTACGCGCCTGCCCGACGGGCCGCTGCGCATCGCCCGGCGGGCCGGAGTAAGCGTGTTGCCCGCCTTTGCCCTGCGCCTGCCCGGCGACACCTTTCTTCTGGAGTTTGAGCCCCCCCTGGATCTGCCCGAGACCGGCGACCGGGAGGCCGACTTGGAGGCGGGGATGGCGATCCTTGTATCGGCCCTGGAGCGTCGGATCCGGGCCCACCCAGAGCAATGGTTGGTCACCGGCCCGGTCTGGCCGGAGGAGGAGTGAAGCATGTCCCTGATAGAGCGCAAGGCCCGTGAGGTCAGCCGCCCCACGCTGGAGGCGATCGGGCGCGGTCTGGCCCGCACCCCACTCACGCCCGACTTCATCACGCTGTTGGGCTTGGCGCTGACGGCGGGCGTCGCCGCCCTGGCGGCCGTGGGACAGATCCGGTGGGCTGGGATCGCCTACATCGCCGCAGCCCTCTTTGACTCGCTCGACGGTGCGCTGGCCCGGGCGCGCGGCGGCGGCAGCCGCTTCGGCGCCTTCCTGGACTCGTCGGTCGACCGCGTGGAAGAAGGGCTGGTCTTTCTGGGCCTGACGATCCACTACGTCTTGGCGGGCAGCGCCTGGGAGCCTCCGCTGATCCTCTTTGCCACCCTCATGTCGCTGATGGTCAGCTATACGCGGGCGCGTGCCGAAGGGCTGGGCGTAGCCTGCAAGGACGGGCTCATGACCCGCCTCGTGCGCCTTGTCGTCCTCATCGCGGGCATGATCTTGGGCCAGGTGCTGATCGCCGTCATACTCATCGGCGCCGGAAGCCTGGTGACGTCGATCCACCGCGTGATCCACGTCCGGCAGATGACCGGAGGGGAGAAAGGCGGTTGGGGTCAGGTCAAGCAACCCTACGCGCCCGGCCCGGCCTCCGCCCCTGCACCTACACCGAGCCAAACGGAGTAGCCACCATGAAGGTATTGTATGGTTTGCTCATCTTTGTCGTCGTCGCCGTCTTGGCCGAGCTGTTGGGCTGGAGCCCGCTGCTCGTCTTTCTCTTTTCTGGCCTGGCGATGATCCCCCTGGCTGGGCTGATGGGGCAGGCCACCGAAGTCCTGGCCGAGCACACCGGCCCTCGCATTGGCGGGCTGCTCAACGCTACCCTGGGGAATGCAGCCGAGCTCATCATCACCCTCGTCGCCATTCGCGAGGGCGTAGTGAACCCGGCCGTCCGCGAGCAGCTCATGGAGCTGGTCCGCGCCTCGCTCACCGGCTCGATCTTGGGCAACATCCTGCTGGTATTGGGCTTCTCCATCCTGCTGGGGGGGCTGAAGAACGGCATCCAAAAGTTCGACCGCAGCCATGCCGGCATCAACGCCACCATGCTGCTGTTGGCCGTCGCCGCTCTCGTCATCCCCTCGGTCTTTGGCCACACCATCGACGTGGTCAACCACAGCGCGGTCGAGTACCTCAGCCTTGGTGTGGCCGGGGTCATGATCGTCCTCTACGCATTGCTCCTTGTCGCCCAGTTGCGCCGGCCGGAAGGCAAGTCACAGCACGATCAACCGCACAAGGCGAGAGCTGCAAAGCACCGCTGGTCCGTGCAGATCGCCCTCGCCGTGCTGCTGGGCGCGACCGCCCTGATTGCCTGGATGAGCGAGATTCTGGTCGGATCCATCGAGCATGTGATCGCGCAGGTGGGTATCAGCGAGTTCTTCTTGGGGATCATCATCATCCCGCTCATCGGCAACGTGGCCGAGCATCTGGTCGCTGTGCAGGTGGCGCGCAAGAACCAGATGGAGCTCAGCCTGGCAATCTCCGTCGGCTCGAGCCTTCAGATCGCACTCTTTGTCGCGCCTCTGCTCGTCTTTGTCAGCCTGATCATGGGCAACCCGCTCACGCTGATGTTCAATCAGTTTGAGCTGATCGCGCTGATGGCGGCTGTGCTGATCGGTGGGCTTGTGTCGCTGGACGGCGAGTCGAACTGGCTCGAAGGTGCGATGCTGCTGGCGATCTATGTGATCATCGCCCTGGCGTTTTTCTGGCTTCCTACATGAAAGCAGACGGGGCTGCCCCAAAGCTGTCATTCCCAGGTGGCGTAGCGACCGAGAATCTCCGATTCTGCCTGGAACGCAGTGAAGTCAATTGCCCCGCCGCGCTCAGCATAGCAGGTCTCGTGCTTTCTGGACGGCCCCGTCTACCTTGGCTCCGGAGAGCTCGCGGGTCTACCTTCGCCCGCCATGGGCGCCGCTATGGGTAGATCCGGCCCTGCTGGCGGGGGTAGGGAATCGCCTCTTGGGTGCTGCCCAGGCCACAGATCCACGCGACCACCTGCTCCAGCTCTAGCCCAAAGCCCGAGTGCGGCACAGAGCCGAAGCGGCGCAGGTCTAGGTACCACTCGTACGCTTCCCGCGGCAGCCCGTGCCGGTCGATCTCCGCTTCCAGGAAGGCAAGGTCGGTCGAGGGCTCGCTGCCGCGTACCACTTCTCCGTACCCCTCTGCTACCAGCAGCGCCGAGGACCGGCACGTCTCGGGCCTGTTAGGCTCCTGTGCTACGTAGAACGGGCAGAGGGAGCTTGGTGGGTGGTGCACAAAGACCGGCCGGCCCAGCTGCGCGACTAGGTAGGCAGACTGCCCGACACTCAGCTCCGCACCCCAGGAGACTGGAAGCAGGGGCGTATCCTCAGAGGGCGTTGCTACCTCTTCTGAGGCTGCCCGGTTGATCAAGGCCACCGCGTCGTCGTAGCTCATGCGCGAAAAAGGCGGCACGACGGCCTCCAGCGGCGCCAGGCTGCGCCCAAGCAGCTCCAGCTCGCTGGAGCGCGTCGCCAAGACCTCCTGGACGGCACTGGTCACCAGTTGCTCCTGGATCGCCATGCTCTCCGCGAGGTCGACAAAGGCCGCTTGAGCCTCCATGCCCCACATTTCCTGGAGGTGTCGCCTGCTGCCGCCCCTGCCGGTGCGGAACGTGGGGCCGAAGGAGTAGACCCGGCCAAAGGCCATGATGTTGGCCTCTCCGTACAACCGCGCGGGGTAGTCTGCGGAATCTGGCGCGCGGAAACCGCCGTTCTCCAGCAGACCCTGAGGCTCCTCGAGGCCCGCCGGCTCGGGGACCGGAGCGTCGACGGGAAGGAAGCCATGGCCGTCCAGCCATCCGCGTATCGCCTGGATGATCGTTCCCCGGATGCGCAGCGTGGCCCACTGGCGTGCCGAGCGGACCCAGAGGTGACGGTTCTGTGCCAGGAACTCGGGGCCGCGATCCTGAAGGCTGAGCGGGTACATGCCCTTGACGGCCTGGATCACCTCCAGGTCCCTGACCTCCATCTCGTAGCCACCGGGGATGCCCCCCGCCCGGTCGTCGGTGCGGATGGTGCCGGTCACAATCAGCGAGGACTCCTGCCCCAGGTCCTGTGCTGCGTCGAAAACCTCCGGCGGCACTTCCTTCCGCATGAGGACGCACGGCAAAACCCCTGTGCCGTCGCGGACCTGGAGGATCTGCAGCTTGCTCTTGCCGTTCCGGGCATAGAGCCAACCCCGGATGGTGACCTCCCTTTCGGCGTAGCCGGCAATCTGCTCTATAGTGACGCTATCGCTCACGATCTACTTCTCTCCTTGGATAGTGAAAAAGCGGCCGCCGGGTCGTCGCCGGTGGCTGCCAGGGCGACGATACCACGCACACGTGGCTTTGTCAAGAAGCCGTACTTTTGGTACCCTGGGGAGGGCAGGGGGCGAGCTCGCCCCGGTGCGTGGCAGGAGGGGAACCCGCCGGCCGCGCGCAGCGTCTATGAGGAGACCATGGCACTCATAGGAGGAAGGTAACGTGACCGTCCATCCGGCACAGCCGGGCCGCTGGAGTGATCCGAACAATCCCTCATTCGGCATGCCCACGGAAGGGGCCCCGCTGCCCGGGAGGCAGCGGCGTATGGTGTTGACGGCCGTCTTCCTGGGCATTCTCTCACTGGCCGTGCTTTGCGTGGCAGCCTACCTTGTCGTTCGCATCCTCTCTCCCGGGTCGTTCGCCTGGCTGCGCGGAGGAGTGGTGCTCCCCACGAGCACCACGCAGGCGGCCGCCTCCACCCCGACCGTCAGCCCGGGCGTAGCGCACATCACGATTAGCCCGGGCGAAGGCGCCGCCGGCGTGCTCATCGCCGTTACGGGGACCGGTTGGCTGCCGCAGGAGCCCGTGTTTGTCTTCCTCCGGTCGCCCAGCGACCCGGAAGGCAAAGGGTACTCCTACGCGGCGGCCATCGCCGACGATTCAGGCGCCTTCTCCACTGCCTTTACCTTCCCCAAGGAGGCACGCTGGCTGGGGGCGTCCTGGGCAGACGTGATTGCCCAAGGCATCCGATCGGCGCGCCAGGCCACCGTGCGCTTCAACTTGCTGCTTCCCTCGCCCACCGGCACGCCGCTGCCGACGGTGCGCCCGACGCTCCATCCCACCGAGGTGCCGGCACCCACACAGACGCCCACCCCGATCGTTATCATCACTGAGTGGCGGGGAGAGTACTTTGGCGATACCGGCCTCGCCGGAAGCCCAGCGCTGCTGCGCAACGACGCTGCCGTCGACTTTGACTGGGGAGACGGGGCACCGGCCGACGCGCTGCCCGCCGACCACTTTTCGGCGCGCTGGATGCGACAGCTGGGCCTTACGGCTGGCACATATCGCTTCACCGTCGGTGCGGATGATGGGGTGCGCCTCTGGATGGACGGCCAATTGATCGCCGAGGATTGGGCAGAGGGCGCCTTCCGCACGATGAGCATGGATGTCACACTCACCGGCAGCCAGCACCTCCTGGTGGTCGAGTACTACGAGGCGACCGGCAGCGCGCGAGTGCTCCTGGATTGGGTCCGCCTCGAGCCCACCGCCACCCCTTCCCCGACCAGCTCGCCATCGCCGCAGCCCACGCCGACGGAGACTCCTGAGCCTTCGCCAACCGACACGCCGGGCCCCACCCCGGGCGTGACCCCAGATCCTGCCGGTGAGTGGCAGGGGGAGTACTTTGCCAACCCAGAGCTCTACGGAGAGCCGTTGCTCGTGCGCATCGACCCGGCCCTCTCCTTTGACTGGGAGTGGGGCTCACCCGATGCCCGCCTGCCCGACGACCACTTCTCGGCGCGCTGGCTGAGGCGCTCTTGGCTCGCCGACGGTGTCTACCGGATCTCGGTGAACGTGGACGACGGCATCCGCTTGTGGGTGGACGGGGTCCAGCTGCTGGATGAGTGGCACCCCAGCGAAGCGGGCCGCTATCAGGTCAAGGTGGCGCTGGAAGAGGGGATGCACGACTTTCAGGTCGACTACTACGAGGATGCAGGCGTCGCGCGCATCACCCTGGCCCTCATGCGGCTCTCCGGGGCGCCGTAGGACCTCTCTTTTGGCCGGCAACAGCGCCCATGCTATAATGGCCCGCAAAGTGGCGAGACCATGCAGCACCCGGAAGGGAGTGTCCGTCTTTCGGCTGTGGTCCGTGGGCGTGTCCAGGGCGTGGGCTTCCGCTACCACACTCGGCAGCGGGCCACGGAACTGGGACTCACCGGGAGTGTCCGCAATCGCTGGGATGGAAGTGTCGAAGTGTTAGCCGAAGGGCCCCGCCGCCAGCTGGAAGATCTGCTGGCGTTCCTGCGCGAGGGACCACCCTCTGCCTTTGTGACCGAGGTTGAGGTTCAGTGGTCCGCGGCCTCGTGCGACCACGCCCGTTTCGAGGTGCAGGGCTAGATGCGCAGCTCCCCCGAGCGGGCGGCCTGGACCGTCCTTCTCATCTCGTTTGCCGTCTTCTGCCTGCTGGCGAGCGGCATTCCCCTGGGCATCCGGGCCTACTTGCGCAATGCCCGTACGCAGCAGGATGCCCTGATGAAGGTGATCGAAGGGACCGTCTTGGTGCAGCAGCGCAACGGCCAGGCACCGATTGGCGTGACTTCCTCTTCCTCGGCTTGGGAGCTCTCCCGCGGGGACCAGGTGGTCACCGACGGCTCCTCCTGGGCGACGCTCGACCTGTTCGACCGGAGCAACGTCATCCTCTACGGCAACACCGGGGTTGAGCTGGTGAGCAGCAACTCACCGCGTTTCCGTGCCGGCAAGCGCCCCAATGAGATCGCTCTGAAACTCACCGGCGGGCTCATGCGCATGGGCGTTGCACTCCCCGGCGACCGTGCCACGGAGCTGCATGTGCTCACACCACACGCGGTGCTCTCGCTGGTCGAGGGCAGCTACCGCATCGAGGTCTACAACGACGGAACGGAGCTGACGGTTCTGCGCGGCACCGCGCTGGTGGGGTCACAAGAGTCCCGGGTCACCGTTCCCCAGGGCACCCGGACCCGCATCGACATGTCGGGTATTCCCGGCGAGCCCGGGCCGGCAGAGCGGAACTTGATATTGAACGGTGACTTCCGCGAGCCGCTCCCTCCGGTCTGGACTGCGAAGCCGGACACGTTCGGCAGCCCGATCGCACCCCCACGAGTCGACATAGTCCAGCTTGGGGGCCGCAGCGCAGCTCACCTGGTTCGGCGCGAGCCCGACGACGGCATCCATACTGAGGTGTCCATCGAACAGGCTCTGAACCTGGACGTGCGCGACTACAGCAGCCTGGTGCTTTCCCTCGACGTGCTGCTCAGCTTCCAGAGCCTCTCCGGCGGCGGCCAGCTGAGCTCCGAGTTCCCGGTCCAGGTGCGCATCGACTACAAGGACCGCTACGGCAACGACAACTTCTGGACGCGCGGTTTCTACTACCAGAACGGCAGCGGCTATCGGATAGTGCCTGACGCCTGGGGCCAGCCTATCGGCACGCAGATCCCTCAAGGAGTCTGGTACCCTTACGAGACCGAGAACCTTCTCGAGACTCTGGGCGAAAGCGGCCCAGCCTATCTCACGCGCATCAAGATCTATGCCGGAGGCTGGAACTATGAGGGCTACGTGTCCGAGGTCCGGCTCATCGCTGAGTAAGCCGGCGTTCCCTTGAGCTGGCTGCGGTACCGCGCGCGTATCTCCTCGAACAGGCGGCAATACTCCTCGCTGGAATAGTCCGGGTAGGTCCAGGGCCACGGGCGGAAGCGGCCGCCCCGGAAAACCAGGGTCACCTCCCCATAGATCCCCTGCCCCAGGTAGAGACGGTGGGCATAATCCTTGGTGGTCGCCAGCACCAGCTTGGCCTGCGTCAGGTAGCCCGGATCGAGGTTGGCGGTGCGCCGGCCCGCGACGGCCATCGACTGCTCGATATCGTTCGTCACGACCTTGGCCGCGGGCAGGTCCGAGGGCAGCGCCAGTGCCGCAAAAGTGACCACCTGGCGCACCAGCCCGGTCCCCATTTCTGGTGTGTAGTAGTCTGTCTGATGGAAAGGCAGCACGTCGCTCTGGAAGTCGATCGCACCCAGGCGCGCACTGAGGGCTGCCCGTGCCTTCTCCAGAACGGTGGGGCCGGTTGCCAACAGACTCGCTACCAGCTTGACCGGGCAAGGATCGCGGGCGGTTCCCATGCGGCAAGGATACTGCCGTGCGCTCAGCCTGTCAAAGCCGGCTCCTCGGCCGGTGAGGTCAGAAGGAGATGTGCCACCCATGCTTAACCATGCCCATCTGGTTCTTGACAGGATTCACAAGTTTTGCTATAATTTCACTGCAATTCACCCGGGCTAAGTTCCGGCTGGCAAGGAGGAAAGCTGATGAAGAGGTTTGCGCTCCGGTTCGTTTCCCTGTTTGGTGCTTTCGTCTTGCTCCTCGTCCTGTTTGTGCAGCCGGCGCTGGCCGCCGGCCAGGTCCACGTTGTCCAGCGCGGCGAGTCGCTCTGGTCGATCGCCTCCCGCTACGGCACGACGGCCTACGCCGTCGCCCAGGCCAACGGGATCTCCAATTGGAACCTGATCTATGCCGGCCAACGGCTGACCATCCCCTCTGGCGGCTCCTCGGGCGCGGCCTCAGGGTCGACCTACATCGTGCAGCGGGGAGACACCCTGAGCGGCATTGCCGCACGCTACGGCACCACCGTGGCTGCCCTCATGCAGCGCAACGGTCTGTCGAGCGCAAACTACATCTACGTCGGCCAGCGGCTCGCCATCTCCGGCGCGGGCAGCTCGGGTGGCAGCTCCGGCGGCTCCGCCGGAGGAACCTACGTCGTGAGGCGGGGTGATACTCTGGCGGCGATTGCGGCCCGCTACGGCACGACCGTCGCGGCCATCGTCCGGGCCAACGGTATCGCCAACCCCAGCCTGATCGTCGCCGGGCAGCGCTTGACCATACCCGGTTCCTCGGGTGGGGGCGGCGTCGCGCCCGGGGCAGGTGGCAGCGGTCAACGTATCGTAGTCGACCTCTCAGACCAGCGGATGTACGTCTATTACAACGGGCAGCTCGTCTGGAACTGGGTCGTGTCCACCGGCCGGCCCGGCCAGTCCACGGCGGTCGGCCACTGGAAGGTTCTCAACAAGATCCCGAGCGCCTGGGCCTCTACCTGGAGCCTCAAGATGCCCTACTGGCTGGGGATCTACTGGGCCGGCAGCCTGCAGAACGGCATCCATGCCCTGCCGATCCTGCCCAACGGACAGACACTCTGGGCAGGCTACTTGGGTACGCCCGTCTCTTACGGCTGCATCATCCTCAGCACGCAGAATGCGCAGACTCTCTACAACTGGGTGGGGATCGGCACACCGGTCGACGTAGTCTGGTAGCTCGCCTGGATGGGCGAAGGTCTCCAACCGAGCCCGTCCGGTTGCTCCTATAGCCTCGGTCAGAGACCTTCGGCGATCGCCCCTCGATGGGCGAAGGTCTCCGACCGAGCCCGCTTTGTCCCTGTCCTCCGATTTCGCGGCCTGCAGCACGTGTGATACAATGCGGCCGGTGCTCACCATGTCCCAGAAATTCCGCCGGCTCGAGACCACGCGCGACCTGACACGGCTGATGACCTGGTACTATGCCACCCGGAAGATCGCCGGCAAGCTGCGGCCGCTGGCCTGGGTCACCAGCGGCGTCCCTGTCGAGCTACTGGTGGCGATGGGAGTGGAGACGGCCTATCCGGAGAACTATGGGGCACTCCTGGGTGCCCAGCGGGCGACTGTGCCTCTCGCGCAGGTGGCGGAGGAGCACGGCTTCAGCCCCGACCTCTGCTCCTATGCCCGCAGCCACATCGGATCAGTACTCGACCCGCGCCGTGCACCGCAGGGCGGCCTGCCCAAGCCCGATCTGCTGGTCGCCTGCAACAACATCTGCGGAACGGTCCTCAAGTGGTACCAGGTACTGGAGCAGCTGCTGCGTGTCCCGCTCTTCTTCATAGACGCCCCCTACCAGCACGAGCCGGGGCTGCAGGAGCACGCCGTTGCCTATGTGTCCGACCAGCTGGGCGAGCTGGTCGCCTGGGTAACGCACCACACCGGCCGGCGGCTCCACCCGCAGAGGCTGGAGAGGACCATCCGGCTCTCCAACGAGGCGGTCTCGCTGTGGCGCACGATCCGCGAGATGTGTCGCGCCCGGCCGTCGCCGCTCAACGCGCCTGACCTCTTCACGACGATGGCGCCCATTGTGGTGCTGCGCGGCACGAGGGCTGCCGTGTGGTACTACCGCAGGCTGGAAAGGGAGGTCCGGGGCCGAGTGGCGCGCGGGGAGGGCGCACTCCTCCAGGAGGAGCGCTACCGGCTGCTGTGGGACAACATTGCGATCTGGCCGCACCTCTTCCGCTTCTTCAACCTCTTCTCGAGTGCCGGTGCCTGCTTCGTCGTGGATACCTACACCAACGCGTGGTCACTCTCAGTGGATGTAGATGAGCCTCTGCATGGCCTCGCACGCACCTACTCGTCGGTGTGGATCAACCAGAGCCTCCAGGCGCGCGCAGCGCAAATGGTCGAGATGGTCCGCGACTTCTCAGTGGACGGCATGGTCTTTCATTCGAATCGCTCATGCAAGCCCTATTCGCTCGGGCAATATGACCTGCTTGACATTGTCAGCCGCGAGACGGGCATCCCGGGGTTGGTGATCGAGGCGGACATGTGCGACACACGCCTCTACGCAGAAGAGCCCATCAAGAACCGGGTGCAGGCTTTTATCGACCAGCTGGAGGCTGCTTGACCGCGGTCGTTGTCTCGCTGTCGAGCGCCCTCTTGTGGGCCATCTCCTCTGTGCTCTTTGCCATCAGTGCCCGGAGCATGCACGTAGTCCCCCTGAACCTGGTACGGGGGATCGTCGCGTCGGCCTTCTTCTGGGCGCTCCTCCCCTTCTACGGCGGGCTGGACGCGCTGGGCACCATCCCCACCGCCTCCTGGCCCTGGATTGTCGTCTCGGTGGTTGGGCTGCTGGTCGTGGGCGACACAGTCTACTTCCGGGCCATTTCGCTGGCGGGCGTCTCCTGGGCAATGCCTGTGGCGTCGGTAAACACGGTCTGGGCCGTCCTGCTGGCGGGCTTGGTGCTTGGCGAGCCGCTGACCCTGAAGCTCCTCGGCGGTGCCATCCTGGTCCTGATCGGCGTCATCCTCGTCGGGCGGAGCGGAGCCGGCGACGGGCAGGCTGCCCCGGCCGACCGCAGGGCACGGCGGCTCGGGCTGCTGCTGGCTCTCGTAACTTCGCTCTGCTGGGGAATTGGCCAGGTGGCACTCAAACCGGCCACGGCCGGCGTGGAGGCCGCTGTCGCGAATGCCGTGCGCCAGCCGATGGGTGCGCTGATGATGCTGGGGCTCACGCTGGCGACCGGCCGTCAGAGGGACTTTCGCGGGCTCGGCCGGCGCTCCTGGCTCATCTTGCTGCTGGCGGCTTTCCTCGGGACGGCCGTGGGCTCGCTGCTCTTTGTCATGGCGGTCCAGATGGCAGGTGCGGGACGCGCCGCCGTGCTGACCACGACGTCGCCGGTGCTGGCGATCCCCTTTTCCTTCCTCTGGCTACACGAGCGCCCGAACCGCTGGACGATCGCCGGCACTCTGCTTGTCGTGATCGGCATCGCGCTGGTGGCGTGACGGGACAGGAGCCTTGCCCTTGACTGCCAAACTGATGGCCTCCCTCCGGCAAACACGAGCCTCGGCGCGTGACGGGCTGCGCAGCTACGGCCGGATCCTGGCCTACGTCCGCCCCCATCGCATCCGGTTGGCACTCGCCGCCGCGATCCTGGTGCTGGTCGGGCTGCTGACGCTCGTCCTGCCCTGGGCCGTGCAGCGGCTGGTGGACGGCGTGGTCGTGGCCCAGGATGTCTCTCAGCTCGATCTGGTCGCCCTGGTTCTCTTTGGCACTTTCCTGGTGCGCAGCCTCCTCGGCTTCGTCTCGACCTACCTCCTGGCCTGGGTCGGCGAGCGGGTCGTCGTCCGGCTGCGCCGCGACGTCTACGAGCACCTGCTCACACAGTCGCTTGGCTACTTCTCTGAGCAGCGCACCGGTGAAATCGTCTCGCGAATCAGCAACGACGTGCTGGTCATCCAGTACGCCGTGACGGGCAATCTGGTGGGCCTCCTCCAGCAGGTCGTGACCGCCGCGGGCATCGTGGTGGTCGTGGGCCTCATGAACTGGCGGCTGACACTGGTGATGGCACTCGCGCTGCCGGGCATGATGCTTGTGGCCCAGCTCCTGGGCCGCCGCATGCGTCGCATCGCCAAGGCGGTGCAGAACACCCTGGCTCAGATGTCGTCCGCAGTTGAGGAGACGGTCGGAGGAATCCGAACCGTCAAGTCCTTCGCGCGCGAGGACTACGAAGGGGGACGATTCGCGGCGAAGGTGGACACTCTCTTCGAGGCCGCCATGCACCGGACGCGCCTCAATGCTGCGCTCGGCCCGCTCATCGGCCTGCTCTTGTACGGCAGCATGGTCTTGGTCCTCTGGCTGGGCGGCCGCGAAGTGCTGGCAGGACGGCTGACGCCCGGCCAGCTGATCAGCTTCCTCTTCTATGCCGTCCTGCTGATCGGCCCGCTGGGTGGGTTCGCCGCTTTCTACGGCCAGGTGCAGAGCGCGCTGGGCGCTACGGAGCGGGTCTTTGAGCTGATGGACGCTCAGCCCGAGATCTCGAACCCGCCCGGCGCGGAGGCCCTCCCTGCACTGGAAGGCCGCGTCGTTTTCGAGGAGGTGAGCTTCGAGTACAGCCCTCGCCAACCGGTCCTCGATCGGGTAAGCTTACACGTCGAGCCGGGCGAGGTGATCGCCGTGGTCGGACCGAGCGGTGTCGGCAAGACCACGCTGGTGCACCTGATTCCCCGCTTCTACGACCCAAGCGCCGGCCGGGTCCTGGTCGACGGGCGCGACCTCCGGCAGGTGACGCTGCGTTCGCTGCGCGACCAGGTTGGCATCGTGCCGCAGGATACGCTCCTCTTCAGCGACACGGTTGCCGCCAACATCCGCTACGGCCGGCTGGACGCGACGCAAGCAGAGGTCGAGGAGGCAGCCCGCGCGGCGAACGCGCACGACTTTGTGCTCTCGGACCTGCCCGACGGCTACGAAACGCAGGTCGGCGAGCGCGGGATCAAGCTTTCGACGGGGCAGCGCCAGCGCATCGCCATCGCGCGCGCAATCCTGAAACGGCCGCGCATTCTGATCCTGGACGAGGCGACCTCGTCACTCGACACCGAGGCGGAGCGGCTGGTGCAGCAGGCCCTGGAACGGCTGATGCACCCCGGTGGCTCGGCGCCCCGTCCGACGACCTTCGTGATCGCTCACCGGCTGTCCACCATCGTCAACGCCGACCGGATCCTGGTGCTGCACCAGGGGCGCATAGTGGAGCAGGGGACGCACCAGGAGCTGCTCGCGCGCACGGGCGGCCTCTACCGCCACTATTACGCGCTGCAGTTCCAGTGGGAGGACGTGGACAACCAAAAGGCCTGACAGGTCTCAAAGGCCTGTCAGGCCTTGGCCTGTGCTGATCAACCCCCCTAGAGGCTCGGGTCCACAACCCGTCCCAGGAAGAGGATCGTGCCTGTCTTGACGTCGCGGATCAGGAAGACAAACGGCCGGTCCACCCTCACCTCGATCGGCTCGACCGGATTGAACGCGGTCAGGCCCACCACGACGGCGGTCGCCGCGGCAGCCTCAGTCCCGTTCTCGTCCACTTTCACAAAGGCCTTGTGAAAGACGTCAGTGATGAAGAGCTCCCTCTCGGCTGCCATGCCGGTCAGGTCCGCATCCGCGGAGAACGCAATCGGCATGCCCATCTCCGAGAGTGTCTCGCGCAGGGAGAACTGGGCGTCGAACTCGAACTTGGGCATCGTCAGCTTGACCTGCTCGGGCGCGAGGCCGGCGAGCAGTCTCTCCACTGTCTCCGCACTGAGCGGCCGGTCGTAGACGTCCAGCATGCCCGGCTCTGGCAGGACGATCACCATCGACAATTCGCGCCCGTCGTAGGGGAGCTCCACTGCCAGAAAGCCGCCGTCCACCGCATAGTTGAGTGATTCGGTCTGGCTCATCATCGGGACCTGCACTTGGGTCGCGTCGAGCCGGGTGAAGCCGCCTTCCTCGGTCAGGGCCTCGTCGAACTGGGTGGCCCAGGCGGCGTTGAAGTAGACGGCATTGGCCAACACCAGGCGGGTCAGCTCGTTGACGCCTCCCTGAGGGATCAGGTCCTGGATCCTTTCCTCTGTCTTGCGGCTTGCCCAGTCGTTGATCAGCCCGCGGGCTTCCTCCGCCTTCGAGAAATCGACCCGCTCCATGCCGGCACCGTAGTAGGCCGACAGGAGCTCTAGGTAGTTCTCGAGGAAGGAGTAGCTCTCTTGCCCCCACAGCGCGTTGGCGATGTTCAGCCGGAAGCCCTCGCCGTCGCTGCCCTTGGCTCCCTCGCCGCGCTTCTCGAGCTCAGCGGCCAGCGCCTGGAAGGAAGGGTGCAGGTCCGCCTGCGGAAGGAAGAAACGAAGCACCTTGGCCATCTGGGCTTCGGTCTCACCTCGTGCCCCGGCATAGGTCATGGCCAGTGCCGCCGAGATGGAGTAGGGAGAGAAGAAGGTGTTGCGTTCGCTGGATCGCAGCGCCTCGTAGAGCGCCAGCGCAAAGGCATTGTTGCCCCGGACAAGCTCGGAAATGCGGGCGGCGCCGGCCGAGGTGGCAGGCACCTGCGAAGGCTCGGGAAGGCCACTCGAGGGTGTGCTGGGTGCCGGCTCTACCGGCTCCTCGGCCGAGCCGAACTCGATGACCTCGCCATAGGCATCGACGTCTGCCTCCCACTCCGAGCCGGTTGCCTGGTTGTTGACCGTGATGGCGTAGAGCACTTGCTCCACAGAGGTGACCGCATAGGCCACGGTCACAGTCCACTCGCCCGACGTGTACCGGCGACCCTCGGCGCCGACCAGCCCTTCGGGTGTGATCGACTCCTCGGCCCAGGCCGAATCCGCCGCTGGCGCGTTGGCGGGATCGATCTCCGACAGGTACGCAAGGGCCACATCACGCGCCTCGATCGGTCCGGTCACAACTACCTCCTCGGCCGGCTCGGGCTCGCTGCCGCCCTCATCCGGGGGCACTGGGCTCACCTCTGCCGGGCCGCTGGTCGGCTCCGAAGGCACAGGCGCGCAGCCCCAGGCGATCGAAGCGAGCAGCACGAGTGCCAGGCTCAGCCTGGCCGACTTGTACGCTATTTGAACTCGCATGTCATCCTCCCTCTGTCTTTTCCCCGCAAGATACCTTTTCGCGCCTGAGCAAACCCAGGGCGCAGGCGTCGCGGGTCCAATGCCCGATTGGGCGCATCTCTACCTATAGACGCAGCATGGGCGAGTCCGGTTCCCCTTTTCTGTGGCCCCCTGAAGGTCTCAGGCTCATCTTGACAGGCACGCTCGCCCCATGCTACACTCCTGTCAAAGTATACACCGATGGACTTTTACGTCGAAACCCTGGGCTGCCCCAAGAACGAGGTCGATAGTCAGGCGATGGCCCGCGAGCTGGCGGCGATGGGCCACCGGGCCGTAGAGGACCCGCGCCGGGCCGATGCTCTGATCGTGAATACCTGTGGCTTCGTCGAGGACGCCCGGCGCGAGTCGCTCGCAGCCCTCCGCCGCCTCGTGCGCGCCAAGCGCAAGGGGCAGTGGCTTGTTGCAGCCGGCTGCCTCCCGCAGTATTGGGGCGAATCACTCAGCAAGCGGGTCCCCGGCATCGACGCACTGATCGGGACCCGCCGCTGGAGTGAGATCGGTGCGCTGCTCGGCGAGCTGGAGGCGGCAAGCGAACGCCGGGGGAGGGCCGCCCTTCTCCGGCTGGGTGACCCCACGGCCGCGCCCGAGGGCCGGGCCGGCTTTGCGCGCCAGGGCGCCTCGGCCTACCTCAAGATTGCGGATGGCTGCTCGGCGCCTTGCACCTTTTGCGCCATCCCGCTCATCAAGGGGCCGGCCGCGAGCCGGCCGGTCGGGGAGATCGCGGCCGAGGCGGCCTCCCTGGTGCAGGAGGGAGTGCGCGAGATCGTGCTCATTGCCCAGGACACAACGGCGTACGGCCGCGATCGGGGTGAGACCGATTCACTCCCCGGGTTGATCGACTCAATCCTGCATGCGGCGCCCGGATTGACCTGGCTGCGGTTGATGTACGCTTACCCGGGCCACGCCACCGCGCGGCTGATCGAGCGCATGGCAGCGGATCGGCGCATCTGCCACTACCTCGACTTGCCACTCCAGCATGCCCACCCGGCCGTTCTGCGGCGCATGATGCGCCCCGCCGACGTCGATCGGACCCGCAGGCTGATCGACGACCTGCGCGCAGCCATCCCCGACCTGGCACTGCGATCGACCTTCATCGTCGGGTTCCCTGGGGAAACAGACGCCGAGTTTGAGGCCTTGGTCGCCTTTCTAGAAGAAATGCGCTTCGATCATGCCGGCGTCTTCTGCTACTCGCTGGAGGAGGGCACAGCAGCCGCCGCGCTGCCCGGCGCCATACCCGAGCCGGTCAAGACCGAGCGCCGCGAGTGGCTGATGGGGCTGCAGCAGCAGATATCACGCGAGCGCAACGTCGCCCAGATCGGCCGCACACTCGAGGTCCTCGTGGAAGGGCAGGGCGACGGTCTGGCAGTGGGCCGGACCTACCGCGACTCGCCGGAAGTCGACGGGCTGGTCTTCTTTCCGGGCGAAGTGGACGCCGGAGCGATCGTGCCGGTTCAGATCACCGGGGCGGCGGAGTACGACCTGTTCGGAGAGGCGCTGCGCGACCCCTGAGGCAGCCCACCCGTCAGCCGTCCCGGCTCGGACCCTCGTCCGCCTCGATCACCCGGTAGGTAGCATCGATATACTCTTCCCCGCGATGCATCTCCGCGCCAGCTCCAGCGCTCGGTTTCCGGAGCTTCTTGCCCCTCACCTGCCCGAGGTGCTCCCGGACAACCTCAGCGGGGCTGAAATCGACCAGCGCCTTGGCCGACAGCAGCAGGATGGCCAGGTCGTCCATCTGCCCAAGGCCCGGAATCAGCAGGTCGGGCACCAAGTCGATCGGCGAGACCAGGTACGCGACCGCTGCGGCCGGTATCAGCTTGACCCAGGCCGGGACACGGCTGTCACGCAGCAACCGCCAAGCCAGGCGAGCCTGCACCAGCAGGTTACCCACGAATCCAATAGTCTCTCGCACTTCCGTCTGCGAGGGAAGCTTGCTCATTTCCTACCTCCAGGTTTGCCCGATTCGGGCATGCTGAGTATTATAAGTCTACGAAGGGAGCTTGGCAAGGGAAAGTGGCCGGCACGCAGCGCTACCTGATCGACTATCCGATGGCCATGCTGCGGGCGGTCGCCGAGGCACGCGGACTCCAACTCCCGACGGGCCGGCAGCCCGAGGTAGCCGGCCAGTTGGCCAAGACCATGCTGGACACCTTTTCCGTGCGCGTTGCGCTGGCACAGCTCAGCGAAGGCGGCCGACTGGCGCTGGAGGCCCTGGTCGCCTCGGGCGGCAAGATGCGCACGCCGCGCTTCGGCCGGCGCTTTGGCCAGGTCCGGCCGGTCGGGCCCGGCCGGCTGGAACGAGAGGCATCTTGGCAGGAGCCTGCCAGCCCAGCCGAAGAGCTGGTCTACCTGGGCTTGGCCTTCCGCGCCTTCGACCGAGATGCAGCCGGACCGGGCGAGTTCTTCCTCATCCCCGATGACTTGCTTCCGCTGCTTCCTTCTCCGGCCGCCGAGGCACCTTGTTTTCGCGTCGAGGCGGTGCCGGAACCGGACCGGCCGCGCGAGGCCGGATCGGCGCTGGTGATAGATCTCTTCTCCTATCTCGTTCACCTTCAGCTTCATGATGTGCACCCCTTCGCCGACGGGCGGTTGGGGCGGCGGGACCTAGCCGAGCTGCGCGTCCGATTGGTCGATGCCGACGAGCGCCGCCTGGCGTTCCTGCGTCACCTGGCAGTGCGGCTCGGCTTCGTCGAGCGCAGCGGAGACCTGCTCCACCTGGACCCCGCACCGGTGAAGGCCTGGTTGGCGGGTGCGCCCGCCGCCCAGGTGCAGGCACTGGCCGAAGCCTGGCGTGATGACCCCACCTGGAACGACTTGCGCCACGTGCCCGGCCTCGCCTTCGACGATGACTCAGGCCGTCCTCTGCGCAACGACCCGGTGGCGGCCCGCCAGGCAGTCTTGTCGTTCCTCGCCCGCTGTCCCAGGGACCGCTGGTGGAGCGTCGCATCCTTCGCCTCCGCCGTCCGGGGCTGTGAGCCCGACTTCCTCCGCCCTGACGGCGACTATCACGCTTGGGCTATCCGGGACGTCGCCTCGGGTGAGTATCTCGCCGGATTCGAGTCCTGGGAACGCGTGGAGGGCGCACTCCTCGCCGATCTGCTCTCTGGCGCGCTCTATTGGCTGGGCATCGTTGCCCTGGGCGCCTCCGAGTCCGGCCCTGTCTGCCGGCTGACCGCGGCCGGCGAGCGACTGCTGAACCTGGTCGAGGAGGAGCCGGAGGCACCTTCGGCACTTCCCATCCAGGTCGGCCCCGATCTGCGGATCGAGGTGCCGGCCCCGTGCAATCTCTATACGCGGTTTCAGCTTGAGAGGTTCGCCGACCTGGAGGGAGCCGTGCCCTGCCGCTACCGCCTGACGGTAGGTGCGCTGGGGCGGGCGATTGCGCGCGGGCTTCGGGTGGAGCAGATCCTGGCTTTCCTGCAGCAGGCGAGCGAGCAGCGGCTGCCGGCCAACGTCCCGGGGCAGCTCCGCTTGTGGGCTGGGCGGTACGATTCAGTTCAGCTCGAAGAGGTGGTGTTGGTTCGGGTCACCGGCGAGCGGGTGATGAAGGAGTTGCAGATGCTGCCCGAGACCCGTTCTCTGATCGAGCAGGTCATCACGCCGACCACAGCACTGGTGCGCCGCGAGCACCTGCCGCGCCTGCGACGGGAGCTCCAGGCGCTAGGGTACCTGCGCCCGCCGCGCGAGCCGGCAGATGACTGACCCCTCTCCCCTGCAGGGGGAGGGTAGGCGTGAGGGTTGCCTCCCGCCTGTGGTTCCCTAGCCCCCCCAGTCTTTCCTGGCACGGATACGGCAGAATGCCGCCGACGTCGTTTGCTTGGAGGCTGCCGGCGAAGCCCGCAGGGAGTCGAACTGCTCCTCTACCTCGCCTATCTCTTGCTCCGCCCGCCCTTCCCCGAGCAGCTCGGCGTAGGCGCGCAGCCGGACCAGGATCGACTCCGACTGGCGGGTGGCATCCTGTGGACGGGTGGCCAACGTTCGGGCGACGCCCAGGACGCTGGCGGGCTTCATCTGGGCAAAAACCCGCTCGACGACCGGGAGCACGACTCCCTCGCGCCTCTGGAAAGTGCCCTGGGCCACGAAACGCACGGTGACGCGGTTGACGGGGATCTCAATCTCGTGCCCGGCCGGCGAGCGGAAGGAAAGCGTCCCATCGACGCTCAGCTTAGTGTCGGCGCTCTGGGCCAGCAGCGCCAGGCGCAGCGGGATCTCCAGCTCGGTGTCGCAGGGAATGTCGCCCACCAAGACTACAGCCTCCCCCGCCGCCTGCTGAACCGGGAAGGCAGCGGAGAGGGGAAGGAGGGTAGCTCCCTCTGGGACCTGGAGGTGGACCTTGACCTCCCGCGCTGCCAGTGTAGCCACCTCGCCCAGCTCCCCTGCCAGGTAGGCCGGGATCTGATGCGCGCTGGTGACGTGGTAAAAGCGCCCCCCACCCTGGGTGGCAATCTCGGCCATCAGCGCTTCGTTATAGTCCAGCCCAATGCCCAGCGACGACACGGTCTCCCCTTGCTGGCGTGCCTGGTAAGCGCGGTAGCCGACCTGCTCCAGGTCGGTCTCGCCTACGTTTGCCTGGCCGTCACTCAGCAGCAGCACCAGGTTCGTGTCCTGCCTGCGCGCGTCCGCCTTCGCAATGCCGGTCTCCAGCCCACCGCACAGGGCGGTCATGCCGCCGGCCGACACCTTGCCCAGCGCCTTCTTGACCGCATCGTACGTCTTGCCGTCCACTCGGGCGGGCTCGAAGGGACAGCTCACCTCCTGGGCGAACGTCACCAGCGAGAAGATGTCCCCGGCCCGGAGGTATTGGACAGCCCGCTGTACCGCTGCCTTGGCCTGTGCGATCTTCTCTCCCTGCATCGAGCCCGACACGTCGAGCACCGCGGCAAAGTTGACCGGCAGGCGCCCGGTCTCGGTGGGCGCAGCTTCGTCCGGCGGAACCTCCTTGGGGGTGCGGATGGTAACCAGCACGTAGCGTTCTACGTTGACGCTGGCGGGCGCCGCCACCTGGTCAAGCTCCATCTGGACTTGGACGTAGGTCGCCTTCGGCGGCCGGATCTCGAACTCCAGCGGCCCGCCACAGCGCGAGCACACCTTGACTCCCTTGGGCTCATCTTGCAGCAGCCCGCAATAGGGGCAGCGCATCACATTTGACACAAGACCCTCCCTCGGCGCCCTTGGGCGCCGCCTTTCCTAGTATCTCTCGTACACGAACCGGCCTGTAGCCGTAAAGAAGACGTATGCCTCGACGCTCGCCGTGCCGAGGCTATCGCGGAAGATGGTACCGTCTTCCAGGTCCTGCACCATGGGGTCGCCGCTGCCCTCCGAGAAGCCCTTTTCCTCCTCCAGTGCCCAGCCAAGGGCAGCCGACGACGGCCCGCCCAACTGGCACCAGATCTTGCCGAATCCGCGCCACGGCTTGACGCGGCCGGCCGGCGGCTCGCCTGCGCAGGAATAGACCGGATCCCCTTCTTCCCACGTGTCGTCAAACGCGAAGAAGGTGCCGTCGAGCGTGCCGCCTGCGTACAGGACATAAATCTTGCGGGTGTCGGCCCGCCACAGCATCCGCCCCCGGTCAAACGCCTGCTCGGCATCCTGGACGATGGCCGGCTCGGGGGTGAGGGGGCAGCCAAGCTGCTGCTCGTACTTTCTCCAGAGCGCCGCGAACGTGCCCTCTGCCTCAAAGGCGCAGGGCGGCCGGACGGTGGGCGTGGGGGTGTGCGTCGGCGTGGGGGTGGGCGTGGAAGTCCAGGTCGCGGTAAAGTTCGGCGTGGGCGTGTGGGTGGGTGTCGGCGTATCGGTGGCACGCCTCTCAGCCGGGAGTGCCATGCTAAAGTCGAGCACCGTCCGGTCCTCGTCCACAAGGTCCCACCATCCAAAGATCGTGACCAGTAGACCCACGTCGACGCGCAGGCCGGCGCGCAGGGCCAACGGCGGCAGCTCTTGCAGGTCGCCGTGAAGTCCGAAATACCCACTGATGCCGACGTCAGCACCGACAACGCCATAGACCAGGACGCCGAGATTGACTTGGCCCCACGCGAGGATATCTAGGTTGGCGCTGAACCGCGCCGGGTGGGCTTCGAACTCCTTCGTCAGCTCGCCGATCGGTTTCCAGCCCGATTTCTTGGTGTATTCCAGGCCGGCCCGCAGACTGACCTGCTGCTGGACCCCGGCCTCGATCCCAATGGACGCCGAGCCGTCCAGGCCCACCTTGATCGTCAGGTTCGGCGTGATGCACACGGGCACTGGCCCGACCGGCACGCAGATCACATTGAGAACGTAGGAGGCAACGGTCTTCTCGTATTTCTTGCTCAAAGCCGCGTTGCCGCCGATGCGGATGTCGGCGTACTCCGAGACCGACCCGACCAGGCGGGCTTCTCTCAGGTCTGTGCCCACAATGCGAACCACAAAGTCCATCTTCATGTCAAAGTTTACGCTGCCGTCGGCCCTGATCTGGTCGTTTGTCGTGCTATCCTTGCCATCGGCGTCGAACAACACGACGTGAGCCAGCGCCACCCTCCAGTTGTACCCCTTGTGCTTGTCTATCTGGCCCATGGAGGCGGACGCGAGCTGGACCCCGGGCCGGGCAGAGCCGCCGCGCACGTCCTCCGGAACCAACTCCTGGCTGAGGCTGACACCGCCGGTGTCGATCGCCTCTGCGAGTTTGGCCTGCTGCGTGTGCACCACGACCCGCCCACCGTCGGTTGACACGGACTCGACCTTGCGCAGGAAGCCGTCCGGCGCCAGGCCGGAGGCCGCTGCGACGATCACATCGCCCGGCTCAAGGGATGCGAGCTGATCCGTTGTGCTGGAGAACGTGTAGACCGACCGGTCTTCCGAGATGCCAGTCAGGCTCAGGATCGTCGTGCCAGAAAGTACCTTGGTCGTATCGGGAATGACCACGTCACTCGCAGCTGCTGGAGTCGGCGTCTGCTTCGGCGTGGCAGCGGCGGTGGGGGTGGACGTGGCAGCCGGCGGGGGAGTCGTCTGCCGGCCTCTTAGGTAGGAATAGCCCAGCACGCCCAGTGCAGAAACAAGGAGGACGAGGGCGGCCACCAGGCCAATGACAAGGCCCTTGGACTTCATGCTCACGCCCCTCCGAGGAAGGATACCTGACTGCAGGATACCACCTTTCGCGCTGCCTGTCAACCGGCGCAAAAGGGCCTGGAAGGCCTGCGCCTGGCCGCGTCCCATGTCGAAAACCGGTTGACAATCGCCCCTGCCCGGTGTATCATGGGCGCCAGTCTCGCGGAAGGACTTGCCTGCCATGGAGAATCTCGAACCGCTGGCCTCGATCATCATTCCTGCCTACAACGAAGAGCGTCGGATGCCGGCAAGCCTGGAGCGCATCACGACCTTCCTCCGCGCCTTCCCCGAGCCTATCGAGGTCGTCATTGTCGATGACGGCAGCCGCGATGCCACAGCCTCCATTGTCGAGCAGTTCACCCGCGAGAACCCTTTCGTTCGCTTGATCCGCAACCCTCACGGAGGCAAGGGCGCTGCCGTCAAGGCCGGCGTCTCTGAAGGCCGAGGCCGTTACCTGATCGTGAGCGACACCGACCTGTCGGTTCCGATCGAGGAGCTGCCCAAGTTCCTGCCTCCGGCGCTGCCCGCCTACGACGTGGCCATTGCCTCGCGCGAGGTGGCGGGCGCCAGGCGCATCAACGAGCCGGGCCACCGCCACCTGATGGGCCGTGTCTTCAACCTGCTCGTGCAGACCGTCGCCGTGCCCGGAATCCAGGACACTCAGTGTGGTTTCAAGGCTTACCGCCGTGACGTGGCGCACGCCATCTTCCCATTCCAGACGATCGAGGGCTGGGGCTTTGATGTCGAGATTCTCTTCCTGGCTCGCCGTCACGGCTACCAGATCGTCGAGGTGCCGGTGGTGTGGTACTATGGCGAAAAGTCCAAGATCAACCCGCTCCGCGACACCATCCGCATGACGCGCGAGGTCCTGCAGGTGCGCATCAATGCCTGGAAGGGGCGCTACGGCGCCCGGCAGGCGTAGGCCGCCACTGCGCTGCCGGCCAACTGCCCACATCTGGGTAGGTCAGTCACGAGACCGAGAATGGGAACCCTGAACCCCGACATTCCATCCGAGGAGCTGACCCGGGCGCTGAACGATGCCGCGCGCATCATGGGCGGCTTGCGGCAGCATGTCCTCATGCCCGAGCACCTGCTGCTTGCATTCCTCGATGGCAAGGACTACGCCGCTCACAAGGTGCTCCAGCGTTGCGCAGGGGAGCGGGCCTTTAGCCTGGAGGACCTAACGCGTGCCGCCGAGGATCAGGCGCGGGCGCGCCAGACTGCGTCCGTCGACTTTGATTTCGTCGCGCACAACGGCACCCGCGTGGCTCTGGGCAGCGAGATGCTGGTCGTGCTGGACGAGGGCAAAGCCATTGCCCGCGCCCGCGACGAGATCTGGGTCGGAACAGAGGACGCACTGGCGGCCATGAGCCAGCGGGGTGTCTCCACGGCCGGGCTTCTCCAGCAGCGGGGTGTTACCCCGAGCGCCCTGAGCAATATCCTGGCCGAGGACACCCTTGCCCGCCAAACCACCGCGCGCGACCTAGTGGCCCTGGCGCGCTCCGGGCAGCTCCAGCCGGTCTTTTACCGCGAGGACCTGCTGCGCGAGCTGCTCAGCATCCTGAGCCTGTCACACGACCGGCATGTGATCCTCGTCGGCCCCTCTGGTGTCGGCAGACGGTCGCTGGTGCACAGTCTGGCGCTGCTCATCGCCGAGGGCAAGGGCCCGCGCAACCTGGGGTCGGTGGTAGAGGTGACCGAGCCGGCGCTGCTGGCCGATGCCCTGTCTGCGCTCCGCGCCGGCCGTCGGAAGGCCGCAGGCGGTGTCCTCTTCCTACCCAACATCCAGCGCTTCTTCGGCACACTTCTCCAGGCCGAGTTCCCCAAGGCCCAGCCGGAGGTCCAGACGGCGTTCCTGGGTGACACACAGGCAACCGCTGCCAAGGACGGCCGGGCGCTCGTGGTCATCGGCACAGCCACCGAGCCCGACTACCAGTCGCGCCTGGCTCCGGTGAGTGCCCTGTCGGAGCACAGCCACTTCCTGCGCGTCGCCGAGCCTGACCACAAGACGACGGTCGAAATCCTGAGCGTCCACAAGCCGCGGCTCGAGGCAGACTATGAGCTGTCGCTGGCGGCGGAGACCCTGCCGGCGGCAGCCACGCTGGCCAAGCGCTATGTGGCCGATGCCATCCTGCCTTCCGCGGCGCTTCATCTCCTGCACCGAGCCTGCGCTCTGGTGCGCATGGGTGCCCAACCCGGGATCGCTTTCCGGCCCGAGGCTGCCTCGGATACCACGGTCGATTCGGACGACGTCACCCTGGCGGCTAGCCTGATGACCGGCATCCCCGTGGCCAAGCTCGGCGCCGACGAGCGCAGCCGCTATGCGCACATGGTCGAGTTCCTCCACGAACGGATCATCGGCCAGGACGAGGCAGTGCTCGCCGTCAGCCGCGCGGTCAAGACGGCGCGCGTCGGGCTCAAGGATCCCAAGCGGCCCATCGGTTCCTTCCTCTTCCTCGGCCCTACGGGTGTAGGCAAAACCGAGCTCGGCAAAGCCCTCGCCGAGTTCCTCTTCGGCGACGAAGAAGCCACCATCACGCTGGACATGAGCGAGTACCAGCAGGACGAGACCGTCAATCGAATGATCGGAGCGCCGCCCGGCTACGTAGGCTACGAGGGTGGTGGGCAGCTCACAGACGCCGTGCGCAAGAGGCCCTACACTGTGGTCCTCTTCGACGAGGTGGAAAAGGCGCACCCGCGCGTGCTCGACGTCCTGCTGCAGGTCATGGAGGAGGGCCGCCTCACCGACGGCCAGGGCCGGCCGGCCTCCTTCAGCGAAGCAGTCATCATCATGACCAGCAACCTCGGCTCCGAGTTCCTGACCGAGCCGGTGCTGTCCGACGCAGGGCGGGAGCAGGTGATGGAGCTGGTCAAGATGAGCTTTCGGCCCGAGTTTCTGAATCGGCTGGACGAAATCCTCCTGTTTCACCCCCTCACGCAGGACCAGCTGCGCCAGATCCTCGGGCTCTTGCTAAAAAAGGAGGCCAAGCTCCTCGAGCCACGCGGGATCTCGATCGAGATCAGCGAAACCGCCCGCTCCTGGATGCTGGCACAGAACGATCACCCGGAGTGGGGCGCCCGGCCGCTGCGGCGCATCATCGGTCGCTCGCTGCGCGAGCCGCTCGCCGATTTCTTGCTCTCTGCCGACCCCAAGCCCGGCACAGCAATCAAGATCGACGCGGATCCACACGGGCTGGTGTTCACGCCCTCTTCTTCGATGGGGGAGGGAAGAAGCAGTGAGACCCGTACCTGATGGCCCTGCGCAGCGAGCTGTATGTCCGGCCGTCGGCAGGCTTGGGGGCGCACCTGCACGCAGGCACCGGCCCCTTCGCCCATAGCCTAGCCGAGCGGGCGAGCTGTGTCGGCATCGGTCGGCGACTGTTCGCGATTGCCGTGTCAGGTCCGGTGCGCGGCCGCGCGGGGCGAAGTGTGCCACAGCAGATTCAGTGCGGAGGAGAATCATGATCCAGATTCGCGACTTCCACGATGTCGAAGCCCGGCCGGTGGGCGAGGGCGTGACGATGCGCGTCGTGATGGGCCCTGCGCAGGGGGCACCGTTCTTCAACATGCGCGTCTTCGAGGTACAGCCGGGCTGCGCCACGCCGCTCCACAGTCACTGGTGGGAGCACGAGGTCTTTGTGTTGTCCGGCAATGGGGTGGCCAACACCGGCACGCACGAGACGCCTATTGAACACGGGAGCACGGTCTTTGTGCCGGGCGGCGACCGCCACCAGTTTCGCAACACCGGCGACGGCATACTGCGCTTCATCTGCGTCGTGCCGCAGGAGTGGCTGGAGGGTGTCCCTTCGCAGTCACACTCCTCGCAGGGGTAAGGCGATGGGGAGGGCTTCGCGCGGAGGCTCCGCTCTCTTTCGCGTTCGCCCCCTCAGATAGCGCAGGGTAGGCATGTCCCGATCACGCCTGGCGCTCCTGACCGGACCTGTCGGCATCGGCAAGACGACGATCGCCGGGCGTGTTGTCGAGCTGGCCCGGCACAGAGGAATCGCCTGCCGGGGTGTGCTGGCGCCGGCGCTGCGGAATGCGGGCCTCAAGATCGGGATCGCCGGAGTCGACTTGGCGACCGGCGAGCGCCGAACACTGGCATGCACCAGCTGCGACATGAAAGGGCCGCGCCTAGGGTCCTATTCCTTCGACGCCGAAGCCCTGGAGTGGGCGACCTCAATCATTCTGGAAGCGCTCTCGCCTACGCAAGGGGCGGAGGCGACAGCGGAGAACGCCGCCTTGGTCGTCGTCGACGAGATAGGCAAGCTGGAGCTGTGGCAGGGCCTGGGCCTGGCAGCCGTCCTGCCCGCCCTGGCCTCTTGCCCGTCGGCCTGCGTGCTGGTGATCGTGCGCGAGTCGCTTCTCGACGAGCTGCGCGCACGCTTGGGAGATGCATGCCCACTGCTCTTCTGGGCCGGTGAGGAGACGCGGGATACCCTGCCGGGGCGTATCGCCGACGAGCTCCTATAGCCGGCCTACCTGCGCCCGGCCGTCTGCCCCAGGCGCTTCTGGCAGCGAGTGCAGTACTGGACACCTTTCGAGTCTGTGTCGTCCAGTGTATCCGAGAAGTGCATGACACAGCGCAGGTCGGTGCAGTGAGCCAAGTTCCACATGTGACCCAGCTCGTGCACGATTTCCTTTAGCACCCGCGTCGCGTATTTGGGAGCATCGGGCGGCTCTCCATAGTGCGACGGCCGCAGCCGCGGCAGAGCCACGAGTGCCATCCGGCCCCCCTTGGCGGCCAGGCCGTAGACGAAGTCGTGCCCCGGCGTGTAGCAATCGGCATCCACCAACGCAACCGCCTGGCTGCCGGCAGGCAGCGGAAGCTTGTGCATGGCTTCCAGGATCGCCCCTCCGAGATACTGGCCTCGCAGTGGCTGGAACGCGTCGGGCGGCAGTGCGACCGGCCGGCCCACACTCACAGGCTCGCGCACCACCTTGGCGAGTTCCTGGCGAAGCCATTGCAGCAGCTCGGCCGGAACACGCCCCACAGGGACCAGCGTGATGCTCGCGCGCGGGCTCGATTCTCTCATCGTCCAAGCTCCTCCAGGCCGGGCTATGGGGGTCGGTGAGCGCTCTGGCCCCCCGACCGCGGCTCGCCTCCGGCCGCCCAGAGCCGTGGGATCCTGGCGATGAGTGTACCACGCTCAGGGGAAAAGGGCAAAGGAACCAGTAGGCTTCCCAGAACTTGGGCGAGACCTGACGGGTCTTTCGCAACCCTTCAGGACTGGCGTGGGCAGCTAGCTGCTTACAGCTCGCGAGGCGTCGTATACAGCGCGACGATGTTCTCAAGCGGCGTGTCGGCCTGGAGATAGTGCGCCGAAGTGCAGATGTAGCCGCCGCCGCGCGCGAGCACGGCAATGCGCTCGCGCACCTCGGATCGCACCTCCCCCGGCGTGCCCAGGGGTAGCGTGTGCTGGATGTCGATCGCGCCGTGAAAGGAAAGCCTGTCGCCGAACTCGGACTTGATGCGCGCCACATCCATGCCGGCCGCCCGCGGCTGGAGCGGGTTCAGCACGTCGATGCCCATCTCGTCGACGAAGGCTGGGATGAAGGGCACGATGGCGCCGCAGGAATGGTACATGATCTTGACCGGATACCGCGCCGCGCGGATGGCCGCGTTCAGTCGCTGGTGGCGAGGCAGGATATGCTTGCGCCACATGCGCAGCGACATCAGGGGACCGTTCTGGATGCCGACGTCGTCGTAGGTGTACACCATGTCCAGGAGCCCACCGGCTGCCTCGATCACGCGCACCGTGTTCTCGATGTAGATGTCCGTGAAGCGGTCCATGATGGCGCCGGCCACGTCCGGCTTGTCCACCAGGTCCAGCAGGAAGCGCTCAAACCCCCGTAGTGCCCAGGCCCACTCAAAGATGCCGCCGACCTCATAGCGAAGGTGATGGCGCAATCCCGCGTTCAGCCGCTCGCACTGCTCGCGAATCTGCGAGACGTCCCAGTCGTCCGGGCTGGGCCAGTCCCAGCCCAGCACGTCGCCCGCGGTTTCGGCAGAGGCCAGGGGGTGCCTGGCGTACTCCTCGTACGTGGAGAACTCGTTGGTCACCTGCCGCCGGTGCGTGCCCCAGGCGTCGATCCGCGTGCCGTCCGGCAGCGTCCGCGCCTTGCTTCCGACGTAGCGCGGCACCACCATCCGGCAGTCTATGCCCAACAGGCGGAGCACCGTATCGTCGTCGGCGTCCAGCGCCCGCCGAAGCTTGGCGCAGACCTCCGGCACCGCCCAGAAGTCAAAGGGCACCCGGTCCGGCTCCCGGTGGGCAAGCGACGTCTCGACCCGCTGCCAGGGAGACATGACAGCCGCCTCAGGGCGGCCGTAGCATCTTTCCAGAAACGTGCGGAGCTCACCAGGATTGTCCGCCAATCCCTTCCCCTCCGGGTTCACGGGGCTGGGCCGTAGGCCCAGCCCCGTGAACCCTACTCTATTGCTTCTCGTAGGGCTTGCCCTCAGCCGCGGGCCCGATTGCGGACCCGATGGCGCCCGCCAGGACAAAGATCGTGAGGATGTAGGGCGTCATCTGCAGGAACTCGGGCGGGATTGGCACGTTGGCGAAGGGCAGCAGTGGCTCGATCGACTGCATCTTGACCTGGAGTGCATCGGCAAAGCCAAAGAGAAGGGCCGCCCCAAAGGCGCCCACTGGGTTCCACTTGCCAAAGATCATCGCCGCCAGGGCGATAAAGCCCGCGCCGCGCGTCATGCCGTCCTCGAACGAGCCCACCTCGCCGATGGAGAAGTAGGCGCCGCCGATGCCGGCGATCATCCCGCCAAGGATTACGCCCAGGTACCGCATGCGGTTGACGTTCACGCCGACGGTGTCCGCCGCGCGGGGATGCTCGCCGCAGGCGCGCATCCGCAGTCCCCACGGTGTCGAGAAAATCACGAACTGCACCACCACCAACAGGATGAGCATGAGGTACACGGTGGGTTGCTGGTTGAAGAGAATGGGCCCCAAGACAGGGATCTTGGACAGCACCGGGATGGCGATCGGGTCGAACTTGCCCGGGGCACTCATGCCCGCCGGGTCGGCCAGGCGGACGTTGAGGAAGCGCGTCGCGCCCGCTGCCAGGATGTTGATCACGGTGCCCGAGATGATCTGGTCCACCTTGTACTTGATCGACAGCCAGGCATGTAGCAGTGCCATCAAGCCGCCACTGATCACCCCCACCAGGATGCCCATCCACAGGCTGTCAAAGATGCTGGCGAAGCAGGCCGCCGAAAAGGCCGCCGTGAGCATCATGCCCTCGATGGCGATGTTGATGATGCCCGAGCGCTCACAGAAAATGCCTGCCATGGCCCCGAGCACCAGCGGGGTTGCCAGCTTCAGCGTGTCCTGCAGCATGCCCGACAGGTTGAGGCTCGTTCCACTAGTCACCCACACCAGGAAGGCAAAGACAACCGCCGCAGCCAGCCCCCAGCCAAGGACAGAACGGAGAGAGCCCAGGCTGCGGAACAACCGCAGCCCGCCAAAGAGCAGGGCGAGCCCCGCCAAGGCATAGAGAGTCGCCTGCGAGGGGAGGCTGAAGAGTCTTCCCAGTTCCTGGTCGGTGAAAGCTGCCGTTTCACCCGGATCGGCACCATACCGCCCGAAGAAGAAAAGCACGGCCCCGACGACGACGATGCCCGCGGTCATCAGCAGATCCTTCCGTGCAAAGCCGGTGGCCCGTCGAGCCTGGATCGCGTCTGCTTTGGCTGCCATAGTCTCCTCCTACGCTCCCCAGCCCCGGGTCACGACAGTCGCCTCCGTCTCTTCGCGCTTGAGCTTGCGCAGTCGGTAGATCGACTGGATGATGGCCGGCGCGGCAATGAAGACAATCACCAACGACTGGACGATCTGCACGATCTCGGTCGGGACACCCGCCATCGATTGCATGCGGCTGGCACCGGCGCGCAGCACGCCAAAAAGGAGGCTGGCGCCCAGTACGCCGACCGGGTTGCTCTTCCCGAGTAGCGCCAGCGCGATCGAGTCGAAGCCATAGCCTGCCTGAAAGCCAAGCGCGATGTTGTGCGTGATGCCCAACCCCTGGCTCACCCCCGCCAGCCCGGCCAGGCAGCCGCTGAGGAACATGGTCAGGACAATCGACTTGGCGACGTTCATCCCGCCATACTTGGCTGCATGCGGGTTGGCCCCCACTGTGCGCAGCTCAAAGCCCCACGTCGTCTTGAACAGGTACCAGGCCGAGAGCAGCACGGCGATGATGGCCAGGATGAACCCCCAGTGGACCGTCACGGGGTGGCCCAGGAATCGGGGCAGGAACGCAGCCTCGGCTATGTCCTGCGAGCGGCAGGTGCCCTGCACGTTCTCCAGCGGCCCGCACAGCAGCCACTCGCTCAGCCGGTAGGAGATATAGTTGAGCATGATCGTGGTGATGACCTCGTGAGCGCCCGTCTTGGCTCGCAGCCAGCCGGCGATGCCGGCCCAGATCCCGGCGGCGAACATGCCGGTCAGGACGGACAACGGGAGAAGGATGTAGGCAGGTAGCGTCTTGAGGGAAAAACCGACGATGACGGCAGCCAACCAGCCGATCCCAATCTGCCCCTCGGCGCCGATGTTAAAGAGCCCTGCCCGAAAACCGATCGCGACCGCCAGGCCGGCAAAGATGTAGGGCACCGACTGGACGAGGGTATCACTCGGCCCGCGCACCGCGCTCAGTAGGGGCTGTAGCCCCTCTCCACTGAAGGCACGCCCGATGGCCGTCAGGATGCGTACTGGGTTCCCCAGCGCCCCTTCGTACAGCGCCCAGTACGCCTTGCCCCAGTTGGCAAAGGCCAGGCCCAGCCCCTGGAAGATCTTTCCTTCGCCCATGGCCTCAAAAACGGCTTTGTCGGTAACCATGAGGATGATGCCGCCGATCACGAGGGCCGTCAGGACGGCGAGTCCGGGAAGCGTCAGGCCACGCAGCCGGCCACGCAGCCACCCCTTCATCCAGGGCCAGCCGCCGCGGCCCCTTGAAAGAAGTGCCAACACGCCCAGGCCGAGCAGGAGCACGATCGGCCACAGGCCGAGTGCTACCAGCAGCAGCAGGATGAGCCACTTGCTCAGGACCACTGCCGCAGCAACCAGGATAGCCAGCAGCAGCAGCCGGCTCCAGGCCGGAAGTGCCGCAAGCCGTGCCCTGAGTCCCGATGGTCTACGCTGCTCAGCCAACGGTCACCTCCTCGCGCTTCGACTCGGGTCGGGAGCCGGCCATCAGGAGGCCCAGCTCCTCGCGCGTTGCCTTGTCCGCATCTACCGTCCCCACGATGTGTCCTTCGTACATCACCGAAATCCGGTCGGAGACGGCCATGATCTCGTCCAGCTCAGCCGACACCAGCAGAACCGCACACCCTTCGTCGCGCTTCTGGATCAACCGGCGGTGGATGTACTCGATGGAGCCCACGTCCAGGCCGCGCGTGGGCTGGGCCGCCACCAGCAGCTTGATGGGCCGGGAAAGCTCCCGGGCCACGATCACCTTCTGCTGGTTGCCGCCCGAGAGGTTCTGGGCCGGCAGCGCGCTGCTCGGGGTGCGAACGTCGAACTCCTCCACCAGGCGGTCGGCAAAGGCGTGGATCTCGTCGAACTGCACCAGCGGCCCCTTGGCAAATGGCTGCTCGTAATAGGTGCACAGGACCAGATTGTCGTAGATTGGGAAGGAGAGGACCAGGCCGTCCTCCTGGCGATCCTCTGGGATATGGGCCACCCCCAACTCGGTCACGCTGCGTGGGTGGGCATTGGTCACATCCTGGCCCAGTACGCGCACCGAGCCGCCGGTTGCCGGCTGGAGCCCGGTCAGGACCGCCACCAGCTCAGTCTGGCCATTTCCCTGGACGCCAGCGACCCCCAGCACCTCGCCGGAGCGGATAAAGAGGTCGACTCCCCGAAGGGCCGGCTGGTGCCGCTTGTCTATCGCAGTCAGCCCCGAGACCTCCAGCACCACATCGCCCGGCGAAGCAGGCCCCTTGGCTACGACCAACTCCACCTCGCGCCCCACCATCATCTCTGCCAACTGCTCCTCGGAGGTCTCGGCGGGCCGGGTCTCGCCCACCACTCGGCCGTTGCGCATGACGATGATGCGGTCCGAAATCGCCATGACCTCTTTGAGCTTGTGGCTGATAAAGAGGATCGACTTGCCCTGGCGCACCAGCCCGCGCATGATGGCGAACAGCTCGTCGGTCTCCTGGGGCGTCAGCACTGCCGTCGGCTCGTCGAGGATGAGAATCTTGGCCTCGCGGTAGAGGGTCTTGATGATCTCCACCCGCTGCTGGACGCCGACGGGCAGACTCCCCGTGCGGGCCTCCGGCTCCATGGCCAAACCATACTGGTCGGATAGGGCGCGGATTCGCCTCACGGCCTGCCGCCTGTCGAGCGCCGTCGTGACCACGCGCAGCATGGGGTGGGAGGCTGCCGCAAAGAGCAGTGCCAAGATGACCAGCAGGGGAATGCGCCCCGGAGCGCCGAGAAGCAGGGCCAAACCCGCGAACAGGGCGATGCAGGCGGCACCTACCACGCCAAAGTAGAGCCAGAAGCCCCTGCGCGACAGGAGCCCGAGCAGGGTCACCAGTCCGTATAGGCCGGCCACGACCGCCGCCGCCACCGCGCCCGCCAGGAGCCAGCGCAGCACACCGTCCAGAGCAAAGATGCCACCGACGAAGCCGAGCACGCCGGCTACCGCTGCCGCTCCCCCCAGCGCCTTCCAGGAAAAGGCCAAGCGGGAGGGCTCGGTGCCCATGACAATGTTCTCTGCCACGGTGAAGACGGGGACGAGCTGAAAATGCTGATGGACCATGCCGATGCCGTGGCGGATGGCATCGTTGGGGTCGTGAATCTCGACTTTTTCTCCGCGGATGCGGATCTCGCCTTCGTCGGGGGCATACAGGCCGTAGAGGATGTTCATGAGGGTGGACTTGCCGGCACCATTCTCACCCAGGAAGGCCAGCACCTCTCCCTCGTCTAGCGAGAAGCCAACGTGGTCATTGGCGAGGACGCCGGGGAACCGCTTGGTTGCGTCGCGAACCTCCAGAATCGGGGCCATCCTTGCTCCTTCCAGAGATCAGTGCCGGGGCAGGCAGCCAAAAGCCCCTGGCGCAGTCAAAAGGCGGTGCTGAGCATGCGCCCAGCACCGCCAAGTTCTATTGCACGCCGCTACTTCTGCTACCAGCCGGTGTCGATTGTCCCGTCGGCGATCCCCTTCTGGATAGCCTTGACTTCCTTATCCAGGTCGGCAGGGATCTGCCCCTCGAAGTCGTGGTAGGGGGCCAGGCCCACGCCCTCGTTGCCGGCGGTGGCGACGTAGTTGGTTCCGCCGGCGAACTTGTCGTCGACCAACCCTTCCACGACGGCGTACACCGCGTTGTCCAGCCGCTTCATGCACGACGTGATCAGGATGTCCTTCTCATTCGGCAGAGTGTAGTACTGGTCGACGTCGACGCCGACACCCCACTTGCCCGCTTCCTTCGCCGCGGTCAGGCCGCCGTTGCCGGTCTTGCCGCCCACGCCAAAGATGACATCCACGCCCTCGTCGATGAGGGACTTGCCGG
Source organism: Anaerolineae bacterium (assembly GCA_035341665.1). Classification (GTDB taxonomy): domain Bacteria; phylum Chloroflexota; class Anaerolineae; order JAAYZQ01; family JAAYZQ01; genus DAOQVR01. Next base: position 194,675 of record DAOQVR010000005.1, read on the forward strand.
CTTGCTTGCCCTTGTCGGGCGACTCAAAGTCGCCGATGTAGACGCCCTTGCACTGCACGTTGGTGCCCTTCTGCGCGTTGTAGTAGTCGGCACCGGCGCAGTAGGCGACAATGAACTGCTCGACCGGCGGGATCTGCATGCCGCCCACGTAGCCAATCTGCGGGTCGGCGGCGTCCTTCAGGGCGGCCCAGCCGGCAGCCAGGTAGCCGATGGGGAAGGCCGCTTCGTCGACGTTGAACGCAATGCCCTGCACGTTCGGGATCGGCGGGTCATAGGTGACGTCGACGATCGCGAATTTGGTGTCAGGGTACTGCGCCGCCATCTTGCTGGTGGCGTCACCCAGCAGGAAGCCGACCGTGAAGATGAGGTCATACTCCTGCTCGGCGAATTCGGTGATGTTCTTCTCATAGTCGGCCTGGGCCTGGCTCTCAATGAATTGCGCTTCGACGCCGAAATCCTCGGCGGCCTTCTGGAGACCCTCCCAGGTGTTCTGGTTGAAGGAGGCGTCGTCGATTCCACCGACGTCCGATACCATGCCGACCTTCATGCCCTTGCCCGGCTGCCCGCAGCCCGCGATGAACATCGAAAGAACGACCAATACCGACAGTGCGACAAACCACTTACGCATTTTCTCCCCTCCTCAGGATATGAATGGTTTCTTGGTTAGGAATGGACGAAAAGCCGGAAAACGTGCGGTCCTACTGCGCACCACCCCCTTTCGCTCCCCTGCAACTTTGATGGTGTCCTGGACGGGAGCCTTCGAGCTGCACGCTTCAGTCTATGCAGGCATTATACTTCATCGCGCTGCGCAAGGCAAGTCCGGTAGGGCAAAGGTGCAAATGCGTTGCACACTGCGCACGCTCACGCCTCCGGCTAGGGAGCTTCCCAGCCGGTATCAAGGTCGCCCGCGGCGACGGCTTCGAGCACGCCTGCGAGCTCGGCCTGAAGCGAGGTCGGAACCTGCTTCTCCGCGTCGTGGAAAGGTGCCAGGCCGACACCTCCACTCTCCAAGGTCCCCTGCAGGACGGCAAGGTCGCCTGCAGCCCCTTGAGTCCACTCCTTTAGGAAGGAGTACACGGCATTGTCCAGGCGCTTGACGGCGGATGTCAGCACGATGTCACGCGCCTCCCCCGCATCCTTGTACCGGTCCAGCTCCGCGCCGATGCCCCACCGGCCGCGGCCTTTGGCCATGGCCAGGGCGCCCATCATGTCGCCGTCACTGACCTCCAGGATCACATCGATGCCCAGGTCGATCAACGCATTGGCCTGCAGGTCGGCGTCCTGCGTCTCGTCGGCCCCGAGGAAGACACCCCGAAAGCCAACATCTGCCTCTCTCTGGTCGTTGTAGTGAGCCACCCCCGCCCGGAAGGCCGCCACGTATTGCTCGACGGAGGGGTTCAGCTGGCTCGCTACGAAGCCCACCCACGGCTCCGCCGGGTCCTCGAGGGTGGCCCAGGCGGCGGCCAGATAGCCCGCCGGAAAGGCCGCCTGGTCCACTCGGAAGGTGAGGCTGTGCACGTTGGCAGGGGGCGAGTCAGGGGAGCTGTCGACCAGCAGGAAATGCGTGTCGGGATACTCCTCGGCCAGCTCCTGGATGGCCGGCACCAACGCAGGCCCGGCGACCACCAGGTCGAACTCCTCCTCGGCCAGCGCCACGACGTTCTTTCGGTAGTCCTGCTCCGTGCGGCTCTCGACGAACTGCGCGCAGACGGCGAGCTGCTCGTCGGCGCGCTCAAGCCCCTCCCACGTGAGCGCGTTCTCCACGCCGTCGATCCCGGACAAGTTCGTGATCAGGCCGACGCGGAGGTCCCCGGGGGCGCAGGCACTCAGCGAGGGCGCACATCCGCCCAGGGCCAGGGCAATGGCCAGAAGCAATGCCAGAAGGGCAGGTCCCTTGCCCTTCCCCCGCCAATCCCTAAAAGTCGGGGCGACGAAGAGCTCCCTACAGCGGCGGAAGTTCATCGTCTTCGTCCCACTCAGCATCTGCCTGCGCCTCCTCCGGCACAAGCACCTCCCGTGGCCTGCTCCCACCCGTCTCGGGGCCGACAATGCCCTGCTGTTCCATCAGGTCGATCAACTTGGCCGCCCGCGAGTAGCCAATCCTCAAGCGGCGCTGGAGCATCGAAACAGATGCCCTCCGCTGCTGCTGGACCAGGGCGATGGCCTGCGGCAGCAACGTATCCTCCTGCACAGACTCCGCCTCGGCAGCGTCGATCTCTTCCCACAGCGAGGGCTGGCGGACGTCCTCCGGGCGGAGCGGCTCTTGTGCGTCGCGCAGCCCGCGCCAATGTCGAACCAGGGCGGTCAGCTCCTTGTCCGAGACATAGCACCCCTGCAGGCGCTGCAGCTTGCTGGAGTCGGGGGCCATAAAGAGCATATCACCTCGCCCCAGCAGCTTGTCTGCGCCGGCCGTGTCGATGATGACCCTCGAATCGACCTGGCTGGTCACTGCAAAGCTGATCCGCGCCGGGAAGTTGGCCTTGATGAGGCCGGTGACCACGTCCACCCGCGGGCTCTGCGTGGCGATGACGAGGTGGATACCGGTCGCGCGTGCCATCTGTGCCAGGCGGCAAATGGCACGCTCGACTTCCTCTCCGGCTGCCATCATCAGGTCGGCCAGCTCGTCGATCACCACCACGATGGTAGGCATCGGCCTCTGGCCTTTGTCGGCAAGCTGCTGGTTGAAGGCCTCCAGGTTCCGCGCGCGCGCCTTGTTGAACAGCTTGTAGCGGGTCTCCATCTCGCGCAGGGCCCAGTTGAGGACGCCGACGACGCGCTCGATCTCGATAACGACCGGGGCCTGCAGGTGCGGGATACCGTTGTACGGCACAAGCTCCACCATCTTGGGGTCGATCATCAGGAGCTTGACCTGGTCAGGGGTGCGCGTGCAGAGCAGCGACGCAATGATGGCGTTGATGCACACCGACTTTCCCGAGCCCGTCGCCCCGGCGATGAGCAGGTGGGGCATCGTCGCCAGGTCGGTAGCCACAGCGTTGCCCGCGACGTCCTGGCCCAGGCAGATGGGCAGCGGGCCCTTGATCTTTCTGAAGGACTCGCTCTCCAGGACGCTCCGCAGCGACACGAGCGCGATGTCCGAGTTCGGAACCTCTATGCCTACGATCGACCGGCCTGGGACCGGTGCTTCGATGCGGATAGGTGAGGCAGCCAGTGCCAGGGCTAGGTCGTTGGAAAGGCTCTCGATCTTGCTGACCTTGATCTTGGAGCGGACCGTCCGCCCGTCGCCGTTCCGTTTCTCTACGTAGCCCGGCTCGACTCCGAACTGGGTAATGGTCGGCCCCTGGTTGACCTCCACGACCTTCGCCGGAACGCCAAATGACCCCAACGTCTCTTCGATGATCCGCACCCGCTCGCGGATCTCGGCCGCGCTCAGCTCGATCTCGATGGCAGGCGCCAGGATCTGATCAATGGGCGGAAGCTCCCACGTCTGCTCACCACCGATGATGCGGGGCACAAAGCTTGCCTGTTGGTGGGGGATGGCTGGAGCCTGCTGGCTCGACGCCGGATTCTTCGCCGGCCTGGCGGCCGCTCCAGACAGGGGATGGCGGCGGAGGGAGGGCAGGCGCGGCAGGTGCCCCTGCCTCGCCCAAAGCTGGCGAATCGCGCCGGCGCAGGCGGCCCACATCTCGCGCGGCGAGGTGCCAAGCAGCAGCAGGAGGCTGACGATCGACAGCGCCGCCAGGATGATCGCCGCGCCCACCTCGGCAAACCCCCAGATGAGTGCGTCGCTGACGGCCTTGCCCAGGTAACCTCCTCCGCGGCCGGCTGTCTCCACGGCTGCGGGGTCGGGCCGGCCGGCCAGCATGTGAAGGAGCGCCAGCACAAGGATGTAGAGCGAGGCGCCGCCAACGGGCTGCTCGGGATCCACATCGGGCCGGCGCCCGAACCCCACAAAGACGAGCCAAAGGCCCAAGACGGCAAACCACAAGGGCATCAGCCAATGACCCCAGCCGGCGACAAGCTTCAGGAGCCTCACCCACCACTCCAGGATGTCGCCGCGTTGCCCCGGGATCAGGCTGAGCACTGTCAGCAGCGCCAGCACCAGAAGAGAGATGCCGATGGCCTCCGGGCGGAGAAGCGTGCGCAGGTCGAACCCGCTGGTCGATTTCTTCGGTTTTCTACGGCTTCTGCTCGCTTTGGCCATCAGTTGGGGTGTGCCTCAGCGCCGATTATACTGCGGCGCTGTGGTTCGCGCAAATGTTCTGAGCCAGGTGCCCGGCGTTGCGAGAGCGACCGGCACGCCTGGGTCAACCCTGGGACGGATCAGGGTTTCAGCGTCCAGGAGCCCAGCGGCACATAGCCCGAGTCGTAGCCCGCCTGGTCTGCGACGCGCAGGTGCCCGGTCAGGTGCCGGGACCGGCTCGTCCGCTGAACCCAGCGCCCGCGCCACGCGACCTGGAGGGTCTCTCCATCTCCCGAGACGCTGCTCTGGCTGCAGTCGAGCTGGACGATGTTGTTGGTCAGCGTGGTTCGCGCCCCCGGTGTGCACGGCCCCAGCCAGGCGGTGTCGGCCTTGTTGCGGAGGTAGAGGGCATTCGCGGCCGGCTCATAGAGCACGTTGAGGGCCTTGAGGTCGGCGACGGAGGCGCCGAGCAGGAGGCGGGCGGAGGCGATGTCGCTCCAGCCGTTCGGATCGCCGTACGTAGTCGTGAACGTGTGCCACTCGCCGACTTTGCCCTGGGGTACGTCGGGAGCAAAGGCGATAGGCTGTGGAACCCCCGTGCTTGCGCCGAACAGCACGTAGGCAACTCCCCCGGACCCTCCCGGCTCGTCAGAACGGTAGGCGCCAATGACCATGTCCTCGACGCCGTCGCCGTCGAAATCCCCGATACGGGCAAGGTCGTAGCCGGCGCGGTCGTTGCCCGCCTCACCCTCGTAGATGACATCGGCCTCGGCCAGCGGCACGTCGTGCCCCCAGCCGGCGTCCGGCCGGCCGTAGAAGACATAGGCCGCTCCCGCGAGGCCGGCCGATCGGTTGCTGTGGGGCGCGCCGACGAGGAAGTCGTCGTAGCCGTCGTGGTTGATGTCGCCGGCACCGCTCACCCGTCGCCCGGCCTCGTCCCACTCTGCCTCGCCTAGGAACGAGGCATCGGCCTGGACTGCTGGGTAGTGGAGGCCCCAATCGGCCGCGGCCCGCCCCAGAAAGAGGTATGCCTTCCCGGCCTCAGGTGCTACCTGGTCGTTGTAGGAAGCCCCCAACAGGAAATCGTCAAAGCCGTCGCCGTTCGCATCGCCCGCCCATGCGACCCGCCGGCCGAGCTGGTCGCCTGCCGCCTCCCCCACGAAAGAGGCATCGACCAAGGAGAGCGGCATGTCACGGCCCCAATCGGCAGCAGCGCGGCCGAGGATGAGGTACGCTTGTCCGGCGTCCTCGGCCCCGTAGTCGCTGCCGATGGCGCCGATCAGGAAATCCGCGTAACTATCTGCGTTGACGTCGCCGACGCCCGTGGCCGAGCGGCCTGCCCGATCGCCCTCCGCCTCGCCCAGAAACGTGGCGTCGGCCTCGGCGAGATCAAAGTCGTGTCCCCAATCCGCCGCCGCCCGTCCCAGGAGCAGGTAGACCTGGCCCGCCTGAAAACCGCCGCCCTCCTCGTTGCCGGTCGCCGTGATGGCAAAGTCGTCCAAGCCGTCCGCATTCACATCGCCCAGGGTGGACACATACCAAGAGGCATAGTCGTATTGGCCCTCGCCCACGAACGAGGCATCGGCCTCCTCCACGGGGAACTCCTGCCCCCAATCCACCTGTGGCCTGCCCAGGAACAGGTAGCCTCTTCCGCGCGCTTCGGGCATGGAGTACATCCAGTGGCTCACCAAGAAGTCGTCGTAGCCGTCGCCGTTCACGTCGCCGGCTGTGTACACCTGGCGGGCGAGCATATCTGAGCGGTAAGGGACCGAGTCCTGGCCTGTGAACGAGGCGTCGGCCTGGGCCAGCCCGATATGGCTCGCTGGCCACTGGTCGCGGGGCCGGCCCAGGACCAGGTACCCTTTGCCGTCTCCCTTGTCCGCATCAGGCCCGGCGTAGGGCGCACCGATGACCAGGTCGTCGTAGCCGTCCTGGTTGACGTCGCCCGCCGGCGCCACGGAGTAGCCGGCCCAGTCGCCGGCGCCCTCGCCCACAAAGGTCAGGTCGGCATCCGCCAGGCTCACGATCACACTGTCGGGCTGTCTGGCCGCGGCCGGACCCTTCGACGCCATAGCGATCACGGTCAGCGTCACCACCAAGGCGATAGTACGTTGGCGCACCTTCATCTTCCTGCTCCTTTCGTGGCTTCCGACTCCGTGTGGCGAGGGGCGGCAAGTAGGAACCGTCCGCCGGCCATGTTTGACGCGGGTGCACACCGCGAGTCTCTGGAGGGCTCACAGGCCGAGCTCCCCTCAGCCGCCCTATCGATGCCCGAACCGCCGCCTCTGTCAGCTCAGCCGGAACTGCGACCCTAACTCCGTCTTGGTCACCTCGATCCGTACCGGGAAGGCGTCCTTGAGGTCCTCGATATGGGTGATAACCAGGATGCGCTCAAAATCATCCTGTATGGAGGTAATCGCCTCGACGAGCCGTTCCCGGCCCTCGGCATCCTGGGTGCCAAAACCTTCGTCGATCACAAGCATCTGCAGTTGGGCACCTGCGCGCCGCGCCAGCAGCTTGCTCAGCGCGACGCGGATGGCAAAGTTGACGCGGAAGGACTCGCCACCGGAGAACAGCTCGTACGGCCGCGTGCCGAGCTCGTCCGAGATCTTGATCTCCAGTGTCTCCTGAGTGTCCCCCTTCTGTGTGGGCCGCTGCGTCTCCAGCCGAACCTGCATGCGCTTCTGAGTCATGCGCCCGAGAAGCTCGTTGGCCTGATACTCGATTTCCGGGACAACCGCCTCGATGATCATGGCCTGAACCCCCTTCTTGCCAAAGGCCAGGCGTAGGTCATCGTAGAGGGCTTTCTCGCCGGCGAGTCGCTGCCGCTGCGCAGCGACCTGGACGCGCTCCGCGGTGATTTGCCGGACATACTTTACCTGCTGTTGGGCGGCTCCCAGCGCGAGGCGCGCTTGCTGCGCCTGTCGTTGCCACTCCTCCAGCTCCGCGGCGCGGGCGCGCGCCTGCTCGCGGAGCCCCGGCAGACCGGCGATCTCGGCGGCCAGCTCATCGCGCCGCCCTCGCTCGGCGGCCAGGCTCTCGGCCCAGCGCTCGCCGCGGCCGCGCAGCTCTTCCAGTTCTGCCTTCTCTGCCTCAGCCTGCTGCTCCGCGAGAAGCAGTTGCTGCTGCCGTGCCTCGAAGGGGGCAAGCGTGGCGGCCTCGTCCCGCGCCTTGCGGTGAGCCTCGGCATCGTAACCCGTTGCCTCCAGCTCGGCTGCCAGTTGGGCAAGAGCACGGTGCTCGGCGGGTGCATACTCCCCGGCCTCGACGCGGTGCCGCAGGGCCGCCACTTCCTCGCCGGCTGCCTGGACTCCGGCAGCGGCCTGCTGCGCATCTCGCAGGGCATGCTCGACCTGGGCGTGCCGGCCTTGGGCGGCGCCCTGCCCGCCAAGCTCGCGATCGAGCTGCTGAAGCTGGGCCTTGAGTTGTGCGCTCTCCACAGCACCGGCACGCAGCTCGGTGTCATTGTCGTCATAAAGGCGGCGCAGGCCCTCGCCCCTGGCCTGGTATTCGGCTGCAACTTCCTTGCGGTGCTGCCCGGTCAGTGGTTGGCCGCAGAGAGGGCACGCCGCTTCGCCGGCCTCAGCCTGCAATAGGTCGAGCTTCTCCCGCAGATCCTGCATCTCGGCACGGAGCTTCTCATTGGTGGCCTTAAGGGCGGCAGCGGCTTCGGCGAGTGCCTGGAGGCGCTCGCGCGCCGTATCCCGCTCAAGTTGGCGCCGTTCCAGGTGACCCAGCCGGGAGGCGGCCTCTGCGAGCTCCATCTCCAGCCGCGGCGCTTCCGCAGCATGTTTTTCCAGGGTGCGCAGGCGCTCGGCCAGCCGGCCCGCCTCCTGCTCCAGCGTTTGCCGTGCGGCAGCCACAGCGCGCTCGAGGTCGCGCTGCTGCGACTCGATGTGTCGGGCGGCGCGCAGGCGCTCGTTCCAGGTGGATTCGGCCTGCCGGGCACCAGCAAGGGCGGCAAAGCCCCGCTCGATCGCGTCCCGTTCGGACAGCGCCCTCTCGTGGCCCAGCAACCTCGCCTGGCGCTCGCGGACCTTCGTATCGATCTCGGTCAGCTCCCTCTCGGTCTGTGCCAGGTGGCGCTCCACACCCTGCAAAGCAACCTGCTGTCGCTCGAGCGCTTGGAGCTGCGATTGGTGAAGCGCCAGGTTGGCCTCGGCCTCCTTGACGCTGCCGGCGAGTTGGCCCACGCTTGCCTCGGCACGCTTCAGCGCATCCTCGTACTCCTGCGCGCGCGTCAGCTCCGCGTCGATCTGCTTCAGCCGTGCATCCCGTTCATCGTGCTCCCGCTCCACAGCGCGACTCCTGTCCCGGGCCGCCTGCTCGTATTCGTCCCATCGCCCGAGACCTAGGATGTCCGCCAAAACCTGCTTGCGCTCCGAGGGGGTACGGGTGGTGAAGGCGTCCGCCTTCCCCTGAAGCAGAAAGGCGGAGTTGGTGAAGGTCTCGTAATCCATCCGCAGGAGCTTGTCGATTGCCTCCTGGGTGGCGCGGATGGTGCTGCCGCCGATCGAGCGCATCTTGTCCGTGCCCTGCACCTGGAACTCGAGGACGGTGCGCCCCGGCTTCTTGCTCTCCCGCTTGCGTGTGATGCGGTAGGTGCTGCCGCCGAGAGAAAACGTGTACTCCACCTCCATCTCGGTCTGGCCCTGGTGGATGAGTTCGTCGTCGTGCTTGGCGCGCGACTTGCCCCAGATCGCCCAGGTGATGGCATCCAGCAGCGCCGATTTGCCGTGGCCGTTGCTGCCGGTAAGGCAGGCCAGGTGAATCCCCTCAAAGCTGAGGGAAGGCACGTCGTCTCGGTAGCACATAAAGTTGCGGACGCCAAGTTCAAGTGGGATCATGGGTTGGCAGCCTCAGTTGGCTCGCTCCTCACGAGAAGGTCGGCAGGGAGGGTCATGCCACCGGTGCGCTCGGCGGCATCGACCAGGGCATCGCGGAAGGTGCCGGGCCCGATCCTCAGGCAGGCCAGGTCGCCGCCACCCCTCCCCGGTGGCGGGCGGACAACGCCACACGCCAGGTTCTGCTGCAAGGGCATGGGGAGCTCCTTTCCTGTCGGAGCTACGCAGCGGCCCCGGCCACGCAGTCTGGCCGGGGCCTTGAGCGGGAGACGGGATTCGAACCCGCGACAGCCTGCTTGGAAGGCAGGTGCGCTACCACTGCGCTACTCCCGCAGTGTGGACAAAGTATAGCGCACAGGCGATGGAATGTCAACTCGCGGCGGGGCCTTCTCGGGACATTGGCAAAGTCAGGCACTACCCCGCCGTCGCAGTGCAGGGCCTCGGATGGGCGAAGGTCCCTGACCGAGCCCTCCACCCTGCCCTGCGATGGGCAAAGGTCCCTGACCGAGCCCGCCACCCTGCCCTGCGATGGGCGAAGGTCCCTGACCGAGCCCGCCACCCTGCTCTGCGATGGGCAAAGGTCCCTGACCGAGCCCTCCACCCTGCCCGTTCCTGCTGCCGGCCCGTCGACCTGAAGTGGCCCGGGGTGCTTTCTCCCCCCCCTTTTGCTACTGCCACCTCACTCGCAGCTACCTGTCATTCTGAGCGACCGAAGGGAGCGAAGAATCTCGGCCCATTCGTGAGCAACCGACTGCCAGATGCCGCCGAAACCCCTCATCGCGCTACGCTCGCTCTTCAGCGTGACATCTCAGGCTACAGAACTAGCCCGGCCCCCTTCCTTCCAGCGAGAGGGGAAACGCTTTCATGAACTTGGCCACCTTCGGCGCGATCACCGCCCGGCAGTAGGGTTGCGAGCCGTGGCGCGCAAAGTACTCCTGGTGGTATGCCTCGGCCGGGTAGAAGGCGGTGAAGGGCGTCACCTCGGTCACGATCGGATCCCGCCACGTGCCGGACGCCCCCCTCTCGCGCACGACCTCTTCCGCGATGCGCCTCTGCTCCTCGTCGTGATAGAAGATGGCAGAGCGATACTGGGTGCCGGCGTCCGCGCCCTGGCGGTTGAGCGTGGTGGGGTCATGGATGGAGAAAAAGATGTCCAGCAGGTCGCAGTAGGAGACGACCTTCGGGTCAAAGGTGATCTGTACCACCTCGGCGTGGCCGGTGGCGCCGCTGCAGACTTGCTCGTAGGTGGGGTTGGGGCGCCGGCCGCCCGAGTAGCCCGACTCAACCGACACGACGCCTTTGACGAGATCATAGACGGCCTCGAGGCACCAAAAGCAGCCCCCGGCCAGCGTGGCCTTCTCGTACTCGGCTTGTTCGCTCATCGGAGCCCTCCTCCATGCTTGGCTGGAGCCGGATCATACCACATAGCGCCCGGCAGCGAAGTGAGGCAGGTCACACGGCCGGATCACAGAATGGGCCGGTGCCCTACGGTGCCATGTGCCCGTTCTTGCGGCTTGCCCGCCGGCGCCTAGCGGTATCCCTCGGCCTGCAGCCTGAAGAGCCGGGCATACGCACCGTCCATCGCCATCAGCTCAGCGTGGCTTCCCAGCTCCACAATGGTGCCGGCCGACAACACTACGATCCGATCCGCCATGCGCACCGTGGAGAAACGGTGCGAGATGAGCACCGCGATGCGGCCTTCCATCAGCTCACCGAACCGCCGGAAGATATCGTACTCTGCCTCGGCATCCAGCGCCGAGGTCGGCTCGTCCAGCACCAGCACCTCGGCCTTGCGCATGAAGGCGCGCGCCAGGGCGATCTTCTGCCACTGACCCCCCGACAGCTCCTGGCCCTTCTCCCAGCGCCGCCCAAGCACTGTTTCGTATCCTTGGGGCATATTCTTGATGATCGGGCTGGCGCCGCCCCGCTCCGCCGCTGCCGCGATCCGCGCGCTGTCGTCCAGGGCGTCCACCTGGCCGAACCCGATGTTCTCCCGCACGCTGAACTGGTAACGCACATAGTCCTGGAAGATCACGCCAAACCGCTGGTGCAGGCTGGCAAGGTCATACTCCCGCAGGTCGACGCCATCCAGCAGTACCTGTCCCTCCGTCGGGTCATACAACCGGGTGAGCAGCTTGATCAGCGTCGTCTTGCCGGCCCCATTCAGGCCCACCAGGGCGATGCGCTCTCCCGGGCGGATGTGCAGGTTGATGTCACGCAGCACAAGGACGTCAGAGCCAGGGTAGCAGAAGGATACGTGCCGGAACTCGATGCCCTCCCGCACCGGCTCGGGCGCCACTAGGCCATTCTCCGGGCTGACAAGCACCGGCTTCAGCTCTAGATAGGTCATCAAGTTATCGAGGAAGAGGTTGCTCTCGTACAGGCGGTTCAGGCTGTCGAGCAGCGACCGGATCGAGCCCTGCGATTGCCGGAAGATGCCCAGGAACATGGTCATGTCGCCGAGCGTGATCAGGCCGGCGACCGTGCGCAGGACGATCCAGGCGTAGCTGCCATAGTAGGCCAGGTTCGACAGCAGGCCCCAGCCGAGCCCGGCAGCAGTGCGCCGCTGGGCGATGGACAGGTCCTCCTGGTAGAAGCGGGTGAACAGCTCCTGGTAGCGCTTCAGGAGCGGCTCGCCCAGCCCAAAGAGCTTGATCTCCTTGACGCTCTCGATGCCGGTCAGCAGCGTCTCCAGGTAGTTCAGCAGGCGGGCCTCCGGTGCGCGCCTGCTGACCGCGCGAAAGGCGCGCTCGGCGTACTGCGACTGGGAAAGAAAGGAGGGGATGGCAGCCACAAACACGATCACGGCGAGCCAGGGGCTGAATCGTGCCAGGAGGGCAATCAGCGACACCAGGGTAATGGTCTGCTGTATCATCTGCAGCGTCGAGTTCACGATGCTAAGGGCACTGGTGTCCGCCTGCCGCCGCGCGTTCTGCAGCGTGTCGTAAAAGACGGGGTCCTCAAAAAAGCGAAGGTCGAGGCTGATCGCCTTCCGGATGATCAGGCTGTTGACGTAATTGGTGAGCTGCATCTGGAGCGTGCGGTCGGAGAGGCTCCGCGCCTGGCTTATGACAGAGCCCAGCAGCAAGAGGCCGAACTCCAGGGCGATGTACGGAGCCACCTGGCGGAGCCCGTCCACAGGCGGGAGCCCCTCGCGGGTGGCAGCGACGACAGCGTCGATGATCAGCTTGCCCGCCCACGCCTGCGCGGCCGGCAGCGCGGCGGCGATGAGTGTCAGCGCAATGCCCGCCATCGCTGCGCGCGGGCTGGCCGACCATACCAGTCGGAAAGCCTGCGGCGTGTTGCGCAGCGCGGCCGTAAAGTCGCGCACCTTGTCGGCGATGCGCGCTCTCGGCGAACCGGTGGGCTTGCCTGGCGGGGCGGGTCTCGACGGGCTCATGGCACCTCTCTGGGCACTATAGGTCTAGTGCTGCGTACCGGCAGAGCATACCCGCATTGGCGCGGTCGGTCAATCCCGGCGCTAGTGCCGGCGTCCGCGCCACCGCCTGTGATGAGGGGCCCTTTGCCCGCTCCCGCACCCGTGATATCGGGCCTCGTGCCCGTCGTGGTGGTGTAGAGCCTCGTGCCCGTCGCGGTAGTGTGGGGCCTCGTGCCCGTCGTGGTAGTATAGGGCCTCGCGCCCGTCGCGGTAGTGTAGGGCCGCGTGCCCGTCGTGGTAGTGCAGGGCCTCGTGCCCGTCGTGGTAGTGTAAAGCCTCGTGCCCGTCGCGGTAGTGTAGGGCCTTGTGCCCGTCGCGGCAGTGTAGGGCCTCGTGCCCGTCGCGGGAGTATAGGGCCTTGTGCCCGTTCTTCGTCCTGCCCGGCGCTGTGACAGGGCCTGTGCGGGTGGGGTAGGTTGCCCCATCGCCGGCCGGCCGACCCCATCGAGTGCGGCGACAGGAGCCTGTCGAGCGCCGCCATGGGGACCCGGCGCGCGCGCCGGTCCTAGATCTCCGACGGGCAGTACACCCCGCCGGCGTCCATCGTCGCGATGCACCGGTTGCAGTGGTCGCAGTCCGAGGCCTCAAGCGAGCCCGACTGCAGCTTGCGCACCCAGTCGGGGTCCTTCACGATCGCCCGGCCTACCTCCACGAACTCGAAGCCCGCATCCATCACCCGCATCAGGTCGGCCCGTGACAGCACTCCCCCTACGTAGACAACGGGTATGGACACTGCCCGCCGGATGCGCTGCGCCCCCTCCAGCAGGAAGAGGGACTCGAAGGGGTAGCGCTGCACCATGAAGCGCCCAAAGAGGCGCATGCCCACTCGCGTCAGCAGCATCGCCTGATTGCGGGCCATCTCCCGCGCCGGGACGCCGCCGCGCATCATGTACAGCGGTGTCTTGGCGGTGAATCCGCAGCTCGGCACAAGCGCGCTGGCCCCCTCGGCCTCAAAGCACCGGGCCACATCGACCGCCTCCTCCAGCTCCAGCCCCCCCCGCATCCCGTCGCGCTGGTTCATCTTCACCAGGATCGGAAAGCCCGGCCCGACCGCCTGCCGAGCGGCGCGCACCACCGCCATCGGGAAGCGCATCCGGTTCTCCAGCGAGCCCCCATACCCGTCCCGCCGGTGGTTGGTCCAGGGGGAGAGGAACTGGCTGAGCAGGTATCCGTGGCCTGAGTGGACCTCGACGGCGTCAAAGCCGGCTTCCTGCGCCCAGAGAGCAGCCTGGGCAAACTCCTCCACCTTCTGCTCAATCTCCGCCTCGCTCATCGCCCTGCAATACGACAGGCGAAAGAGGCACATCTTGCGCGACGCGCCAAGCGGCCGCCGTCCGATCTCCCGCGGGCTGGCGAAAAAGCCGCAGTGGCCGATCTGGATGGAGGCAGCGGCACCTTCGCCGTGCACCGCGTCCGTCAGCTCCCGCAGCCCCGGCACTATCTCCTCCCGCATCCAAAGCTCGTGGCCAAAGGCGCGCCCGTCGAACGAGACCGAGCAGTACGCCACCGTCGTCATCGCCGTTCCGCCGGCTGCCACGCGCCTGTGGTGCTCGACCAGCGCCGGGGTCACGCGACCTCCCTGGCTCATCCCCTCGAAGCAGCCGGCACGGATGATCCGGTTGCGCAGCTGCAGATCACCGATGCGGCCGGGTGTGAAAGCCCTGCCTGCTGCGTTGTCGCTCTCGGGCATGGCGGTTCCCTTGGATGTACGGTGCAGGTCCACGCCGGAGACCTACACCGCCAGCTCCGCCCGCAGCCGGATGTCGTGCAGCAGGCTCTCGCGCGTGATCAACCCCAGAAGCCGGCCTCCCTCCACCACCGGGACCTGGTTCACGTCCGATTCGTCCATCTTCTGGAGGACGGCCATCACGTCGTCCTCCGGGTGCACCGCATAGACCGCGTCGGCGGGGGTCATCACCTGGTCCGCCGTCAGCTCGGAGCGCTGGCCCGGCGCCACGCGACGGATGTTGTGCAGCGTGATTAGGCCCCGCAAGTCTCCGCCATCCGCCACAAAGAAGCAGCGCTGCCCCTGCCCCAAGATGTTCTCCTCCACAAGCCGATCAAGCCGCACTCCGGTCGGCACGGTCTGGCACTGCTGCGTCATGACGCTGCGCGCCTTGACCCCGCTCAGCGTGTCGCGCAGGACCACCTGCTGGTAGCTCGACTGCGCTGCGTTGTTCAGGAACCAACCGATAAAGACGTACCACAGCCCGCCGACCAGACCTCCCCCAAAGAAGAATTGGGCAATGCCGTACAGGATAAAACCGAACGCCACAAGCTGCCCGGCCCGGGAGGCCCATTTCGTGGCCGTCTGGAAGTTGCCTCCCGTCTTCCATAGCAGCGCCCGCAGCACACGCCCTCCGTCGAGCGGAAACCCGGGGATCAGGTTGAAGGCGCCCAGTATGAGGTTGATCTGGGCCAGGTACGCCAACGGTGCCGACACGACCTCAGCCGCGCGCGTGACGGCACCCAGCAGAGCAAAGATTCCCGACAGAGCAAAGCTGACCAGGGGACCGGCGACGGCGATGCGGAACTCTGATCCGGCCGTCGGCGGCTCCGATCCGATCTGCGCCACGCCGCCAAACACAAAGAGCGTGATGTTCTTGACCGGGACCTTCTCGCGCAGCGCCAGGACCGAGTGCCCCAGCTCGTGCAGCAGCACGGACGCGAAGAACAAGATCGCCGTGACCCCGCCCACCAGCCAGTAGGTCGCCCGGCTCCAGCCGTCATACCGGCTCGGAAAGAGCCCGGTCGCCAGAGACACGGTGACAAGCACCGCGATGATGAACCACGTCGTATGCAGCCGGATCGGTATCCCCAGAACCTTGCCCAAGCTCAGGGAGCCACTCATGCTACTCCTCCTTCTCGTTGTACGATTGGTCAACTTCTAGGCATCAATTGTAGCATGGCGCGCCTGCTCTGTCAAGGTATTGTACAGGTTTCTTATCCGCTTCTAATGCTGTCGTCCGGCAAGGGATGGGTCCTTGGTCGAGGATAGGTGCCGTCAACGCAGGGACCGCGATACCCTGCTCGGAGGGAGGGCAGGCGGATCGCCCCATGCGCGGCCCAGCCATGACCTAGATCGCGCGCACTGGCCCGTGGGCTGGGTAGACCGCCTTGACCCCGCGCTCCCGCAGCATCCGCCAGCTCTCTATCGCGACGGGGTTGTCGTAGCACGCGTCCTCTGGAGGAAGGTCCCCGGTGAAGACGGAGCCGTCGTCCAGCAGCAGTGATACGCTGTCGTCCGAGTGTCCGGGGGTGTGTACGACTTCGCCCGCAATGCCCATCCCGGCCAGGAGCTGGCGGCTTTCTCCGCAGGAGAGGATGACGTTGCCCTCCATCGCAATCTCGACGTAGTGATCCTGGGGCTTCATCCACCTCTTCATCATCGGGAGCGCAGCCACCTGGACGTCCAGCACGATCAGGCGAACGCCCTCACGCTTCAGTTCCTCAGCCAATCCGGCATGGTCCATATGGTAGTGGGTCGCGAGCGCAAAGCGGATCTCGCGCAGGGGCACATCCAACCGCTTGAGGTTCGCCTTCATCGTGCCGAGTGTCCCCGGCCAGCCGAGATCGACGAGGAGCCGTGACCCACCCACGCTGACTACCCAGTAGTTCGTCGAGCGGTACCCGGCGTTTATGATGGTGAGTGACATCCTGTGGGCCATGACCTGGAGTATAGGGCATCGCTTCAGGGCGGTCAAGTAGCCACTTGACGGCACGATCCGTGCCGAAGGGTGTGCTGATCGCTGGAAGCAGCCTTCCTTGACAGGCGGCCCGAGCACCCGGGGTGGTGAAAGCCCGCCGGCCGCCTTGTTGGTCGATCCGTCAGGGAAGGCGGTCGGCGGGCGTTTGCTGTGGAACAGACGAGGGCGTGACTAGGCGTCCGGAAGGGTCTCCAGCCGGATCGTGGCCGCGTAGCGATGGGCATCCATTCCCTCGTACGCGGCCTGTGTCTCAGCGTACCTGGCCAGCTCGCGGGAGGCTCGAACGTCGGTCTCCATGTGCGTGATCACTTTGAGGAACATGCCCACCCACAGGCCGCCAGTGTACCGCGCCGCACGGCCGGTGGGCAGGATGTGGTTCGGGCCGGCGATCTTGTCGGCATACACCTCGGCCGTCGCCTCACCGAGAAACAGCGAGCCATAGTTCTCCAGGAGTGGAAGGATTTCTCTCGGCTTGTCGACATGGACTTCCAGGTGCTCTGGCGCGTATTCGTTGGCATAGCGCGCGGCGTCCTGCAGGGTGTCTACCACCACGACCCGGCCCTTGCTCTCCCAAGAGGCACGCGCCACTTCCGCAGTGGTTCTCTGGTCGAGCTGCCTGTCGATCTCGGCCAGGACGGCCCAGGCCAGGGGCTCGGACGATGTCACCAAGCAGCCCCGCGCGTTTGGGTCGTGCTCGCACTGTGCCAGGAGGTCGGCGGCGATGTAGTCTGCTCGCGCGCCATCGCCCGCGATGACGAGGCACTCGCTGGGTCCGGCCAGGAAGTCGATTCCGACCCTGCCAAAGATCTGCCGCTTGGCTTCGGCGACGTAGCGGTTGCCCGGCCCCACTACCATGTCGACCGGCGCGATGGTTTCCGTGCCAAAGGCCATCGCCCCAATGGCCTGTACCCCACCGATGCAGTAGATCTCGTCCACTCCCATGCGGTACATCGTGTACAAGATGCCGGGGTTGAGGCCGCCGCGCGGTCCCGGGGGGCTGCAAGCGACGATCCGCCTCACTCCGGCGACCTTGGCCGGCATCACCGACATGACCGCGGCGGTGAGGCAGGGGTACCTGCCCGCAGGCACGTAGCAGCCGCATGAACCCACCGGTACGATCCTCTGGCCCATCCACATCCCAGGCCGGACCTCTCTCTCGAACTCGGCCATGCTTTCGCGCTGCGCGCGGGCAAACGCTCCCACCTGGCCGATGGCAAAGTCGAGCTCCTCGACCACGGCAGCAGGCAGCACGTCGGCGGCCTTGGCAGCTTCCTCGCGTGGCACGCGGAAGGACGCCGGCTCGTATTGGTCGAACTGCTTCGAGTAGTAGTGCAGTGCTGCGTCTCCCTCCGCCTTGACCCGTGCCAGGATGGCGGCTACCCGCCCCTCGAGCTCGCGCA
Source organism: Anaerolineae bacterium (assembly GCA_035341665.1). Lineage (GTDB taxonomy): Bacteria > Chloroflexota > Anaerolineae > JAAYZQ01 > JAAYZQ01 > DAOQVR01. Next base: position 212,206 of record DAOQVR010000005.1, read on the forward strand.
CGTCCTGGTCGGCAACAGTGGTCTCCTGCTTCAGCTCACGGTAGTACATCGTGTCCCCTTCCCTCCAGCTCATCATGCGCTCTCGCCGAGCCAGCCCAGCCCGAGCTCGACCAGCTTCGCACGCGTTGGCCTGCCCTCCTTGTCCCACCCGCACATGGCGTAGTACAGCGGGAGCGCGCGGTCCATCTCTTCCTGTGTCACCGCCAGGCCGTGCGATCGTCCCCCGGTGAGCGGCTGGAACAGCTTGGCCGGAAGCTTGTCCTCGGCGCTCGTGAACCCCTCCCGCGCGTTAAAGGCGCGCATCATGGTGAGCGCTCGCTCGCCTGCCTTCATCAGCTCCCACAGGCTGGCGTTCCAGCCGGTCGTGGCGCGCACCAGCTCGACCAATTGGCTGGGCCCGTACAGGTGAAACGCCGGTCCCCAGACGAACTGGCACAAACCGACGGTATTCAGAAGGCTGTACATCTGCTGCGTGTACACTGTGAAACGCACCTTCTCCTCGTTGAGCACTGTGTCGGGCTGTGGCGCGTCCAGGCCCAGCTCGGCCATGCGTGCCGGATAGGCGCTGTAGGCCGGGTCGTGCTCGTGTGCCTGGTGATCGGCGCCGTACGGATTCGCAGCATACACCAGCGCAAGGGAGCGCTTGACTTGGGGCATGTGCGCGGGCATCGGGCTGCCCTTGACGTCCGTGAGCAGGTCCCTGGCTCGCGGATCGAGCCTGGCCGCAGCCGCCACCATGCCCTCGGCCAGGAGATCGCCCAACCCTTCACGCCGTGCAATCTGCTCGGTCAGCCTGACCATCGCCTCGGCGTTCCCAAAGCGTAGGTCCAGCCCGCCCGTATCCTCCAAGGTCAGGTAGCCATGCTCGAAGCAATCCATGGCCCAGGCTATCACGCCACCCGTGGAGATGGTGTCCAGCCCATACATATTGCAGATCTGGTTTGCGTGGGCCACGGCCGCCAGGTTGTCGATGCCACAGTAGGAGCCCAGCGCTCCGAGCGTCTCGTACTCCGGGCCTCCATACAGAGGGTCGACGGGGTACGGGCCTTCCGCAATCTCGACGACGCGCTTGCAGCGCACGACGCAGCCAAAGCAGGTATCGCGGCCTTTCGAGATCGTCTCGTGCATGGTCTTGCCGTCGAGCGCGCGATATCCCTCGAACGAGCCGCTGCGCCAGTTCCGCGTGGGGAGGCCGCCGTCGTTGTTCTGAGGGGTGACCACTTCGGGCGTCCCAAAGAGCCCCAGGCCGTAGACGTCTGATTGCTCCCAGTGGGAGGCCCCCCAGCGGGCGAGCGCCGCCAGCGCCTTGGGATCGGCAACTTCGGGCCTTCTCCTGCCGCGAACGGCGATCGCCTTCAGGTTCTTGGAGCCCATGACAGCGCCCATTCCGGTGCGTCCGGCGGCGCGGTTGCACATGCTCATGATGCTGGCGTAACGCGCCATCCGCTCGCCGGCGGGGCCAATCTGCAGCACCTCGACTTTTCGGTCGTGCAGCTCCTCCCGAATGGCAGCCTCGGCCTCACCTGTGACCATTCCCCACAGGTGCCCGGCGTCGCGCAGCTCCGCCTTGCCCTCACTCACCCAAAGGTAGACCGGCTTCTCGGCGCGGCCGCGGATGATCAGCGCATCGAAGCCGGCCGCCTTTGCCTCCGCGGGCCAGAAGCCCCCTGCCTGTGAGTCGCCGATGGCGCCGGTGAGCGGTGACTTGGCGTTCACCATCACCCGGCTCTGCCCCGATATCGGCGCCCCCGTGACCACGCTCAGGGTCACCGCGAGGATGTTGTCGGGGCCCAAGGGGTCGGCGCCAGCCGGCATTTGCGTGAGGAGGTAGTACAGGGCGATCCCTTCGCCACCAAGGTACTTGCGATAGAACGACTCAGCAGGCGCCTCTACCTCGACGCTTCCATGGGTTAGGTCTACGTGCAGGATCCTTCCCGAATAGCCATATGGCATGGCTCACCTCCTACCAAACTCAGAATGGTGCGTACAGGCGGCATGGAAGGCCGGAGGTCGTCGACGGCCTCCGGCCTGGCTGGAACGCGCCGCCTATTCCCCCGGGTACAGACAGAAGGGCTCGAACATCTCGGCAAAGAAACGGTTGGCTTCCTCTTCGGATGGAATACCCCGCTTGGCAAAGAGCTCCAGGACCGGAATGATGTAGGGGTGCGTGCAGTAGAGCCTCGCCAGCTGAGGTATGTCCGATGGCGAGGCACCGTCCACCTCGGCCAGACTGGTGGGGCAGCCCACCTCGCGGATCAGCTCATGCACGGCGTAAATCCCCTCTTCGGCCATCTCCCTCGGTGTGCCGGAAATGCTCGGGTCCATGGCCTGCGCGATCCGCGCCAGGATCGGAACGTTCACGGGCAGGTTGAGCTTCATGCAGTAGGGCAGCGCGATCCCACACGCCTGGCCATGGTGCACTCGGTAAAAGGCACCGACGACGTGGGCGACGGCATGTCCCTCCACGTCGCCTGCGTTCGACTCTGAGAAGCCCTCTATCAGGGTCGCCCACGCCATGTTGGCGCGTGCTTCGAGGTTGCTGCCCTCGTATGTGGCAACGCGCAGGTTCTCTGAGACCAGCCGGATCGACTCCAGCGCCAGGGCATGCGTGAGCGGCGTGGCCGTCTTGGACAGTGCTGACTCGATGGCGTGGGACAGGGCGTCAACACCCGTCGCAGCCGTAGTCCTGGCCGGCAGTCCCAGCGTCATCGTGGGATCCACGATCGCCACCCTTGCCCGGGTGTTGAAGAAGCAGCTCTTCACCCGCTCTTCGGGGATCACGACCACGGCATCAGGCGTGACCTCGGCACCCGTGCCCGAGGTCGTCGGGATCGTGATCAGGGGAACGCCATCGCTGTCAAAGGCCTGACCGACGTAGTCGGCCATCGGCCTCGTGCTGGTGAGCGCGCGCGACACCGCCTTTGCCGTGTCGAGGGAGCTGCCCCCGCCCACCGCCACGATGAGGTCTGGCTTGGCGTCGCGGGCAACCTCCAGCAGCGCCTGGTAGGTCGCGAGACGAGGCTCCGGCTCTGCGCGGTCGCACACTGCAACCGAGAAGCCTGCGTCCTCGAGCGCGGCCCGCACCGGCGCCAGCAACCCTGCTTTGGCAATGCCTGGATCGGTGATGATCAGGCAGCGGCGCCCAGCCGTCAATGCCTGTGCCTCCGTGCCCAGCTGGGCCACGGCGCCCGCGCCAAACAGGACGCGGCCGATCGAGTTGTATTCATACAGCTTCGGCTGTAGGGCCTGGATAGTCACTCCTAGAACCTCCTGTCGGAAAATGATGCCTTGCTGTTCAAGGCCCAGAGTATCGTGCTGCTACCCCTGCGGATAGGCCTGCCGGAAATGGGCGACGGTGTCGGCCGCCTGCTTTGCCAGGGAAACGCCGTCGGCCATGAGCATCACCATCTGGTAGCCCCTGCCGTACAGCCGTTGCGCCTGCTCCCACGTGCTGGAGATGGTCCCCAGGACCTTCCCCGTAGCCAGGACCTTCTCCTCGATGCGGGCAATCGCCTCCTGCACGCTCGGGTGTGCCGGGTTGCCCAAGTACCCCATACTCGTGGCCAGGTCCATCGGCCCGATGAACACGCCGTCCACGCCGTCTACCGCCAGGATGTCGTCCAGGTTCGCTACGGCCGTCGGCGTCTCTGCGGCGACGATCAGCAGAATGGCATCGTTGGCATGCTCCAGGTACTCGCGCACGTTCTGGCCATACCCTTGGGCACGAGGGCTGCCCGCCACCCCCCGGATGCCATGCGGGGGATATCGGCACGCGCGCACGGCCGCGGCGGCTTCCTCGCCGCTGTTGATGTACGGGACGAGCAGCCCGTACACCCCGGCGTCCAGGATGCGCTTGATGCTTACGAAATCATTCCATGGAGCGCGCACCAGGGGGACAACGCCGCTGCCGTTCATCGCCTGAAGCTGGCCTACGAGGGTGAGGATGTCCCCCGGCCCATGCTCCATGTCCACGATGAGCCAGTCAAAGCCCGCCCTCGCCAAGATCTCGGCGGTGAAAGGGCTGGCAATCTGAAGCCAGGCCCCTGCCGTCTTTTTCCCATCACGCAGCATACGCTTCACGCGGTTGTCCACAGTCATACGGATGCATCACTCCTTGCCAATCCCGCTGTCTCGCAGCAGCCGCCCTCCGGGCCGCGCTGCTCGCCGCCGATTAGGCCCTGTCCAGGCCCAGTGTTTGCAGGCGCTCCGGCCGAGGCACCCCACGCTCGTCCCACCCTCGCAGCTCGTAGTAAATCGGAAGCATCGCCTTCAAGTCGGGCAGATTCCCCGCCGCGCTTCCGCTGGGCCGCGGCTCTGTCAAGAAGCGTCTCGGCAGCGTGTCGTCGGCATCTGTGATCCCTAGCCGCAGGTTGATGAGCCGCTTTAGCTGGAAGATGCGGTCGCCGGCAGACAGGATGTCTGCCGTGTCCCACTGCCAGCCCGTAGCCAGGTTGATGAGCCGCGAGAGCTGGCCTCCCCCCAGCCGTCCCTTGATCATGAACTTGCACAAGCCCAGCGGGTTGAACACCCCTGCATAGTTCTGCCAATCGTAGGCCAGCTTGGCTTGCTCCTGCGATGAAACGAGGCGGTCAAGTGTCTCGGGGTAACCGAGGTCGGGCAGGCAGATTCCGTACCCGTTCCAGAAGCTTCCCGATTCGAGGTGGCATCCCCCGCGCGCGGCAGTCGCATAGTTGACCGCCATGCTGACAAAGGCACGGGGATCGTGATAGGCTACCTCTAGCCCTTTGACGTGGATCGCGAACCCCTCGGAGCCCTCGATCTGCCGCGCCGCCTGCCGTACGCCTTGTCCGAGGAGCCGCCCGATGTCCTGTCGATGGGCAATCTTGCCGATCACTGCCAGCATCGCGTCGGGATCGCCAAAGCGCAGTTCTATCCCGCCAGTGTCTTGCACGCCGATCAGCCCCCTCTCGAAGGCCTCCATGGCGAAAGCGATTGCCGATGACGTCGAGATTGTGTCCAGGCCATACCGGTTGCAGAGGGAGCTCGCCAGGATGATGCTCTCTAGGTCGGAGATGTGGCAGCTGCCGGCAAAGCCGGCGATTGTCTCATACTCAACTCCCTCACCGCGGGGGGTTGCATACTTTCCCTCTTTGACCTCCACCTCCTTGCCGCAACCGATCGGGCAGGCGTGGCAGTGAGTGCTCTTGACCAGGTACTTCTCGTACAACGTCGCGCCGGTCACCTCCTGGGCCTCACTCCAGTTGCCAAGCTGCCAGTTTCGGATCGGCAGGTCGCCGAACTGCTCGGTTGCCACGATCCCACCGGCTGTCCCGAGCTTGGTCATTCCGATCGAGGTACCCTGCAGGTAAACGTTCTGTTCCTTCACCTCGTCGCGGAACGCCTGCGGATGGGCGTATTGGGGCTTCTGGGTGCCGCGCACCACAATCGCTTTCAGGTTCTTGCTGCCCATCAGGGCGCCCATGCCGCCTCGAGCGGCCGCACGTACGTAGCCTGAAGGACCGCACATGATGCCCGCGATCTTGACCAGCTGCTCTCCTGCCGGGCCGATACCGACCACCCTGGCCTTGGGCGAGGTCTCACCGAGCAGCTTGTCTGCTGTGTCGAAATAGTCCCGGCCCCAGAGGTGTGAGGCGTCGCGCAGCTCGACGCCCTGGTCCGAGATCCAGAGATATACCGGGGCCTCGGCGCGGCCTGTGAGGACCAGCCCATCAAGGCCGGCGAAGCGCAGCTCGGCGCCCCAGTGGTGCCCCAGGTTGGCTTCGTTCCAGATTCCGGTCAAGGGAGAGCGCCCGCAGAAGGAGGTCCGGCAGCCGGTGGGAGCGATGGTCCCGGTCAGCAAGCCGTTGAAGATGAGCAGCGGGCTCGCCGGGTCGAGCGGGTCGAGGGCTGGGTCCATCTCCTTGTGGTACAGGTAGGCGGCAAAGCCGGACCCCAACAGGTACTTCTCCACCTGCTCTGCCGGTATCTCCTCCACGTGCCACTCCCCGGTGGTGAGGTCGATCCTCAGATATCTGCCTGCGTACACGCTCACGGTACCCTCCTCGCGGTCACTCCTCACACAGCTGTGGCGAGCCACTGCCAGGTCAGTCCAAGGCTGGCAGGGTGCTGCTAAGCCCCGCCTGTCGTCCAAGCGCCGCCAACTCGTCATACAGGTTCCCTGGCAGGGGAACACCGCTCTCCATACGCCTCCGCGCGGTCAGGTGCTCGATCTCCCCCGGCAGGTACATCTCTCTGGTCTGGTCCCACATGGGCGACTCTTTCACCGTCCGCGCAAACTGCGCCATGCGAGCCGCCATCTCTTCGCGCCCGAGAATCGCCTCGACGTTGACGGCGATCATCATATGCCCGGTCAGGCTTGGCTCGTCGGGGTACCTGTACATGCCCTTCATCTCGTTGAGGAACACACCTCCGGTGATGAGCCCACAGAGGATGTCCACTGCATACGCAAGCCCGAGCCCCTTGTACCCGCCCATGGCCAGCAGGAAGCCGGCAAAGGCCTTGTCGGGGTCATCGGTCGGCCGGCCCTCGCTGTCAGTCGCCCAGTCGAGCGGAATTCTTTCGCCCTTCTTGCTGGCGAGAAGCAACTTACCACCAGCCACAGCCGAGAGTGAAATGTCGAGGACAAAAGGGAACTCGGCATAGGTCGGCACAGCGATGGACAGGGGGTTGTTGCCGACCACCGGCTTGCTGCCGCCCGGGGCGACCACGTTGGGTACCACATTGGTCATGGAGATGCCGATCATGCCCTGCTCGGCGGCGAGGCGGCTGTAACTCGCAGTCGCCCCAAAGTGGTTGCTCCGGATCGCCCCCACGGCTGCGACGTTGTACTGCCCGGCCAGCTCTACGGCGCGCAGCATGGCATCGCGGCCCACGATGTAGCCGGGGCCGTCGTCGCCATGCAGAACCTCCAGCCCAAGTGAGCCTCGGACGGTCCTGATCTGCGGCCGGGGGTTGATTGCCCCTGAGTGCATTCGCTTCACGTAGATCGGCACGCGAAGCACGCCGTGCGAGTCAATGCCCCACAGGTTGGCGTCGACGAGCGCCTTGGCGTGAAACGCTGCGTCGGGCTCGGTCATGCCGGCACTGGTGAACAGCTGTGCCACAAAACCCTGAAGCGCTTGGTAATGGACCAAAACCTCTTTATCGCCCACTTGCTTTCGTTCCTTTTGACTCTATATGGCAAGTCCCGGCAGGGATCATCCCAAGATTTGGCGGTAGACGCGCAGGTGATTCTCTCCGAGTACCTTCTTGATGTCTTCATCCGAATAGCCGTGGCGCACCATAGCCTCGGTCAGGTTCGGGAATTGGGTGATGTCGGCGCAGTCTTCCAGGTGGTAGTGATCCCTGACACCCAGGTAGATCCCTTCCATCCAGCCCGGCGCGTGCTCGCCTTTGTCCTCGAAGTGGTCCGGTCCAATGCCCACGTGGTCAATCCCGGCGAGGTTCACCATATAGTCGAGGTGCCTGATCCAGTCCTCCGTGGTCGGCCAGTACTTCTCCTTCGCCGTGAGGTCGGAGAGGCAGTTCAGGCCGATGACGCCGCCGCTGGCGGCAAGGGCCTTGATCCGTTCGTCGCGCAGGTTGTGCGAGGACGGGCAAATCGCCCAGGCGTTGCTGTGGGAATCCATGATCGGCGCCTGTGCGATCTCCGCGACGTCCCAAAAGCCTGGATCGTTCAAATGGGCCACGTCCACGACCATGCCAAGCCGGTTGCACTCCCGGACGACATCGCAGCCGAACTGTGTCAGGCCTCCGTTGGTCCGGTAGGCTCCACATCCGTCTCCCAGACGGTTGCGACCCATGTCCGCGAGCTGGACGTGGCGGACACCCAGCCGGTGATAGGTGCGGAGTGGTCCGAGCGTATCGAGCGTCGGCTTGCCCTCCAGCGGGCGCCCGCCCTCCAGGGTGAGGATGACGGCAATCTTGCCGGCCTCCAGCGTTCGGTCGATGTCGGCGGCGGTGAGGCAGATGGCCATCGTGTCGCTGCTCTCCTCGGCCTCGAGCCACATCATGTCCAGGCCCTCTAACGTGCCCCACAGCGGCAGGTCAGACCCCGCGACGAGAGTGGTGCTGTCGCCGCCCACAACAAAAGCGAGCACGTTGACACCTCCCTGGCGGATCAATGGAGCGTAGACGGTGGAAAAGACGGCTTTCTGCCCGGCGTAACGCTTCTTTCGCAGCTCGATGTGGAGGTGATCGTGGCTGCTGACCACGATCGATTCCTGGTGGAGCTTGGATGCTCTGCTGTCCATTCTTGTCTCCTCTGGTATTGGTGCCGGCCCTGGAGTCAGAAGGACGCCATGCCGGGCACAAGTGTCCGTATGCGGTACAGTGATGTGCTGGCCGTGATGAAGAGGCTGCACAGGTCTTCGTCGCCCCACGCGAGGTTGGCGGTCTGCTCCGGCATGCGAACCATGCCAAGGTGGCAGCCCGACGAGTCGAAAAGGTGAATGCCCCCGGGACCAGTGCAGTACAGGTTGCCATTGCGGTCAACCTTCATCCCATCGGCTACCCCCACTCCCTCGCCCGGCAATTCGGCCCAGACGTCTCCGCCCGTCAGGCGGCCGTTCGCCTGCACATCGAAGGCCCGGATGTGACACCTATCGGTGTCGTCCACGAACAGCCGCTCTCCGCTTGGCGAGAAGCACAGCCCATTTGGCTTGGAGAAGTCGTCCACCAGCAGGGTCAGCTTCTCGCCAGGCCCTAACCGAAACACGCCCTGGAAGGGCAGCTCCTGCCGGCGGGCCACGCCGAAGCGAGTGCCCCGCCCCGAATTCGGGTCGGTGAAGTAGACGGCGCCGTCGCGGCTCACGACGACGTCGTTGGGACTGTTGAGCTCCCGCCCCTCAAAGTGGGATGCCATCACACAGAGGCTGCCGTCCGGCTCGGTGCGCGTGACTCTGCTCGTCGCGTGCTCGCACGTAATCAGCCGGCCCTGCAGGTCGTAGCAGTTGCCGTTGGCCATGTGGCTCGGCTTGCGAAGCAGCATAGTCCCCTGGCTGGGGCTCCAGGTGTAGAGGGAGTCGCCCAGGATGTCGCTGAAGACGAGAAAGCGGCCCCAGGGATGCCAGGCAGGTCCCTCGATGAACTGGAAACCGCAAGCCAGCAGCTCCGGCTCAGCCTGTGGGGCGAGCACCCGGAAAAAGCGGCCGTCACTCGGCTCAAACGTGACCACGTGCCTCAACTCCGCCCTGTCTACTTGGAGTAGACGTCGGCCTGGCTGTAGAAGAAGATGATCTCTACATGCCCCTCTTCTGCGAACTCGAATACGTGCCACTCGTTGTGGGGAAAGTGCAGGGTCAGACCCGCGCACAAGGGAACCCGCTCGCCGAGCGAATCAGGCTCATCGCCCTGCCCGCCGAAGCGTGTCCAACCGTCCTTCGCACTGATGATGTGCACGATCTCTTCTGCGTGGCGGTGTGGCGCCATCGGCCCACTCTCGGCCGAGTAGCGGGCAAAGCCCATCGTCATTACCTGGCTGGGCGAGTAGGCGCCCTCCTTGCCGACGGCCAGCTGCAGTACCCTGCCCGGAAGTGCCTTCTTCTCGATTTCCTCGCGCCTGATGAGTTTCATCCCCATTTCCTCCTTGCTTGAATACGTATACATAGTACTGCTTCCCCGGTCTGTCCTATGGCATGCAGAGTCGCGGATTACCCCTGCCCAGCTGGCTGCAGGCGAGCCGAGGAGCGCACCACCAGCACGGGGGAAAAGACCCGGTGCACTACCTCGGAGTTGCCTGACTCGATGGCTGACTGCAGGACCTCAACCGAGGTCCGGACCATCTCGTCCACGGGCTGGCGGACGGTCGTAAGGGAGTAGCCCGGCCAGCTTGCCGGGGGGATATCATCGTAGCCTATGACCGATAGCTGCTCCGGCACGGAGAACCTGCACTCATGCCAGGCAAGGTCCAGCGTGCCCATAGCCATCAGGTCACTGGCACAAAAGATCGCGTCAGGCGGTTGATCCATGCTCAGCAGCCGCTGCGCCGCAGCGTAGCCCGACTCGTACGAAAAGTCCCCACGTTCGCGGAGCTCAAGATGGTAGCCGCGCTCTTCCAGACGGCGCACGAAGCCGGTCTCACGCTCCCTGGCCGTTGAGCTCCCCTCCTCCCCGGCGATGTAGGCGATTCGCTCGTGGCCTCCATCCAGCAGCGCATCCGCTACAAGCCTCGCTCCCGCTTCGCCATCGCACCGCACCACGTTCACGTTGCTGCCTTCCGTATAGCGATTGAAGAGCACGACGGGCGTGCCGGCGCGGGCGCATTCCTCGACCATTTTCGAGGATAGGGTAGCGGAAGTGATGATGAGCCCGTCTACCTGGTACTGCAGCGCCATGGGGAGCGTTGCCTCCACTTCTTCGCTATTGGCGATGTTGAAGAGCAATGTCCAGTAGCCCAGCTCCTGCAGCGCGCGGGTAAAGTCACGGATCATGCGCGCGTAGAAGGGGTTGGTAAACCTCATGACGACCAGGCCGATCATGTTGGTCGACTTCCGGATCAGGCTGCGGGCAATGACGTTCGGCCGGTAGCCGAGCTCCTCTGCAGCCTCCAACACACGCCTGCGCGTGGTCGCCGAGACGCTCGCGCCGGGCGTGAAGGAGCGCGACACGGCAGCCTGCGAGACACCGGCCATCCGCGCCACATCGACCTGCGATATGACGGCCTGGTGACCGCCGGTTGCAGAGTCCTCTACTACATCTGACTTGCGAGGCATCTCCGTCTTGTCCATTCTGGCTCACTCGCTCACAGCAGGATCGGGTCCCCTCTCACGTGTATACGTATGCAATTGTACCACGCTGCCCTGTCTATGTCAAGAGCGAGATTGGCAACTCGTCACTCAGCCGAGCACAACCGGAACGATGTCGAGTAGATGGCACACATGCTCGAGCTCAGCACCATAGTTCCCGGCTACCCCGGAAATATGGTTCGCGCCGTAGACGTCGATCAGCTCGTCAAAGTCTACCTGCACTCGGACGAACATGGTGGGCAGTTGGTGCTGCCCGCGCGCCCTGACAAAGGTCTCGTACTCCTCGGGGGTTGGCTCGACGGCCTCCCCGCCTAGGATCACCATGTGGTAGTCGCCGGCCCGCCGGAAAAGGCGGGCCAGGGTGACGGGGCCGGGCGCCGCGCGGAAATAGGTCGTGGCTCCACCCCCGGGCCGGAAAGCGGGCCGTAGCTCCACGCCCCGCAGATCCTGCGCTGGGTCACCAGAGCGCCCCGCATACCAACCGCACATTCCTCCACAGTTCGGGATGTAAATCGTGCTCGTCTCTTCGTTGATGTAGCTCAGGTCGCCGAAGAATGTGGGGCAGCCGCCAGAGACTGATTTGAGGATCTCCATGGTCAGCGCACCGTCGCCGTCCGCCTCGCACGACATGGCCACCGGTTCCTTGCCGCCCGAGGCGTCGTAGGGCCCGGGCAGCAGCGCCGCCGATAGGCACTGCGGTACATAGTGGTTGGTCAGATCCGGCATGCATTTGACTGCCACAAAGTCGAGCCCCATCTCCTCGATGATCAGCTTGGTCGCCAGGTAGCAGCGCACCTGAAATGAGAGCCTGGCCGGCGTCAGGCGCTCTTCGTCATATGCTATGCCTGCCACGTTGCGCTCCAGCCACGCCACCGTCGGCACGGCCGACTCGCCGGACATCTGTTCCGCACGCCGGATGATCTCCAGCTGGTCGATGTGCTCGACGTCGATCCCAAAGAGCCGGCGCCACTGCATCGGATCGATGCTGCCCGTATCGATGCCCAGGGAACGCCCACCAAAGAGCCCGAACACCTTGCCCTGTAGCCGGCTGACGGTCGACGCCGCTCGGAAGAGCGGCAGAGCCTTGTCCGCGATGGTGCCGTCCTCTGGCTCACCCCGGACGCGCAAGTGCGGGTAGCCAACCTGATCGAGGGCTCCGCCCGCTCCAAGGAGGCCGACGGTCCCGTGCGTGCCCGGGTGCTTGTTGGAGAGCAGCACCGTGGGTAGCTTCGCGCGCTGCACGCCATGTACCACCAGGTTCGGCGATGTCCAGCACGGAAGGTGCGCGACGAAGGACTCCGCCCCCCCTGCCCTGAGGCTATCGACCTGCTCGTCAATCTCGGAACGCGTGCGCGCTACGTCCGACGAGCAGATCAGGTCGATCGGCAGGGAGTGTAGGTACTCGACTACGTGCTCGTGCCGTGGCACGGTCAGCCCACGGAAGAGCCTGTCCCACTCGTGCTGCCTCGCGTCCCCAAAGGTGATGAGGCCGACTCTTGGATTGTTCACTTTTCCATCTTCCTTGGGAAACCCTGAATGCTCCGCCCTCCGTCCGGGTAGATCGTCTGCCCGATAATGTAGCTGGAGTCGTCTGAGGCCAGAAAGACCGCTACGCGAGCGATCTCGCGGCACTCGGCGATTCGGCCGATAGGAAGACGCGCCATCAGCTCGGCCTCTTTCTCCTTGTTGTGCACCACACGCTGCATCAGCTCGGTCAAGACTGGGCCGGGCCCAATGGCGTTCACGCGGATGCCGTAGTCGGCAAGGGCCAGTGCCATCGCCTTCGTGAGCTGGACGACCCCTCCCTTGGCCGCGCAGTAGGGCACCTGGTCGGCCAAAGCCAGCAGCGCCATCACCGACGAAAGGTTGATGATCCGGCCGGGGATGCCCTGCTCTACCATTACACGCGCGGCGGCTTGGCTGAGCAGGAAAGTGCCCTTTAGGTCGACGGCCATGACCCAGTCCCAGTCCTTCTCGGTGATCTCGAAGAACTTGGCACTGTGGTTGACCCCGGCATTGTTCACAACGATGTCGATGCGCCCGAACGCCTGCAGGGTAGCCTGCACGAGTGCATCCACCTGCGCCTTCTGGCTCACGTCGCACGGCACGAAAATGGCCGTTCCTCCGGCGGAGCAGATCTCCTGGGCCGCCGCCTCTCCCAGCTCGAGCGTACGGCCGCTCAGGACGACCTTCGCACCTTCCAGTGCGAACTCTTGCGCACACGCCAGGCCGATCCCCTTTGTGGCTCCGGTAACAATCGCGACTTGGTCCTGTAGTTTCATGGTTGCATCCAGGCGATCCTCGCCGCGCGCCGCATCTGCCGTAGCAACTCTGTGCCCGGCGTCCTGCGGCGCACGGCGTGCGCCCTCGCTCCTACTTCACCGGCGGCTTCACGCCAACCGGCCAGCGAGCCTTGATGTCCTCGATGATCTCCACCACGTGCTCGACCACGCGGGTCACCAGCTGCTCGCCCTTCTCGCGAGTAGCCTTGGTGGCATCGCCGATGATGCCGTTGTCGAGCTCCTTGTACTCGGGCCTGGCAAACGTGCCCTCGAAGTGATACATCATCCCCGGCCGCGGCGCCTGCCCGGGTGCGATGACGAACCGACTGTCGATGAGACCCTTTCCGCCCCCTTTGGCTGCCTTGGTCATGTCCACATACTGCGGATAGAGATACAGGCCCACCGATGTCTCAGCTTCCTCGGCGTGCCACATATAGTCCTCGAGCACCTCTCGGTTGTCCCGCAAGAAGTCGTACCAGTGCAGCGAGAGAGTGAAGATGCCCTCCAGCCCTAGCTTGTGGACCGCGACTAGCGTGCTGCTCACCTGGCCGTGCGCGGAAATGATGATGAACTTGTTGTAGCCCGAGACCGCTGCCCCCTTGACGATGTCGACCAGTAGGGCGGTGTGCGTGTCGTAGCCCAGGGGAATGGTGCCCGGCATGTACCAGTGATGGTATGGATGCGAGCCATACCACGGCGTCGGCAGAAGCATGACGTCCGTCTTCTGGGCGATCAGCTCGGCCATCCCGGTCGCATTGAGGGTGTCCACGCCGCATGGCGAGTGGGGCCCGTGCTGCTCGATCGAGCCTATCGGCAGTATCGCTATGTCGCTCACCTCTTTGGCAAAGCGCACGACCTCCGGGCCGGGCAGCTCCTGCCACCACAGGTACTTCTTGGCTGTCATTGTTCTGCTCCCTTCAGATTCTAAGATGTCGGCCCGGCCCTCTGAGCCCGGCCGGTAGTCCTCGCGCCGCCGGCACGCACTACCTGTACTTTCGCTCCAGCTCAGCAGCCTCGTCTTCGGACTCACACAGGACATTCATTGCCAGGCGACCTGCCGGGAGCTGGCGCACAAGCCACTCTACGCGGTCCGGCCTTACCTCGTACAGCACCAGCCCTTTGCCCCGCTCGGTGATCTTCCGGTATAAGGGCAGCCACGACTCGTCATCCATGGCGGGGTCGTGCACACCCGGGCTCCACTGGATGGCGTCGATCTCCTCCAGCTCCAGCATGCGGTCCAGCGTCTTCTTGGGGCTCTCGGCGTGGTAATGCATGATGCACTGGTCCACCGCCTGCCCCATAGCTCGCAGCGACGGCACAGCAAACTCCTGGAACATACCGGGAGATACCATCACTGACAGGTCGCACTGAATGGGATACGACTTCCCGGCGCCCCATATCCCGGTCCAGCTGGTGGTCCCCTGCTGGCCCGATTCGCGAATGACAGAATGGAGCTCCTCTAGGTAGCGAGCCCACACTTCCGCGACCTTTGCCTCCAGCTTGTGAACCAGCTCGGGCACGAGTACAAGGTCCATCAGCAGGTTCTGGGTCCCGCGCAGTGAGGCAAGCGTGTCGAGCGCCCCACCCAGGTTGGGAAACCCGACCACGAAGCGCCCACGATATGCCGCCAGGGCTGTCCTAAGCAGATCGAGGCTGGCCCGCCACCAGGTGTTCTCTGGATCGAACGCAATCTTCTCCTCGAGCTCCTGAAGCGTGTCCGACGGGCCGGATTCGTTCAGCACCGAGCGGCTCCCGAATCGGGGTTCCACGCCCAGAAAGCTCGCCGCGACTGCCGACCCGAGGTCCGGGAAGAAGTGAATGAACCCGTCTTGGTAACATCGCACGCCTGAGACGACAGCCTGGAAGAGCGCCACCCTGCCGCCCGCGTCCAGCCAGAATCTCCGCCTCTCTTCCTCAGTGACGTCAGGCCCCAGGCCCACATAGTGCGGAGCCGGGCCCATGCCGGCCTGGATCGCCTGCGCCAGCGCTTCCGACTGCCACTCAGCCTCGACCTGATAGGCAAGCTTGGCGCTGGACCGCTGCGATGCCCGCTCCGCAAAGATCTTCAGGATCGGGCCATTCAGGTCACCCTTCCACCAGGCGCCGTACCGCTCTCTCGTCTCCTGCCAAGCCTGTAGGTCCAAGGTCCTGCCCTTTCTCCCGGTTGCGCGCCGCTACTTGACGGCGCCCATGGTGATGCCGTTCACGAAGTGATCCCGGATGGTGAGCGATAGGATAAAGATCGGGATCATGACGATCACCCCAACGGCCGACATCGTCTCCCACTGCACGCCTTCCAGCTGGTAGGCCAGGATCATCATGCCCACAGTCAGCGTCTTGTTGGTCGTCGTCGTGACCATCGCGAACAGGAACTCGTTCCAGGCCCCGATGAAGGCGAAGATGGCCGAGGTGATGATTCCGGGCATGATCAGGGGAAAGGTGACGTGGCGCAGGACCATGAACGGCGTACAGCCGTCTACTTGCGCTGCCTCCTCGATCTCGATGGGCAACGCATCGATGAACCCCTTGATCATCCAGACCGCAAAAGGCATCGAAAAGGAGAGGTAGAGGATGATCAGCCCGATCCGCGAGTCCATCAGGCCCAGACGGCTGTACAGCGTGAAGAACGGGATCACAATCACGACGGGGGCAATAAACTGCGTCGCGATGAGCAGGATCATGATCGCGTTCTTGAACCGAAAGTGGAAGCGCGAAAAGGCATAGGCCGCCAACGCAGCCAGCGGCACGGCAATCGCAACCGTCCCGATCGAGATGATCAGGCTGTTCCACAAGTAGGGAGTAAAGTCGTACGGCGGATTGAATATGCTGACGAAATTCTGGAGCGTTGGCGTGAAGAGGAACGAGGCGGACCTTGCATCCTTGTGATACTTGAACGCAGTCAGCACAACCCAGAGGATGGGGAAGCCCACAAAGAGCAGGATGCACAGCATCCCCAGCTTGTTGGCCACCTCTCCCACTACTTTTCTCAGTCGCGAGGAGTTCACTTGGCACCCCCCTTCCCCAGGAGCGACCTGACATAAAATACGGCAAAGAGGAGCTGGACTATCACGAGGATGTAGGCCTGGGCCGACGCATAGCCCATATCAAAGTTGGCAAAGGCGGTCCGGTACACCGTAAAGTTCAGTGTCTCCGTCGCACGCCCTGGTCCTCCGCCTGTCATGGTGACCACTTGGTCGAACATCTTGAGCGAGTAGATCGTCTTGAAGAGGGTGATGACCAGTAGGATGGGGGTTAGGGTCGGCAGGATGATATGCCACAAGAGCTGGAGTGAGTTCGCTCCGTCGACCTTGGCCGCATCCACCATCTCCGTGGACATGGTGCCCAGCGCACCGATAAAGACCAGCGCAATGTAGGGGGCCCAGCCCCAGACCTCCGTCACCGCGAGCCAGAAAAGGGCCCAGTTGGGGCTCGCCAACCAGGCGATGTTCGCCATGGGAGGGAACAGCGTATCGATGATCCGGTCCAGGAAGCCGAACGATCCATCCAGCAGGAATCGCCAGGTGAAACCCTTGAGCGCCGGCGCCATGGCAAAGGGAAAGATCAGCAGCGTCTTCATCAGATCGGCGAGGCGCCCCGGGCGATTGAGGATCAGCGCGATGACCAAGCCCAGTACGATAGACATCGAGACGGAGATTACGGTGAACTTGACGGTCACCACCCCGCTGTTGACAAAGTTCTTGTCCCCGAACGCCCGGACATAGTTCTCCAGCGCGACGAAGGGCCCGGGCTCGGTGGACTTGGTCAGGTTCCACCTCTGGAAACTGACAAGCAGCGAATAGACCAGGGGATATATCGTCGTCCCCAGGATCACCAGCAGGGCCGGAGCTATGAGAGCGAACCGGAAGCTCTTACTTCGCATCCTGATCTCCGTGCATTCGATCTCCACGGCGAGCCGAGGGCGGTCGCCTATCGCAATACCAAACGACGGTGGGGTGGGCATGGGGGTGAGGCTCACGCTGAGCCTCACCCCCGTGCCCAGGTCAGCTGGCTATTGGTAGTAGCCAGCCCGCTCCATGATGCCGCGCACCTCTTCGGCCGCAGCATCCAGGGTATCCTTCACCGGCGAGCCGGTGGCGCACTGCTGCAGGGCTGCCTCGATCACGGCCGATATCTCGGTCCACTCGGGGATCATCGGCATGATATCGGCGTTCTTGAGGCTCTCATAGCCAAACTGGTGGATGCCACCATTGACTTCGTTCACTTCCGCATCCGCCAGCGTCGACAGGCGGACGGCGACGATGTCGGAAGTCGCCGGATCGCTCTTGTCGATGACGCGGTCCTTCTCCACCTGGGGGTCAATCATCATCTTGATGTACTCCCAGGATGCCTCCGGGTACTTGGAGAACTTGTTGATGGCGATCGGAAGGGAGAGTGTGTAGGGCACCATCTTCTTGCCCTCCCAGCCGATCGGGGCGGCGTAGGCGACGTTGTTCAGCACTTCGGGCTTGCTCATCGTCGGGTCGGCAAAGCTGGGGTAGACCCACCACCAGACCTGCACCATAGCCGACTCCCCCTGACGGACCGAGTCCACCATCTGCGGCTCGCCCCAAGTCGTGGAAGCGGGCGGGATGATCTGGTTCACAAGAAGCTCGTCGACAAACCGCTGCGTAGCCTCGACGCCGAGGTCGTTGTTGAAGATCGGGTTCCACTCGTCGTCAAAGATGTCGGAGCCATTCCCCCACAGGAAGGGCACCCAGGTCATCAGGTTCTGACCGGCGTTGCCCGTGCCGTAGCAGAGGGAGAAGCCGTACAGGTCGGTCTTTTCCTGGATGATCTTGGAGACTTCCTCCAGCTCCGCGAACGTGGTCGGGGGCTGAAGGCCAAGTTGGTCAAAGACGTCCTTGCGGTAGAAGAGGAGCTGAGGATGGCCGCGCAGCGGGACACCGTAACAAACGCCGTCGTAGCAGGCGCCAGACTTGTAGGCATTCGGAAAGTCGCTCCACTCGATGCCGGCCTCTGCCATGAGGTCGTCTATAGGGAGCATGAAGGACGAGAGCCCTGGCCCCCAGGCGTCCATGTAGGGGTAGACGTCAAAGGCGCCTGCCTTTGCGACACCATCGGTGGTGACCTTTCCGACGAGGCCTCCCCAGTCCACCATCTCGTAGGCAACTTCGATCCCCGTCAGCTCGGTGAACTCGGCCGTCCGGTTGATCATCGCCTGGTACTGCGGAACAATGCCCGTCATCAGGACGGTGATCCTCTGCCCTGCATAGGGCTTGCCGGCCGTGAGGCCATAGGGCAGCTCGGCGACCGGTTCTTCACTAGGGGCAACAGCCTCTGTCGGCTGCGCTTCGGCTACCGTAGGCTCCACCTTGACCTCGGTCGCAGGAACGGTGGTAGCGGCGGTCCCGCAGGCCGCAAGCAGCGGCAGAATCAGCATGATACCCATCACGAGTCTCCAGAGAGAGCTCTTGGCGAACATTCTGTTTTCCTCCTTTGGATCTGCTAGGTATGGACGACACCCACATTACCGGACATGAACAGAGACTACTGCGCTTGGAGCTGAGCTCTTGCTTCTCGGCAGATCGTGTGGTAGCATGCTGGGCGTGCTCGGTGTTACGGCCGCGCACAATGTTCAGGTACAGCTCCTTCCCTCCGGGCACGGAATGGCGGGAGCTGTACGTTTTCACGCACCAACAACCGCTGCCTAACTGGGACCACCCCCTTTCTTTGCAGTTGGGGCATGCACACCGGTGAGGCAGGGGGCGGGCCAGCGGCCCCTGAGCGAAAGCTCGCTGGGGCGCCATGTTGGCCCACAAAGGCGGTTGTATACGAATGCATGCATACGTATGCAATTGTAGCACAACGCACGACAGTTGTCAAGAGGTTTCTCCACTGTGAATGTGCCTGATTCCGGTAGAAATGCGTGGAAAAGTGACGGATTTCTCAGCCCGAGCGCAGCCGCCCTCCTACACCCCGGTTGCTCCCGGCCCGTTCTGTGGTACAATCGCGCCAGCCTCCTCCGAAAGTGAGACGACGATGCCCAAGATCGACTTTGAGCCCGTGGGCCGCAGGGGCGACTGCCCCGATGGCAGCACCATCCTGGACGGCGCCCGCCTCCTTCGCGTGGGCCTCGCCAACCTGTGCGGCGGCAAGGGCAGCTGCGGCCGCTGCGTCGTGCAGGTGCTGCGCGGCGAGATGTCCGAGCCGTCAGAGCGGGAGACCAGGCTCCTCACCGCCGAGCAGCTGGCCCAGGGCTACCGGCTCGCCTGCCTCGCCCGCCCTCTGGGCGACTGCCGTGTGCGCGTCCCTCCCGAGTCGCTGACCGCTCCCCAGCGCACCCAGGTCGAGGGAGAGGGGCTGGCTGTGCAGCCAGATCCAATCGTCAAGTGCTACTTCATCACCGTGCCGCCCCCAACCATCCATGACCTGCGCTCCGACGAGAGGCGGCTTGTTGATGCGCTGCGTGACCAGCACGGCTTGACCATCGCTCGCTTCGACCTGTCCCTGCTTCAGGGGCTCTCACCGGCGCTGCGGGAGGGGTGCGGCTCGCGCGACGTGCCCTGGCTGTTGCAGGCTGCCGTGCGCGGTGACGAGGTCGTCGCTGTACTGCCGCCGGCTGCCCCCTCGCTGGGCATCGCCGTCGACATCGGCACCACCAAAGTCGCCGTTTTCCTGGTCGACCTGGTCTCGGGCAAGACGCTGGCCTCCGAGGGGATGATGAACCCGCAAATCGCCTACGGCGAGGACGTGATTGCCCGCATGGCGCTTGCCGACACATCGCCCGATCAAGCAGCACAGATGCAGTCCCTGCTTGTCGAGGCGCTCAACGGGGCGATCGAGAGGCTCACGGCCCAGGTCGGCTCCGCGCCTGCGGAGGTCCTGGAGATGGTCGCGGTCGCGAACACCGCCATCCACCACCTCTTTGTGCGGCTGCCGGTCCGCCAGCTCGCACTGGCTCCCTATGTGCCCGCCGCTTCCGCACCCCTCGACCTCAAGGCGCGGGACATGGGACTCGCGCTGGCACCGGGCGCCTACCTGCACCTGCTGCCCAACATCGCTGGCTACGTCGGCGCCGACCATGTCGCGATGCTCCTGGCGACCCGCCTGGGCGATGCCGAGGACACAGTCCTGGCGCTCGATATCGGCACCAACACCGAGGTCTGCCTCGTCAGCGGCGGACGGATGCTGAGCACTTCCTGCGCCTCGGGCCCTGCCTTTGAGGGAGCGCACATCAAGCACGGCATGCGGGCAGCCAACGGCGCCATCGAGCGCGTGAGTTTCGTCGACGGTGACCTGCGCTACCAGACAATCGGCGACGAGCCGGCCGTGGGGCTATGCGGCTCCGGGGCACTCGACGCTCTCGCGGAGCTCTTCCTCCAGGGTATCGTCGACGAGCGCGGGAGAATGCGGGAGCATCCTCGCGTTTCGGGCGACAAGACCAAGCGCGAGTTCCTGCTGGCCGGCAGGCCGGAGGGCGTCTCCGGCCACCCGGCCATCACCTTCACGCAGCGCGATGTCTCCGAGCTGCTCCTGGCTAAGGGGGCGATGCGCACCGGCGTAAACGTGCTCATGAAGGCGCAGGGGGTGCGCGCACACGAGATCGACCGGGTCATCCTGGCAGGGGCATTTGGCACATACATCGACGTGCACAATGCCATGGTGGTGGGCATGTTGCCGGAAGTGCCGGTGGAGCGCGTCACACAGGTGGGGAATGCCGCCGGAATGGGTGCCCGGATGGCGCTCATTTCTCGATCCAAGCGCGCTGAGGCGGCCGCACTCGCCCAGCGCGTCGGCTACGTCGAGCTCGCGGCCGACCCCGATTTCTCGCGCATCTTCGCCGGGGCGATGTACCTGGGAGCCAGGGCACAGCGGGAGTAGCACGCGCTCGCGACCAGGGATGGGCCCGCGGGCTGCACCCCCACGGGCTGTCCCAAAACAGTCATTCCGAGGGAGCGAAGCTCAATTGCTCCGGCGTGGTCCGGAGACCACGCCGGCGGGCCGGTCTCGACCGGCCCGCAATTTGTGTGCGTCGCCGCGCTCAGCCTGCCAGGTCTCGTGCTTCCTGGATAGCCCCCGGCTCCTCAAGGCGTGGGCAGGCGACTCAGGAAGATGCCCCCGCGACCGGCCGGCAAGTGCAGCTCAGCCTGTCCAGCACATAGCCCTCTGGGCAGACGAGGTGCCTGCATAGGCCCACAGCATCGCTGGCGCCGGCTGACCAGGCTGTAGGGCTTGCCTCCATAACGGCCGGCCTCAGCGAGCGAAGCGCCTTCCCCGCGAAGATGCTCACTCGGTGCCCGATCCGTGCCCATACAGGGCTCCCTGCCTTGCGGGGTGCCGCGGCTCGGAGTCGATCTTCCTCCCGGGCACGAACCTCCACGAACTCCAGGTCCAGTGCCGCAATCTGCAGCGTGATCGTCTGTAAGACCATTGCAGCCTCCTCTTTCATGTCAGTATGGTGGGAGTCTAGCAGATACTCCGTTTGGTGTGCGTTTCACGGAGCGTTTCGCAGGGCAGATCCCGCATGAATGGTGGAAAACTGCGGACTATGGTACAATCGCGTCATGGCAGCAGCTCCTGTGCCCACCCATGCGACGGCGCCAAGCACGCTTAGCATCTGCCTCCTCGGCTCTTTCCGGCTGTCGTATGCGGGCCAGGCCGTGCCAGGCTTTGACCAGGCACGTCTCCAGCAACTGCTCTCGTACCTCCTGCTTCACCGAAAGGTGCCCGTTCCCCGCCAGCAGCTTGCATACCTCTTTTGGCCAGACTCAACCGATGAACAGGCCCGGACCAACCTCCGCAACCTGTGGCACCGGTTGCGCCGCACCCTGCCAGAAGCGGATCGCTTCCTGGAGGCCGACGAGATGGCGATCCAGTGGCGCGACGCAGCACCCTGGTGGCTGGATGTTGCCGGGTTCGAGGCATGCCTGTCGGATGCCGGCGCGGCTGTGGAGCGTGTCGTACAGGTGCACCACCTGGAGCAGGCGATCGCGCTCTACGGGGGGGAGCTGCTGCCTGGCTGCTATAGCGAGTGGCTACTCGCCGAGCGGGACCGGCTGGCCGCGGCGTACAGCCGGGCGCTGGAACAGCTTTCCACTCTGTACGAGGAGGCTCGTCAGTACGAGAAGGCCATCGGACACGCCCAAGCGCTCCTCCGCCATGACCCGTTGCACGAGCCGGCCTATGCTCAGCTGATGCGCCTCCACGCGCTCAACAATGAACGGGCCGCTGCCCTGCACACATACCATACCTGCGCCACAGTGCTGCGCCGCGAATTGGACGCCGAGCCAGACCGCTCGACCCGGGAGCTGTATGAGCAGCTGATGGGCAGGGCCCAACCCCTCGCCCTGACGCGACCAGAGAAGCCGGCGCCCCTGGTAGGGCGCGATACCGAGTGGGTTCTCCTCCAGCGCGCCTGGCGCGAGTCGGCCGTGCGGTCGCGCGCCCTGCTGATCTCGGGGGACGCAGGCATCGGCAAGACGCGCCTAGGCGAAGAATTGGTGGAGTGGGCCGATCGGCAGGGGATCCCGGCGCTGTCGGCACGCTGCTACCCATCCGAGGGGCAGTTGGCCTACGCTCCGCTCGTAACTCTGCTGCGGGCGCGCCCTCTCCCGCAGCTGGCCGATCCCTGGCTGCGCGAGCTTGCCCGGCTTCTCCCCGAGGTCCTGGTCGATCGGCCCAACCTCCCGCCTCCGGAGCCGCTCTCGCAGGAGTGGCAGAGGCTGCGGCTCTTCGAGGCGCTCGCCCATGCCCTGCTCAGCGGCCGGTCGGCCCTCTTGCTCTTCCTTGACGATCTGGATATGTGCGATCGCGACACTCTGGACTGGCTGCATTTCTTGCTGACTACACGTCGCAATGCCGACCGGCGTGCCCACTTGCTGCTGGTCGCGACGGCCGGCAGCGATGAGGGCACGGCTCCCGCCGCGCTGCCCGCCTGGACGGCCGGGCTGGCGCATGCGGGCCTGCTGACCAAGATCGAGCTGGGCCCGTTGAGCCCCGATGCAACGCTGGCGCTGGCGAGTCGCGTCGCCGGGCGGCCGTTTGACCCTGCTCTCAAGCCGCTGCTCTACGAAGGCACGGAGGGGAACCCTCTCTTCGTCGTGGAGATGCTGAGCGTCGAGCCGGCCCGCAGCGGCGAGATAACGGCCGAGCATGCGGCTGCCATGCTGGTGCCCCCCAGGCCACTGCCCGCCAAGGTGCGAATGGTGATCGAGGCCCGTTTGGCCCAGCTTTCGCCACCGGCACGCGGCGTGGTCGATCTCGCGTCGGTGATAGGGCGGACCTTCACCTACGCCGTGCTGGCCCGCGCCACCGACCTGGGGGAGGGCGCGCTTGTCGACTCCATCGACGAGTGCTGGCGCAGGCGCATTATCCGGGAGCTGGGTGACGATGCCTACGACTTCGGCCATGCCAAGCTGCGCGAGGTCGCCTACGCCGCGCTCAGCCGGACGCGGCGTCACTGGCTGCACGGCCAGGTGGCCCGGGCGCTGGAGAGCCTCCACGCCGGCGACTTGGATCGTGCGGCGGGCGTCATCGCTGCCCACTACGAGGCTGCAGGGCTGCCGGCCCAGGCGATCGGCTACTACGGGAGGGCGGCCAAGATGGCTCGCCGCGTCTATGCGCAGCATGAAGCCCTGGCAGCGCTCGAAAAGGCGATCGGCTTGGCCGATGCTCTTTCCGACGACGCCGCCCGCTGCAGTCTTGCCACACCCTACCACGAGGAGCTGGGGGATCTTCGTGAGCTCTTGGCCCGCCACGCCTCCGCGCGCGACGCCTATGCCGCTGCGCTCGCTTGCGCCCCGGACGACGACACGATCACGCGCGCGCGGCTTCTGCGCAAGGTGGGCAAGACGCTGGGAAGTGAGCGGGCCGCCCATGCCCGGGTCGTCGCCCAGTATGACGCAGCCGAGGCCCTCCTGGGCACCCCCGGAGAAGCTCTTGGACCCGACTGGTGGATGGAGTGGTGCCAGGTCCATCTCGATTACCTGGGCCAGCTCTACTGGTGGGGCCGCACGGAAGAGATGGCGGAGCGGCTGGCGCGCGTGCGCTCACTCATCGAGCAGCACGGCACACCGGTTCAGTGTGCCGAGCTCTTTGCCAACCTGAACCGGCAGCTGAACCGCAGCAGTCGCTATGCTCCCTCTCCGGCCGCGCTGGGGTACGCGCACGCAGCAATCGATGCCCTCCCACCTTCCGCCAGCCCGGAGCTTCGCGCGCCCTATCAGTTCGTGCTTGGCTTCAACCTGCTGTGGCACGGCACTCCTGCCGATGCGGAGGCTGCCCTGCAAACGGCCCTGCACATGGCGGAGCTGAGCGGGGACGTCGTACTGCAAGCGCGCTGCCTGGCCTATCTCGCGGTCGCTCACCGCCGCATGGGGCGCGGCGCCGACGTGGAGGCACTATCCCGTCGCACCCTGGCGGTCGCCGAGGCTGCGGCAATGCCTGACTATGTCGGCGTTGGTCGGGCCGGCCTGGCATGGACGGCCTGGAGGCGCGGCGACCTAAACGAAGCCGGCCAGATGGCCGCGTCCGCTCTGGAGGCCTGGCGCACCGCTCCAGCTCCCTACCCTCTCCAGTGGCAGGCGCTGTGGCCCCTCATCGTCGTCGCCCTCGCCCGTGATTGCTTGTCGGACGCCGTGGAGCATGCTCGGAGGCTGGCCGAGCCAGGCCAACAGGCACTTCCCGCTCCGCTAGAGGAGGCCATCGCGGCTGGCCTGGCCGCCTGGGACTCCGGCCGAGCTGCTGCCGCCCGAGACGCGCTGGAGCAGGCCCTGGACCTGGCACTGGAATTGAGTCTCTTCTGAGTTTTCCCCATGAGCAGGAGGTCGTGAAACGGTGGTCAAACGCCGGGCGTGCTATCCTGGTGCCCGTCAGACGGTAAACACAAGTCGACGAGCACAGGAGGATTCAATGTCAGTCGAGAGCACTCAGGCAGTCATGACCCGGTACCTTCAGTCGGAGCACGGCGACGTCAGCATGATGGCCGAGGACGTCGTCTTCACCATCATGGCCACCGGACAGGAGCATCGTGGGCGCGACGGTGTGATGGGTATGCTGTACTACTTCTATCACGTCGCCTTTGACGCCACAGCTACCAGCCAGACCATCCTCTTCGGCGACAACAGCGCTATGTTCGAGGGCGATTTCGTGGGCAGGCACATCGGCGAGTTCGCAGGGATACCCGCCACGGGCAAGGATGTGCGCGTCCCGATCTGTGTGGTCTACGACCTGGAGAGTGACCAGATCAAGCGCGGGCGTGTATACTTCGAGATGCCGGCCCTGATGCAGCAGCTCGGCGCCGCCCAAGGCTAATCCGGCTAACTGGCCGGGTCGCAGGGGCGGGGCAGACCCGCCCCTGCAAAGGGACAGTCATGATCCTCCTCGTGGGAGCAACCGGCCGGTTGGGCGGGGCGATTGCCCAGGCGCTTCTGGCGCAGGGCCGGTCCCTGCGCATCCTCCTGCGGCGCGACTCGCACTCCGCTACGCTTGCTCCGCAGGGGTTGGCGACTCCCGCAGAGGCTCTTCTCGCCGCCGGCGCCGAGGCCGCATTCGGCGACTTGAAGGACCGGGCATCCCTCGACGCCGCGTGCGAGGGCATCACCACCCTGATCACCACGGCCAATGCGGCCCGGCGCAGCGGGGCGGACACCTTCACCACAGTCGACCTGGAAGGCACCCAGGCGCTGATCGGCGCGGCAGCCGCGGCTGAGGTCGAGCACTTCGTCTACACCTCGGCCGTCGGAAGCGATCCCGCCTCCACTCACCCTCTCTTCAGCGCCAAGGGCAGGTGCGAGGAGGCCCTCCGGAACAGCGGGCTGACCTACACGATCCTGAAGCCGGCCATGTTCATGGAAGTGTGGCTGGGCGCCGTGATCGCAGCGCCGCTGCGCTTGGGCCGGCCGGTCACGCTGGTGGGACAAGGAAGCACGCGGGTGCCCTTCGTGTCGATGGCCGATGTCGCAGCCTATGCCGTTGCCGCGGTCGATCACCCTGCCGCACGCAACGCGGAGATATGGATCGGCGGCCCCCACTCGGCCTCCTTCACCGAGGCAGTTAGGGCGGTGGGCGACACCCTCGGCCGACGCCTTCCCGTTTGCTATGTCAGGGCAGGAGAGCCGGTGCCGCTCCTTCCGGCAGCCATGGCGCAGCTGCTGGCTGCGGTCGAGTCGGGCCCCGACCAGGACATCGACATGAGCCGGACCGCAGCCGCCTATGGAATTCCACCGACGCCGCTGGAGGCGTTTGCGGCGAGGTTCTTTGGCGGGCGTTGAGCTGTAGACTCCTCCTGGAGTGCTTCCCAAGTGAACTACCCGGTCGGCACGCACTTCACCTGCGTTGGGCCGGATGGCTGCCAGTACCATGCCAGTCGCAAGGGCACACTCCATAGGCTGCGCTGTGTCGCACTCGCCCGTGTCGGCTCTAGCGGACGGCGCCAACGGCGAGGCGCGCACGGCTGCCGTCCCGCCCTCGCCCTGGCGCGCCAACCCTGCGATAGTCGTTTCTGGAAAAACGGGTGTTTTGGGATAGTACCTCCAAAATCGTGGCACAGTGTCAGAGCTCGCCAACCCCGTACACCGGCGCCCGCGAGTCGGCCAAGGCCCTGCGCCGGCGCTGCCTATGACAAAAGTCAGTGACAGGCGCACCTCCGGGTGGTATACCAGTAGCCAGGCTCCGGCCAAGTGCGCGCGGAGCAGGAGCACACCCGCCGAAGGCCGCGGAGAGCCGACGGCCGAATGCGTTGCAGAACCATGAGTGTCAGGCGCTGGATTCAGGATCATCCCAGGCCACTGGAGTGGGCGTATCGGGTCGCCGAGAAGCTCTTCTCTGTCCTCGACCCACTTCTCGCCAGGGTTGGCTACGATCGGGTCGATCGGCTGATCCGCCCCTTCGAGAGATGGAGCAAGGGGCCGCTCTTCGGCTGCCGCATGTGCGGGCAGTGCGTCCTCCGCAAGACGGGCATGACCTGTCCGATGACGTGCCCCAAACAGTTGCGCAACGGCCCCTGTGGCGGCGTGCGGCCCGGCGGCTACTGCGAAGTGTATGCCGACCGGCGCTGCATCTGGACCGAAGCCTTCGAGCGCTCACAGCACATGAGAATCTATGGCGAGCGGATCCTGGACGTGCAGCCTCCTGTCGACTGGACACTGCAGGGTCAGTCGGCCTGGGTGAACATGCTCCGGCACGAGCTGCCGGCGCTCCGGACGGTCGATCGGGGTCATGCGTGAGCCCAGTGGAAGCGCTGCCGCCTCCTGCCGGCACCGGACGCGCCCGCTTGACGCGAACCCTGCCCTGTGATACGCTCTCGTCATCGCTGGACTATCGGTGCGAGCCTCTGCCTGCATCGCGGCCGGCCGATAGCCCCATACTCTCGCTGGAGGGGGACCATGTCTCCAAGGGCTCGCAGTTTCCGGGATAGGGCGCTTTGCCTCTGTCTCGCGTTGCTCATTGCACCAAGCTTGGCCTTGCCTGCATGGGCTGCGCCCTCTGCCCAGTCGGCCGGCGACGGCGCCGCTATCTTCCGGCAGTCCTGCTCCGGCTGCCACACTGTCGGCGGAGGCCGCCTGTCAGGCCCAGACCTGAAGGACGTCACGGCCCAGAGAGACCCGGCCTGGCTTGCCCGCTTCATCTCCGAGCCCGACAAGGTGCTCGCGGAGGGGGAGCCGATCGCCACCGGCCTGCTCAAGGAGTACGGCAACCTGGCCATGCCCTCCATGGGCCTGTCGCCCGAGGAGGTGCAGGCCGTTATCCGTTACCTGGACTCGGCAGGGAGCGGCTCTGCGGCAACGGCAGCCGCACAGGAAGTGGCAGCTGCCCTGCCCGACGGAGACCCCGGGCGGGGCGAGGCCCTCTTCGCCGGCACCGTGCACTTGGAGAATCGCGGAACTCCGTGCCTGGGTTGTCACAGCGCCGGCAAGACCGGACTGCTCGGGGGTGGTGTGCTGGGACCCGACCTGACGCAGGTCGCCGGCCGCTATGGGACAGGGCTGCAGGCTGCCCTCGCCGGCATCCCCTGGCCAACCATGGCGCCCATCTACTCACGCCACCCCTTGACGCCGGCGGAGCAGGCCGACCTCCTGGCCTTCCTCCAGACCATGTCGGGTCAGCAGCCTGTGGACCGGGAGTGGGCCGTCCTTGGCCTCAGCCTGGCCGGGCTCGCCGCGGCGTTGGGTGTGATCGGCTTTGTCTGGAGGCGCCGCCTCCGCGGCGTGCGCCGGCCGATGGTGGAGCGAGCCCGGAACCCATAGCATATTCCTGCTCCCTATCCCGGGGAGCTGCGCGAGGAGGACAAGGTGAGCTGGATCCAGGACATTGTCGACCCCAAGGCACGCGAGTGGGAAGAGTTCTACCGCAACCGCTGGCAGCACGATCGCGTTGTGCGCAGCACCCACGGCGTGAATTGCACTGGCGGCTGCTCGTGGATGGTGTACGTCAAGGAAGGCATCGTGACCTGGGAGATGCAGGCCCTTGATTACCCCAGCCTGGAGGCCGGCCTGCCGCCCTACGAGCCGCGCGGCTGCCAACGGGGCATCTCCTTTTCCTGGTATCTCTACAGCCCCGTGCGGGTCAAGTACCCCTACCTGCGTGGGGCGCTCATGGACCTCTGGCGTGAGGCGCGCCGCCGGCATGCCGACCCGGTAGACGCCTGGGCCTCCATCGTCGAGGATGCGGCGAGCCGAAGGCTGTACCACTCGGCGCGCGGCAAGGGCGGGTTCCGCCGCTCCTCATGGGATGAGGTGCTGGAGATCATCGGCGCCTCGACCGTCTACACGGTGAAAACGCATGGGCCGGACCGCATCGCTGGCTTCTCGCCGATCCCTGCCATGTCCATGCTCTCCTATGCGTCGGGCGCTCGCTTTCTCCAGCTCCTCGGTGGCGTTTGCCTCTCCTTCTACGACTGGTACAGCGACCTGCCGCCTGCTTCACCCGAGACGTGGGGTGAGCAAACCGACGTAGCCGAGTCCGCCGACTGGTACAACGCCAAGTACATTGCGGCCGTCGGCTCGAATGTAAGCACAACCCGCACACCCGACGTCCACTTTGCTGCCGAGGCGCGCCATGCTGGCGCCAAGCTCGTCGTCTTCTCACCAGACTTCAGCCAGACCTCCAAGTACGCCGACTGGTGGGTCCCGCTCAACGCCGGACAGGACGGCGCTTTCTGGATGGCTGTCAGCCATGTGCTCCTCAAGGAGTTCCACCACCAGCAGCAGGAACCCTACTTCCTCGACTATGCCAGGCGCTACACAGACTCCCCCTTCCTGGTTGTGCTGGACCAGGCCGGTGACCAGACGGTGCCGGGCCGTCTGCTGCGCGCCGGGCAGCTTGCCCGCTACCAGGGCGTGGAGAACGGCGACTGGAAGTACCTGGTCTGGGATCGGGCTTCGCGCGGACCGCGCATGCCACAGGGCTCGCTCGGCTTTCGCTGGCAGAAGCAGAAGGGCCAGTGGAACCTGGAGCTCAAAGACGGCCTGGACGGTTCAGACATCGACCCTCTGCTCACCCTGCTGGGCGAAACCGGCGACACCGCCTCCGTATCCTTCGCGGACTTCGGGGAGGGCAGGGCAGTGCGCCGCAGCGTGCCCGTCCGCACCCTGGAGACGGTGGACGGCCCGGTGCTCGTGACCACCGTATACGACCTGCTCATGGCCCAGTTCGGCGTGGACCGTGGGCTCGCGGGTGACTACCCTGCAGACTATGGCGACGCGGCTGCCCCCTACACCCCTGCCTGGCAGGAGCGCTTCACCGGCGTGGACCGCAACACCCTCCTTCAGTTCGCGCGCGAATGGGGCACAACCGCAGCCAAGACCCAGGGCCAGTGCACCATCCTGATCGGTGCCGGCGTCAACCACTGGTACCACAACAACCTGATCTACCGCGCCTGCATTTCCGCGCTGCTCCTGACCGGCTGTGTGGGGCGCAACGGCGGCGGCCTGAACCACTACGTGGGCCAGGAGAAGCTGGCGCCCTTTGCCTCCTGGTCGACGTTGGCCTTTGCCCTCGACTGGAGCAAGCCTCCCCGCCTGCAGAACACCCCCTCCTACCACTACGTGCACAGCGACCAGTGGCGCTACGAGCGGCCCTTGCCCGAGGTGCAGCCCGTGCCCCGCCCCGACGAGGCACGCGCCCAGGCCTTGCGGCAGCAGCACGCCATGGATACGCAAGTGCAGGCGGTGCGCATGGGCTGGCTGCCCTTCTATCCGCAGTTCAACCGCTCCTCGCTCGACCTGGTGCGGCAGGCGGTGCAGGCAGGTGCGCACGCCGACTCCGAGGTGCGCGCGTGGGCCGTCGACGAATTGCGGGCCGGACGCCTGCGCTTTGCCGTGCAGGACCCGGACGCTCCCGAGAACTGGCCGCGGCTCTGGTTCATCTGGCGCGGCAACGCGCTGAACGCCAGCGCCAAGGGGCAGGAGTACTTCTTCCGGCACTACTTGGGCACCCACAGCCAGACCGTGGCCGAAGAGGTCTCGGGCGACCTCGTGAACGAGGCGACCTGGCACGACGAAGCACCTCAGGGCAAGATCGACCTCGTGGTCGACCTCAACTTCCGTATGGACACCACGGCTCTCTACTCAGACATCATCCTGCCGACCGCCACCTGGTACGAGAAAGATGACCTGAACTCGACAGATATGCACTCCTTCATCCACCCCATGTCGGCTGCCGTGCCGCCTTGTTGGGAGTCGAGGAGCGACTGGGAGATATTCAAAGCACTGGCGCGCAAGGTGAGCGAGTTGGCGCAGGTTCACCTGCCTGAGCCCGTGCGTGACCTCGTGGCCGTGCCGCTGCAGCACGACACGCCCGCCGAGATGGCGCAGTCATCGATCCGCGATTGGGCCAAGGGCGAGTGCGAGCCGCTTCCCGGCGTGACGATGCCCAGTCTGGCCATCGCCGAGCGTGACTACGCGCGCCTGTACCAACACTTCATCTCCTTGGGGCCATCCGCACAGAGGGAAGGCATCGGCGCCCACGGAATCCGCTGGTCCGTCGAGGACCTCTATCAGGAGCTGCTCGATACAGGCCCGACCGTCGCCTGGGAGGGCCGGCACTACCCCTCGCTCGAGGAGGCACAGCATGCGGCCAACGTGATCCTTCTGCTCGCGCCCGAGACCAACGGCGAGGTTGGCTGCCGTGCCTATGCGGAGGAAGAGGCCAAGACCGGAAGGCCCCTAGTCGACCTGGCCGAAACAGCCCGGGGCACGCGCTACACCTTCCAGGACCTGCTGGCGCAGCCCCGCC
Organism: Anaerolineae bacterium; assembly: GCA_035341665.1. Taxonomy (GTDB): domain Bacteria; phylum Chloroflexota; class Anaerolineae; order JAAYZQ01; family JAAYZQ01; genus DAOQVR01. The sequence continues at coordinate 243,410 of DAOQVR010000005.1, forward strand.
GGCTGCTGAACAGCCCGATTTGGACGGGAATCACAGGCAAGGGACGTGCCTATTCAGCGTACTGCCTGAATGTCGAGCGGTTGGTGCCCTGGCGCACCCTCACCGGCCGGCAGCACTTCTACCTCGATCACGAGGGATACTTGGCCTTTGGCGAGAACCTGCCCACCTACAAGCCCCGGCCCGACCCCATGGTTGTGGGCGACCTCGACAAGAGCCGCGCTGAGGCCCGCACCATCCGGCTGAACTACCTGACGCCGCACGCCAAGTGGCACATCCACTCCAACTACTTTGACAACGATCGCATGCTGACCCTCTCGCGTGGCATTGAGCCGATGTGGCTGAACGACCAAGACGCGGTGACGATCGGCGTACATGACAACGACTGGGTAGAGGCCTACAACGACCACGGTACGGTCGTGACCCGTGCTGCCGTCAGCGCACGCATCCCGCGCGGGCTTTGCTTCGTGTACCACTCCCCCGAGCGCACTGTGGGCGTGCCTCGGTCGCCCCAGCGGGGCAACCGCCGCGCAGGGGGACACAACAGCCCAACGCGAGCCCGGCTCAAGCCGGTGCTGATGATGGGCGGCTACGGGCAGTGGACCTACGGCTTCAACTACTGGGGGCCGACAGGAATCAACCGCGACAGCTACGTCCTCGTGCGCAAGCTGCCCGGCCCTCCGCAGTACTAGCGGCGCTGCACCGTGCCACGACTCGATCGGAAGGAAAGAAAGATGAACGTTCGCTCTCAAGTCGCAACGGTCTTTCACCTGGACAAGTGCATCGGCTGCCACACCTGCAGTGTCGCCTGCAAGAATATCTGGACAGATCGCCGGGGCACCGAGACAATGTGGTGGAACAACGTCGAGACCCGGCCCGGAACCGGCTACCCCACCCGCTGGGAGGACCAGGACAAGTTCAAGGGCGGGTGGGAGGTTTCGGCCCAGGGAACGACGCGCAAGTTGCGGCTGCGGCTCCAGGACCGGGCACGCGCGCTGGGCAACATCTTCTTCAACCCGGCGTTGCCCGGAATGGACGAGTACTACGAGCCCTGGACCTACCGGTACGACGATCTCTTCACGGCTCCCCCAGGCGACGATCAGCCCACGGCTCGGCCCATCTCGCTGGTGGACGGCAGGCCAATGGAGGTGGAGGCCGGACCCAATTGGGACGACGACCTGGGTGGCTCGCCTGTGTACGCCGCAAGGGACCCTCTGCTGGAAGGTATGAGCGAGGCGGAGAGGCAGCAGCTCTTCGAAATCGGCCGGCTCGTCTACTTCTACGTTCCGCGCATCTGCAATCACTGCCTGAACCCTGCCTGCCTGGCTGCCTGCCCCTCGGGCGCGATATACAAGCGCGCCGAGGACGGCATCGTCCTCGTCAACCAGGACCGGTGCCGGGCCTGGCGGATGTGCATCTCAGCATGCCCCTACAAGAAGGTCTACTACAACTGGTCGGCCGGCAAGTCGGAGAAATGCATCCTCTGCTACCCGCGCCAGGAGACAGGGCAGGCGCCCGCTTGCTTCCATGCCTGCGTGGGGCGGATCCGCTACTTGGGCGTCCTCCTCTACGACGCCGACCAGATCGAAGATGCAGCCAAAGTGCCCGACGCGGAGCTGGTCGACGCGCAGCGTGCGGCAATCCTCGATCCGGCCGATCCCGGGGTGATCGCTGCTGCACGCGGGTGCGGTGTTCCCGAGGCCGTGATTTCGGCGGCCCAGAACTCGCCCGTTCACCGCTTCGTCTGCCAGTGGAAGATGGCATTACCGCTGCACCCCGAGTACCGGACGCTGCCGATGCTCTTCTACGTGCCGCCACTCCTCCCAGTGGTGGGCGCGACCCAGCCAAGCGGCGCATACCAGCTGGCTGAGGATCTCTTCTCGTCGCTGGAATACGCGCGGCTTCCCATCCAGTTCATGGCCCGGCTTCTGGCCGCCGGAAACGAAGAGCCCGTCCGGGCGGCCTACAAGAAGCTGATGGCCGTGCGCCTTTTCAAGCGCGCTCAAGCCGTCGGCGATGTCCTCGAGCAGCAGGTAGTCCAAGCACTCGCCGCGGCTGACCTGGACGAGCCAACGGCCGAGGCAGTCTACCGGCTGACGGCACTCTCGACGTACCAGGAGCGCTTTGCCGTCCCGCCCATGGCGCGCGAGCAGGCCATTGAAGCGACTGAGAGCCCGATGGCGCGCAAGCAGAAGGCCGGCTTTGGCTTCCGCAGGCCAGGCCGGCGCGGGCCCTAGCTCCGGGAAGTCGCGATGGAGACTACCTATCGGCTCTTTGCCAGCCTTCTTGACTATCCAACAGAGGACTTGAGTAGGCACGCCCGCGAGTGTCTCGATGCCCTGCTATGCGCCGGATCGCCGGCGGCGGGACCCCTGGACCGCTTCTCCGATCACCTCCGAGGCGCATCGCAGGCGCGCATCGAGGAGCTCTATACCCGTACCTTCGACTTGCAGGCCGTCTGCTCGCCCTACGTTGGCTACCAGCTCTTTGGCGACAGCTACAAGCGGGGACTCTTCATGGCCCGCCTGAACGAGGGGTACCGCGAGAAGGGCTTCTCGCCAGGCAGCGAGCTTCCAGACCACATAGCCGTGGTCCTCCGTTTCCTGGCCCTGGGACCGGAGGACGAGTTCAGCAGGGCGCTGCTGGACGAAGGCTTGGTCCCGGCTCTGGACAAGATGCGACAAACGCTGGAACGCTCGAGCGACAATCCCTACTCCGAGGTGATCGCCGCGCTCTGGTTGGCCCTCGGAAAATCAGAAAGGACAGGGGTGGACGATGCGTGACGCCGTCCTATTCATCGTGTTCCCGTACCTTGCGGTTGCCTTGGCCGTAGGCGTCAGCCTCTATCGTTTCCTCGCCCATCAGTTCACGTTTTCCAGCCTCTCCTCGCAGTGGCTCGAAGGCAGGTGGCTCTTCTGGGGCGCGGTTCCCTGGCACTTTGGCGTTGTGCCGATCTTGCTCATCCACCTGGGTGCCTTTGTGATCCCTCGGGTAATGGCCCTGCTGCACGGTACGCCGGCGACGCTGTACCTCGCCGAGCTGGTTGGCAAGGTGCTCGCGCTGCTAGCCTTTGCCGGGATGCTGGTGCTGATCGTGAGGCGGCTCTCCAATCCCAAGCTCAGGGTCGTTACGACCCCCATGGACTGGGCGGTGCTTGCCCTGCTGCTCAATCAGATCTTCCTCGGGCTGTGGACCGCATTCTTCTACCGCTGGGGCGCGGCCTGGTTTGTCGACACGGCCACACCCTGGGTGCAGTCGTTGGCAGCCTTCCGGCCGCAGACCGAGACCGTAGCCGCCCTTCCCCTGATCCCCAAGTTGCACTTTCTCAACGCGACGCTGCTCATCGCCCTCGTGCCCTTCAGCCGGCTTGTGCACCTCCTTGCCTTCCCCATCGCCTACCTCTGGCGCAGGCTCCAGGCGGTCACCTGGAACCGGCGGCCCGAATCTCAGAAGGGGCAGTAACGTGAGACGATGGTCCGCCACTGTGAAGGAAAGCACCCGCGACCTCTTCCCGGGCTACTTTGCCTTGGTGATGGCCACCGGCATCGTCTCCATCGCTTGTCACCTGCTTGGCTTCGAATGGCTCGCGCAAGCGCTCTTTCTGGTCAATAAGGTAGCGTACGGCACTCTGTGGGCGCTTCTGCTGCTGCGGCTTCTGCTTTACCCAAAGCAGCTGCTCGCCGATCTGACCGATCACGTCCGCGGCCCGGGATTCTTCACGCTCGTCGTCGGCACCTGCGTGCTGGGCAACCAGTTTGTTCTCCTGGAGGGCAATCGCACACCTGCTCTGATCCTCTGGTGTCTCGGCTTCGGCCTGTGGCACCTGCTGATCTACACTTTCTTCACCGCGGTGACGGTCAAGGACCCCAAGCCCAGCCTGGACGGAGGAATCAACGGCGCCTGGCTGATCGCGGTGGTCGGTACCCAGGCAATCTCGGTCCTGGGGACGTTGCTGGCGAAAGGCATGGCCGGCCCCAAGGAAACGCTCCTGTTTTACGCCCTAACCATGTACTTGCTGGGCGGTGTGCTCTATCTGCTCATCGCCGGCCTGATCGTCTACCGGCTTTTCTTCTTCCGCATGGAGCCCAGGCAGCTGGCGCCGACTTACTGGATTCTCATGGGCGCGGTCGCCATAACGACACTCTCCGGCGGTACCCTGATCCTCAACGCGGGCGAGTGGGCTTTCCTGGGCGAGCTGCTGCCCTTTCTGAAAGGCGCCAACATCCTTTTCTGGGCAGCGGCCACCTGGTGGATCCCACTCCTCGTGCTCCTGGGTGTCTGGCGACACCTGGTCAAACGCTTCCCGCTGCGCTACGACCCTCAGTACTGGGGCATGGTCTTTCCGCTGGGGATGTACACGACCTGCACTTTTCAGCTGGCCAAGGCCCTCGACCTGCCGTTTCTGATCGCGATCCCTCGCTATTTCGTGTACGTTGCCCTGGTGGCTTGGGCGCTCACCTTTGCCGGGCTTGTTTGGCGGCTCGTTACTATCCTGCTCCTCACGCCGCTGCGCCAGGCGGCGGAGCGTAGCGGCGCAGGGCACTCCTGATGCGCCGGCTCCCCCGCTTTCTCGCACAAGCGGCTGAGGGTCGAGGCCAACACTGCGCGGGGCAGGGCCCGTGCCGTGGTCCTGTGGGACACGTGCACACTCACTAGGCAGGCAGCCTATCCCCTTCTCAACCGTTGCAGCCCGGCGCAAAGGATGGTAGAATAGGCGCCATGTCGCAACCGGAACCGGCGCCGCGACGGCGCGGCCGCGCCGCATGGACCTGGATTGCCCTCACTCTCATCCTGGCGATGGGGGCGACTTTTCGCTTCACCAACGTCAACTGGGACAAGGGCACCTACCACATCCACCCCGACGAGCGCTTTACCACCATGGTCGTCACGGCCATCTCTTGGCCGGATAGTGTGGCGGAGTACTTCGACACAAGCAACTCGCCGCTGAACCCCCGCAACAACGAGACGGTGTATTTCTACGGCACGCTGCCCCTTTTCCTGACGAAGGCAGTGGCCGCCGGCCTTGATGCTGCCGTCCACGCCTACGTCTCCGCCCGGACCGAGGTGCCCATGTGGGCCATCACCTGGGTGCCCCTCTCCGGTTACGACCGTGTGCATCTCGTGGGCCGGGTGCTGTCGGCGCTCTTTGATCTCGGCACCGTGCTTCTCCTCTTTTTCTTCGCGCGGCGCCTCTTTGACTGGCGAGTGGGCTTGGCTGCCTCCTTCCTCCTGTCGCTGGCCGTCCTCGACATCCAAGGCTCGCACTACTTTGCCGTCGACACCTACCTCTCCTTCTTTGTCCTGTGTACGCTCATGGCCATGCTCGACGTCGTCGAGGGCAAGGGATGGGCAGCCTTCGTCGGGCTTGGGCTGTCCATGGGGCTGACGCTGGCCTGCAAGGTGTCGGTCTTCTTGCTCGTGCTCGTCGTCGTGCTGGCGGCTTGGCTCCGGGTGCGCCGGCAGGCGGCGGCGGGCAAGCCTGGCGGCCGGGCGACCCTTGCGGCACTCGGCGGTTTGCTGCTGGCGGCCGTCGTGGCCTTCGGCGTCTCTCGCGTGGCGCAGCCCTATGCCTGGGCCGGGCCGAACTATGCCGGCTGGGCCCAGGTGCCGGAGGCCTTTCAGCCCAAGCTCCGCGCTCTGGATAAGATACCGGAGCCGCTGCGCGCGGTCTTTATGCCCAACCCGCGCTGGATCGCCGACATCCTGGAGGCAGCTGGGCAGCAGACGGGTGCCGCCGACGTTCCGTGGGGGCATCAGTGGGCCGGGCGCAAGCCCTGGCTCTGGCCGCTCTACAACACCGTCGTGTGGGGAATGGGAGTCCCCTTCGGTGCGGCCGCCTGCGGCGGCGTGCTGCTTGCACTCTTCTTGCTCCTCAGGCGCTGGTGGCGCCGAGGTCGACGGACTGGAGACCAGGGACCGCAGGCAGTGAAAGAAGGTCCATCGCCCGCCGTACTCCTCCCCCTCGCCTGGGTCCTTCTCATCTTCGGTTGGCAGGGCGCCCAGTACGTCAAGTCGCTTCGCTACTTCCTCCCCCTCTACCCCTGCCTGGCGCTCTTTGCTGGCTGGTTGGTCGTGTGGCTGTGGGACTGGGCGCAGCTCCGCTCCAAAGGGCTGCGAGTCGCGGCCGGGGCGCTAGGCGCTGCCGTCCTGCTGGGGACCCTCCTGTGGGCGCTAGCTTTCATCCAGGTGTACCTCGCGCCGGTCACCCGCGTACAGGCGACCGAGTGGATGTACGAGAACATACCCCCGGGCTCGACCATCGCCACGGAGCACTACGACGACCCGCTGCCCTTCAACATGTTCGGCTACAACGCCTACGGGGGCATGTACAAGGGCATCGAGCTGACGAATTACTGGGAGGATACGCCGGAAAAGCTCGAGAAGCTGCTGAGCGACCTCGACCAGGCTGACTACATCGCGATGAGCAGTGGCCGGCTCTCCACCTCGATCCCGCGGCTGCCGATGCGCTTCCCCTTCACCACGCGCTACTACGAGCTGCTCCAGGCCGGCGATCTGGGATTTGAGAAGGTCGCCGAGTTCACCTCCTACCCCCGCCTCCTGGGCATCGAGTTCAACGACGACCGGGCTGAGGAGCAGTTCACCGTATACGACCACCCCAAGGTGCAGATCTTTCGAAAGGCGTCTGCCTTCGACGTCACGACCGTGCGCGCGCAGCTGACCGAAGGCCTGGACTGGGACGGCATCGCGCACGGGCTCTTGGCGCGCGACGTGGGCCAGTGGAAGCGTGAGCAGCGCAAGTTGGATCGGGCGCCCGCCGGGGCGCCGGCGGGCCAAGGGCGCAGGGACCTGCTGCTGACCGAGGCGCAGCGCCGCGTGCAGGAGGAGGGCGGGACCTGGGCGTCAATCTTCAGGAGCGACAGCCTGGCCAACCGTGTGCCGGTGCTGGCTTGGCTCCTGCTCCTTGCGGTGCTCGGCCTGGTCGCGCTCCCGCTCACGACCGGCCTCTTTCGGTGGCTGCCCGACCAGGGCTACATCCTTGCGCGGCCGGTGGGCGTCTTGTTGCTCGCGTGGCTCTCTTGGGTTCTGACGAACCTGACGCCGCTTTCCTACAGCCGGGGGACGATCGGCTTGGCCTTTGGCTTGCTTTCCCTGCTGTCGATTGCCTCGTTTGCCTTTCCGGCGCAGCGCCGGCGGATGGCCTGCCTCTGGCGCGGACAGAAGCGGATGATACTGCTCACGGAGGGGCTCTTCCTGGCCTTCTTCCTCCTCTTCCTGCTCATCCGCTGGGGCAACCCCGACCTTTGGCATCCCTACAAGGGCGGCGAGAAGCCGATGGACTTTGCCTTCCTGAACGCGGTCATCAAGTCTACCGAGTTCCCGCCCTATGACCCCTGGTTCGCAGGCGGCTACCTGAACTACTACTACTTTGGGCAGGTGATGGCCGGCACGCTCATCAAGCTGATAGGCATCGTGCCCTCGGTAGCCTACAACCTGGCCATCCCGGCGTGGTTCGCCATGACGGCGATGGGCGCCTTTAGCGCTGCGTACAATCTCGTCCATCGCCACCCTCTGAATTCGAGGGAGAGCGATGGGGTGTCGGTGGCGCCCGGCCCTCGCCGCCTCTCTCCCCTCCTGGTCGGCCTTGCCGCCGCCTTGGGGGTTGCAGTGCTGGGCAACCTAGGCGAGATCGCGCTCGTCGTCGACGCGCTCGGACGAGGCCTGTTGCCCGAGTTCCACAGCACCATCCCAGGCCTGGATGGGCTGGTGCGCGCCGCCGTTGGCCTGTGGCAGGTGGTTCTCTCCGGCCGCACGCTTCCGGTGGGCTTGGACGAGTGGTACTGGAACGCCAGTCGCGCCATTACCTCGGCGAGCTATGAGCCGGTCATCACCGAGTTTCCCTTCTTCACCTTCCTCTACGCAGACCTGCACGCACACCTTCTTGCCATGCCGCTCACCTTCCTGTCTCTTTCGGCCGCCATTTCTGTCGTGCGGCGGCCGGCAGCTGGTGCGGCACGCCGCGAGCGGCTCCGCGTGCTCGGCACACTCGTGGCGCTCCTGGTCTTCTGGGCGCTTGTCATCGGCGCAATGCGCACGACCAACACCTGGGACGTCCCGCCCCACCTCATCCTGGCCCTCGGCGCGTTGGCTATCGGTGAGGCGTCGAGGTACCGGCAGGAGTGGGGGCCAGCCGTGGGCAGTGTCCCCCAATTCTCCCAGACCTGTCACCCTGAGCGAAGCGAAGGGCCTCCGGTGGCTGAAGGCCAGATGCTTCGCTGCGCTCAGCATGACAAGGCAGTGGGCGGCCTGGCCCATGCGAGACTGCTCGGCCCCCTCGGCTTCATCGCCTGGCAGTTTGCCCTCGTGCTCGTGCTGGGCTGGTGGGCGCTGTACCGGCCCTTCTGGCAGAGCTACGGAGCCTACTACAACAGCCTCGGCCTGTGGCAGGGGACGCGCACCTCGCCGGGGGACTACCTAATCGTACACGGGCTTTTCCTCTTTGTCGTCGTCAGCTACCTGCTCGTGCGCACCTTTCGCCGGGGCCGCGGCACTCGGCCCGATCCGCTGGTGTGGCGTGCGGCGTTGACGCTGCGCTACGCACGGAGGCCAAGGCGGTTGCGGCGCGCGGCCCGCATTGCGCGCGTGCGCGGGCTCCCGGTGGGGCGCTGGTTCTGGCTCGCGCTGCTGCTTCTCGTCGTCGTCGAGGCCGTGCTCCTGGTCCCCGGGCTGCTGCCCTTCACCAGCGACAAGGCGGACGTCGAGCCAGGGGGCTACGCCTACCGTGGCCTGGGTACCTGGGCCCTTGGGCTGCCGATCGGGTTGCTGGGGCTGTCGCTCCTCTTCCGCCGGCGTGCCGACCCAGAAGAGCGCCTGTGGGCGACCCTCGTCCTGCTTGGATTGGCCATGAGCCTGGGTGTTGAGGTTCTGGTCCTTCAGGGCGACATCGGCCGCATGAACACCGTATTCAAGTTCTACCTCCAGGTGTGGTTGCTGTGGGGTGTCGCCGCCGCAGCCGCGTTGGGGCGCATTCTGCCTCACGTGCGGCGGAGGGGCTGGGGGCGCAAGCTGTGGCTGGCGGTTCTGGCCGTGCTGGTGTTCTGTGCAGCGCTCTACCCCATCCTGGGGAGTGTGGCCAAAGTCAAGGACCGCTTCTTCGGGCAGGCCGGCCCGGGTGGGCTCGACGGCTGGGCATACATGCAGACGGCGCGTTATGCCGACTACAACCAGGAATTCGACCTGAAGTGGGACTATGAAGCGATGCGCTGGATGCTCGACAACATCGTCGGCTCGCCGGCCATCATCGAGGGATATGCGGGAGAATACCACTGGGGTGCACGCTATGCCACCAACACCGGGCTGCCGTCGGTGATCGGCTGGAACTGGCACGAACGGCAGCAGAGGGCTGTGGCTGGCGACCAGCAGGTGCTCGAGCGCATGGCCGATGTCAACTTCTTCTACGACACCCCTTTCGCCGACGATGCTCGGCAAGTGCTGGACCGGTACAGGGTCAAGTACATCATCGTCGGCCCGATGGAGCGGGCCGCCTACGCCAGCGACAGCCTTGCCAAGTTCGACGGAATGGTGAACGATGGCCGGCTGGCTCGGGTATACCAGAACGAAGGGGTCACGATCTACGAGGTGGTGCGGTGAAGATATGTGACGGGCTACGGACCCTGGACGACGGACGATGGCCTGCGGTCTGCGGTCCATCCTGCGCAGTCCATGGTCTGTCGTCCACCGCCCTCGGCCTGAGTTAGCCTGATGGGTACCGTCCTTGCCTGGTGGCTCTGGCTGGAGGTTGCCGGCCTGGCCGCGCTGCCGCTGGCCTTCCGCTTCTTCCGTCACCTACCCGATCGCGGGTACGCCTTCGCACGCCCACTGGGTCTCCTGCTGGCGAGCTATGCTCTCTGGATGGGAGCCACCCTGGGCCTCCTGCGCAACAGCCTGGGCGGTGCGCTGGCGAGTCTGCTTCTGGTAGCACTTGCGTCGACCGCCGTCTACCTGCGCGGGCGCAGGGTGGGTGAGCCAGGGCTCTGGGAGTGGTTGCGCGGCCACGGGCGCCTGGTGCTTGCGGTGGAGCTTCTCTTTGCCGTCACGCTGGGCGGGTGGTCGCTCATCCGGGCCTACAGCCCCGAGCTGGCGACCTCCGGCGGCGAAAAGTTCATGGAGATCATGTACCTCAACGCCATCGGCCGCAGCGCCACCTTCCCCCCCCACGATGCCTGGCTGGCCGGCTATGGCATAAGCTACTACTACTTCGGCTACGTCATGATCGCCATGCTGACCAAGCTGACCGGGCTGGCGGCCCACCTTACCTTCAACGTCGGTTTGGCCTCGCTCTTTGCGCTGACGTGCACCGGCGCGTTTGGCCTGGTCTACAACTTGGTGGGAGCGCATCACCCTCTTTCCCGGGGTGAGGGCAGCAAGTCCATCGCCTACGGCCTGCTCGGCTCGGTGCTGGTGGCAGTGCTCGGCAACCTGGAGGGCTTCTTCGAGGTGCTCTACAGCCTGAAGGCTCTTCCGGAACGCTTCTTCCGGTGGCTGGACATCCTGGAGATCAATGGAGCGTTCGATCCGTCGGTGGCACCCAGCGTGATACCGTCGCGTAGCGGTTGGTGGTGGTGGCGTGCGTCGCGCGTCATAAACGACCTGGATCCCCTGGGAAAGCCGGTGCCGGTCGAGCCGATCGACGAGTTTCCCGGTTTCTCCTTCCTTCTGGGCGACATGCATCCCCATGTGCTGGCGCTGCCCTTTGTCCTGCTGGGACTCGCGGTGGCCCTGGCCGCACTGCACCAGGGGAAGCAGGACGACCACCCGCGACACGGTGCCGGAAAGTGGTGGGAACCGCTCGTAGGTATCTCGGGACTGGTGCCCCTCTGCCTTGGGGCGCTAGGTTTTCTGAACACCTGGGACATGCCGGTCTATCTGGTGATATGGCTGGTGGCCTACGGGCTTGGCCGGTGGCGCGCAGGGCGGGGCACCTGGCAAACCATACGCGAAATAGCGATCGTGGGGGGAGCGGTTGGTCTGGCCTGTCTCCTGCTGTATCTGCCCTTCTACCTGGGATTCCAATCACAGGCTGGTGGAGTCCTGCCGACGGCCTACGTTGGCACACGCTTCCGTCACTACTTCGTCATCTTCGGTCCCTTTCTGGTAGCCATCGGCGGCATGCTCGTCCTGGCTGCGCACGAGCTGCGTCGGTACATGCCGGCGCGTCGGCTTGTGGCGAGCTGGCTGGGCTGGGGCGGTGGCTTTCTGCTGGGACCGCTGGCGGTGATGCTCCTGATCGTGGCGGGCATGCTGGTCGCGCCGGCCGGCAGGGAGTTCCTGGACAGGGTGCGGAGTGACCCGGCGGTGGCGGCCCTGGTCGGCGATGCATCCCTTCCCGTCCTGCTACGCCAGCTGGCGCTGGTCAAGCTGCGCTATTGGGTGATGCCCGTCGTGGTGGCGGGGATGGCGGCACTGGGCGCTGTGGTGGTCGTGCGCACAGCGTCCCCTTCCCCGAGGGAAAAGGACGCGGAACCTGAGAACCTGGTTCTCGGCGACTCATCGCCTCAGCGCAGCCGCCGCTTGCCCGGGGAGGGCGAGAGGCCCGCGGAAATCAGTCTCCTCTTTGCCGCCGTGTGCGCCGCTGCCGGCTTGCTGCTCACGTTGAGCGTCGAGTTTGTCTACCTTGTGGACAACTTTGGCGTGCGAATGAACACCATCTTCAAGTTCTACTTCCAGGCCTGGGTGCTTCTCGGCGTAGCCGCAACCTATGCCGTGTACTGGCTGGGGCGGCGCCGCGGTTGGGTGCGAGCCACGTTTCTCGCGCTCTTCTGGTCGTTGTTCTGCTTGGGGATGGTCTACCCCGCCCTGGGCAACATCAGCCGGGGAGGGGGCTTTGCACATGCGCCCACGCTCGACGGTATGGCTTACCTGGCCGAGAGCCAGCCGGATGACTACGCGGCGATAGCCTGGCTCAACGAGAACGTGGAGGGCGCGCCCGTGATCCTGGAGGCTCCGGGTGCCGGCGGAAGCTCCTACGTCTACGAGGGACGCGTCTCGGCACTGACCGGCCTGCCAACCCTTCTGGGGTGGGCTGGGCACGAAGGGCAGTGGCGAGGCAACTACACGGTCCAGGCGGCGCGCGAGCCCGACATCCAGACGATCTACAACACCATCAGCCGCGAGGCCGCGTCGGAGCTGCTGAGTAGGCACAACGTGGAGTACGTGTACGTCGGACCTCTGGAACGCAGCAAATACGAGGCGCGCGGCCTGGCGAAATTCGAGGCGTGGCTGGAGGCGGTCTACCGCTCCGGCGGCGTCACCATCTACCGTGTGCCCGGCGCCGGCCGCTAGGGCATGCAGGGCTGCACGACTAGGCAGGGGAGCATGAGCGCAAAACCCGATGGTCAGTGCCGCCGGACGGGGCTTTTCACCGTCGAGGGGGCGGCATACATACTGCTGGCGCTGCTGGCGGTTGGGCTGCGATGGACGCAGCTGGGGCTCCAGCCGCTGGGCCAGGGTGAAGCCGCGCAGGCGCTGGCGGCCTACCGCTTCCTGCACGGGGAGCAAGCGGTGCCGGAGGGCACAGTGCCGCTGCTCTTCACGGCCAATGCGGCCGGCTTCACTCTTGCCGGTGCGAGCACTGCGGCTGCGCGTTGGCTGCCGGCGCTCGCCGGGCTAGCGCTCGCGCTCCTACCCTACGGGCTGCGCGGGCGGCTGGGCCACGGCGGCGCCCTGGTCGCCTCCCTGCTCCTGGCGATATCACCTTCGGCGGTCTACCAGTCGCGTCTCCTGGATGGCGCAGTGGTCGTTGCTGCCTGCGGGTTGGCGATCGTCGTTGGACTCGTGCACCTCACCGGCACTCAGCGGCCGGGCGGGCTCTACTTGGCAGCCGGGACGCTGGGATTGGGGCTCTGCGCCGGGGCAGGCACTTGGACCCTGCTCCTGGTCTTGCTGCTCTTTGGCTTGGTGCCCGCCGCCGCGGGGGCCGCTTCGTCCGGTGCGCAGCACCGGTTCGGCTGGCCGGCCCTGCGTGGTGCGATTTCCCTGCTCCAGCGTGAAAAGCGCTGGGCAGGCAGGGCAGCGACCATCTTTTTGGCCGTGCTCGGGCTGGTGGCGACGGCGTATGCGCTGCGGCCGGAGAATGCCGGCCTGGTCGCCAATTTGCTTGGTGCGTGGGCACAGGGCTTTGCGCCCGAGGCGTCAGGCCGCAGCTTTGCCTACCCGCTCTGGCTCCTGCTGCGCTACGAGCCTCTTGTGCTCGTGCTTGGTCTGGCCGGGGCGGCGGACGTTCTGCACCGGCGGGAAGCCCTGCGGCCCGGCTTTCCCCTGGAGGCGCTCGCGATCTTCTGGGCGCTGGCCGCCGCCGTGCTGGCGATCGCCGGTCGCCGCACTCCTGGAGATGTGCTGCTGGTCGTGGTCCCGCTGGCCCTCCTCGGCGGGCGGGCGCTGGAGAGAGCCTGGAAGTGGGCGCGCCAACGTGTTCGCTGGGCAGATGCTTTCCTGGTTGCCGGGGCGCTGGTCGCGCTTTCTGTCTTTGTCTATCTTCAGCTCAGCGCCTATTCGCTCACGGGTGCCGAGACGGTGTCGGTCGTGGGCCGGGCGCTCCCAGCCAGCACCGGCTACCTCCTGCTGGCGCTGCTGGCCCTCGTTCTGGTTGTCGGAGTGGCGGCTTCCGCCTCGGCCCTCCGCGGCCCCGAGGTGCTGGCTGCCGGCGGCTGCTTGGCCCTACTCCTGGTGCTGGGGTGGTGGGGACTTCGCTCGGCATGGGGACTCAGCCATCTCCACTCCGGTGATCCGCGCGAGTTGATGGTCGGACAGACGGTGGCTCCGGACGTTCAGAAGCTGGTCGCCCAGGTCGAAATGCTCTCCCTGAACAAAACCGGCGATCCCCATGCGCTCGCGCCTGCTGTGGATGAGGACCTTGGGCCGGCGATTGAGTGGGCTCTGCGGGACTTTAAGCAGGGGCCGCTGCACGCGGCAATCGAGCCGCCCCTGGTCGCCCTGACCGAGTCGCAAGAGCAGGATGGCGGCCCGGGCTTTGAGGGAGCTTCCTACCAGGGAGCTGTCTTTCCCTACCAGGTCTCCTGGCGGCCGCACGGCCTCTCTGGGCAAGCCTTGGTGAGCTGGCTCCTGTACGGAGCAGGCAGCCAGCCGGTGCGCGACCGATCCATAACGCTCTGGGTAAGGACCGGCGAGTAGCCATGGGCTCCTGCCGGCCGCGCTGGTCCCTGGGAGCGAAGCGACCAAGAGGTCGCGCTTCCCGGACGAGGATGGCGAGCCGGGGTGAGCAGAGCCTCGTTTGAGGGTTGACAATGCAAGAAGAGAACAAGTCGTTCCTGGACACTACCCTGGTGGAGGTGCTCAAGCCGACCTGGGAGAAGGCCTTCTACGCGGCGATCTTGCTGATCGCGATCGTCTCGCGCTTCTGGAACCTGGGCGCCTACGCCTTCAGTCACGACGAGTGCTCACATGCGCTCTATTCCTACTACCTGTACAACGGAACTGGCTACCAGCACAACCCGATGATGCACGGGCCCTTCCTATACCACATCATCGCCCTGGGCTACACCCTCTTCGGGGACACCGACTTCACTGCGCGCATCATGCCGGCCTTCTTCGGCGTGTTGGCAGTCATGAGCCCGCTGCTCCTCAAGCGCTGGCTCGGTCGTTGGGGCACAGCCCTTGCCTCGCTCGGGGTGCTGATCTCGCCCAACATCCTCTTCTACTCTCGCATGGTCTGGATGGACATCTACTTCCTCGACTTTACGATCGTCATGATCGCGGCCATGTTCCACTTCTTCCATGCGCACAAGCCTGCCTGGATGTACGCCGGTATGGCGGCGCTGGCGCTCGCCGTGTGCACGAAGGAAACCTCGTTCATGTTCGGCTTCCTGGCTGTGCTCTACCTCGTTGCCCTTCTGGTGTGGGAGAAGACAAAGCAGAAGAGCCACCTCTGGCTCTTTCTGGGCGCTCTTCTGCTTTCAGCCTCCCTGCTGGGGGGCGGGGCGCTGCTCAGCCATGCCGGTGCCCGCGCTGCAGAAGCCGCCGCCGGGACGGATCTGGCCGAGACGGCAGGCAAAGGGTTGGAGCTAATCGGCGCGCTCTGCAGCGTGATCGGCATGATCTTTGCAGCCGGCGCTATCTGCACAATCCTGATCCCGTCGCGCTACCCGCTGAGGAGCCGGCTGGCTGAGGCCCTGCGCGATTTCTCGTGGAGGACGAGCTTCGTGCAGGTCACGAGTCCCTTGGGAGACGTGGAGGCCGTCGCGGTGCGCCGCTTCCACTGGAAACGTTGGGGGATCGTGGCCCTTATCCTCTTCCTCATCTATACCCTGCTCTACACGACCTTTTTCACCAACCCGGCAGGTTTTGCCGGGCTGGCTACATCCCTCACCTACTGGTTGGCACAGCACGATGTCAACCGCGGCGGCCAGCCTTGGTACTATTACTTCCTGCTGCTCGGCATGTACGATTTCCTGCCGCTGCTCTTTGGCGCTGCGGCGACCGTCTACTACCTCATCCGCCGCATCGTGGTCCTTCTCCGGGGCGAGCCGGAGGCTCCTGGTGAAGACGAGGCGGTTGGGCGGCGCAACAGCCGCCCATCGTGGCGCGAGGAATCGGTCTTCATCGCCTTCCTCGCCTTTTGGAACGCAGGTACGTTGATCCTCTATACCTGGGCGGGCGAGAAGATGCCCTTCATGGGGATGCACCTAACGATACCGCTCGTGCTGCTGACAGCCAAGTTCCTGGGCGACATCTTTGAGCGAGTTGAGTGGCGCGAAGTGTGGCGGCGGGGCGGTGCATGGTTCGTGCTCCTGCTGCCGGTGACGGCTTTCGGTATCCTCCGCCTCATCACCGTGCAGCCGTTCCAAGGGATGTCGCTCTGGGATCTGAAGGCGACCGGTGGCTGGATCTTGACGCTCCTCGTCACGCTCAGCTTGGCGGTCCTGGTAGCCATTCTGGCACGGCAGTTGCGTGGGCGCTTCGCCTGGACGGCTGCTCTGGCGACGCTGGTGATTGTCGTGGGCCTCTTCACGGTACGCTCCGCCTGGATGGCGGCCTATAGGAACCGCGACATGGCGACCGAGCTTCTGGTCTACGCGCACGGCACGCCTGATCTGCCGCTCACGATGAACGAAATAGCCGACATCTCCGCGCGCACGGTGGGGGACAAGCAAATCGCAGTGGCCTACGACGACGAGTCGTCCTGGCCTCTGGAGTGGTACATGCGCGAGTACCCCAACCGCGCCTTCTACGGCAGCACGCCGACGCGGGACAAGCTCAACGTGCCCGTCGTCCTCTACGGCATCGCCAATGAATCCAAAGTCAAGCCTTTCCTGGGTGATGATTACAACTGCTTCAAGCGCCGGCTGCGCTGGTGGCCCAACCAGCAGTATTTTGACCTGACCTGGGAGCGGGTGTGGAAGATCCTGAGCACGCCGGAGCAGCGCGAAAAACTGTGGAACATCCTCTACTGGCGCAAGTATCCCAAGAGCACCGACGAGTGGTACCACGTCGACATCTTCTACTTCTGCGTGCGCAGGGACGTGGCCTCGCAGATGTGGGATCAGGGGGCAGGGCCGGCCCCAGTGTCGGAGGAGCCGCTCGACCCCTATGCCGAGGCCGCGGTCCAGCACCCCTCAACGGCGGTGTGGGGGACGATGGGCACCGACGCAGCCCAGTTCAACCACCCCCGCGGCATCGCCGTGGGTCCGGACGGCTATGTCTACGTGGTGGACTCGGACAACGCGCGCATCCAGGTCTTTGACGCAAACGGTGACTACCTGCGGCAGTGGGGAAGCTACTGCGACATCGAGACCGGGCTGGGCTGCGAGGACCCTGACGGCTCCGGCCCGCTCTCCTTGGGCGACGGCCAGTTCAAGGAGCCGTGGGGCATCACCGTCGACGCCGAGGGGTTGGTCTATGTGACCGACACCTGGAATCACCGGGTGCAGGTGTTTGACCAGGTCGGCTTCCTGCGCAAGTGGGGTACCCTGGGCCAGACCACCGAGCGCCTTGACCTGATGTACGGGCCGCGCGACGTCGCCATCGACGCCCAGGGGAACGTGCTGGTGACCGACACGGGCAACAAGCGGGTGCTCGTGTACACCAAGGAAGGCACCCTGTTGGATATCTTCGGAACGGCAGGCGCGGCGCAGGGACAGATCGACGAGCCGGTCGGTATCGACGTCGACTCGGCAGGGCAGATCTACCTGGTGGATACCTGGAACCGGCAGGTCGACGTCTACGACTCCCTGCGGCTCTGGACGAAGGAATGGCAGGTGGATGCCTGGGCGGGACAGTCGATCGTGAACAAGCCCTACCTGGCGATCGACGGCCAGGACAGAGTCTACATAACAGATCCAGAGGGCTACCGGGTGGTCATCTTCACCAAGACCGGCGAGCTTGTGTCCGTCTTCGGGACCTACGGCTTCGATGCCAACTCCTTTAGCCTGCCCACGGGGATCGACGTGGACGCCGAGGGGAACATCTACGTGACCGACACAAACGCGCACCGGGTTCTCAAATTCGGGAGGGTAGAGTAGGCCTCATCTCCTGGGTGGTCGGCCCACAGCGATGTCCGTCCTGCCAGCGAAGGGGGGCTGTCCAAGAGCTGTCATTCCGAGGGAGCGCAGCGACCGAGGAATCTCTGAGTCCGCCTGAAACGCAGTGAAGTCACATGCATCGCCGCGCCCAGCATGGCAGGTCTCGTGCTTTCTGGACAGCGCCCTCTACCGAAACGAGGCTTCTTCCAGCCCCCGCTGCCCCCGCGCAAAGGCGCCGCCCGCCATCGGCCGTTTCCCCGCCGGCTGAACCTCCACCAGCTCCAGCAGCCCCTGCCCCGTCACCACGCCCAGCAACCCCGGCAGCAGAACCACCCTCCCCGGCTCCCCAGCCCCGGCCCACGCCGGCAAGGGTCGTGCCCGCAGCACCTTCAGCACCTGCCCGCGCCACGCCGTGTGCGCCCCGGGCCACGGGTAGCATGCCCGCACCTGCCGATTGAGCGCCTCTGCCGGCCGTCGCCAGTCCAGCTGCCCGTCCTCCTTCTTCAGCGGCCGGCAGTAGGTTGCGCGCTCTGGGTCTTGGGGCTGCTCCGCGAGCGTGCCCGCGAGCCAGTCCGGCAGCATCTCGCCCAGCAGCCGTGCCCCCAGCTCCGCCAGGGCGGTCGTCAGCGAGCCCGTCGTGTCCTCCAGGCCGATGGGCCACTCCGCCTGTGCCAGGACCGGCCCAGTGTCCATGCCGACGTCCATGCGCATCAGCGTGACGCCTGTCCCTTCGTCGCCTGCCAGGATGGCGGCAGGGATCGGCGCTGCACCCCGGTACTTGGGCAGGAGCGAGGCGTGGACGTTCAGACAGCCGTGCGGCGGTAGGTCGAGCACCGCCGGCGGCAGGATCTGCCCAAAGGCCGCCACCACGATCAAGTCAGGTCGCCAGGCTGCCACAGGCTCGATAGCGTCCGGCGCGCGCAGGGACCGCGGCTGGAGCACGGGGATGCCGCGCGCTAGGGCGCTTTCCTTGACCGGGGAGCGCACCAGGCTCCGCCCTCGGCCGGCTGGCCGGTCAGGCTGCGTCACAACCCCGACCACCTCTTGCTCGGCGCACAGCGCCACCAGGCTGGGCACGGCGAATCTGGGAGTGCCCATAAAGACGATTCGTGTCATCGCCCCATACTCTACCATCGTTCCCCTCTGGCTCCCAGTCCCACGCTCTTGCTTTCCGCAAGATCCGGCAGAATCCTGGGGCAGGCTTCTCGGGGACCCGCAAGCCCATCCTCACCCGGCTTGACATTCCTTCCCGAACCTGTTACAATGCTCTCTGCGCCTGGTACGATAGGCGACACCGCTCGGAGGTAGGCCATATGTCAGAGAACCCAGTTCCCGCAGCAGACGCCAACGACAACGACCGGCTCATGGCTGCACTGTCTTACCCGATTCCGATCGTAGGCATCGTCATCCTCCTGGTAGAGACCATGAAGAACCGCCCCTTCCAGAAGTACCATGCCGTCCAGGCGATCGCAGCCAACATCGCCCTCTGGATCGTGATCGGCATACTGGGAGCCATCATTGGCGCCATCACAGCGGGGTGCCTCGGCTGGGTACCCAGCATCCTCTGGCTGGTCACCATCTACTGGGCGCTCCAAGCCTACAAGGGCCTCTATTTCGACATTCCTTGGCTCACCCAGTTCATGAAGAAGCAGGGTTGGCTGTAGAGCAAGCCCCGCACCACAGTGATGGGGTCGGCGTCCTGCTAGCCGGGCGTCGGCTGGCATGCGCCCAGCTCCGCCTGACCTCAGTCCCGCTCCAGGCCGGGGGGCCGGACCCCTTGACCTGGAGCGTTTGTATGGAGACCTGATTGGCTGTCCTGTCCAAGCGCTGGGCCCTGAAACCGCCGCTCGACGCGCAGCAGCACGCAGCGTGGGCCGGCGCGCCCCTGCTCCTGGCCCAGCTCCTAGCCAACCGCAAGATCGCGCCCGAGTCGGCGCAGCACTTCCTCGAAGGCCGGGGCCTGGGGTACGATCCCCTTGGTCCGGAGCCCTTGTTGGGCGTGCAGCCAGCGGTCGAGCGCCTGGTTCGTGCGGTCCAGGTCGGCGAGCGGATCGCCGTCTTTGGCGACTTTGATGCCGACGGCGTCGCCGCCACCGTCCTGCTTGTGCAGACACTCCACGGACTGGGTGCCGAGGTCGAGCCCTACATCCCGCACCGCGTGGATGAGGGCTATGGCCTCAACATCGATGCCCTGCGCGCCCTCTACAAGAAGGGCGTGCGTGTCGTAGTCACCGTCGACTGCGGCATTCGCTCTGTCCACGAAGTGGCCAAGGCCGAGCCGTACCTGTCTCTCATCATCACCGACCACCACGAGCCCGGACACCAGCTGCCGCCGGCGACCGCAGTGATCAACCCCAAGCAGCCTGGCTGCCCTTACCCTTTCAAGGGGCTGGCCGGGGTTGGCGTCGCCTTCAAGCTGGCTCAGGCCCTGTTTCGGGCAATACAGCCGCGAGACAACCACCTCGGCCTGAGCGAGGAGTCGCTGCTCGACCTGGTGGCGCTGGGCACGGTGGCGGACCTCGCGCCGCTCCTGGGAGAGAACCGCGTGCTGGTGTGCCGAGGGCTGGAGGCCCTCAAGGCCCCTGCCCGGCCCGGCATCGAGGCCCTGATGGCCAACGCAGGCGTGCGTCGCGGCCAGGTGGATGCTGCTGCCATAGGCTTCCGCCTCGGGCCGCGCCTAAACGCCGCTGGCCGCCTTGAGTCTGCCATGGCCGCGTACGATCTCCTGGCCGCCCGCGATCCAGAGCATGCCAAGGCCTTGGCGGCACAGCTTGGCGATCTGAACCGCCGGCGCCAGGAGCTGACCGAAGAGACCTTTGACGCCGCCGAAGCCCTGGTTCAGGCAGGCGATCCCGGTGCTCCGCTGCTCTTTGTGGCCGGGTCAGCCTTCCAGCCTGGCATCGTTGGCCTGGCCGCTAGCCGCCTGGCTGACGCCCATTACCGCCCGGCCGTGGTGGTCGAGGTCGGGGAGGGGGAAAGCCGCGGCTCTTGCCGTTCCATTCCCGAGTTTCACATCACCGAAGCGCTCGACCGCTGTGGCGACCTCCTGACTCGGCACGGCGGGCACGCCGCGGCGGCCGGCTTTACTGTGGCCAACCAGAAGCTGGAGGAGCTGCGCTGGCGCCTGGTGGAGATCGCCGGGGAGCGGCTCGCCGGACTCGACCTGCGGCCGGAGCTCCAGATTGATGCTGAGGTGCCCCTCGAGGAGGTCGACTGGGCCACGCTTACCTTGCTGCAGCAGCTGGAGCCGTGCGGAATGGACAATCCACAGCCGGTTCTCGTCAGCCGGGGCGTCACGGTGGCCGATGTGCGGGCCATTGGCGGCGAGGGCAAGCACCTGCGGCTGACCCTGCGCGACGGCCGGCGCATATCGTGGGATGCTCTCTTCTGGCGGCAGGGTGAGCGCGCCGGGGAAATCCCCGGTTGCATCGACGTCGCCTATACTCTGGAGGCACACGAGTGGAACGGCACCCGCCGCCTCCAGCTCAACGTCCAGGACCTGCGCTCGGCTGAGCATTGACCCCTCTCCCTCTGGGGGAGGGTTGGGGTGAGGTCGGTATCATGCTAATCACAAACGGAACCGTGGTCACGATGGGGAGCCCCAATCGGGTCATCCCCAGCGGAGCGATCCTGATCGAGGGCGACCGCATTGCGGCGGTCGGCACGGTGGACGAGCTGGCAGCCAAGCATCCCGGCGTTGAGCACCTGAATGCCGGCGGGCGCCTCGTCCTGCCCGGTCTCATCTGCGCACACACTCACTTCTATGGTGCCTTCTCCCGGGGTATGGCCCTGCCCGGCGATCCGGCTGCCAACTTCCTGGAGATCCTCGACAAGCTCTGGTGGCGACTGGACAAGGCGCTCTGGCCCGAGGACGTCGGCTACAGCGCTCTTGTCTGCTTGGTGGACGCTGTGCGCCACGGGACCACGACGCTCATCGACCACCACGCCAGCCAGCGCTCGATCGCGGGCAGCCTGGACGAAATCGCGGCTGCGGTCGATACCTCCGGCGTGCGCGCGTGCCTCTGTTACGAGACCACCGACCGGGATGGCCGCGACGCCATGCGCGCCGGAATCCGGGAGAACCTCCGCTTCCTCGCCGTGGCCCGTGCCCGTCAGCAGCGTGGTGATGAGCGGATCGCAGCTGCCTTCGGACTGCATGCTTCTCTGACCCTCTCCGATGACACACTCAGGGAGTGTCTGGAGGCTGTCGACGGAGAGGAGGTCGGCTTTCACCTCCACGTTGCCGAGGACAAGGCCGACGTCCGCGACAGCCTTCAGAAAAGCGGCCTGCGCGTGGTGGAGCGGCTGAGGAAGTGGGGCATCCTCGGGTCGAACACGATCGCGGCCCACTGCGTTCATGTCGATCGCATCGAGACTGAGATGCTGCTGGACAGCGGCACGATGGTCGTGCACAACCCGCGCTCGAACATGAACAATGCCGTGGGCAGCGCCGACCTGCCCTGGATGCTGCACATCGGCATACCGGTTGGACTGGGCAATGATGGCTTCTCGAACAACATGTTCAGTGAGATGTCGGCTGCCTACCTCGTGCACAAGCACGCCACCGGTGACCCGCGCACGCTGCCGGCGGATCGCGTGGTGGGGATGGCCTGGGCCAACAATGCCCGCGTCGCGCGCACCTTTTTCCCATCGCTGGGCCCAGCCTTTGGTACGTTGGCACAGGGAGCGCCGGCCGATGTGATCCTGGTGGACTACGACCCGCCCACGCCCCTCTCTGCCGGCAACCTGCCGTGGCACCTGCTCTTTGGCGTCGACGGGACCGGCGTGGACACAACCATCGTCGGCGGACGGGTCCTGATGCGGCGGCGCGAGTTGCAGACGTTGGACGAGGCAGCCATCATGGCCCGTGCCCGACAGCTGGCTGCCAACCTGTGGCAACGCAGCTAGGCTTGGCTCACCCCGGAGAGGAGGGCGATAGGATGAGGGTCGAATTCGAATGACCGGCGACACCATCGTCGTACGCAGCAATCGCCTTTGGGGATGGTGGGCGCTTGCCATGATTGCCGTCGGGCTGCTCTTCAGCGTATGGCTCATCTCCATCAGCTCTCGGCCCGGACGCGCCGGGCTGAGCTCGATGACCGGGACCATGGGCCTGCTGGGCCTGCTCGCATTTGCTGTCTGTGGCTGGATCGTGATCCGTGCCTTACGCGCCCCGTGGCGCCTTGAGCTGAGCCGCACCCGGCTCACCTTCTTCACCTCGGGCTACGACCTGTCCGTGCCGTGGGAGCGGGTGAGTGGCATCGCTGTGGCCGAAGTAGACCGGCGGCCGGGCTGTGCTTTGGTCTTTGACGACCTGGCGGCGGTTGTCGAGGGCGTCCGGTTCCACGCGGCCGGGGCAGCGCACGGCGCGGTGGTGAGCGCACCGCAAATGCAGGAGAGGATGGAGGCCAGCTTCAGGCGCGCGGGGTACCACCTCGGCATCCCTGCCCGGGTCCTGGAGATGGGTCCGGTGCACCTCGCCAAGCTCCTGGCTCTGGCGAGAACAGGGGAGTTGTGGCAGGAGGCAGCCGAATGAGACACCTCTGGAGAAAACTGGGCATACCTGGCAAGATCGGGCTCACCCTTGGGGTTCTGGGTGCTTCACTGACGGTGCTGGGCCTGGTCTTTGGCAACCTGGCGACTCTCTCTGTCTGGAGTGTCCTGATGGGCATCCTGATCGGCGGCGGGTCATGGGGGGTCGTCTCCTGGGCGATCGCTTCCGCCGCCGTGGACGCCTCGTCGGATTGATCTCCCCCTGCCGCAGCGGGGGAGGAGAACAACGAGGAACCGACTTGACAACTCTCACACGTCTCTACAGCCGCTTCTTTGACTCGCTCCCGGGGCTGATGCTGGTAGCCGTCGCCTGGGACGCGGCCGTAGTCGCCTCGCTGTCGCCCCTTTCTGGGCCCCTTCAGACACTGGGTGTGGCTTCCCTTCTCGGCCTTGACCTGGACGGAGCGACGCGTGTCGGGCGCATCATCATGCTCTACCACTCCCTTGCCATGCCCTTGGTCGCGGCGCTTGTTTACCTGGCCTTGGATTGCGCCCCCCTCGGCCCGCCGGCCGACAGCGGATCGGGCCGGGAGGCCTTCGCGCACGCCCGCCGGCGCGCGATCGCAGCGCCGATCACCGTGGGCTACATGCTGGTCAGCCTGGGCGGAATGACCTTCGGCTACGGCGGCCGGAGCTGGATCGCCCACGGTGTCTATCTCGTCGGACTCTCCCTCGTCTTCTACGCAGGCCTGCGTCTGGCCGTCGGCTTGTGGCCCCGGAGAGCTGCACGGGGCGACCTGTCCGGGCAGTCGCGAGTGGGCACGCTCCCGCTGGAACGGCTGGCTTTCTTCCTGGTCGCCCTCTACACACTCATTTCGGCAGCCATCGGCGCATCGGCCGGCGCATTCTTCGGAAACGGCTTCGAGGCGTTCCTGGCCGAGGACATTGTCCGCGTCGAGGCCAAGACCCTGTTCCAGCTCGCCATCATCGCCCACCTGCACATCATGCTTACGCTCATCGACTGCATGATCCTGCTCCTCATCATTCGCATCTACCGGGTTCGCGGTCGCATCCACCGCCTTACTGTGCCCCTGACGATCGTCGGCATGACGATCGTTACCTTGGCCTGCTGGTCGGTCGTTTTCTGGGAGGGGGCCCATATCGTCATCAACGTCGGCTCCGCTTTTCTGCTTCCCGGCGCCCTGCTTGTGGCCGGCTGGGGATTCGCGCAGCTAGTCCGCGATGGTGGGGCGCGGGCGCGCACGGGCATCGGCGCACGCCTGCGCACCCTCCTGCGCGACCCGGTTCGCTTTGGCATCTTCTTCGAGCTCATCCTGGTGAACGCCGTCGTCACCGCGCCTGGTGTCTACACTGCCATGAACCTCGATACCTTCCGGCTGCCGGAGTGGCTGGAGGTGGAGCGCTCGATCTTGGTCGGCCACTGGCACATACTGTCGACACTCTCGGCCGTGATGGTGCTCTTCTTGATCGTCGACCGGTTGGGCGTTCGCGGCTGGCTGCGCCAGGTTGCCGGTTGGGGGCTGCTCGTCGGCACGACTCTGGCCTTTGTCTTTGTCGATATCTCCCTCTTCCGCCAGCCGGGCCGGGAAAAGCTCTGGACCGTGCCGTTCTTCGAAACCGGCATCGCCCTCAGCCTCCTGGCACTGGCGGTTCTGGTTGCCGTGCAGTTGGTCCGGACGGCCCGCCACGCGGGCCCTCCTCCCTCTCCCTGCCAGGATCTTGCCCTGAGCAACCCAAAGGGAGAGGACCGTGTTAAGGGTGGAAGGGAATGAGAATCCTTCTCGTCAGCCCGCAGTCGGGCCTTTGGAACTCGCGCCGGCACATCCACATGGGACTTGGCTACCTTGCCGGTTCCCTGCTGCACGCCGGCTACGGCGAGGTGGAGCTCTTTGACGGTGAAGTCGAAGAGGAGCCCCTCGCCCGGCACTTGGCCCGCGAGCGCTACGACATCGTCGGCATATCCAGCCCGACGCCCCTCATCTACCAGGCGTGGGAGGCCGGCGCGCTGGCTCAGGCACAGGGCGCCATCTCGATCCTGGGTGGGCCCCACCTGACCCTGATGCCCGACGAATCGATGCAGCGCCCGGAGGTCGACCTGGTTGTGCGCGGCGAAGCCGAGGAGACGATCCTCGAGATCGTGCGCGAGATCGGAAAGCAGCCCGGCGCAGGCCGCGAGCGGCTGGCCGGCTGCGACTGGAGCAGCATGCGCGGCGTGAGCTGGCGCGATGCGCAGGGGCGGGTCGTCCATAACCCGGATCGGCCGCTGCGCCACAGCATTGAGGGCATCCCCTGGCCCGCCTACCACCTCTTCAAGATCGAGCGCTACACCAACCTCAACCCGCTCACCGACGGCCTCGACCCACGCGCCCGCGCCTATACCATAGTCACCAGCCGGGGCTGCCCGCACCAGTGCATCTACTGCTCCAAGCCGATTACCGGAGTCACCTGGCGCGCCCGGTCGCCGCAGGATGTGGTCGCCGAGTGGCGCTACCTGGTAAAGGAGATGCGCGCCACCGAGATCGGCATTACCGACGATGTCTGGAACCTGCGCCTCGACCGTGCCAAGGAGCTCTGCCATGCGCTCATCGCCGAAGGGCTCACCGACGTCCCGTGGGTGACAGTGCACGGCATGCGCGCCGACCAGGTCGACGACGAGCTCTTCCGGCTCATGAAGCGGGCCGGCTGCAAGCGCGTCGGCTTTGGTGTGGAGAGCGGCAACCAGGCCGTCCTCGACGCGATCAAGAAGCGCCAGACGCTCGACGATGTACGCCGGGCGTTCCGGTCGGCCAAGGCGGCCGGTCTCCAGACGATGGGTTTCTTCATCTACGGGCTGCCGGCCGACACCGAGCAGACCATGGAGGACACCACCCGTTTCGCAATCGAGCTGGACCCCGACCTGGCGAACTTTATGATCGCCGCGCCCTATCCTGGTACCGAGCTGTGGGAGATTGCCCGTACAAAGGGGCATCTCTATTCCACGGACTGGCGCGACTTTGCCATCCACGATGAAAAAGCACGCTACGAGCTGCCTGGGCTGCCGGCTGAGCTGGTGGAGCACAAGTGGCACGAGGCCTACCGCCGCTTCTACTTCCGCCCCAAGCGCATCTGGAGACAGGCGACACGGCCTGACACCTGGCGCCGGCTGCCGAGCTATGCCAAGGACTTGGGGCGTTTTTTCGTGGGGAGGAAGAAGGTGTAGCCGGCTCGGCTTTTGTGTCATCCCCTTCTACGGTACGTGGGAGCTCGTGTCCGACACAGCCTACTTCAACTGCTTCTACATCAGCTCGGCCTGGCGCTGAGAGAGTCGTTGGACCGGCGGCAACAGATCACGGTCCCGATTCCGGTGCGCCTTGGCCCGCCCGCCGGTTGACATCCTCATCGGCCCGAGTATAATGGGCCTGCATCCTGGGCAGGTACCCAAGTGGCCAAAGGGAACGGTCTGTAAAACCGCTGGCTCCGCCTTCGGAGGTTCGAAACCTCCCCTGCCCACCAGCAAAACGCTCGCGGCCCACGCCGCGAGCGTTGCTGTTGCGCACAGCCTCAGACAGCCTTGGTTGTGCTCGGATGAGGTGAGCAGATCTTGGCGGTCCTCTGCCGTCGTGCCTCGTAGAGTGCGATGGCACCCGCCATGGCGGCGTTGAGCGATGCCACCCGGCCGCGCATCGGCAATCGCACCAGAAGGTCACACCGCTCGCGCACGAGGCGTCCTAGCCCTGGGCCCTCGCCGCCCACGACGACCCCCAGCGGTCCGCCCAGGTCTGCCTCCGTGTACTCCTGCGCCTCTGGCGCCATGTCTAGCCCGGCCAACCAGATGCCCTGAGCCTGGAGTGATTCCATAGCCCGCACCAGGTTGGTGACCTGTGCCACGCGCAGGTGCTCCGCCGCACCGGCGGAAGCCCGCACCGCGGCCGGCGTCACTGCCGACGCACGCCGGTCGGGGATCACGACACCGTGGGCCCCGGCTGCATCGGCGCTGCGCAGCAGCGAGCCGAGGTTCTGCGGGTCTAGCAGATGGTCGAGCAGGAGGAGGAAGGGAGGCTCGCCTTCCCGGTGCGCCACCTCCAGCAGGTCAGGCAAGCCGACGTATGGGTAGCCGGAAACCTCGGCTGCCAGTCCCTGGTGGTGCGCCTGACCGCCCAGCCGGTCCAGCGCGCTGCGCTCGACTTCCTGCACCGGGATCCCTGCACTCGAGGCCAGCGCCAGTGCCTCGTCCACTGTCCCTCGCCCACGTGCTCCACGAGCAAGCATCAATCCAAAGACCTGCCGGCGGCGGGCACGCAGCGTCTCAACGACGGGCTGGCGCCCGTAGAGAACCTCTCTCACCGGCTCAGCCGCCAGCGGGTGCCCTCAGGCCCGTCCTCGAGGGCGATGCCCAGCTCGGCCAACCGGGTGCGGATGGCGTCGGCGCGGTCCCAGTCGCGCGCCGCGCGTGCCTCGCGCCGCATCTCGATCAGCAGTCTCACCACCCCGTCCAGCAGCTCCCGCTCAGCGGTTGAGGCGCCGGCGGACGTCTCCGCCAACCGCAGCCCCAGCGCATCCTCGGCCAGCCGGCCAAAGAGTGCGTCGATCGCCTCCAGCGTGCCCTGGCTTACCGCCCGGCCGGAGTTCAGGAGAGTATTCACCTCACGGCAGAGGTCAAAGAGCGCGGCTATGGCGCGCGGCGCATTGAAATCGTCGTTCATTGCCTCTTCGAACTGAGCCCGGCAGGTCTCAAGCTTCGGGACAATCTCGGGGCACATCTCGCCCGGGCTCGCCTCGCGCAGTCGCTCCCGCACCAACGCGGCCGCGCTCGTCAGGCGCTCCAATCCGCGCGCAGCGGCCTCCAGCGCCGGCTCCGAAAAGTCAGTCGGAGAGCGATAATGGCTCGAGAGCACAAAGAACCGGATCGTCATCGCGCTGTGGCGCTTGAAGAGGTCCTTCAGGAAGATGGCGTTGCCGAGGCTCTTGCCCATCTTGACGCCGTCGACCGTCACCATGTTGTTCAGCAGCCAGTAGTTGCAGAAGGGCAGCCCGGTAGCGGCCTCGATTTGCGCCACCTCGCACTCGTTGTGCGGGAAGATGTTTTCGAGTCCACCGCCGTGGATGTCAAAGGGCTGGCCCAGGTATTTGGTGGCCATCACCGAGCACTCGACGTGCCACCCCGGGTAACCCGCCCCCCACGGGCTGGGCCAGTGCAGGATGTGCTCCGGCTCAGCCGCTTTCCAGAGCGCAAAGTCGGCCGGGTGGCGCTTTTCGTCCAAGACCTCGACGCGCGCGCCCTCCTCTTGCTCCTCGATGCGCCGCCCCGACAGCTTTCCATACTCCGGCCACGACGAGACATCAAAATAGACGCTGCCGTTGGCGACGTAGGCATATCCCCTTTCCAGCAGCGCTTGTGTCAGCTCGATCTGTTCGCTGATATGGCAGGAGGGACGCGGCGAGATGTTGGGCCGGCCAACGTTCAGCGCATCCATGTCCTCAAAGTAGCTGCGGATGTACGTTTCCACCAGCTCCATCGGCTCAACCCGCTCACGGCGGGCACCCTTAGCTATGCGGTCCTCGCCCGTGTCGAGCAGGTGGCCCACGTCGGTGAGGTTCTGGACATACCGCACCCGGTAGCCGAGGTAGCACAGGTAGCGTACCACCATGTCGAACGAGATATAGGCCTTGGCGTGGCCGATATGTGCGTGGTCGTAGACGGTGGGCCCGCAGACGTACATGTGGACCGCGTCCGGCCGGATCGGTTGGAACTCGACCTTGGAGCGGGTCAGGTAGTTGTAGACCGTGAGTGGCATCTCTCCTCCAGAA
The DNA here is from genome assembly GCA_035341665.1 of Anaerolineae bacterium. Lineage (GTDB taxonomy): Bacteria > Chloroflexota > Anaerolineae > JAAYZQ01 > JAAYZQ01 > DAOQVR01. The sequence goes on from DAOQVR010000005.1 coordinate 272,203, forward strand.
TGGGGCCGGCGCTCCGCCAAGCCCGAGCCTGCGCGAGGCCAGGGTCACTTCGATGCGCAGCCGGACTCCTGCGCCTCGGGTAGCGGCCCAGAATTGCTTACTGCTCCGGTGTCGACTCCTGGTCGGTGGGCTTTGTCTCCGCCGGCTGAAGTGCTTGGCAAGCGTCGATGATGAGCCGGGCAGCCGCCGGAACGGGCAGCCGGTCGGTATTGACTACAAGGTCATAGAGCGCCGGGTCGAGCCAGTCGGCGTCGAAATAGCGCCGCAGATAATCCGAGCGCGCACGGTCGCTGGCGCGGATCCGTTTCTGCGCCTCTCGTTTGCCCAGGTTTAGGCGGGCCATCACCACTTCGGTGCGCAGGGGCAGCGAAGCGACGACCTGCACCCGCAGGACGCCAGGATGGTGTTGCAGGAGCACTTGGCCGCCGCGCCCAAGCAGCAGGACGTTCCCCTCGCGGGCCAGCTTCTTCACGACCAACCCTACCATGCGCACATACCGGTCAAAGGCGACGCTCAGCGGCGGCGCGACGGCAGAAAAGAGCCCGGTGAAAGGGAACTGCCAGCCAGATCGCTCGAGCTGGGCGGCTGCACCCTCGGCTTCCATCTCCTCCTTCTCGGCGGGCAAGCCCGTGCCCGAGGGCATCTCGCGGAGCGCCTTGAGCACCTGGTTGGCCAGGCCCCGCTCCTCCTGCAGCTCCATCTCGGCCAGGGCCACATCCGGCACGCCCGCCTCTCGCGCGGCCTGGAAGATCGAGGCGGCATCCACCACCTTAAGGTCAAGTGCCTGCGCAACGGTGCGCGCCACCTCTTCTCCGCGAGCTCCGATCTGGCGAGACAGGGTGATGACGCTCATGCCGCTTACCTCCCTTCCTCCGGCGTCGCAAAGACCAGTCGGCCTTCCGCCCGCTGCAGCACCTTCTTGACCAGAACTGGTATCGTCTGCCCGATGTAGGGCCGGCCTTCCTCGATCACGATCATCGTCCCGTCATCCAGGTAACCGACCCCTTGACCCAACTCCTTTCCTTCCTGGATGATCTTGATGGTGATCGTCTCTCCGGGCAGCAAGATCGTTTTGACGGCGTTGGCCAGGTCGTTGATGTTCAGCACCCGGACACCCTGCACCTGCGCCACGCGGTTCAGGTTAAAGTCGTTGGTGAGGATCGCACATCGCAACTGACGTGCCAAGATCACCAGCTTCTCGTCCACCTCGCGCGCTTCCGGTGCGTCCGAGTCGGTGATGCGCACCGGCACCAGCGATTCCGTCTTGAGGCGGTTCAGGATATCCAGCCCTCGCCTCCCTCGGTTGCGCCGCAGCGCGTCGGGCGAGTCCGCTATGTGCTGAAGCTCGTTGAGCACAAAGCGGGGCACGAGCATCGGCCCCGAAATGAAGCCCGTTTGACTAATGTCGGCGATCCGGCCGTCGATAATGACGCTGGTGTCCAGGAGAACTGGCTTCTCCTCCTGGGATGTGGCCTCCTTGTCGCGCCCGCGGCCGCGGAGCAGGGCGGAGAGCTCGTGCCCGCGCAGCGTTCCGACCAGGATGCCCAGGTAGCCAAAAACGACTGCCCCCACGAGGGGCAGGATTTGGCTAAAGGGCTTGGGAAGCATGGACAACACCGGCACCAACAGCGAGGCGACGATAAGGCCCAAGATGAGGCCGCCGATCGTGGAAAAAAGCTCCTGCGCGGAGACAGTACGAATTCTGCGGCGGATGTGGCGGGCAGGCCGGACCGTTAACCACGGAGTGAGAAGAGCCCCCACCACGGCGCCGATCGCGGCCGCGATGAGGACCCACCGCAAGTGGATGTTAGCCGGGGTCGCTGGTGCCAGGCGTTCCCCCAGTTGCCAGCCGGCAATGCCCAGGACGATCATGCCCAATAAACGAGCGATAAGGTCAGCAATCATGGTACCCTCCCTTCAGGCGGCCTCGGCGGGGCCACCCTGCTATTCACTTGCGGAACGCGGCACTACGTCACATAGGCCCTCCGGCAATCGACGCCGACAGACAAGGCAGGGACGATTCAACTATCAAGGCATATCCCATCCTAGCACAGGTGGGCCGGAATGTCAACCCTTCTTTCCTACTGCCAGCGGCTGATGGCTGAGCTGCTTCGTGGCAACCCTCGTCCCACAACTGCGTGGACGCTAAGATCGATCGTCACCCCTCCCCGAAGTCGATCTCTACGACGTCCGCCACCGGTCTGTATCCGATGCTCCGGTAGATCGAGTTCGATGTTGGATTGGCCAGGTCGGCGTAGAGGGTGCAGAACCTCTTTCCATCGTCCAGGATCCTCTGCGAGACCTGCGCCACCACGGCCGAGGCATAGCCGCGCCGCCTTGCCTCCGTCGGCGTGTAGACCAGACCGACGGCCTCGCCGTGCGGCGTCGGCCGGATGCGGGCAGCCATCGCACAGGGTTCACCGTCCACCCAAAGCATCAACCTCCCGCTCTCCACGCTTCCCTGCGCACCTCGTACTGTGCGGTCGTGCCGGTCGTCGTCGAAGCAGGCGTCGTGGAACGCCCAAGCCCATCGGCGCACCAGGTCGAGGTCCTGTGCGCTCGCCGGCCGCGCGTGGCCCGGCGGGTAGCGTGGATGCTCCACATGGCGCAGCTCGTAGAGCTTCATCCACATCCCGGCCGACCAGTTTGCGCCGGTTCTCGAGCGCCACGCCACGGCAAAGGCCTCGGCGGCTGCTTGGCACCCGATCACGCCGGCCACCGGCCATCTTCCCTGCAGGAGCCCATCCGCCACAAGTCCCAAAGCCACCTGGTCCAGTTCTGCGCCTGCCCAGACCTGCAGCCTGAATGGGGGCGTCATCACCGCCGCCCCGCACAGCGTGCTCCCGGCCTCAACCACGGCCATGTACGGCCGGCTGCCGTAATACGCCGGCTCGTCGACCAGCCGCAGGGCGATCCCCAGCATCAGGCTGTTGGCGGCCTCTTCCCGCTCCAGCACCTCGCGCGCAGATCCCAGAAAGCCCGCCGCACCCTCGAACTCGGTGTAGGTGTATGCCATGCTCCACCTCCGGCGCACGCAGTATACCACACCGACCCGGTGCCGCGCACCCCTGTGGCACGCTGCGCCAGCCTTCGGCCCTATCCGTCTGCACATAAGCGGCGCCGACCCGGACTCATCCCCGTCCACGAGCGCACTTGCTTCCCGACCAGCCCTGCGCTATAGTTGCCAAGTTCGCTCTAGGGACCCAGGTGCGGGCCATGCCCGCGCACGCCAGACAATCAGGTGAAGAAACGTGGTAGACGAAGACCCGCGCATACTTGAGCTAAGAGACATGCGCCGGCAGGCCCACCAGGGCGGTGGCCCCAGGCGCATCGAGGAGCAGCATGCAAAGGGCAAGCTCACTGCCCGTGAGAGGCTCGACCTGCTCCTCGATCCCGGCACCTTCCAGGAGATCGAGCCCTTCCTGTCGCTCGTCGACGGCGTGGGCGAGTCGAGCGAAGGCGTCCTGGGAGAGGGGGTGGTCACCGGCTTTGGGCAGATCGACGGCCGGACCGTCCACGTCTATTCGCAGGACTTTACCGTCATGGGCGGCACACTCAGTGAGGGGCACAGCCGCAAGATATGCCACGTCATGGACATGGCAGTGCGGCGCGGCAGCCCGATCATCGGCCTCATCGACTCGGGTGGCGCCCGTATCCAGCAGGGCGTGCGGGCGCTCGGCGGCTATGCCGAGCTCTTCCGGCGCAATGCCCTCTACTCGGGCGTCATCCCCCAGATCAGCATCATGCTCGGCCCCTGCGCGGGCGGCGCCGCCTACTCCCCGGCCATCACCGACTTTATCATCATGGTCGAGGAGCAGTCGTACATGTTTATCACCGGGCCGGCCGTCATCCGCGCCGTCACCGGGGAGGAGATCGATCCTCAGAGCCTGGGGGGCGTCGACGTGCACATGGCGATTAGCGGGACGGCCCACCTGGCGACGCCCACCGAGCAGGAGGCGCTGGCACTCTGCCGCCGAGTACTCTCTTACCTGCCGCCCAACAACGTCGAGAACCCCCCGTACGCCGAGCCGGCCGACGATCCTGGGCGCATGGACGAGGCGCTGAATTCGATCGTACCACTCGACCCTGCCATACCCTATTCGATGCACGAGGTGATCGCCCACCTGGTCGACCATGGCTCATTCCTCGAGGTCCAGGAGCGCTTTGCGCTGAACGCCATCGTTGGGCTCGCGCGCATCGGCGGACACAGCGTGGGCATCGTCGCCCAGGAGCCGAGCGTCATGGCCGGCGTAATGGACATCGACGCCGCCGACAAGATTGCCCGCTTTGTGCGGATGTGCGACTGCTTCAACATGCCGCTCGTGACCCTGATCGACTCGCCCGGCTTCCTGCCCGGCGTGGACCAGGAGCACCGTGGGATCATCCGGCATGGCGCCAAGGTGCTCTATGCCTTCTCCGAGGCGTCGGTACCCAAGGTGAGCATTATCACGCGCAAGGCCTACGGCGGCGCATACGTGGTGCTCTCCAGCAAGTTCTTGGGCACCGACATGAGCTACGCCTGGCCGAGCGCCGAAATCGCCGTCATGGGCGCCGAGGGCGCCGTCAACATTCTGTATCGCCGTCAGATCGCCGCTGCCCAGGACCCGGAGGCAGAGCGGTTCCGCCTGGTTGAGGAGTACCGCCGCAGCTACGGCTCGCCCTTCTATGCAGCCCGCGCCGGCTACGTGGACGATGTCATCGAGCCGCGCGAGACGCGCCCCAAGTTGGTCGCCGCACTGGAGGCGCTCCGCGACAAGGAGTCGGGCGGCCCCGCCCGCAAGCACGGCAACATGCCGATGTGAGGCGCAAGAGTGAGCAGCGATCTGGCACAGAGTCTTTTGATCACGGCGATTGGCATGGGGCTGGTCTTGGTCTCCCTCCTTCTCCTCTGGGGGCTGATGCTGCTCTTGGTGCGTGCGACCCGCGAGCGGACTCCGCAGGCAGCCTCTCTGGGTGGCGAGGAGCGGCCGCTGCCAGCTCCAGACCTCATGGAGAAGCGGAGGCAGGCTGCCGTGGCCGCCGTGGCCGTAGCCCTTGCACGCGCGCGCCGGCCTATGCGCCGCCCGCAGCCGTCGGGCGGAGGGTCGCCCAGCCCCTGGCAGGCGGCCCACAGGCGGGCCGGCTCCCGCGGCCGGAGGACGGTGGAATGAGAGTACGTGTTCGCGTTGGCGAAGAGACCTTCGAGGTAGAGGTGGGCGACGTGAGCGAGCGCCCGGTCATCGCCATGGTGGATGGCATGCGCTTCGAGGTGTGGCCCGAAGGGGCGGGCGCTCCGGCGGAGGGAATTCCCAGCGCCCCTGCACCGCTGGGCACGCCTGAACCGCGCCCCGATGCGCCGGACCGGAGCCCGGATGCGCCTTCTGGGCCGGCCAGTCCGGGGGACGGGCGCAGCGTGCGCGCGCCCATCCCGGGCGTTATTGACTCCATCCTTGTCCACCCCGGAGACAGTGTGGTACGCGGCCAGGACCTCCTGGTTCTGGAAGCCATGAAGATGAAGAACGTCATTCGCGCCGCGCGCGCCGGAACCACCGCCGCGGTGCACGTCGCGCTTGGGCAGCACGTCAAGCACGGCGATCCTCTCGTCGAGTTGCAGGATTGACGCAGGGCTGGGCATCCCTGCCCGGCGCAGACCGGGTTTTCATACCCGGCGTAGGCTTGGTTTTCATACCCGGCATAGGCTGGGTTTCCATACCCGGCGTAGGCTGGGTTTCCATACCCGGCTGAGGGATTGACATGGATCTGGGACAACTCTTGGCGGAGCTGAGCAAAGGCTTGGCCCACTTCACCTTGGGCAATGCCGTCATGATCGCCGCTGGCTGCCTGCTCATCGCCCTGGCGATCGTGAAGCAATACGAGCCGGTGCTCCTGCTGCCGATTGGCTTTGGCTGCCTCCTCGCCAACATCCCTCTCACCGGAATGGCCGACGGCCAAGGTCTCTTTGCCGTCCTCTACGAGGCCGGCATCCGGACCGAGCTCTTTCCTCTCCTGGTTTTCGTCGGCGTCGGCGCCATGATCGACTTCAGCCCGCTGCTGGCCCTGCCCCAGATGGCCCTGCTGGGCGCGGCTGGGCAGTTTGGCATCTTTGGCACACTGATTCTTGCCACGCTTCTGGGCTTTCCGCTCAACGAGGCTGCCTCCATCGGCGTGATCGGAGCAATCGACGGCCCTACCTCGATCTATGTGGCGAGCAAACTGGCGCCCCATCTGCTGGCGCCCATTGCAGTCGCTGCCTACTCCTACATGAGCCTGATCCCGATTATCCAACCGCCGATCATGAAGCTGCTCACGACGAAAGAGGAGCGCAGCATACGGATGGAGTACGCCCCCCGGCCTGTCTCGCGCCGCGCGCTGGTCATCTTCCCCATTGCCATCACCATCGTCGCGGGCCTTCTCGTGCCGGAGGCGCTGCCGCTGGTCAGCATGCTCATGCTTGGCAACCTGCTGCGGGAGAGCGGCGTGGTGGACCGCCTGCGCAAGTCGGCCGAGAATGAGATCATCAACGTCGCCACGCTCTTCTTGGGCTTTACCATCGGCTCAACCATGGAGGCTTCTGCCTTTCTCAACTGGCAGACGCTGGGCGTCATGGGGCTGGGGCTGCTCGCCTTTGTGCTGGACACGGCTGCCGGCCTTCTCTTCGGCAAGCTGATGTGCGCGCTGAGCGGCCGCAAGATCAACCCCCTCATCGGCGCGGCCGGAATCAGCGCCTTTCCCATGGCCGGCCGGCTGGCGGCACGCGTGGCACAGGACGAGGATTTCGAGAACTACATCCTGATGCATGCCATGGGGGCCAATACTGCAGGACAGATTGGCAGCGTCCTCGCCGGAGGGGTACTGCTGGCGCTGGTGACGGGCCTAATGGGATGAGGCCTCGTCTTGCCGCACCAGCACGCGGCAGGGCGAGCCCGACACGCCCTTCAGTCGCAGCGGCAGGGCCACGATCTCGCCTCCTGGGCGCACCTGCACCGAGGTTGTCGTGTCGAGGTCCTCGATCAGGAACCTGCCTGCCTTCGAAAGAGCGCGGTGGAAGTAGAGCGCCTCGCGGCCGGTCACCCGGACGCTATCGGCGATGATCCACACCGGGCACGGTAGTTCCAGCAACGCCTCGAACAGCGGCTGCGCGACTTCGCTTCCGCGCGACGCCAGGAACAACATGGTCTCGCCGGCATAGGCGGCTGCCAGCTCTCCCACGTCCGGCAGCGTCGCGACATCGAGATCGAGCCAGAGGTAACGTCCCACGAGCGCCCGGGCGGGAAGGGACTCCAGGGTCGCGCCGCCGTCCAGGAAGTGCGCCGGCGCATCGATATGGGTCCCCGTCTGCGTGCCCATACACAGGCGCGATACCCGGAAACCCTGCACGGTGATCGTGCACCAGGGCTCTACCTGGAGAGGGGGATCCGAGTAGTCGCCCTCGGCATAGATGGGGAGATTCCCATCAAGGCAGCGCGTCAAGTCTAGGACCTCGGTCATACTTCCTCGCTCCTTGCCATTCTAGCCGCGCCGGTACGGACCGTCAAGCAGGCCGACACGCGCTCTCACTCATGCCCCACAATGCACTATATACGTGGAGTGATAGAGTGATGGAGTGATGGAGTAGAACCGCGAGGCCGGCGCCGTGCACCGGGGCCCGCTCCCTCCCTCTCCACGTGCACAAGGGCGACCTGGCATGCTGTGCTTCACCGTGATTCTGCCATAGCAAGGACGTGATGATGACAGCTCGCGCACGGCGCCAGCCCTTTGCCCTCAGGCTCTTGATCGCCCTCCTTGCCGTGCCGCCTGCCGTGCAGGGGGTGTGACGTCTCTAGCCCGGAGCCTAGCCTGTCGCGCCGCTCCAGGACCCCGGCTTGCCGGGCTTGCCTGTCTGGCGCTAGAATGCGTCCATGCGGCGCGGTGCCTGCCGCCCCACAAATACCGCAGCGGAGGTGGACATCATGGTGCACGAGGATGGCTTTTTCCTGGGCGTTCGTGGGATGCGCATCTACCGGCAGAGCTGGCTGCCAGACGGCGAGCCGAGAGCGACCGTGCTCATCGTGCACGGCCTGGGTGAGCACAGTGGGCGCTACGCCAACGTGGTCGACGCGCTGGTGCCGCTCGGCTACGCCCTCTACAGCCTCGACCACATCGGTCATGGCCAATCGGATGGCACCCGTGAGTACGTCGAGCGCCTGGAGGACTATACCGACACGCTGGATATCTACCGTGGCACGGTCGCGCAGGCCCAGCCCGACAAGCCGCTCTTCCTATACGGCCACAGCATGGGCGGCCTCATCACGGCGTATTACCTGCTCGACCACCAGGCCGGGTTGGCAGGCGCCATTCTCTCCGCTGCCCTCACCCGCGTGCCAGCGAACATCTCGACGCTGACACGCACCATGGGCCGGGTGCTGTCGCGCCTGGCGCCCAAAGCCGGGCTGCTCGGCCTAGATGCCGCCGGCGTCAGCCGGGACCCTGCCGTCGTGCAGGCGTATGTGAGCGATCCGCTGGTTCACCACGGCAAGACGACGGCGCGGCTGTCGGCCGAGATGCTGCGCGCGATGCAGCGCATCTCGGCGGAGGCAGGCAAGATCAGGCTGCCCATCCTCATCTACGCCGGCAGCGCCGACCGCATGGTGAACCCGGACGACGCCCGCTTCCTGCACGGCGCCGTCGGCTCGGCCGACAAGACCCTCAAGATCTATGACGGGCTCTACCACGAGGCGCACAACGAGCCGGAACATCCCACCGTGCTGGGGGACATGGCAGTGTGGCTCGCCGCGCACGTGTGACGGCACGCTCAGCCCTCTCGCGCGTCGGCCCGGACACCAGGCCCTACCTTGCCGCGCGCGCCCTCGTCTGGCACCTTGTGGGCGACCTACGCCGGTCCCGTCGCCGGTTGGGCTTGCCTGCCGCCCTCCCTGAGAGGCGCGCTGGGTGCTGGTTCCCCGGGGCGGCCCCTATGCGAGCTCCTCCAGCCGGAACGGTTCTCCGTGCCCTGGATAGACGGTAGAGACTTCCAGCCCGCGCAGCCTCTCGAGGCTCGCGCGCGCTGCCTCCGGATCGTCTATCAGCGAGTTGAGCGCTGGCGCTGCGGTGTTCTCGAGCAGATCGCCGCAGAAGAGCGCCCCACCCGCCGTCAAAAGGCCGATCGACCCTCGCGAGTGCCCCGGTAGCCATACCACGTTCGCCTCTAGGCCGTGGACCGCTAGGCCTTCGCCCCCTTCAAGCAGTGCGTCGGGCGAGAAGCGGTCGGCCGGCCGCAGCCGCACCAACAGCGGCACGAGGGCGCGAACCAGCGCGCGCGGCCTCCTCCTGCCCGCGAACATGTCGCCGCGCTCCGCCATGCCGGCATCCTCGCTGTGCATGGCGAGCGGCGCGCCAAAGGCGGACCGCAAGGCAGCCGCGTTGCCTATGTGATCGAAATCCCCGTGCGTGAGCAGCACCAGCCGCAGCAGGCCCGGCCGGCAGCCGGCGTCGCCCAGAGCGCGCAGGAGCGCTTGCCGAGCGCTCGCGTGCCCGGTGTCCACCAGCACAAAGCCGTCCGCTGCCCGCAGCAAATAGCAGTTGACTCCCCTCCTACCGAAGGGGAGGGGGAGCGAGATGGTGGTGATCGCACCAGACATCGAGTCTGCCCTCCATGCAGGCCGATTCTACCAGAACCTTACAAATGAGAGGAGCTTGGCCCTCTCTTTGACACCCTGCGATCCCGATGGTATACTCCGCCCAGCTCAGGCCAACGCTTCGCGCGAGGTGTCACCATGGCCCATGATGTGTTCATCAGCTACTCCAGTCACGACAAGGCCGTTGCAGACGCCGCATGCGCCACCCTCGAGAGCCGCAAGATCCGCTGCTGGATCGCCCCCCGCGATGTGCCGGCCGGCCAGACCTGGGCCGGCGCCCTGATCGAAGCCATTGATACCAGCCGCGTGCTCGTGCTTGTCCTCTCCGACGGCTCCAATCGATCGCAGCAGGTTATCCGCGAAGTCGGCGAAGCGGTCGACAAGGGAATCGCCGTCCTGCCCTTCCGCATCGACGACGTCCAACCCTCCCGCGACATGGGCTACTACATCCGCTCCATCCACTGGCTGGACGCCATCACCCCTCCTCTGGAGCAGCACCTCGGCACCCTGGCCGACCAAGTGCAGGCACTCCTCGGCGTGCAAGTGCAGCCGCCAGTCCCTCCCGGCCCGGAGCCTCCGAAGTCTCGGCGGCCGGCATGGCAGTGGGTTCTCGCTGCGCTCGGAGCGCTCGTGGCGCTGCTCGTGGTGAGTGTGGGGATCTGGGCGCTGGCGCGCGGCCGTGCAGGCCCGGCGACGCCGGCTCTCGCCCCGACCGACAGTTTCGCCGCTTTGGCCTCCGCGACCGTCGCGGAGGCTGCGCTTGCCACCGCAATTCGAGAGACACCGCCGCCCACGCTCGGGCCGGCAACGGCGGCGGCAACGGCCACTGCCGCCCTCCCCGCTACGCCCTCCCCTCTGCCCGAAGCCATCCCCGCCCTGCGCGCGATCCGTGGCCCCGCCGTGCCTGTCGAGGGCTACAGCGTCCTCTGGTCGCCCGACGGCCGCTTCCTCGTCTCCCGGGGCAGGGAGATCTACATCCTCGATGCCGGCGCTGGCTTCAAGCAGGTCCGATCGCTCGACGTCTACGCCGAGGAGAATGGCATCGCCCTGTCGCCCGATGGCAAGACGCTGGCCGTGCGCCGCTCCGGGCTCCGGCTGTATGACTTTGAGAGCGGGGGAGAGCTTCGCACTCTATTTGAGGAGAGCACCTCGACGAGCAGCGTGTGCGGCTCGCGCATCGCTTTTTCGCCCGACGGAGCGAAACTGGCCGCCGTCGTGGGCGACGCGGTTCAGGTCTTTGATGTCGCAGGGGTCCGCGAGCCCACGACGATCGTCGCCAAGGGTGTCAACTCGATCGCCTTTGCGCACGACAACCAACGCCTATTCGTGGGCGGTTTCTATGGCGCCGCCACGCTCGACCCGGCCACGGGCGAGCAGCTGTACGCCATCGGCGACGAGATGAGCAGCACCCCCTGCCTGGTCCTGTCGCCCGATGGCCTGCTGCTCGCCACTGCGGGCCATGGGAGCGCCGCCGTTGCCCTCCGCGATGCCGCCACCGGGCGTGTGCTCCGCACCCTTGCGGGCCACGAGGGCGGCTTGACGAGCCTCGCCTTCTCGCCCGACGGCCGGGTGCTCACAACCGCCGGCGAGGATCTGCGCATCCGCCTGTGGGATACCGCCACCGGCGCCGAGCTGGTTTCGGTCGTCGGCCACACCGCCGTGCCGACCTCGCTGGCCTTCTCCCCCGGTGGCGAAGTGCTGGCTTCTGCGGATCGCTACGGACAGGCGCTCCTCTGGACGTTCGAGCCGGCTGGTGAGGTGGCCGAGCCGGAGCCCACACTCGCCGCTGGTCCCTTCCCGACTCTGGCTGCTCTCTCCGAGCGGGCCATCTCGCCCTCCAACGCTGCCCAGGTCAAGCTGCTCAAGACCATGGACCAGTCCGGAATCTACGTGGCCTGGTCCCGCGATGGCCGGTCCCTCGCCCTCTACGGCTTCCAGAACAACTACGACATCACCTGGGTCTCTGTCGACTCGTGGAAGGCTGTGCGCACCTTCTCATTTGAGGGAGGCTTCTCTGACCTGGCTGTCTCGCCCGACGGCACGCTCTTGGCGCTCCACGCCAGCGGGGCCATGCTCTTCGAGATCGAAACCGGTGCAGAGCTTCGCACGCTCTACAAGAACCAGATCGGCCGCGGCTCGATATGCGGCTCCTTCCTCTCCTTCTCGCCCGACGGCAAGACCCTCGCCGTCCAGGAAGGCGATGTCGTCCAGCTCTACGACGTGGCCTCCGGTACGCTCGACAACACCCTGGTGGCCAAGGGTGCCAACGCCATCGCCTACGCCGCCAGCGGACGCTCCGTCTACGCTGTCACCAGAGATGGCCTCGACGCTCTCGACATCGTCACGGGGGAGGCCACCCACCTCTTGGGAGACGCCGGTAGCAGCCTCCGCTGCCTGGCCTCCTCCGCCGACGGCACGCTCTTGGCCGTGTCAGGCTGGAACGGCTCCATCATCCTGTGGGATGCGGCCGCCGGGCGGCAGGTTCGCACCTGGACGGGCACCGGCGAGGGGCACTCACGCCTAGCCCTCTCGCCCGATGCCCGTGTGTTGGCCACGACAGGCGACGATCTCAAGATCAGGCTGTGGGATACCGCCACCGGCATTGAGCTGACCGCCCTGTCTGGCCCGACCGGCGAGGTCGGCTCGATGGCCTTCTCCCCCGACGGCGCGATCCTGATCTCGGCCGGCCGCGACAACAATGTCCGCTTCTGGGGAGTTGAGCCATAGCGCGACCTTCCACCAAGCTCCGGGCTTGGTGGCAGACGAAAAGAAGGAGATAAGATGATCCTACTCAATCCCAGGCAGCTCATCCGTCCCTATCCCGACGCGCGATCGCGGGAGATCATGCAGGTGACCGTCGACTTTTTCGAGAAGAAGGGCAAGCGCAGGCTCAAGGCGGACGACCGCGAGCGGGTCTGGTACGCCGACTTTATCGACTTTCAGCGCGATAACCAGATCTTTGCCACGCTCCTGACACCGGCTGCCTATGGCACGGCCTGCCGGTGGGACACCTACCGCAACTGCGAGTTCAACGAGATCCTCGCCTTCTACGGCCTGCACTACTGGTACACCTGGCAGGTCTCCATCCTCGGGCTGGGACCAATCTGGATGAGCGCCAACGAGGCCCTCAAGCAGCGGGCCGCCGCCCTGCTCCGCGAAGGGCACGTCTTCGCCTTCGGCCTCTCCGAGCGGGCCCACGGCGCCGACATCTACTCCACCGAGATGGCGCTGACTCTTCAGCCCGACGGCACCTACCGCGCCAACGGTGAGAAATACTACATCGGCAACGGCAACGTCGCGCCCATGGTCTCCACCTTCGGCAAGATGGCCGGCACCGGCGACTATGTCCTCTTCGTCGCCGACTATCGCAACCGCGGCTACGAGCTGGTCGGAAACGTCGTCAACGTGCAGTCCTACGTCGCCGACTTCGTGCTGCGCGACTACCCGGTCACCGAGGGCGAGATCCTCTCCCGCGGCCGCGAGGCGTGGGACACAGCGCTGAATACGGTCAACGTCGGCAAGTACAACCTCGGATGGGCCTCGATCGGCATCTGCACACACGCCTTCTATGAGGCGCTCCACCATGCCGCCCACCGCCGGCTGTACGGCATGGCCGTCACCGACATGGCCCACGTCAAGCGCATGTTCGTGGACGCCTATACGCGTCTGTGCGCCATGAAGCTCTTTGCCCTGCGCGCCTCCGACTACCAGCGCGTGGCGTCTGCCGAGGACCGGCGCTATCTGCTCTACAACCCGGTGGTCAAGATGAAGGTGACCACCCAGGGCGACGAAGTGATCAACCTGCTGTGGGACGTCATCGCCGCCAAGGGCTTTGAGCGCGACATGTACTTTGAGATGGCGGCGCGCGACATCCGCGCTCTGCCCAAGCTGGAGGGCACCGTCCACGTCAACATCGCCCTCATCGTCAAGTTCATGGCCAACTACTTCTTCAACCCGGCGCCCTATCCCGAGGTCCCGATCGTGGACACCCCGGTGCACGACGAGTTCCTCTTCCGCCAGGGTCCGGCCTCCGGCCTGGGCCGCATCCGCTTCCACGACTACAGCCCCATCCTGGAGCGGAGCGCCCTGCCGAACGTCCGGGTCTTCCGCGAGCAGATCGAGACCTTCCGGTCGATGCTCTTCCAGGCGACCCCGGCCGGCCCGCAGACCGAGGACGTCGATTTTCTGTTGGCGCTCGGCGAGATCTTTACCCTCGTCGTCTACGGCCAACTCATCCTAGAATCGGCTGCGCTCCACGGGATCCAAGACGACCTGGTCGACCAGGTATTCGACGTCCTGGTGCGCGACGTGAGCAAGTTCGCGCTCCAGCTCTACGGCAAGCCGCTTACCACCCCGGAGCAGGCCGAGTTCTGCCTGAGGATGCTTCGCCGGCCGTCCCAGGACGCCGGCCGCTACGACCGGGTGTGGCAGGAAGTGTATGGACTGCGTGACGCCTACGAGATGAACCCCTAGCCCTGAGAAGGTAACACTCTGCCGGCCGGCCGTAAGCGACTCCGGCCTCTCCCTTGGGGTGTAGGCGCGTACTTGGCCTACCGCAGGCGGTAGACGCGCGCCTCGTATGGGCGGAGGCACAGCCGCCGCACATTCTCAGTCGGGTCGATGGGATAGTTCCCGATCAGCGGCTCCGCTGCGCCAAAGGGGATGCCGTCCGGCAGGGCAAAGGAGGCGCCGCCTGCGGCAAAGCTCAGCACAACCAGAAGGCGGTCACCTTCCCAGGTCCGGGTAAAGGCGTAGACCCCGGGGTCGGTGCCGGACACCAGGTCGTAGCGACCGTAGACGATGGTCGGGTTCTGCCGGCGCAGCCGTATGAGCTGCCGGTAGTAGTGCCAGATTGAGCCCGGATCGGCCAGGGCCTGTGCCACATGGATGTGAGGGTAGTTTGGGTTGACCTTGATCCAGGGTGTTGCGGTAGAGAAACCTGCGTTTGGCCGGTCATCCCACTGCATCGGCGTCCGCGCGTTGTCGCGGCTTCGCGCATGTGCGACAGCCAGCGCCTCCGCGGGCGCCATTCCCATCTCCTCCACCTGCTCCCGGTAAAGATTGAGTGTCTGGATGTCGCGGTAGTCGTCGATCGACCCGAAGGCGACGTTCGTCATGCCGATCTCTTCGCCCTGGTAGATGTACGGTGTCCCCTGCAGCATGTGGATGAGGGTGGCGAGCATTTTGGCCGACTCGACACGGTAGCGGCCGTCGTCCCCAAAGCGCGACACGCTGCGCGGTTGGTCGTGGTTTCCCAGGTAGAGGCTGTTCCATGCCCGCCCCTCCAGGTCGGCCTGCCAGCGCGTCATGATCAGCACCATCTCGGGGAGCCACCGCGGCTTGCCGCCCGTTGAACCATCGTCACTTGTGTCCAGCCCCACGTGCTCGAACTGAAAGACCATGTTGAGGGCGCCCGCATCCTCGTCCGTGAGGGCAAGCGCGTCCTGCGTCGTCACCAGGGGCGTCTCGCCGACGGAGAGGATGTCATAGCGCGACAGCACCGCGCGCCTCATCTCTGCCAAGTACTCCAGTAACCGTGGCCCATTGATGAAGTAGGGCCCGCCATACACGTAGCGGCCAAAGCCCGCCGGCATGTCGGGCAGCCCGGGCACCTTGGAGATCATGTTGATTACGTCCATGCGAAAGCCGTCAACGCCCTTGTCCAGCCACCAGCGCATCATCTCCCAGATTTCAGCGCGGACGCGAGGGTTTTCCCAGTTCAGGTCAGGCTGCTTCTTGGAGAATAGGTGCAGGTAATACTCGCCCGTCGCCTCGTCGAGCTCCCAGGCCGACCCAGAAAAGTGGGACGCCCAGTTGTTCGGCTCGCGGCCCTCCTTCGGCGGGCGCCAGATGTAATAGTCGCGGTAGGGGTTGCTCCTGGACTTGCGCGATTCGACGAACCAGGGGTGCTCGTCCGAGGTATGGTTGACCACCAAGTCCATCACCAGCCGGATGCCGCGCCGGTGCATGCCCTCGAGCATCTCCTCCCAGTCGGACATGGTTCCCAGCTCGCCCATGATGGCCCGGTAGTCGCTGATGTCATAGCCGTTGTCGTCGTTGGGCGACTGGTACACGGGTGACAGCCAGACGACGTCCACGCCGAGCGCCTCGAGATAGTCCAGTTTGCTCGTTATCCCGCGCAAGTCGCCGATGCCGTCCCCGTTGCTGTCGCAGAAGCTGCGCGGGTAGATTTGGTAGACGACGCTCTCTTTCCACCAGGCCCTCTTCATCCTGCCCTCACTCATCTGGGATGCTGTGAGCTTAGCACATCTGGACCAGGAACGGCAAACGCTTGGCGCGGCTGGTGGTTCTGCAGTGGCTTTCAGTTGTGGCCCCTTGCGGCACCGAGGGCAATTCGACCTCGCTCCAAGTTGACACCCTGTCTGCCCGGTGCTATTCTTCCGCCCACGCCGCAAGGCTCCGATGCTGGAATAGGCCCGAAGGTGACCCCGTTCCCTGGATCCGCTCAGGGGACGGGGTCGCATGAAGAGGAGAAGGAAACTCGGCAGGTATGCTCATCGAACGAACCGATCTGCGCAACGTTGCCATCGTTGCCCACGTGGACCATGGCAAGACGACGCTGGTGGACGGCATGCTCAAGCAGGCGCACGTCTTCCGCTCCAACCAGCAGGTCGCCGAGCGCGTGCTGGACTCGAATGACCTGGAGCGTGAGCGCGGCATCACCATCCTAGCCAAGAACACTGCCATCACCATTTACGACGAGGTGGCGGACCGACCGGTCAAGATCAACATCGTCGATACCCCCGGCCACGCCGACTTTGGCGGCGAGGTTGAGCGTGTCCTCAACATGGTCGACGGGGTTCTTCTCCTGGTCGATGCCGCCGAGGGACCCATGGCCCAGACCCGGTTTGTCCTGCGCAAGGCGCTGGAGATGGGTCGCCACGCTGTTGTCGTCATCAACAAGGTCGACCGCAAGAACGCCGACCTCGACCGCACCCTCAACGATACATTCGACCTCTTTGTCGACCTGGGCGCAACTGATTCGCAGGCCAACTTCCGGGTCGTGTATGCGATAGCCACGACCGGCCAGGCCGGAGTGACGCCCACGGTCGGCCCTGATCTCAGGCCCCTCTTCGACGCCATCTTGCGGGAGATCCCCTGTCCCAAGGTGGACGTCGATGCGCCGCTGCAGATCCTGGTCACAACGCTCGACTATGACTCGTACCGCGGGCTGACCGCCATCGGCCGCGTGTTCGCTGGGCGTGCGACCCTCGGGCAGCCGCTCGCACGGCTCACGCTCGACGGCCGGCAGCTTCCTGAGTCGGCCCGCTACCTCTACCTCCACGATGGCCTGAGGCGAGTCGAAGTAGAGTCGGCCGAGGCGGGAGAGATCGTCGCCATCGGCGGGCTCGCCGACGTAGCCATCGGAGAGACGCTGGCCGATCCCGAGGCACCGGTTGCCCTGCCCGCCATCCAGGTCTCCGAGCCGACCGTGCGCATGACCCTTGGCGTGAACACCTCGCCCCTGGCGGGGCGCGAGGGCAGGTGGGGCACCACGCGCAAGCTGCGCGAGTACCTCTGGGAGGAGGTGCGCCATAATGTCGCCCTCCGCGTGGAAGAGACGGGCCAGGCTGACACGTTCACCATCTCGGGCCGCGGTGAGCTGCACCTGGCAATCCTCATCGAGACCATGCGGCGCGAGGGGTACGAGTTCCAGGTCTCGGGGCCCAAGGTGATCCTCCGCCCGGGTGACGACGGCGAGTGGCTGGAGCCCTACGATGAGCTGTACATCGAGACCCCGCCCGATACGGTCGGCGCCGTGGTCGAGATGCTGGGAAGGCGGCGCGCAGAGATGATCTCAATGGAAGACGCGCCCGCAGGCAACGTGCTGATGACCTACCGTATTCCGACCCGTGGCCTGCTGGGCTTCCACTACCAGTTCCTGAGCGCTACCCGCGGTCTGGGCACGATGAACACCCTCTTCTACGAGTATGGTCCGATGGCTGGCCCTATGAGCCATCGCTCGCGCGGCTCGCTGGTCGCCTGGGAGCCGGGCGTCGCCAGCACCTTCGGCCTGAAGAATGCCGAGGAGCGCGGGAGCCTCTTCATCGGACCCGGCGTCGAGGTGTACGCAGGCATGGTCGTCGGTGAGCACCAGCGCCCGGGCGACCTGGACGTCAATGTCTGCAAGACGAAGCACCTGACGAACATGCGCCAGTCGATCCAGGACATAGAGATCCGGCTCACCACGCCGGTGGAGATGGGGCTCGATCGTTCGATCGAGTACCTGGCCGACGACGAGCTGCTGGAGGTCACCCCGCAGAGCCTGCGCATCCGGAAGCGGGTCCTCGACCGCGAGGAGCGCCGCCGCCTGCGGATCCGCGAGAAAGAAGCCGCCGAGGCCTGACCGCACTTGGCGGGAATGGAATCCCGCCCCACGAAGCCCAGTAGGCCGGGCTTCCATGCCCGGCCCGCCCTCGGCAGCGGTCCCGGCCCCTCTCCTGCCGCAACAGGCGAGGACCAAAGAAGAGACCCCCGGCGTCCGCCAGGCGCCGGGGGTCCTGAATCATAATCTTGTGACCCCTGTCAATCCCGTCCTGCCCTCTTCCCCAGCGCCGCCGCCAGCGCGTCCGGCAGCGACCGGACAGGGATCGCCTCGATGCCGGCCGGCACGTCGCCCGGGCTGCGCCGCGTAGCCGGCACGATACAGCGCCGGAAGCCCATCTTGGCGGCCTCGTTGAGTCGCCGGGAGAGGTGGCTGACGGCGCGCACCTCGCCCGAGAGTCCCACCTCGCCCACCGCCGCCAGGTCGGGCGGCACCGGCACCCCCTGGAAGCTCGACGCCGCTGCCAGCGCGATCGCCAGGTCCGCCGCCGGCTCGCTGATGCGCAGCCCACCGACTACGTTCACAAAGACATCCTGGTCGTAGAGCTTGAGCCCCACCCGCTTGGAGAGCACCGCCACCAACAGCAGCAGCCGGTTCATGTCTACGCCGTTGGCGGTGCGTCGCGGCAGGCCGAAGGAGGTCGTCGACGCCAGCGCCTGGATCTCGACCAGCAGCGGCCGGCTGCCCTCCATCGTGACCGCAATGGCCGAGCCGGCCGCCTCCGGCATCCGCTCCGCGAGAAAAACCTCCGACGGGTTGGTCACCTCGACCATCCCCTGCTCCGACATCTCGAAAACGCCTACTTCGTGCGTCGAGCCGAAGCGATTCTTCACGGAGCGCAGCAACCGGTAGGTATGGAACCGATCTCCCTCTAGATAGAGGACGGCATCGACGATGTGCTCCAGCACGCGCGGCCCGGCGATCGCGCCTGTCTTGGTGACATGGCCGACCAGAAAGACAGGGATGCCCTTGGCCTTGGCCAGCCGCAGCAGAGCCGAGGCGCACGCCTTGACCTGGCTGACGCTGCCCGCCGAAGACTCCAGCTCCTCGGAGGCGATGGCCTGAATCGAGTCGACGATGGCGAGGGCAGGGTTGAGGGACTCGACCTGGTCCAGGATGGGGTCGAGCGCGACCTCGGAGAGGACAAAGAGGCTCGGCTGGGCCAGACCCAGCCGGTCGGCCCGCATCTTGATCTGGTGGACCGACTCCTCAGCCGAGACGTACAGGACAGGACGGCCCTCGGCGGCAAGCTGAGCCGAGGCCTGCAGGAGGAGCGTGGACTTGCCGATGCCTGGGTCGCCGCCGATCAGGACGACGGAGCCGGGCACGATCCCGCCGCCCAGGACGCGCGAGAGCTCGCCCATGGCGACGGGAGTCCGCTGGAGCTGGTCGGAGCGAATATCGGGCAGCGCTTGGGGCCGGGCCGAGGGGACGAGGCTGCGGGCGGCCGCTGCCTCTTTCCGTTCGTCGACCAGTCTCTCTACGAGGGTGTTCCACTCACCGCAGGCGCGGCACTGCCCGGACCACTTGAGCGCAGTACCGCCACACGATTCGCAGACGTAATGAGTTCGCGCTTTCAAGCCACCCCCTCCGTCACCCCAACCCTCTCCCTTCGCTTCGCTTAGGGCTAGCTCCGGGGGACAAGAGGGAAGATGCCCTCACCCCCGTCCTCTCCCAGAGGGAGAGAGGAGAAGGACCTCAGCTCAGGTGCACCTCTGCCGCCTCAGGGGCCGCGCTCTCCTCCGGTGAGGCACTACCGCCGGACACATCGGGCAAGAACCTGAGCTTGCCGTCGGCTAGGTCTGCCAAGACCGGCTGTCCCGACGGAAAGCGGCCGGCGAGAACTTCCTCGGACAGGGCGTCTTCCACTTCGGCCTGGATCACACGGCGCAGGGGGCGGGCACCCAGGTGCGGGTCAAACCCCTTCTGAGCCAGGTATTCCCGTGCAGCCTGGGTCAGGCGCAGACTCAGGCCATGGTCTGCCAGTCGAACGTTCACCTTCTCCACCTCCAGGTCGACGATCTCCTGGATGTGCGCGCGCGTCAGGGCGTGGAAGACGATCACCGCGTCCACGCGGTTCATGAACTCGGGCCGGAAGAGGCGACGCAGCTCCGACAGAATCTTGGTCTTCATGTCGTCGTACGATTCCTGCTGAGCGACGGCGGTGTCCATACTCCGCTGGAAGCCCAAGGTGGCGTTGCGGCTGATGACCTCTGCACCGACGTTGGACGTCATGAGGATGATGGTATTGCGGAAATCGACCTTGCGCCCCTTGGCATCCGAGAGGTGGCCATCCTCCATGATCTGGAGGAGCATGTTGACCGCCTCGGGGTGAGCCTTTTCGATCTCGTCGAAGCAGATGACGGTGAAGGGCCGGCGCCGGACCGTCTCAGTGAGCTGACCTGGGTCGTCATAGCCGACGTAGCCGGGCGGAGCGCCCACCAGGCGCGAGACAGTGTGGCGCTCCATGAACTCGGACATATCGAGCTGGAGGAGGGCATCCTCCGAGCCGAACATGAAGTGTGCCAGCGCCTTGGCCAGCTCCGTCTTGCCGACACCGGTGGGCCCCAGGAAGAGGAAGGAGCCGATCGGGCGCTTTGGGTCCTTCAGGCCGGCGCGCGCGCGGCGCACCGCACGCGAAATCGCCTCGATGGCCTCGTCTTGGCCAACGATGTGCTTGTGCAGCTGTTCCTCCATGTTGAGGAGGCGGGTCGATTCCTCGGTCTGAAGCTGCATGAGCGGCACGCCGGTCCACATTGAGACGATCTCGGCCACGTCCTCCGCCGTCACGGCGACGGGCGCGGAGGACGAGTCCCAGGAGACACGGAGCTGCTCCAGCTCACCCCGCAGGACGCGCTCACGCTCACGCAGCGCGGTGGCCTCGGCCCACTGCTTGGCGTCGATGGCGGCGTCCTTCTGACGCTGCACGTCCCGGATCGCCGTCACCGTCGTCTGGAGCGAGCCGGTCTGCGGGAGCTTGTAGACGCGCACACGCGACGCCGCTTCGTCGACCAAGTCGATCGCTTTGTCGGGTAGAAAACGGTCGGTGATGTAGCGCGCCGCCAGCCGGGCGGCGGCCTCCAACGCCTCATCGGTGATCGGCAGGCGATGATGCGCCTCGTACAGCTTGCGCACGCCGTGCAGGATGGCAATGGTGTCGTCGACGCTTGGTTCGTCGACATAAACGGGCTGGAAGCGCCTCTCCAGGGCAGCGTCTCCCTCGATGTGCTGGCGGTACTCGTTCAGGGTCGTGGCACCGATGCACTGCAGCTCCCCCCGCGAAAGGGCCGGCTTGAGGATGTTGGCCGCATCCACCTGGCTACCTGCCGAACCGGCGCCCACGAGCATGTGCAATTCGTCAATGAAGAGGATAGCGCCCGAGCCGCGTATCTCCTCGATCACTTTCTTCAGGCGTTCCTCGAACTGGCCACGGTACATCGTGCCAGCAACCAGGCTGCCGATGTTGAGCTGGAGCACGCGCTTGTCCAGAAGCGTCTCAGGTACCTCGCCTTGGACGATGCGCTGGGCGAGCCCTTCAACGATGGCCGTCTTGCCGACGCCCGGCTCGCCGATGAGGGCAGGATTGTTTTTGGTCCGCCGCGACAGGATCTGGATCACTCGCTCGATCTCAGTGCGCCGGCCGACGACGGGGTCAAGCTTGCCGGCGTCGGCGAGGGCGGTCAAGTCGGTGCCAAGCTGGTCTACTGTGGGGGTGTTGCTGGGCCCGCCGCGGCCGCCGGCCTCGATCGGGCTCTCGACCAACATGCGGTTGACCTGGTCCTCAATCCTATCCGGGCTCGCGCCGAGGCGGCGCAGTACCTCGATGGCGATGCCTTCCTGCTCCCGGATCAGGCCCAAGAGCAGGTGCTCGGTGCCAATGTAATGGTGGCCAAGACGGCGTGCCTCCTCGACTGCGACCTCGAGCACACGCTTTGTGCGGGGCGTCAGGGAAGGGGGACCGCCTAAGGGGCGGATTCCGCGGCCGACTGCGCGCTCCACCGCCTCGCGGATCTCTTCGGCCGAGAGACCCAACTCCGACAGGACACGCATAGCGACGCCGCCTTCCTCGCCCACGAGGCCCAGTAGAAGATGCTCAGTACCGATGTAGCGGTGGTTGAGGCGGAGCGCCTCGTTCTGGGCGGCGGTCAGAACCCGGCGTGCCCGCTTGGTGAAGCGGTCCAGATTGTCAGCCACGATTTCTCCCTTTCACCAGCCCTGGCCGGACTGGAGCCCTATGACCTTGGCTCCCGGGCCGCGACCCGGAAGCCCTCAGGCCGTTCCTTGCCAGTATAGACCAGGTCCGGGCAAAAGTGGGTAAGCCCTATCACCATTTGCCCGTCATCCGGAGCGAGGCCATGTAGCCCGGCGTGGCAGACCCGGGACGCTTCGCCGCTTTCAGCGGCTCCAGATGACCTGTTCTTTGATGGATCTAGTCCTCGTCCTCCTCCTCGTCGTCGTCATCGTCGTCCGAGTTTTCCTCGTAGTCCGAATCCCCGTCCTCGTCTTCCTCGCCGAGGTCCTCGTCCTCGAACTCCCCTTCCAGCTCTTCTTCGTCGGCTTCTTCTTCGTCGACGGGCTCTTCTTCCGGCTCTTCAGCCTTCTTCGCCTTGGGGCGCTCGCCTTCGAGCTCCGCGCGCCAATCGAGGTCGGCGTAGGCGGGGTCGGCGACGCGCCGGATTGAGAGACCCATGCGCCGCTTCCTGGCCTCGATGCGGATGATGCGCATCACATGCTTGTCCCCTTCGTGCACCACTTCCTGGGGCGTGTTGATGCGCGCCTCGCTTAGCTCGGACACGTGGACCAGGCCCTCGATCTCGCCGTTGACGAGTGCGAAAGCGCCAAAGGGCGCCAGCCGGGTGATCACTGCCTCGACGAGCTGGCCGACGTAGTAGCGGTCTTCCACGGTCGTCCACGGCTCGGGCTCGAGGCGCTTGCGGCTGAGCGCGATGCGCTTCTTCTCCCGGTCGACGCCGAGGACGTACACTTCTACCTTCTGGCCTATCTTGAAGATATCGCGCGGTTTCGCAGAACGATCCCACGAGAGCTCCGACAGGTGGATCAGGCCGTCGGCCCCACCCAGGTCAACGAAGGCGCCAAAGTCGGACAGGCTCGTGACGATGCCGGTGCGCACCTCGCCGACGCGCAGCTCCTCGAGTAGGCGCTTCTTCTGGCTATCACGCCACTCGCGTACCGCGGCGCGCTCCGACAGGATGAGCCGCTTTCGCTTGCGGTCGATCTCGATGACCTTGGCATGGATCGTCTGCCCGACGAGACGTGCCCAGCGCTCCTCCGGTTGCTGCTTGTCGCTGCCCTGGTGCTCGGGGCCGAGCTGGGAAGCAGGGACAAAGCCGCGCAGCTTGCCCATGCGCACGATGAGACCGCCCTTGTTAAAGCCGGCTACCTGACCCTCAAATGCTTCCTGAGAGGAATGCAGCCGCTCGGCATCGACCCAGTCTTTCTCCTCTTCGGCCCGGCGCAGCGAGAGGAGCAGGTTTCCCTCGCGGTCCTCGGACCGGATGACGTAGACAAAGACCTTGTCGCCGACCTTCAAGCTCTCGAGGCCGTCGCGCCCCAGGCGCTCCAGCTCCTTGGAAGGGACAATGCCCTCCGACTTGGCGCCGACGTCCACCAGGACTTCGGTGGGTGTGACGCTGACGATGACGCCTTCGGTGATGTCGCCCGGCTTCAGCTTGCGGAAGCTAAGGTCCTCTGCCATGAGGGCCGACATGGGGTGCTCCTCTGGCTGGTCGGCGACCGGCTGCTCGGTGGCCAGCGGCTCGGGCACAGGCTGCTCAAGGGCTGGCGGCTGCGGCTCCGGCTGCTCGATGGCCGGTAGCTCTTCTGTGGGCTGTTCGATAGGCGCTTGCTCGATGTCCTTCCCCTCCTCGGGATCCGTCTCAGTGATCTGCTTCTCCTCCATAGAGATAAAGAAACCCCCTAGATGAAAGATTGGGCCGGGCCGCACGGCTGGCTGCGCCATGCCGCCGACTGGCTATTCTAATCGAAATTGGCGAAAAGGCAAAACAGGGTGGGGGCGGGGAGAAGCTCACCTGCGCGCGAGGGTGACAAGCAAGGCCACAAGGTGCGCGCAGGTGCTCGCAATCAGCACCAACCAGAGAGTACGATGCTTTCTGGAGTTGCTCTTGTGCCGCAGGAGCACGATGCCGGCCCATGCGCCGGCGAAGCCGCCGAGACCGGCGAGGATGTTCAGCATCAGCTCGGGCGCACGTCGCCTTCGCGACACGGCTGCCAGCTTGTCGGCCGCGTAGACGACAAAGGTCCCTGCGCCCACCGCCAGGAGCCAGACCCAGTAGCTGTGCCAGGCCATCCGATTGTTGACCAGCCAGTAGACCGCGGCCGCCGCAATCGCAGCCATCAGGCCATATACGATCCCCTCGCGCCTGGGCCTCATATGGTCCACTCGTCGTGGACTATGCCTACCAGGTACCAGGAGCCGTCCGCCTGCTCAAAGACCAGGCGCAGGCTGCGCCAATCCATCCCTCCATACTGCGGATCGAACCCGGAGAAGTAGTACTCGACCGGCACGCCGAGGGGATAGGCCTCGCGGATGTTGTTGATCGTGTTGCCCTGACCGATGAACTCGTCAAAGCCTATCTCTTCAGGCTGGGCAAAGTCGACGTCGTAGACAAACTCGGCGTAGTAGGCCTGGAACGTGCGGTCAATGGACTCGCCAGATCCATCGTAGTATCCCCAGTGGCGAACCGCTGGGTCGGACCAGAGGCCGGCGACCTGATCGCGCGGGAATACGAGGTGGGCTTCGCCAGGTGCACCCTGGAGCGTGCGGACAAAGGTGTAGGGCGAGAAGGTGACGCCCTTGATCGGGTGCACAAGCGCCGCCAGCTCGACCATGTCGTGGTCGCGGAGCGCCAACACTGCCTGTGCCGCTGCCTGTGCCAGCGCGTCGGTCGCGTCGCCCGTCTGTCGTGCCAGGAAGGATCGGTTTGACCAGCCCCTCATGCCGCCGTAGCGCACGTGAGCCCAAACGGCACTGCCGACTTTCTGCTCGCCTGCATAGACCTCCACGCCGCGGCCATAGTAGGGGATGGTGCCGGCCAGGGGCTGGTCGACGCCCGGGCGGATGCGGACATTCAGTACGTCATCGGCATAGACGCCGGCGACGGCAAAGGCGCCGAGACTTGGGCCCTCTGTGGGCGGGGCCAGGGTGCGCGTCGCGGTGGGCGCCGGTGTCTTGGTGGCGGATGGAGCCGGCAGCGTCGCAGACGGCACGGGGATGGCTGTGGGCGGCGCGGAAGTCGCCGTCGCCGAGGGTGGAACCGGCGTGGCATCGGCGGTACTCGTGGCCGCCGGTGCTCGGGTGACCGTCGAGGCCGGCGCCTGTGCAGTCAGGGTCGCAGCCGCTGCCTGCATAACGGCCACCTGGGTGGCCACCGCGTCCTGCGTAGGAATGGGCGTTTCCTGTGCGCCGCAAGCGGTAAGCAAACCGATCAGCAGAATGAGCAAGGCGATCTGTTTCATGAGCTCCCCCTGGTGCAGTTGTATCACGTCACAGACGCGCGGGCAACCTTCTGGGTTCCCGGGCGGCGCCGGAGTATTGACGAAGGGTCCCCTCTATGGTAGCACCTCGTGGGCGCTGGGGCAATGTGCGGAGGGCGACAGGGGACCACACGAGCGGCCTGCCACGACACTGGGGCTCTAGAACACCGTTCTTGTCTAGCTCTTCGCCCGATGGTACAATGCCGGCATGAAGATCTCCTACGAACCCATCACCGTGCACCTTTCGATGCCATTCGTCATTGCCCACGGCGCCAGTACTGTGCGCCACAACGTCCTCGTCCGTGTCGCCGACGGCGAGCACGAGGGCTGGGGCGAGGCTGCCCCCGTCCGCCAGCACCACGAGACGCAGGCCAGTGTGCTGGAGTACCTGGCGGCGGCGGCCCGCACCTGGCCGGCTCATGCCGACCCCTTCCGGCTGGAGGAGCTGCTCGCAGCGTTGCCGCCCGGCTCGCAGGCGGGGCGCGCGGCACTCGACATCGCATTGCACGACTTGGTGGCCCGGAAGCTGGGCGTGCCCCTCTGCCGCTTCCTCGGACTGAGCCCGGAGGCCGCGCCGCCGACCTCCTTCACGATCTCCATTGGGCCACTGGACGAGGTGCGTCGGAATGCTGCTTGCGCACCCTTCCCGATCCTCAAACTCAAGCTCGGCGCCGACATCGACCACTGCATCGCCTCGGTGCGTGCAGCCCGCGAGGCAACTGGGGCGCGCCTTGCCGTCGACGCCAATTGTGCCTGGACTGAGGAGCAGGCAGTGCGCGCCGTCCCGGCGCTGGCCGACCTGGGAGTCGAGTTCGTCGAGCAGCCCGTGGCCGAAGAGAACGTGGAAGGGCTGCGGCGCGTCCATGCCGCGTCGCCGGTGCCCATATTTGCCGACGAGCCGGTACGCACGGCGCGCGACGTAGCGAGGCTGGCCAACTGCGTGGACGGCGTGAACATCAAGCTCATGAAGTCGGGAGGTCTCCGCGAGGCGCTGCGCATGGTGGCAGTCGCCCGGGCGCATGGGCTCAAGGTGATGCTGGGCTGCATGATCGAGACGTCGCTGGGCATTACTGCGGCGGCGCAGATTGCGTCGCTCTTTGACTATGCCGACATCGACGGCAATGTGACGGTGACGAACGACCCCTTCCTGGGGGTCACTTTGGACTACGGCCGGCTCATCCTCCCCGATGGGCCTGGGCTGGGGGTGAGAACGAGATAGACCTGACAGGTCTTTGGGACCTGTCAGGTATTGAGGGATGGGCTACTCGACGGCGAAGCAGGCGACCCAGTGGCCGCCGCCGACGTCGCGGAAGTC
>DAOQVR010000006.1:0-224498 GCA_035341665.1 Anaerolineae bacterium
CTATCGTCCCCACATTCAAGTGTGGCTTCGTCCGCTCAAACTTGGCCTTTCCCATCTCTCACTCCTCTTTCGTGGCGCCGCCTTTGAACAGCCTGGACGGGCGCAAAAAGCACTGCATAATAACAGCCAAGGTTAGCCCGCGCAAATCTGAGGGCTCCCATGGCGAGGCGATCTTCTCAGCGACGCCCTCCCATCAGAATCCGGTCGAGCACCTCCGGTGCCACGGGGTCGTAGTGGTCGAACTCCATCGTGAAGGTCCCTCGTCCCTGCGTCATGGAGCGCAGGTCCGTGGCGTAACCGAACATGTGCGCCAGCGGCACCATCCCCCGCACTGCCTGCATCCCAATGCCTCGCGGCTGTAGCCCTTCGATCTGCCCGCCGCGCGCGCTCAGATCACCAATCAGCGCCCCGCTGAACTCGTCAGGTGCCACTGCCTCGACGTTCATCACCGGTTCCAGAAGGACGGGGGACGCCTTGGCGACCCCATCACGAAATGCCGTCGAGGCGGCGACCTTGAAGGCAAAGTCGGTCGACTCCTCCTCGTCGACGGTGCCCTCCACCAGCGTTGCCTTTACGTCCACCAAGCTGTAGCCGGCCAGCACCCCACTCTCGAGCGACTCGCGGATGCCCTCCCTGATAATCGGCACCAACCGCTGCGGGAGCTTTTTCTCCACTGTCTGGTTAGAGAACTCGAACCCGCCCCCCGCCGGCAGCGGCCCTACCTCGAGCACCACGCGCGCATACTGGTTTCGCCCGCCCAGGCTGCGCGCGAATGTCGCCTCGCTGCGCACAGTTGCCGTGATCGTCTCGCGGTAGGTCACCTGCGGCTTGCCCACGTTCGCCACGACGTGGAACTCGCGCAGCATACGGTCGACCAGCACCTCCAGATGCAGCTCGCCCATCCCGCTGATGATGAGCTGTCCCGTCTGCTCGTCCGTCCGCACCTTGAAGGTTGGGTCCTCCTCCGCCAGCCGCTGCAGCGCCTCGTTTAGGCGGTCCTGGTCAGCCTGCGTCCGAGGCTCGACTGCCACCGACAGCACTGGGTCCGGGAACTTGATCGATTCCAGCACCACCTGGTGGTTAAAGTCACACAGCGTATCGCCGGTGAACGTATCCTTCAGCCCCACCGCCGCCGCGATGTCGCCGGCCTCGATCGCGGCGATCTCCTCGCGGCGGTTCGCGTACATGCGCAGCAGCTTCCCGGGCCGTTCTTTCTTTCCCGAACCGGGGTTGAGCACAGCGCTGCCCACCTTCACGCGGCCCGAATAGACGCGCAGGAAGACCAGGCGACCCACGTAGGGATCCGACATTACCTTGAAGATCAGAGCGGCGAAGGGCTTTTCCTCATCTGCCGGGCAGTGGCGCTCCGCGCCCGATTTGGGGTCCACCCCAGTCATGGGAGGCACGTCCAGCGGAGACGGAAGGTAGTCTACCACCGCGTCGAGCACAGGCTGCACTCCCTTATTCCGCAGAGCTGAGCCGCACAGGACCGGGACCAGCGCGGCACGCAGCGTCGCCCGCCGAAGCGCTGCCCGGAGCAGGTCCTGGGGGATATCCATCCCTTCCAGGTAGCGCACCATCACCTCGTCGTCGCACTCTGCGACCGATTCGACCAGCTTCTCACGGTACTCCTCGACAAGGGCCTCCAGCTCGGGTGGGATCGTCACCGTCTCCTGCACCGTGCCCAAGTCGTCGGAATAGATGCGCGCCTGCATGGTCACCAGGTCCACCAGCCCGCGGAAGCAGTCCGCCGAGCCGATCGGTAGCTGGATGGCGACGGGGTTAGCCCCGAGCTGCTCGCGGATCATGGCCAGCGAGTGCCAGAAGTCGGCGCCCATGCGATCCATCTTGTTGATGAAACAGATGCGCGGCACGCCGTAGCGATCGGCCTGGCGCCAGACGGTCTCGGACTGAGGCTCCACACCGGCCACCGCATCGAACACGACCACGCCCCCATCGAGCACGCGTAGGCTGCGCTGGACCTCGGCGGTGAAATCTATGTGCCCCGGTGTGTCAACGATGTTGATCTGGCAATCACGCCAGAAGCAGGTCACCGCGGCCGCGGTAATGGTGATCCCTCTTTCGCGCTCCTGCTCCATCCAGTCAGTGACCGTAGTCCCATCGTCAACGTTGCCCATGCGATGGGTTCGACCGGTGTAGAACAGGATCCTTTCGGTCGTGGTCGTCTTGCCCGCATCGATATGGGCAATGACACCGATATTGCGTGTTTGCTCGAGGGAGACAGCCCTACTCACGGGACGACCTCAGAACCTCAACCTGCTAGTATATCGATCTGCCCTGGCCCGAGGGATCGAGCATTGGCAGATCGATACTTGGCAGATCGGCCAGCCAACTACCAACGGTAATGGGCAAACGCCCGGTTCGCCTCCGCCATCTTGTGGGTGTCTTCGCGCTTTTTCACTGTGGCACCCTGGTTATTGGCGGCATCCAGGAGCTCTCCAGCGAGCCGCTCGGACATGCTCTTGCCGGGGCGCTTGCGCGCGGAAGCGATGAGCCAACGGATGGCTAGGGATACCTGGCGATCAGGCGCGACTTCCACGGGCACCTGGTAGGTAGCGCCGCCAACCCGCCGGGGCTTGACTTCGACGGCAGGGCCCGCATTCCTGAGCGCCTGTTCGAACATGTCCAGGCCAGGGCGCTTGGATCGCGTCTCCACCAGGTCAATCGCATCATACATAATGCGCTGTGCTGTGCTCTTCTTACCACTCGTCATGAGCTTGGCAATGAACTCGGCCACCAGCGCGCTGTTGAAGCGGATGTCGGGTATGATTTCTCTCTTCTCAGGACGATTCCGTCGTGACATACGTAGCTCTCCAACCCGGGGCAACCCCCGATTCTCTCTCGCTCTACTTCTTCTTGGTCTTGGCCGGTGCTGCAGTGCCCTTCTTCGGCAACTTTGCCCCGTACTTGGAACGGCCGCGCTTTCGGTCCTGAACACCGTCGGAATCCAGCGCGCCGCGGACGATATGGTAGCGGACGCCAGGGAGGTCCTTCACGCGGCCACCGCGCACGAGAACAACCGAGTGCTCCTGCAGGGAGTGGCCTTCGCCCGGGATGTAGGCGGTCACCTCAATGCCATTGGACAGCCTCACGCGGGCGATCTTGCGCAGGGCCGAGTTGGGCTTTTTCGGTGTCATCGTCTTGACCTGAGTGCAGACACCGCGCTTCTGAGGGCTTCCCCTCTGCAGGCGCGATACGCGGCCCTTGAGCGCATTCGAGTTGAAGCGCAAGGCCGGTGCCTTTTCCTTCCTCGGCTTCAGACCCCGTCCACGTCTCACCAGTTGATTGATCGTCGGCAACTTGCTCCTCCTTCACATCTTCAGGCTCGCCGGACACAGAGGCCACCGCCGGAAGACTGCGATGGCCCTTCTGCACTTGGCGCGTTGGTGCCTGAACCACCGTCGCGCACCCAGGCGACAGGAATCTACTCGCAAAGCCCGAATCTAGCACATCTGCAAGTGCTAGTCAAATCGCCCTGCCAGCAAGGCTTGGCCCATGCCACACGACGTCTGAGCGCGCCATCAGGAGACCGAACCGCTGAAGACGCGCGCCAGCTCGTCGCGCTCGAACATGCGCAGGGGCTGCGGCCCAGAGGGAGAGGTAACACGCACTTCGGCGGGCCCATCGACCACGCGGCCAATCACCGATGCTCGGATGCCTGCCTCCTGCAAGGAGTGAACCATACGTCCCGATTCCTCCGGCGCGGCCGCGATGAGTAGGGCACCCGAGGCGATCAGGCCCAGTGCGTCCAGCCCCAACGCGCAGCACAGGACCTGGGTCTCGGGGAAGAGCGGAACGTGCGCCATGTCCACCACGATCCCCTTGCCCGAGGCCAGGGCCAACTCCCAGAGGCCGGTAGCCAGGCCTCCTTCTGTCGGATCGTGCATGGCGTGGGGCCGGCCTACGCGCTGGACGATCTGCGCATCGCGGACCACGGAGATGCCGGGCTCGCTCAGAAGGCGCCGGGCGCGATCCAGGACATCAGTCCCCACCTGGGCCGCGATCCGGTCAGCAGCCTCGCGGGCCAGCACAGCAGTGCCCTCGATCGCAATCCCCTTGGTGAGGACGATGTCGTCACCCACAAGGGCGCCCGCCGTCTGCACGAGGGCATCCTTTTCAACCTCGCCCAACATCGAGCCAACCGCAATGGGGCGGTCGAGCCCATAGGTAATCTCGGTGTGTCCACCACACAGGGCGATCCCCAGTGGTTGGCAGGCACCTGCGACCTGGGCCATGATCGCTTCGACCAGGGCACGGTTGGTTTCCCCTTCCGGCAGAAGTAGGGTGAGGAGCATCCACCTGGGTTGGGCGCCCATGGTAGCTAGGTCATTGGCATTCACGTGGACGACGTAGCGGCCGATTTCGTCGGAGGCAAAGGTGATCGGGTCTGATTTGACGACCAAGTAGCGGTCGCCCATGTCCAGCACGGCCGCATCCTCGCCAACCCGCGGGCCCACCACCACCCGGTTGTCCTGTCCGCCGTAGCGCGCCAAGATCTGCTGCAAGAACTCAAGCGGCAGCTTGCCCACGCCCAGGATTTCCGAGTCCGTCATGCGACGCTCCCTTGACTTGCGGAAGGTAGAGACAGAGAGAGGGCCTCCCCACGGTCGAGGAGGCCCTCTCCGGCTTTGGCGCCGTAGCTCACCGGATACGACGAGGTGATGCTACGGCGCCTGGCTTACGACTATGGTCCATTTGCATCACCTCCCTATCCTAGGATAGCCGATCACGACAACTTGCAGTGGACTTCCCGACCGGTCTCATTGTCGCACAGGGCTGCATTTGTGTCAAGACCAGACTGGGACAAGTCCGCCGGCGCCAGTGTGCCCAGGCTAGACCCAGCCGCGCAGCTTCATGGCCTTCACGACGGAGTCGATGGCGACCATGTAGGCGGCGTTGCGCATGTAGACATGGCGCTCCTGGGCCATCCGCAGGACGTTATGGAAGGCGCCTGTCATTTTCTCGGTCAGCCTCTGGTTGACCTCGGCCTCGCTCCAGTAGAAGTTCATGTCGTTTTGCACGCCCTCAAAGTAGGAGCAGGTCACGCCGCCGGCGTTGCACAAGAAGTCAGGGATCACGAAGATGTTGCTCTTCTCAAGTGCATTGTCCGCCTCTGGTGTGGTGGGTCCGTTGGCAGCCTCGGCTAGAATCTTTACCCGCGGATGGATCTTGCCCACCGTGTCCGCTGTGATGACACCCTCAGTTGCGGCCGGGATCAGGACATCCACTTCCTTGGAAAGCCATGCGTTGCCGTCCTCGATCGTGTAGCCGGCGTTCGCCGCCGCAGCCTTGTCGACTGTGCCGTAGCGGTCGGTGATGCTCTGCAGGAAGTGCGGGTCAATGCCGCCTTCCTTGGTGAAAGTGTAAGCACGGCGATCCTCGCGGTCCCAACAGGAGATGCAGGCGACTGTGCCATGCAGCATCTCAATGAAGTTGATCGCCGCGAACTGGGCCACATTGCCGAAGCCCTGGATGGAGGCGGTGCACGTCTGGGACTCGACCCCAATGTGCTTGAGTGCCTCGCGGACGGTGACGATTACACCGAAGCCGGTGGCTGCCGTTCGGCCAAGCGAGCCGCCGCCGCCGAGGGGCTTCCCAGTGATCACTCCGGGGACATACTCCCCCCTTAGCTTGGAGTACTCGTCCATCATCCAGCCCATCATCTGAGGGCTCGTGCCCACGTCTGGGGCCGGGACGTCCTGCCGCGGGCCGATATTCTTCCAGACCTGGCCTATGTAGCCGCGGCAGAGACGCTCTTGCTCGCTGGGAGACAGCGTCGCCGGATCAACGACAACCCCTCCCTTGCCGCCACCCAATGGGATGTCAGCCACAGCGCACTTCCAGGTCATCCACATGGAGAGTGCCCGCACCGTATCGAGCGTCTCGTTTGCTGCAAAGCGCAGGCCGCCCTTGCATGGCCCGCGTGCGTCGTTGTGCTGCACGCGGAATCCCTGAAAGACCCGTATGCTCCCGTTGTCCATGCGGACCGGAATGCGAAAGACGAACTCGCGCAGCGGAGCGCGCAGGATCGAGCGCACCTCTTCCGGCAGGTCAAGCTGCGCTGCCACCTCATCGAACTGATCCTGAGCCATCTTGAATGCGTTCAGTTCCTTCGTCACAGCAACCATTTCCTCCTATGATGAAATTGGGAGGGTGCGGGATTGGCATGCAGTCTGCAGCCGCAAAAAAGGCATACCAGGCCCGACGAATCGCCAGCGCCGTGTATGCCTCGCACGAAAGGATCTGCCACCTCGCAACCCTCAGAAAGCCTTTGAGTCACTTATAGCACAACAGCGGCTGCAGGACAACAAAAGGGCTGGGGGAGGACGCCGCGGGAGTGCCTACAGGGCCAGCGCGATCGCCCCCAGCACGCCAGCGCGGTCCCCGAGGTCTGGGGGAACGATGTACTCCTCAATCCGTTCCATGAGCGCGGGAGCCCGGACGTAGCCGCCCAGCAGGGCCCCAACCTCGCGCCGGACCGCCGGGAAGAGCTGCGCCTGGTGCATGACGCCGCCGCCGAGGATGATGCGCTGGGGCGACAGGACGACTATTAGGTTCGCCAGGCCCAAGGCCAGGTAACGAGCCTCCAACGCCCAGGCGGGGTGATCGGCCGGGAGGTCAATTCCCTGCCGACCCCACCGTCTTTCGACCGCTGGGCCGGTGGCCAGCCCTTCCAGGCAGTCACCATGATGGGGGCATACGCCGGGAAAAGGGTCCTGCGCCCAGTCATGCGGGATCCGCATGTGGCCCATCTCAGGGTGCACCAATCCATGCAGCAGCCGGCCCTCCACCATCGCGCCGCCCCCGATGCCGGTGCCGACAGTGAGGTAGAGGAACGTATCGAGCCCCTGAGCCGCCCCCCAACGATGCTCACCGAGTGCCGCGGCGTTGACGTCTGTATCCAGGCAGGTCGGCACTCCCAGCTCATACCGCACCCGGCCGGCGATGTCTACATTCTGCCAACCGGGCTTGGGTGCCGTGGTGATCTGGCCAAAGGTCAGCGATGAGGGGTTGAGGTCCACCGGCCCGAAGGAACCAATCCCGACCGAGGCGACCGGGACAGGCTGGCGACGGAAGAAGTCGATTGCGCGGCCCAGGGTCTCGCCAGGATCGGTGGTCGGGAAGCGGACCTGATCCAGGACTTGGCCCATTGCGGTGCCCACTGCGCACACGAACTTGGTGCCCCCAGCCTCGATGCCGCCAAAGCGTCTATAGGCGGACAATCTCCCCTCCGGCGATGACCGTGCGAACCAGGTTGGTGCCAAAGCGATAACCGAGGTGCGTATAGCTGGGTGCGTCCAGGACGATCAGGTCAGCCCGCTTGCC
Organism: Anaerolineae bacterium; assembly: GCA_035341665.1. Classification (GTDB taxonomy): domain Bacteria; phylum Chloroflexota; class Anaerolineae; order JAAYZQ01; family JAAYZQ01; genus DAOQVR01. Next base: position 7,348 of record DAOQVR010000006.1, read on the forward strand.
CGGCTCCAGGCTGCCCACCTCTCCTCCCAGGCCGAGTGCGTGCGCAGCATTGATCGTGGAAGCGGTGATTGCCTCGGCTGGCGTCATGCGCATAGAGCGGCAGGCGAGCGCTATGACGAACTGGATCGACTCGCACCAACTGGTGCCGGGGTTGCAGTCAGTGGCCAGCGCAACAGCCCCGCCCGCCTCGATCAGTGCCCGGGCAGGTGTGTAGCTGTGTTGTCCCAAACCGAAGGGCGTGCCGGGAAGTGCAACGGCGATTGTGCCCGACTTGGCCAGGAGATCGATCTCTTCTGGCGGAGTACAGACCAGGTGATCGGCCGATACTGCGCCCAGCTCCACCGCCAACCGGGTCCCACCCAGGGGCTTGAACTCGTCCACGTGGATCTTGAGCCCAAGGCCCAACTCCCGCGCCCTCGACAGGATGCGCCGGGATTGCCCCAGAGTGAAGGCACCCTCCTCACAGAAGACGTCGCAGAAGAGAGGAACGTCTAGGGCGGGCCTCACCGGGAAGGGGCTGCATTCCGCCGCACGGGCAACAGCCGGCAGCATCTCGCCTGCGACCAGGTCAACGTACGCCTCTTCTCTCCCCTTGTACTCAGCGGGAACGGCATGGGCTCCTAGGAAGGTCGGCACCAGCACACCGGGGAAGCCGGCTTGAAGAACACGAACTGCCTCCAGCTGCCTGATCTCCGCCTCGGTGTCGAGCCCGTACCCGCTCTTGATCTCGACGGTGGTCGAGCCGTGGGCGAGCATGCGCTCCAGGCGCGCGCGGCTCTGCGCGACCAGATCATCGAGGCCAGCGGCCCGCGTTCTGCGCACAGTGCTCATGATACCGCCGCCGGTCGCCATGATCTGCATGTAGGTGGCACCGGCAAGCCTCATCTCGAACTCGTCGGCCCGGTCTCCTGCCCACACCAGGTGGGTGTGGGGATCGACAAAGCCAGGCAGCACAACATGCCCTCTTGCGTCCAAGAGCCGGTTGGCACGGACTTGACGGAGCAGATCCTCGGACCTCCCGACGGCCACGACCCGGCCGCCCGCAACTGCCACCGCGCCGTTGGGGACAATCCCCAGATCGCCCATGGCACTGCCCCGCTTGGGTGTGCCGGGTGAGGCGAGGGTCAGGAGCTGGGAGGCGTTGTAGATGAGCAGGTCGGCGTGGGGGAGAGCCTCGGAGGCAGGTCCTGCCTGAGGAGGAGCTTCCTTCGCATCGGGGTGGCGGTCGGCGCCCTTCTCCCCGCGCAAGAGCTCAAGCGCGTGGGGGAGGGCAGACAGGATCGCCTCCAGGTTCTCACGCACGGCCTTGGGGTTGCCGGGAAGGTTGACGATCAGCGTGCGGCCCCGGATACCGGCATCGGCACGCGAAAGCATGGCATGAGGTGTGACCCGCAGGCTGGCGGCACGCATCGCCTCCGCCAAGCCGGGGGCCGGTCGCTCGACCACATCACGCGTCGCTTCGGGTGTGAGGTCGCGCGCGGCGAAGCCGGTGCCGCCCGTGGTCAGTATCAGGTCGAGCCCAAGGTCGTCGGACCAGGCTCGCAGTGCTCCGGCAATCACCAGGCGGTCGTCGGGTATGACGGCCTCCTGGGCCACCTCAGCCCCAAGCCGTTCGGTCACCACCTCACGAATGACCGGGCCACTGAGATCGCGATACTCCCCACCCGAGGCGCGATCGCTGGCGATCAGGATGCCAACTCGAACTGGCAATTGTCCCCTCCCAACCTTGGGGCAGACCGGGCTAGCCGGCAGGGCCGCGAAAGGCTCCTATGTCGCGGGCTCTTCCTTCAGGAATGCGCGCCAGGGCCCGCTGATGCCATCCTCCGTCACGCCATAGTAGACGTGAAGGCTGCCATCCGGCATTCGCTGCACCAGGTCGTAGCGGACCTTGCCCTCGCGCTTGGAGGACTTGAATATTCCGAGCCGGCTGTCCGCCGCATCCCACTGGACTTGATCCTGGTGCACAGGATGGGTCTCGTGCTCCGTGATGGCATAGCGCCACAGCTTGCGGGCCGAAGCGCGAGTCACGCTCTGCACGATGCTGCCGTTGCGCAGGTCCTTCATCGTGTGATAGACGACTCCCTTGCGCTCCAGGCTTTCCAGGATCTGCACGCCGGTGCCAGGGGGCTCCACGCTTCCGGGAGGTGCAGCCTCTGCAGCGGCGGCGGGCGCCTCCGCTGCGGCCGGTGGCTCGGCTTGCAGCTTGCGGCGGACCAGGGCGACGATTTCATCGCGCATGGCGATATTGGTCTCGGCCTCCTGGCGCAGGTAGATGGTCGTGCCGTCTATAGCGTAAGGGATCTCCGGTCCCGCGGGAACGCTGATCTGGATGACCTGCCGGCCTTGGGTCTCGATCGTCGTGACGCCGACGTCTAGGAGTGGCGTGATCTTGCCCTGTACCTCGGTCTTGATCATGGAGATGGCCTCGTCAGGATCGTCGATCCCACCCGGTGGCGACTTGGGGTCGGCCTTGGCGCCGACAAAGATGGTCCCGCCATTGGTATTTGCCATGGCAACGATGTCGCGCAGGATTGCCGTCAAGCGGCCTCCGGCCTTGGACCAGCCCTCGTGAAAGGCCTGGACGATGCTTGGGCCCGCCTCGCGCGCCGATTGCACATGGTCGACTGGTGCCTTGGCCGGGCGGTAGGGCCTCGTGCGGGAGAAGTCCTCACCCACAAAGACCGCCTTGATGGCATCAAAGCTCACTTCAGGCAGCTGGATCTCGGTCACACGGTCGCACCAGCCCAAGCGGGAGGCATCCGAAGGATCCCGGACAAGCCGGTGGGCATCCGAGCCCTGGATGGGGTGCATCCGGCGCGGGTACTCGGGCTTGTTCCCGCTGAAGAACCAGGCTGTTGTGCGGTGGCCCCGCTTGTCCAGGTCGGTCACTTCGAGAGCGTGCAGGTGGCGGTCCTGGGTATAGGCGATCCGGGTCTGCCCACCAAAGTCGAGGCCCCGCAGTGCTACGCCGTGGCTGGAGTTGGCATGTGCAGCCACGACCAGGCCGCCTGCTTCGTCGATCACCCGGTACGCCGTCAGGACGTCCGCGGTGGCTCCCACTTCGGTGGCCCCCGCGTCCAGCATAGTCGCCGGCACGTTTAGCTCCATGAGGAGGTGTTCGAGCATCCGGATGCTCGTGTCGGGGGGAAAGATTGCGAGGACATGAAATCCAAGGGTTGCGGTAAACTCGAATCCTGGCAGGACCAGCACGCGGTTCCCAATTCGCCGGAAATCGTCCAATCGACGCTGCTCGTCGGGCTGGATGCGCCCCAATCGCTCCAGCAAGGCAAGCTGTTCAATATCAGCCTGCAAGGCAGCACAACCGGCAACCGTGTTGTGGTCGGTAATGGCGATAATGTCCATTCCCTGCATCTCGGCCTTGCGCAACAAGTCGAGGTATCCGACACCCGGTTCCTGCCAGTCGGCCGACCCGGGCGTGTGGAGATGCAGGTCCATCTTGTACCACTGCATCTTTTGCTGTGTCTTGCGTTTTGTCACTTTGACTCCTTGTGTTTGATCATCGCACTTGAATGAATAGCTGCACTCATCTTTCTCCTTCAATTGTGTCACCGCTGGCCGGCTTTGAGGGCAATCCTGCGCCCGCCGCTTCTGACCCGGCTTCCGGATGACCGGGGCAGAGGGCTGCAGAAAGCACATCGTCCACCTGCTCGGCGAAGACAAAGGTCAGTTTCTTGCGTATCTCGTCGGGGACGTCGTCCAGGTCAGGCTCGTTCCGAATGGGCAGAATCACCGTGTCCAGGCCCACGCGGGCAGCAGCCATTACCTTCTGCTTGATGCCCCCCACAGGCAGCACCCGGCCGCGCAGCGTGATCTCCCCGGTCATGGCAACGTTCTGCTTGACCGGCGTATCTGTCAGCAGGGATACCAGGGCGGTAGCCATGGTCACGCCGGCCGACGGGCCGTCCTTGGGCACGGCGCCGGCCGGAACGTGTATGTGCAGGTCACTCCCGGCAAAGAGATCCTCGTCGATGCCGAGAGCCACTCCACGGGAGCGGACAAAGCTGACGGCGGCTTCGGCCGACTCTTTCATCACGTCGCCCAATTTGCCGGTCAGGATCAGCCGGCCGCTCCCCTTCATGCGGGTGGCCTCGATGAAGGTGATGTCTCCGCCCGACGGCGTCCAGACCAGCCCGGTGGCCACGCCGGGGATCACGGTCCTCTCGGCCGCCTCGAAGTAGAAGCGTGGCTTGCCCAGGTAGTCGGCCAGATCTTGCTGGCTGACTTGCACTGTGACGCCTTCCTGCTCGGCGACCTTGGTAGCCACCTTGCGGCAGACAGTCCCGATCTCGCGCTCCAGAGCGCGGACCCCTGCCTCCCGCGTATAGTCGCGGACGATCGCCCGAATGGCGCCTTCTTCCAGGGTGAGCTCACCTGGCCGTAGCGAGTTCTCCCGGAGCTGGCGCGGCAGCAAGAACTGCTGGGCGATGTTGACCTTTTCCTCTTCGGTGTAGCCGTCCAGCTCCAGGACCTCCATCCGGTCCAGCAGCGGTGCCGGAATGGTTGAGAGCTGGTTGGCGGTGGTTATGAACATCACCTGGCTCAAGTCAAAGGGAACGTCGAGGTAGTGGTCACGGAAGGAGTTGTTCTGCTCGGGATCGAGGACCTCGAGCAGAGCCGACGAGGGATCGCCCCGCCAGTCGGCGCCGACCTTGTCGATCTCGTCCAGCATAAAGACCGGGTTCCGAGTACCCACGCGCTTGATGCCCTGGATGACTCGGCCCGGTAGGGCACCGATGTAGGTGCGCCGGTGGCCGCGGATCTCGGCCTCGTCGTGCATCCCGCCCAGGCTCATGCGTATGAACTTGCGACCCATGGCGCGGGCGATAGAGCGCCCAAGGCTTGTCTTGCCTGTGCCGGGTGGGCCCACGAAGCAGAGGATAACCCCCTCGCGCTCCTCGCGGATGGCATCGGTCTGCTCCTCGTAGTCCCGCTCTTCCCTGCGCTCCTGCTTGAGCTTGCGCACAGCCAAGTATTCCAGGATGCGGTCTTTGATGTCCTGCAGATCGTAGTGATCTTCGTCCAGCACGCGGCGGGCATGCGCGATATCCAGCAGGTCGTCGGTAGCGACCTGCCAGGGCATGGCTACTAGCCAATCCAGGTAGGTCTTGATGACAGAGTACTCGGCAGCTTGCGGAGGCATCTTTTCGAGGCGGCTCAGCTCGCGCAAGGCCTCCGTCCTGGCCTCGTCGGGCATCCCTGCCCCTTCGATGCGCTGACGGTACTCCTCCGCTTCGACCGTCTGTTCATCGGCCTCGCCCAGCTCTTTCTTGATGGCCTTGATCTGCTCGCGCAGGAAGTACTCGCGCTGCATCTGTTCCATCTCGGACTGAGCCTCGCTCTGGATCTTGCGCCCGAGCTCGAGTACCTCCAGCTCCCTGGTCATCAGTCCGTTGAGCTTGAGGAGCTTTTCCCTGACTCCGTCTATCTCGAGGATGGACTGGGCATCGCCGATGTCCATGCGTATGTTCGTGGCAATGAAGTAGACCAACTGCCGGGGCTCGTCCAGGTTGAGGGCGGCGGTGACGAGCTCGTCTGGCAATTGTGAGACAAGCGAGACCAGTCGCCGAAGAGAGTCCACGGCGTTGCGCATCAGGGCCTGTATCTCCAGGCTGTCCTCTTCCACCTGGTCGGGCAAGGCAACAACGCGTGCCCTGAGATAGGGCTCTTCGCCAATCCACTCCACGATGCGAACGCGCTCCAGTCCCTGCACCAGAAGGCGAATGGTCCCGTCTGGCGCCTTGATCATGCGGTGTATTGTGGCTGCTACGCCGATCTGATGGACGTCATCCGGGCCCGGCTCTTCCTTCTCGGCATCCCGCGAGGTCACGAGGCCGATCAACTGCTTCTTGACCGTGGCATCATCCACGAGGCGAATCGAGCGCGGCTGCCCAACGCTCAGAGCCTGGAAAGTGACGGGATAGGCGACGACTCCGCGCAGAGGGAGCACCGCCAATTCTTCTGGAATAGTGGGTTGGTTGTCCAATCGTGCAGGCTGACCGCCCTGCTCCATGTCTTGCATCCGATCTTGTCTCCTGGCCTAGTGGTTATGCAGGGTCACGACCGGCACGTGACGCGGCTTGGCCGGCGGGAGGCGCACAATCAGAAAGCCGTCCTCGTAGGCGGCCTCGATGTGGCTCTCATCGACGACGCGGGCCAGGTGCACCTCGGTCTCAAAGCGACCGTAGAGCACCTCCATTCGCTGGTAGGCCAGCTTCTCGGCCGGGTCGCGCCGGACGCCTGCAATGGTAAGCTGTCGGCCCTCGAGCGACACGAGAAAGTCGTCAAGGCGCATGCCGGCGATTTCGACCTTGACCACAATGCAGTCCCCTGTCTCGTAGACATCGGTAGGCGGGCGCCAGGCACCCTGGGGGCCGGAGCCAGCCCAGCGCTGCCCGGGCACACCATCACGCAGGACTCGCATCAAATCTGTCCGTTTCTGTTGCACGCTCGAAGGACCTCCCTGCATCCCTGCATCGTACCACGCGGTCGCCCCACCTTATGTAGGCAAGGGCACCAAACGCACGACCTCCGGGAGACATACTCGACAATTATACCACATTTTTCTGGTCTTTCCAAACTGTGCAGGGTACGCAGCACTGCGAGGGCTTTGGGTGGTCCGGGTGAGAGGGGCGACGCCGTGGGAAAAGGGCGGCTCAGGCAAGCCGCCTAGCGGCCAAGACGGTTATGTCATCCGATCGCTGGACGTCGCCGGCAAATGCCTTGAGGTCGCCAGCAAGGGTATCCACGGTCTCTTGGGCGGGCGCGCCGGCGCAGCCGTGGAGCGCAGCGCGCAGCCGCTCCATGCCGAAGGGCCGGTACTCTCCGTCCATGGCTTCCGTCACGCCGTCGGTATAGAGGAGGACTAGATCGCCGGGGGCCATGTCGATTGCACGCTCCTCGAGCTCGATACCGGGCACAGCGCCAAGGGCAATACCGTCCGACACGAGCTCATGGATCTCTCCTGTGGCAGCCCTCCACAGCAACGGCCGGTTGTGCCCCGCATTGGCATACGTCAGCCGGCCGGTGGCCGTGTCAAGGAGGGCATAAAAGGCAGTCAGAAAGAGGCCAGAGTGGCTGTCCTTGAGGATGACTGGGTTGGCCCCGACCAGGACCTCTGCGGGGCTGCGGCTGCCTGTTGCCATTGCTCGGATCACAGTGCGGCCCAAGGCCATGAAGAGGGCGGCGGGCACGCCCTTGCCCACCACGTCGGCGATCACGATGCCGAGGCGTCCAGGCGCATCGGCGAACTCGATCAGGTCGTAGTAGTCTCCCCCCACCAGCCGGGCAGGCTGATAGTGGACGGCGAACTCCCAGCCGGGGATGACTGGGGCACCGGTTGGCAGGAGGCCAAGCTGGATCTCCCGCCCCAGCTCCATCTCTCGCTCCATAGCCCGGCCTCTCAGCTCCTCCCTGTGCAACCTAGCCTTCTCGATTGCGATGGCTGCCTGGTTGGCCATCAAGCGAAGCAGCCGCACGCCATTCTCGTCCAAGGTGCGAGGCCGCCGATCCTGCACGGTGAGCAGGCCAATGGAGCGGCCTTCGACGACAAGAGGCACTACAGCATACCCATGAAAGCCTTCCGCCCTCAGCCACGCTGGCAGGAAAGGCGCCAGGTCACTCTGCTCCAGGTCGCCCACCAGCTCAGGCTCAAGCGTTCGCATCGCCCGCGCAGGGCCTACCTCACCGCCGGCCTGGATCTGCCGGTGCGCCCCAACCGGATCGGCGAGCCAGCCACTGGTCGCCCGAAAGTCCAAGAAGCCGGCCTCTTCCCCGGCGAGCAGCAGCGCAGAGGCGTCGGCCTGAAGAGCCCGCCGCACTTGCTCGACAAGGTAGCCGATCAGGTCGTCCAGGTCGAGACGGCCGAGGAGCTGGTTGGAGAAATCGAGCAGAAGGGCTTGCTCGTAGACGCGCTGCTCCTTCAGCAGATCGAACAGCCGCGCCCGCTCCAGGGCAGTCCCGATTTGGCTGCCCACGTTGGTCAGCAAGGCAAGTGCCTGGGGAGAAAACGCACTCCAGTCCGGAGCGGCCACGTTGAGGATGCCCAGGATCCGTTCACCCGCACGCAGGGCCGCAGAGGCATGGACGGCCAAGCCACGGCGGTCACCCCGCGCGTGACCGAGGCGGCTGCACTCGATCACGTTGTATGCCTCGTCTGCCCCCACTTCGGCCTGGCGCAACTGGCAGGCGCAGCCCGGCCTCCAGGTTTCGGCGTCTCCGGGATCGAGGGCAGGCGGCAGGTTGTGGTGGGCTGCCAGCGTATAGCCTAGGTTGCTGTCCTCGCCGGCTCCCGCCCGTTTGAGCAGAATCCAGCCGGCCTCAAGATCCATCAGCTGCACCAAGTCCGCCAGCACATCCTGGAGCATGCTCTGCGTATCCACCGAGCGGTTGAGTGTCTCGGCGATGTGGTTCAGCTTGGTTAGCTTCTCGATCAGCTGTTCTTCAGGGGACATGGCTGGTTCTTTTCCTTCCCACAGCATACACCTGCCGCGCCGTCACGTCAAGTTAACATGATATAAATGCTTCTTTTTGGCCTATGCCAGCCGAGAGGGTCTTGACAACGCACCAGAAGAGTCGTAGAATGGACTCGAAGAAGTGCTATGCGAAGATAGGGAGGCGCACTGATGACCGCCGAACAACTACCGCTCTTTTCGGGACAAGAACCTCTGGAAAGTGAGACCAAGGCCCGCGGGCCGTCGAGCCCATTCCAGCCCGACATGCCACTGAGCGTCGCGTTTGAGCGCTTTCGTGAGCACTTGGTCCAGAACGACTACGCTGAGAACACGGTCAAGTCCTTCCTGGGCGACCTGAAGATACTGAAGCGATACTTGAAGGGAGACCCGCCCATCGGCAGGATCGGAGTCGCGGACTTGCAGCGCTTTCTGCTATGGCTTCAGCATGAGCGAGCCGTTCCGTGCAGCCCCAAGTCGTACGCGCGCCGGCTGACCACCCTCAAGGTATTCTTTGGTTGGCTCAACGAAGTGGGCGCTAGGCCGTCCGACCCCGCTGCAGGGCTTGTCCACAAGCCGGTGCAGACGCCGATGCCACTGATCCTATCCGACCAGCAGGTGGAGCAGGTATTGGCTGCCACGCGCGAGATGATGACCAAAGAAAAGCCCGACCCCCGGCCCCACCTCCTTGTCACCCTCCTTCTGCACACCGGGATCAAGAAGCAGGAGTGCATGGGCATCAGGCTGTCGCACATCGACACCTCCGACCCTAAGGAGCCCTTTGTGCAGATCCGGTATGCCAATCCGCGCATGCAGCACAAGGAGCGCAGGCTGCGGCTGCCGGCAGAGTGGGCGCAGACACTGGCACTCTATCGCCGAGTGTACGAGCTCAAGGAGGCGCTCTTTCCCTGCACAGCGCGGAACCTCGAGTATGTTCTGACCGACGTCGAGAAGCTGGCCGGGCTGCCCGACGGATTGTCCTTTGAGATGTTGCGCTGGACGTGTGCCGTGCGTGACTATCAATCGCGCATGGATCGGGACAAGCTGCGGCGCAAGATGGGCTTGTCGATGATGAGCTGGAGAGAGACAGAGCCGAAGATCGTGCGCCTGGCAGAGCCGCCGCTGTAGGCTCCCTGTGACCCCATCGCGAGCGATGGATGCCAGAGCCCGTCTGCGCGAGGCGTTTGAGCTTGTACTAGAGGCATGATATACTGGGTACCTATGGCGGCTCTTCCACAGGAGGAGAGGATTGGCTGTGTGGCGTGATATCTCGCTGGTGTGGCTGGTTTTCTGGACCCTTATCGCGATCCTGCCCATCGCGGCGGTCCTGTTTTTCGCCATCTGGGGAATGCACCGCCTACGGCCGGCGGCAAGAAATGCCCTGCGAGTCGTCCAGCCCAGGGCCCAGCAGGTGAGCGAGGCAACCAGCCGCCTGAGTGTCAGGCTGGCAGCGCCCGCCATCCAGCTGCACGCCAGGGCAGCACAAGCAGACCGGCTGAGAAACGTGATCCTGAGGAGGAAAGAAGGATGACCCTACGGCAGCAGAGCATCATCGTCGGCGCGATCCTAGGCGCGGCTATCGGCGCGCTGGGAGGGTATCTGTTCACGCGGCGGATCGAACTCGCGCAGTCAGAGGGAAGGGTACAGCCGCACTCGCTGTCGCTCCGGTCGGTTCCGCCGAGCGAAGCAGCCAAGTTGGGGGTCTCTATCATCGGCGTGCTGCGCGGCATTGCCGAATTGGGCGAAAGACTCTAGTCCCCGGTCAAGGAGGCATCCTGTTGTGTACGAGATAATCCACCGGGAGGATCTGGCTCCCGTATCCAAGCTTCTCGTCGTGAGAGCGCCTGCAGTGGCCCGCAAAGGGCGTGCCGGGCAGTTTGTGATCGTCCGCATTGACGAGGCGGGCGAGCGAGTACCCCTGACCATCGCCGACTACGACCGGACCGAGGGCACTATCACCCTTGTCTTCCAGGAAGTCGGCAAGACCACCATGCAGATGGGTACCCTTCGTCCGGGCGACTCGTTCGCCAGCGTGACCGGGCCCCTGGGCTTGCCCAGTGAGATCGAGCATTACGGCACGGTCCTGTGTGTGGGCGGGGGCGTGGGCATTGCCCCCATTTACCCTATTGCCCGCGATCTGAAGGCAGCCGGGAACAGTGTCCTCTCCATCATCGGCGCGCGAAACAAGGACCTGCTCTTCTGGGAAGACAAGATGCGCTCCGTGAGCGACGAGCTGGTTGTGTGCACCGACGACGGGTCGTATGGGCGCAAAGCCCTGGTGACGATCCCCATCAAGGAGCTGCTCGAAGGCGGCAGGCGCATCGACCACATTTGGGCCATCGGGCCGGCGATCATGATGAAGTTCTGTGCGCTGACGACCCGGCCCTTCGGTGTGCCCACGATTGTCAGCCTCAACTCGATCATGGTGGACGGCACGGGTATGTGCGGTGCTTGCCGGGTGGAGGTGGGCGGGCAGACGCGCTTTGTGTGCGTGGACGGCCCGGAGTTCGACGGGCACCAGGTGGATTGGGACCAGCTGCTGGCCCGCCAGCGCATCTACCCCGAGCAGGAGAAGCAGGCGGTCGAGAGGTGGAACCACAGGTGCCAGTGCGGCGGCTAGCCCAAGCTCGAACCCGCGAGCAGCCTGCCCACCAACCACATCAAGGAGAACCGTATGCCTGAGCCAATTCGAGACCTGCCGCAGCACGAGAGGATGAAGATCCCGCGCCAGGCCATGCCGACACAGCTCGCTGAAGAGCGGGCACGCAACTTTATCGAAGTAGCCCTCGGGTACCCAGAAGAGCTGGCCCAGCTGGAGGCCAATCGCTGCCTGCAATGCAAGCGACCCAAGTGTGTGGACGGCTGCCCGGTCGGCGTGAACATACCCGCCTTCATCGAGCGACTTCGCGAGGGCGACATGCCAGGAGCTGCCCACTCCCTCAAAGGAGACAACAACCTGCCTGCCATCTGCGGACGGGTTTGCCCGCAGGAGAGCCAATGTGAGTCGGTGTGCGTAGTCGGAAAGAAGGGCGAGCCGGTGGCGATCGGCCGCCTGGAGCGATACGTGGCCGACTGGGACCTGACCCACGCTTCACCGCCCCCTGAGCCGCCTCCGCCCACCGGGAAGAAGGTGGCCGTGATTGGCAGCGGCCCGGCAGGGCTCACCTGCGCCGGCGACCTCGCGCGCTACGGTCACAGGGTGACCATGTTTGAGTCGCTGCACGCGCCGGGCGGCGTGCTGATCTATGGAATCCCCGAGTTCAGGCTGCCGAAGCAGATTGTCCACGCCGAAGTCAGCTACGTGCAGAGCCTGGGCGTTGACCTGCGACTCGACTCGGTGATCGGCAAGACCTTCACGCTGAATGAGCTGCTGAATGCAGAAGGGTACGACGCCGTATTCCTGGGAACAGGTGCCGGCCTGCCCATGTTCATGCGCATTCCTGGTGAGAACTACAACGGGGTTCTATCCGCCAACGAGTTCCTGACGCGCGTGAACCTGATGAAGGCATACCTCTTCCCCGAGTGGGACACCCCGGTGAAGGTAGGACGGCGGGTAGCCGTGGTCGGTGCAGGGAATGTCGCCATGGATGCTTCTCGCTGCTCGCTGCGTCTCGGAGCCGAGGAGGTGCACATCGTCTATCGACGCTCCGCTTCCGAAGTGCCGGCCCGCGCCGAAGAGGTGCACCATGCCGAAGAAGAGGGCATCCTCTTTGACTTTCTGACCAATCCGATCGAGATCTACGGTGACGAAAAGGGCTGGGTGCGCGGCATGCGCTGCATCCGCATGTCACTCGGCGAGCCCGATGCGAGCGGCCGGCGCCGCCCGCTGCCGATTACCGGCTCCGAGTTCGACATGGATGTGGATATGGTGATCATGGCACTGGGGACGCAGCCCAACCCCCTCGTCTTCACCGACTCTGGAGGCCTGGAGCGGACCAGGCATGGCACCGTCGTGGCAGACGAGCAGACGGGGCGGACCACCAAAGAGCGCGTCTGGGCAGGCGGCGACATCGTGACCGGCGCTGCGACCGTGATCTCGGCGATGGGGGCGGGCAAGCGAGCCGCCGCCGACATCGACCGGTTCTTGCGCGGCGAAGCGGCGTCGTAGGCTGGGTCAAGAGCAGGCCCTGCTGACAGGGAAGCCACAAGCTGCAGCGGAACAATCGAAGCCGGGATCGCGTCTGTGATGGGAGGCTCGAGACGGAGGTAGAGGAGAAGATGAAACGGCGAAGGTCGTTATGGCTCTTGCTCGGCGCCCTGCTGGCGCTCGTGGGCATGGGGGCCTGCGGGCTGCTGCAGCGGGCAACTCCCACTCCGGGGGTCCCGGAGACCGTCGCGCTGGTGACTTCTACCTTCACGCCGGTCCCGGTGACAGAGGTCTCTCCTACCGAGAGTGTGGCCCCCATCACCACGGCTGCGCCCACCGACACGCCGGCCTCTGTGCTTCCTACCGACACGCCCAGCCCAATACCATCCACCAACACCCCTGTGCCAGCCAGCACAACCACACCTCGCCCGCCCACGGCCACGCCTACGCGCACAGCTGCGCCGACGGCCGTCCCGACAGCCGTCCCGACAGCCGTGCCAACCGCCGTGCCGACTGTCGTGATTACGGACTGGCTGGGTGAGTACTTTGCCAATGCCTCGCTACAGGGCAGCCCGAAGGTGGTGCGCAATGACCGGGTCGTGGACCTGGCCCTGGCGGCTGGCCTGGCCCCTGCCTCCGGCATTCCGAGTGAGAACTGGTCTGCGCGCTGGAGCCGGACCTGGTTCTTCCAAGAGGGGAATTACCGCTTTCGCCTGCGGGTGGACGATGGAGCCAGGCTGTATGTGGGCGGCAAGCTGCTCATCGATGCCTGGGCCGACGGCGCGGAGCGGGAGTTTACAGCCGATCGATTCCTGAGGGGGAACGTGCCCGTCAGGCTGGAATACTACAACCACCTGGGAGCCGCACGCGCACGGCTCAACTGGGACGAGGTAGCCCAGTACAGTGGGTGGTTGGGAAGCTACTATGATGTGCCTACCGTCTCAGGGATGCCCATCTTCCAGCGGGGTGATGCGGCCATACAATTCGAGTGGGGCACCGGCTCCCCGCGCTCTGACATCCCGGCCGACAACTTTTCGGTGCGGTGGTGGCAGCTCTACAACATTGTGAAGGCCGGTCAGTACCGCTTCCGCACAGCATCAGACGATGGTGTTCGGCTCTGGATCGACGGGAGGCTGGCAATAGACGGCTGGGCGGATGGCGTTTCCACCCGCGAAACGGTGGTCACGCTGGGCGCCGGTCTACACGACGTACAGCTCGACTACTACGAGCGCACGGGAAATGCGCGCGTCCAACTCACGATCGAGGCAGTGCTCGCCACGCCGACCGCGACGCCAACCCGGACTCTGGCGCCATCGCCGACCCACACCGCCACCGCATCGCCGACCCGGACGTTGACGCCGTCGCCGACGAGCACCTCGCCGGCACCCACGGCGACTCCGACCGCGAGCAACACGCCGACCGCGACGCCGATCACCTTGCCCACAGCGACTGCCACCGTGCCGGTGGTCGACACGCCCGCGCCGACCGACACTGCCGTTCCGACGGACACACCCATGCCCACGCCGACCCGCACACCGGTGCCACCGCGCCCTGCGATCAGCCTCCAACCGGGTGCAGGCAAAGTCGGCACACCCTTCACTGTGCTCGGCACCGGCTGGCCGTCCGCCACGGTGATAAACCTTTCCCTGGTACGCGCCCTGCCGAAGGCGGCACCCTCGGAGCCGGTGGCCCAGGTGGCGGCCGACGACCACGGCAGGTTTGAGATAGAGTTGGTGATCCCGCCTGACGAAGGCTGGGAAGGGCTCCCGTCGGCCACCATCCAGGCCGAGACGGCGTCGCCGGGCTACCGCGAGCGCGCGGTCTACCGGCTGTTGCCCAAGCTGACCAAGGTGCGCTTTGATGTGATCCCGACCACGCAGGAGCGGTTTGCCCTGCCGAAGCAGACCTACCTGGCACTGGGCAGCCAGGAGGCGTGGGCCCAGTGGTTCGGAGCGGAGCCGGCTCCGATCGAGCCGCCGGTGGAATGGAACAGAGAAGTCGTGCTTGGCGCGTTCCTGGGTCCACAGAAAGCCGGCACGAAGGTTGCTGTGACTTCGGTCGTGCAGCGCGAGAACGTTGTGTCTGTCTGGCTGTCGGCCGAGGTGCCGATGCAGGCCCCGACCACCGATCGTTCCTCCAACAATCCGAGAGTCATGGTGCGGGTTCCTCGACCCGCCCCGGCAACGACCGATCAGAGCTCTCCAGGGATCCAATATGCATTCCTGGACGTGACCGGGAGGCTGCTAGCACAGGGGCCTGTGGGCGGCGAGCCGCTGCCCATGCAGAGGGCCACGGCACTCAAAGTGGAACCGATGCTGGGCGCGCAGGCAGTAGCGCCAGAGGGCGAGGCCGCCGAGGGGACACAGGAAGCGGCCCGGGCAGCTGGCGCCGAGCTGCCAGAGGTATCTGCTGCCGAGGGAGCAGCAGCAGCTGAGGCAGGCGCCGAGTTGGCCGCCGCTGCGCCGGATGACAGAGAGGCAGCGACGGTGACCAGCTCAGGGGACCGCCTGCCGGCGGCCACCGCGGGCATCGCCGCCGGGGCCTTCATTCTGGTCGGCTGGGGGATCGGCGTCGCCGTCAACCGGCGGGCGAAGAGGCGAGGGCTGGACAGCTAGAACCACTTGTCCTGGAGGCGGTCGAGCGTCCCGTCTCTGCGCATCTCGAGCAAGATGTGGTTGATCTCTTCAATAAGGAGGACCGCATCCGGCCGCACCGGGATGCTGTAGTTGACGTCGACAATCGGCTCGCCGGCGAAGCGCAGCCCTTCGCATTGGTGCAGGTAGACCAGGGCCGATATGCGGTCCACGATGGCGGCTTCCAGCTCTCCTGCTTGTAGAGCACGTAGCGCTTCGCCGGCGGTATCGTACCGGCGCAGCCCGAGCTGCTGCAGGATGAGCTTTTCCTTCGGCTCGCCTTCGGGCACGTACCCCCATTCCACGCCCACAACGCGGCCTGGCAGATCTTGCACAGCGTTGATGCCCTCGGTGCCTTCCCGCACTACGATGACCGGTCCCGCGTTGAAGTACGAGATGGAGTAGCTTACGTCGCGAGTGCGGGCTGCCTCATAGGGGAGCGCCGAGAGCACGACATCACAGCGGCTCGCTGCAAGTGCATCGTAGAGGCTATCGAACCCCACGACCACGAACTCGGCCTTCACGCCCGGCGCTATGCGCGGCGCCAGGAGATGGGCCAGGTCGGCATCCAGCCCTACCACCTGCCCGGTGGTGGGGTCTACCGACTCAAAAGGCGGCCAGCTGGGATCGGTGCAGACCCGCAGCACCCCGGTCTCCAGGATGCGGTCGCGCGTCTCATCGACGGGGCGGAGGCTGCGCATCAGAAGCCAGGCCGCAAAGGCCAGGGCGACCACCACCAGGCAGAGGATCGACCGTCGAGCCAGCCTGCGGCTGCCTCGACGGCTGATCTTGCTTTCTTTGTCTCGCATGTCGAACGATGCCCCCGCCATCCTGCCCTCCTCCCAGGCTTACCTGCCTGCGGAATGGAAGGGCACTGTCCAGATGAAGCAGCGCAGCGGTTCGCTCGTGAGCTCCAGAGGCATCCTACTGCTCCCCACCCCGGGCGTATTCCTGGACCGCGGTGTAAACTGGCTTGGGCGTGAAATCGGGTGTCACAAAGGTGAAATAGTCGAGATAGCTGTTGGCCGGGCGGGGGTAGCGGAAGGCCCATAGCGCGACCACCTCGCACCAGGGCCACTCCTGCTCCGCCTTCTGATAGGCCCTCACCGTGAAGGCTGCCCGTTGGCCGGGCAGCACTGCCTTGGTCCAGCGGGGGTGGTCGTTCCAGCCCCCTTCGGTGAGGTACACCGGCATCCCCGGATAGCCCGCGTCCACCAGCATCGCGTGCAGCAACTCCGTTCGGGCAAAGTTCACCGTCGCGGGATCGGCCGGGGCGTCGGGCGGCAGCTTCCAGCCATAGGCGTGCACAGCCAGGCCGTCCATCGCCTCCCCGGCGCCGGCAGCCAGCATGCGCTGCAGGTACTCCAGGTCATTCATGCCCTCCGGATCACCCGAAGGCGCCAGGGTAGGTGCCAGCGCCCCGCCGAGCACGACAACCTTCGGGTCAGCCTGCTTGACGGCGGCGTAGGTTGCGCTCAGGAGGGCGGTGTAGCCCTCGGGGTCCACCGGCCGGTAGCCCCACTCCAGGGCGATGTTGGGCTCGTTCCATACGACGATGGCCGCCACACGTTCCCGGAAGTGGCCGACGAAGGCCTGCGCATACTGAGCGAAAGCGGGATAGTACTCCACGTCCAGGTAGGTTGGCGTGGTCGACCGGTCGTCCGTCCCAGGTCGGGCCCACTCCGGGACCAGGCCGAGCCGGGCAATAACCTGGAGCCCCTGCCGACGGGCATGGTCGACCACCTGGTCGGCGTGGGTCCAGTCGTAGCGTCCGGGTGCCGGCTCGGAGTAGGCCCAGGGGAAATACTCCACGATCCAGCCGGCGCCCATCTCACGCACCATCTCCAGAGTGCGCTTGACCTTCCAGGGTTCTACTTCGTCGGTCAGGCGGGTGTGGATGCCGACCCTCGGGTTTATGCTGGTCACCTGCTGCTGCGGGCCAAGCTCAACCACCGGCGCCGGCGGACGGCCGGCGGCGAGGCAGAGGATCGCCAGGAGGGCCAGGCGCAGGGCGCGCGGCCTCCAGCGGCGCAGGGTGGTACTCGTCGGCATGGCAAGATTATACAAGTAGGGTGCGGTGGGCGCAACCGGTATGGCATCTAGGCTTGATTCAAGCGCGGGCGGCGTGCCAAGGGAGGCAGAAGCGCGCTGCATTCTTGAAGAAACCTGCCTCCGCGGTTATACTGGCCCGGATGTGCCATCCACAACACTCACAAGGAGCCGGCAGGATCGCATGTCCGGCCGAGGTCCTTGGTGGCTCTGGGAGGAACAAACCTATGACGCGAGCGAAGAAGATTGGAGTCCTGACCGGTGGAGGTGACGTGCCCGGCCTCAATGTGGCAATGAAAGCCGTGGTCGAGCGAGCCTACGACGAAGGCTGGGAAGCCGTCGGCATCCGAAAGGGATGGGCAGGGCTTCTGCAGTGCAACGTAGATAGCCCTCAGGCACGCAAGAACCTGATCCTGCCCCTCACCAGGACCACAGTGCGGACCATCGACCGCACGGGCGGGACATTCCTGCACACGTCGCGCACCAACCCGCAGCGGGTGAAGGCGACAGAGGTACCCGATTTTCTGGAGGGCACCGGCGTGCTTGTGCAGGGAGAGGGCAAGAAGGCCGTCTACGACTTTACTGCGCACGTCCTGGAGGTGCTCCGGTACCTGGAGATTGATGCCCTGATCCCCATCGGCGGTGACGACACGCTCTCTTACGCCGCACGGCTGCACCAGGAGAACTTTCCGGTGGTGGCTATCCCGAAGACGATGGACAACGACGTCTATGGCACCGACTACTGCATCGGCTTCTCCACGGCCGTCACGCGGAGTGTCGAGTTCATCACGGCCCTGCGGACGCCCAGCGGCTCGCACGAGCGCATCGCGATCGTCGAGCTGTTCGGGCGCAATTCGGGCGAGACGTCGCTGATCGCGGCCTACCTGGCCGACGTGGACCGGGCGATCATCTCCGAGGTACCTTTTGACACCCAGAAGCTGGCGATGCTGCTGGTGCAGGACAAGTACAGCAATCCGAGCAACTATGCCATCATGACCATCTCCGAAGGCGCTCACGAGGTCGAGGGCAGCGTCGTCCATTACGCGGGCGACGAAGATGCGTACGGCCACAAGAAGCTCGGGGGGATCGGCTCGGTGTTGGGCGAGAAGCTGAAGGCCCTCACCGGAGAGAACATCATCTACCAGCCGTTGGGCTACCTGATGCGCAGCGGCGCCCCCGACTCGCTGGACCGCATGGTTGCGGTGAGCTACGGGCTCCTCGCAATGTCGCTGGTGGTCCAGGGGCGCTCGGGCCGGATGGTGGCCCTGCGCGACGGTGTCTACACCCACGTTCCGCTGAACCGCGTCATTTCCGGCGAGAAGCGCGTGGATGTGGACGAGATGTATGACAAGGAGCAGTACCGGCCCAAGATCCACGACATGCTGGGCAAGCCGATGTTCCTGTACTAGGATCAAGCTGCCGGGAGGCAGGGAAGAGGGTGTTGTGTGTGCAGTGCACCCTTGAGGTGCGCCGCATGCGGTCGAGGATTATGCCAGGAGGTCAGGCCGTGCACGAAGTGTCGCAGGACGAGGCGCTGACGTTCGACGATGTCCTTCTCGTTCCCAGCAAGTCCGAGGTATTGCCCGGTGACGTGGACCTCCACGTCAGCCTTTCTCCCGGCGTCTGTCTGAACATACCGATCCTGTCGGCCGCGATGGACACGGTCACGGAGGCCCGGATGGCCATTGCGCTCTCCCGCGAGGGGGGCATCGGCGTCGTGCACCGCAACCTGTCCGTCGAGCGCCAGGCTGAGGAGGTCGAAAAGGTCAAGCGCAGTGAGTCGGGGATGATTGTCGACCCGATCACGCTGCCGCCCACTGCCACGGTAGCCGACGCCGAGGCGATCATGAGCCGCTATCACTTCTCTGGGGTCCCGATCACGGAGGATGGGCGGCGCCTGGTCGGCATTCTCACCAACCGCGACATCCGTTTCGTGACTGACCACAGCCTGCCCATCCACAGCCTGATGACTCCCAAGGAGCGCCTGGTCACCGCGGCCGTCGGCACGACCCTGGAGGAGGCGGTGGCGATCCTGCAGGCGCACCGTATCGAGAAGCTTCCGCTGGTCGACGACGAGGGGGTGCTGAAGGGGCTGATCACGGTCAAGGACATTCAGAACCGGCGCGACTATCCCCGTCGCAGCACCGACGGCCAGGGCCGGCTCTTGTGCGCTGGGGCGATCGGGGTCGGCGAGGCCGGGATGGCCCGGCTCGAAGGGCTGGCGGAAAAGGGGCTGGACCTGGCTGTGATCGACACGGCCCACGGCCACACGAGGGACGTCCTGGCTACGGTCGAGCGCGCCAAAGCCCGCTACCCGCAGCTGGCCTTGGTCGCGGGGAACGTGGTCACTGCCGAAGGCACGCGCGACTTGATTTCGGCGGGGGCAGATGTCGTCAAGGTCGGCGTGGGTGCCGGCTCGATCTGCACGACACGCATCGTGACCGGGGCGGGCATGCCGCAGATCACTGCCATCCGGATCTGCTCGGGGGAGGCCCACCGGCAGGGTATCAAGGTTGTCGCCGATGGGGGAATCAAGTACTCGGGCGACATCACCAAGGCACTGGCTGCCGGGGCCGACGCCGTGATGCTGGGCAGCCTGCTGGCGGGGTTGGACGAATCGCCGGGGGAGCTGGTGATCTTTGAGGGCCGCCGCTTCAAAGAGTACCGGGGTATGGGATCCCTCGGGGCGATGAAAGGCGTGGCGCGGGATCGCTACGGTGTGAGCTTGTCGGAGAAGGGAGCACGCTCCTCCGGCAAGGTCGTGCCGGAGGGGATCGAGGGACAAGTGCCGTACAAGGGACCTGTGGCCGATTATCTCTACCAGCTGGTCGGAGGGCTGCGCTCGGGGATGGGGTATGTGGGCGCCCGATCGCTGTCCGAGCTGCAGGAGAAGGCACGCTTTGTGCGGATCACCAACGCCGGGCTGATCGAGAGCCACCCGCACAGCGTGTTTGTCACGAAGGAAGCGCCCAACTACCCGACCAGCCCCGAATAGGACATGGGACCTACTGCCCAGCCCGTCGACTTGGATAGGGTGGTCGCCGCTGTGGCCGCGTCGAGGAAGTACAGTGGCGTGTGCGAGGACACTATACGGCGGGTTGCGGCGCAGCAGATGGCGACGGTGCCGGCTGCCAGCCTAAAGGCAGCGGTCAAGGCAACCCAGCGGCGGCTGCATCAGGCCTACGGAGCCTTTGAGCGGGCATTTGACGAGGAGGAGGCCCTATCCCAGCTGGCAGGAGCGTACCGGTCTGGCACGGCGGAAGAGGTCAAGGCAGTGTGCCGCCAGATACTGGCACAGCACCAGTCCACGAGGGAGCGCCTGCCGGAGATCGATCGCTTCTACCACGAGATCTGGGCCGTAACCGGCAGGCCGCGCAGGCTGCTCGACCTCGGGTGTGGCCTGGACCCGCTGGCGCTGCCCTGGATGGGGCTGGAGCAGGGCGCGAGTCTCATGGCGCTGGACATTGACCGGCAGCGGATCGCGTGGCTAAACCGCTGCCTGGTCGTGGCAGGGATGGAGCCACTGGCTAGATGCCAGGATGTGTTGGTGTGCCCACCCGCCGACCGGGCCGATGTGGCCTTGCTCCTCAAGATGAGCCCCACCCTGGAGCGGCAAGAGCCGGGGTCCACGGCGCGGCTCATCGAGGCGCTGCAGGCGACCCACGTCGTGGTCAGCTTTGCCGTCAGGAGCCTGGGGGGGCGCGAGAAGGGGATGGCCGGGAATTACCAGAGGCAATTCGAGGCCCTCTGGAGGGCGGGATTCCATTCCCGCCCGGCAGCCGGGTATGGAAACCCGGCCTACGAAGTGCTGCGATTCGAGAGCGAGCTGGTGTTCATCGTGCACAAGTAGCCGGGTGTGGAAGGCCGGCATACGACGCCGGGTATGGAAACCCGGCCTACGACGCCGGGCGTGGAAGGCCGGCACAAGTGGCCGGGTATGGAAACCCGGCCTACAAAGCCGAGGGTGGAAACTTGGCCTACGACGCCGGGGGTGGAAGGCCGGCACAAGTAGCCGGGTATGGAAACTTGGCCAACGAGAGGAGACTTATGACCGAAAAGAAGATCCGGGTCCTGATCGCCAAGCCGGGGCTGGACGGCCACGACCGTGGCGCCAAGGTAATCGCGCGTGCACTGCGGGATGCCGGCATGGAGGTGGTCTACACCGGCATCCGCCAGACGCCGGAGATGATCGCCGAAGCTGCGCTCCAGGAGGACGTGGACGTCGTGGGGATGTCGATCCTGTCGGGGGCGCACATGGCGCTCTTCCCGAGGGTCATGGAGCTGCTGCGCCAGAGCGGCATGGGCGACGCTCTGGTGGTAGCCGGAGGCATCATCCCTGACGAAGACGTACAGGCGCTGAGGGAGATGGGCATTCGGGGCGTGTTCGGCCCCGGCACTGCTACAGACGAGATCGTGGGCTTTATCCGAGAGAATGTGCAGTGACGGGCGGGCTGGATAGCAGGCAGGACCTCGCCGGCATGGTCGACGGGGTGCTGGGCGGACAGGCCCGTGCGATCGCCCGGGCGATCAGCCAGATAGAGAATGACGGAGCCGGGGCGCAGGGGCTCCTCGCCGCGCTGCACCCGCACACCGGCCGTGCGCACATTATCGGCGTGACAGGGCCGCCGGGGAGCGGCAAGAGCAGCCTGGTGAACGCGCTGGCGCTCCACTTCCGGCGCGGCGAGGGTGAGCGCGCCCCCATGACTGCCGCGATTCTGGCGATCGATCCGTCCAGCCCCTTTACCGGCGGGGCTATCCTGGGCGACCGGATCCGCATGCGCGACCTGAGCGGCGACCGCGGTATCTTTATCCGCAGCATGGCCAGCCGGGGGAGCCTGGGCGGGTTGGCGTGGGCAACCTCGGACGCAGTGAAGGTACTGGATGCCGCCGGCTTTGACCTGGTCTTTGTCGAGACGGTGGGCGCAGGCCAGGCAGAGGTGGACATTGCCCGGACGGCCCACACGACGATCGTGGTCGAGGTGCCCGGGCTGGGCGACGACATCCAGGCCATCAAAGCGGGCATCCTCGAGATTGCGGACGTTTATGCCGTGAACAAGGCGGACCTGGAGGGCGCCGACCATGCCGTGACGGCCCTGCAGATGATGCTTGACCTGAGCATGGGGGCGCCGCACAGCGTGATGCACCATGGCCGGCTGATGGAAGTAATGTACGGCGGCAGCCAAGCGAGCGGAGCACCCGAGGAACCGGCTGGGTGGAGGCCGCCTATCCTCAAGACGGTGGCGACCCACCGGGAGGGTATTACCGGGCTGGGGGAGGCGATCCTGGCGCACCGTGCCTACCTCCGGCAGAGCGGCGACCTAGCTGCGCGGGAGCGGGAGCGCGCCATCAGCGAACTAGAAATGATCATCCAGCAGGAGTCGCTGCGCGAGGTCCTGGCGCGGGCAGGCCGTGAGGAGCTGAGCGCCCTCGTCGAGCAGGTTGTGCGTCGCGAGATGGACCCCTATAGTGCGGCGCGCCGCCTGATGGGGAGATAGGGGCACCCCGAGTGGGTGACTGCCTACCGAAGGAGATTGGGTAATGCCGACTACCAAGATACTCAATGGCATGCAAGGGTTCCAGGAGCGCTTCCGGGCCGACCCGGAGCGGCTGGTGCGGCTGGCGACGGAAGGACAGCATCCCCAGGTGCTGATGGTTGCCTGCTCCGATTCGCGCGTGGCGCCGGAGCTGATCACGGGTGCGGAACTGGGCGACCTGTTTGTCGTGCGGACGGTAGGCAACCTGGTGCCTCCCTACGGCACCGGCGAGGCGGCCATCGGGACGGCCGTCGAGTATGCCATCCTGCACTTGCATGTGCAGCACGTCGTGCTGTGCGGGCACACGCGGTGCGGCTGCCTGGCGGCACTGGAGTCACCGCCCGATTCGGGCCGCGAGCCGCACATCGCCCGCTGGATCGAGCTGGCCCGCCCCGCCAAGACCAAGGCGGAGGCCAGCGGCTTGCCTCCCGAAGAGCTACCGATGGCGGTGATTCGCGAGAACGTGCTCCTGCAGATGGAGAACCTGCGCTCCTACGACGCGGTGCGCCATGCGGAGCGCGCCGGCACGATCACGCTGCACGGCTGGGTGTACCACCTGGAGACGGGTGAGGTCGAGGCGTACGACGCCGGATCAGGGAGCTGGGGGGCGCTGAGCGCCGGCTGACGCCATCCTTGCTGCCGCAGCGTCGGGCCTGGTACCCGTCGGGCACGCATGGCTCAGGGCCTTGTGCCGGGCCGCCTGCCGGAGTTGGCTCCATGGCCGCTGGCGGGCGTTGCCGTGGATGGGGACTTGCGTCCGGAGAGCAGGAGACCTGCCATGCTGAGCGCGGCAATGTATCTCACTTCACTGCGTCCCAGGCGGAGTCAGAGATTCCCTTCGTGCCCCAGGGCGTGCCCCGGTCGCTGCGCTCCCCTGGAATAGCAGTCCTGGACGGCCCCTGCTACTAGACGTCCAGGTTTCGCACGCTCTTGGCGTGGGTCTGGATGAAGCGGGTGCGCGGGGGTACCGCGCTGCCCATCAGCATGTCGAAGGTACGGTCCGCCGCAGCGGCATCCTCGACCGTCACGAGCAGCAGCGTGCGCCGCTCGGGGTTCATCGTGGTATCCCACAGCTGCTGCGGGTTCATCTCGCCAAGGCCTTTGTAGCGCTGCACGGAGACCTTGGCGTCCTTCAGGCGCTTGAGGGTCTGATCCTTCTCTTCCTCGCTGTAGACGTACTGCGCGGCCTGGCGCGCCTCGATGCGGTACAGGGGCGGCTGGGCGACGTAGAGGTGCCCGCTTTCGATGAGCGGCTGCATGTAGCGATAGAAGAGAGTCAGGAGCAGGGTGCGGATGTGGCTGCCGTCGACGTCGGCATCGCACATCAGGATGATGCGGCCGTAGCGCAGGCCGTCGAGGCTGAAGGCGGAGCCCACGCCGGTTCCCAGGGCCGTGATGATGGCCTTGACCTCGTTGTTGGCGAGGATCTTGTCGAGGCTCGCCTTTTCGACGTTTAGGATCTTGCCGCGCAGCGGCAGGATGGCCTGAAAGCGACGGTCGCGGCCCTGCTTGGCGCTCCCCCCGGCGCTGTCGCCCTCCACGATAAAGACCTCGGTCTTGGCGGCATCGCGCTCCGAGCAATCGGCCAGCTTGCCCGGCAGGGTCATGGACTCCAGGGCGCTCTTGCGGATGACCAGGTCGCGTGCCTGGCGCGCCGCCTCGCGGGCCCGCGACGAGGTCAGGCACTTTTGGATGATCTTTTTGGCCTCGGCGGGGCTCTTTTCCAGGAAGGCGGCAAAGGCATCGGCCACGACCGACTGGACCTGGCCGCTGACCTCGGCGTTGCCCAGCTTGGCCTTCGTCTGGCTCTCGAACTGGGGGTCGGTCATCTTGACGCTGATGACGGCGGTGAGCCCTTCGCGGGCGTCCTCGCCGGTGAAGTTGGCGTCCTTGTCCTTGAGCAGCCCTTTGCCCCGCGCATAGTCATTCAGGCAGCGGGTGAGCGCCGAGCGGAAGCCGGTGACGTGCGTGCCGCCGTCCACGGTGTTGATGTTGTTGGCGAAGGCAAAGACCGACTCTGCATAGCCGTCGGTGTACTGGATTGCCACCTCCACGTGGGTCCCGTTGACCTGCTTGTCGATGTAGACGGGCGCGTGCAGGGCGTCACGGTTCTTGTTGAGGTAGCGGACAAAGGAGCCGATCCCTCCCTCGAAGTAGAAGGAGATCTCGCGGTCACCGGGGCGGCCGTCCACCGGGCGCGCATCGCGGAACTGAATGGTGAGGCCGCGCGTCAGGAAGGCCATCTCGCGGAAGCGCTGGAGCAGGACATCGAACTTGAAGTCCAGCGCATGAAAGATGGTGGAATCGGCCAGGAAGGTGGTACACGTGCCGGTCTCGCCGGATGGCGCCTTGCCGACGAGCCGGACGGGCGTCACGGGCCGGCCATGCTCGTAGCGCTGTTTGTAGACCTTGCCGTCGCGCCGGACCTCTACTTCCATCCATTCGGAGAGGGCATTGACGGCCGACACGCCGACGCCGTGCAGGCCCGACGCGACCTTGTAGCCGCCTCCGCCGAACTTGCCGCCGGCATGGAGGATGGTCATCACCACCTCCAGCGTGTCCATCGGCTGGCCGTCGGCCCTTTTCTGCATCGGGTGGGGTCCTACCGGGATGCCGCGCCCGTTGTCCACGACTGAGACCGAGTTGTCCGCGTTGATAGAGATCTGGATCCGGTCGCAGACGCCGGCCAGTGCCTCGTCCACGCTGTTGTCCACCACCTCCTGTACAAGGTGATGGAGGCCACGGACGTCGGTCGAGCCGATGTACATGCCCGGCCGGCGGCGCACAGCCTCCAGACCTTCCAGAACCTGGATGTCGCCGACGCCGTAGCCGGGTGCTGCCTCTTTCCTGTCCACCGTCATCCCCAGGGTGTTACTCGTCCTCGGGCGCTTCTGCCCCGGCCTGCTCGGCCATGGCCTGGATTTCCAGCCGCAGCTTGTCCAGCGGAGCGCCAAAGGAGCTCTTGTGCTCTGCCCACAGGGCGCGGGCCTCCTCCGGCGTGACTAGCTCGAGGACGAGCTGCCGCTCTCCCTCCGCATCGGGCACCACGCGGGTCAGGAAAGGAACCTTGCCGGTGAGGAGCCGAACGCCCGCGGCCAAGGCAGCGACTGCAGCGACCGGCATGACCGCTCCGGCCACGAAGCCGGCGAGCAGGTTGGCCGGGATTCCGACGACGTCTAGCAGGGTATTGGTGCTATGCTTGGCCATCGGTCTACCCCCACCCCTCTCCCGTCGCCTCGCCCAGGGCGGGCCCCGGGGCCGGCAGCGAGACCTCGCCTGCGTCCAGCGGAATCTCGATGGCAGGGGGCATCCCCCTTGCCCGGCCCACCTGTTGCCGGAGCAGGGCGGCGAGCGCGCCCGGAGTATCCAGCGCGATCCGAGTGCCGTGTGCGTCTGACCGTATCGACACCAGCTTGCCGGTAAAGAGGTAGGTCAGGGCGACAGCCCCTGCCACAGACACGGAAAAGAGCCCAAGAACCAGGCCAAAGGTGTACGCCAATCGTTTGAGGGACCTCATGTCCATCCTCCTGATGATCGCCGAGGCGAAACCAAACTGAGGGATGAGAGCAGCCCAATCACCCTCTCGTGCAGAGCATTCTACCCAAGAAGCGGGGGGATGGCAAGTGAATGCGGGCACGGCACGGGGTGGGTCTAACACAACTCTAACACGGCTCTAGCGAGCCTCTAACAGTGAACTCCTACAATGGACGGATATCGGAGGGGAGGATAGGCCGTGCCGGACGTGATTGCCTGTGACAACTGCGGAATCGTCATTCGCTGGCAGCCGACCAAGATTGGCGACCGGATCTATTGCTGCGCCGGCTGCGCCGAGGGCGGGCCCTGCCAGTGCGACTATGACAACCTGCCCCGGCCGAGTGAGGCGAAGGCGCTGGCATGCCGCGATGTGCACGGGCTGCTTGCCGAGTGAACCCTAGAGGGCGCGGCCGGCGGCCTTTGTCGATGAAAGAAACGCCTCCTCCCCACTTGCAGCAGGGCCTTGCGTGTGCTATCATGCGGCCCAGCAAGGAGCTCAAGAGATGATTTTCGATCCGAGGTACTTCATAATCGCCCTCCCTGCGCTGCTGCTGGCCTTTTACGCTCAGTGGAAGGTCAACTCGGCCTATGAGAAGTACAGCCGCGTGCCGAACCGGCGCGGCCTGACGGGCATGGATGCGGCGCGCGTCCTTCTGCGCAGTGCAGGCCTGCCGGTTTCCATCGAAGAGACTCCCGGAAAGCTCAGTGACCACTACGACCCGGGCAAGAACGTGCTGCGGCTGTCGCAGGGAGTCTCGCGCAGCCCGTCGGTGGCTGCCCTGGGGATCGTGGCCCACGAGGTTGGGCACGCGCTGCAGGACGCTACGGACTATGGACCGCTGCGAGCACGGTCGAGCCTGGTTCCGGTCGTGAACATTGGGTCGTGGCTGGGACCGATCATTTTCATGGTCGGCCTCTTCCTGTCGCGAGGCACGGGCTCAACCACGATCGCCTGGATCGGCCTCTTCCTGTTTGCCGGCACCGCGGTTTTCGCGCTGGTCACCCTGCCGGTCGAGAGGAACGCGAGCAAGCGTGCCCTGGAGCTGCTGGGCAGCTATGGCGTGGCCGACGGCGAAGAGCTGGCGCAGACCAAGAAGGTGCTCGATGCGGCGGCGCTGACGTACGTCGCCGCACTGGCCCAATCGCTTTCGACGCTGTTCTACTACGGCATGCTGCTGACCGGCTTTTCGCGAAGAGACGAGTAGCTGTTCGGCGAGCCGCGAGCGAGGGGCTGGGGGTTTCCTCAGCCCCTCGGTCTTTTTGGCAGGGCTCACCAGGGGCCGGGGCGAGCGGGCGTGCCCGGCATGGAGAGCCTCGCCATCCCCAAGGAGCCATACACCGCGCCCCCCCGGATTTGACAGGCCTGGCGAGTTGTCGTATCCTAGGCATACATCAGTTACTAAGGTATGCGGCCTATGGCTATCCATGAACAGATGCGCAAGGGGACGACCACCGTGATCGTTCTGAACCTCCTGGCGGAGGCGGGCCGGCCGATGTATGGCTACGAGATCATCCAGGCGCTGGAGGCGCGCAGCCAGGGCACCTTCCGCTTCCGGGAGGGGCTGATCTATCCCCGCCTGCACGAGATGGAACAGGAAGGGCTGCTGCGGTCGGAGTGGCAGGGGGAAGAAGGCGAGCGCAGGCGCAAGTTCTACGCGATCACGGCCGAGGGCCTGAAGCGCCTGGACGTGGAGCTGGCGGACTGGCATACCCTGGCGGCGGCCGTCAACCGGCTGCTGGGGGGTGAGGGCCAGGCATGAGCGGCATCGACGAGGTGCTGGCCCGCATCGGCTCGCAGCTCAAGCTGGACGGCGAGACCGAGCACGAGATCTTGGCGGAGATCCGCAGCCACCTGGAGGAGGCCGTTGCCCAGGCCCGTGCGGAGGGCCTGGACGAGGCGGAGGCGCTGTCGAGGGCAGCGGCGCGCTTTGGTGCCGAGGAGCAGGTGGGGAAGGACCTCCAGGCAACGCACGCCGGTTGGGGCACCGCCGATGCGGTGCTGGCTGCCGCGCTGCCGGTCGTGTGCGCGCTGGTACTGCGCTGGCTGGCCTTTGCGCCAGACGGCACGGCGGTGGGCTGGCAGCAGGTGCTGAGCCGGCCTGCGTTCTGGGGCGTTGCCCTGGCCGGCTTGCTCCTGCCCGTGGTCAAGTTCAGGCGATGGCGGTATGCCGTCGCCGGCTGGGCGGTGCTGTGGGCGCTGACGGTACTCTTTGCGGTCTCGCCGGCGCTGCGGTGGTAGAGGCCGGCGACAGGCGATGGGCCAGAGGCCACGGACGGCCGGGGTCAAGAGGGCGACGGGCGCGCGCAGAGCCGTGCTGGGACTTGCCGCCGTCGCGGTGGCGTGCTGCAGTGGAGTGCTGCCGGCGGCGCCGGGGCCTGGTGTGGTGGCCGTCTCTAGCCATCTGGGGGCGGCGCCCAGGCCGGGAAGGGGCCCCTGGGACCAGGTGCGCGGCCTGATGTCCCTGGCGGCGCTCGCGCCGGAGGCGCCCCTGTTCGGGGCAGCATTCAGCATCATGGACCGGGCTGCCGGGCCCGGCGAGAAAGAGGAGGACCACCCATGAAGGATCTTGCCGTCATCGAGACCATCCTGCGCAACCGGTTCCACTTTTTCGTGGAGATCCGTGACGGGATTGGGCTGAAGGAGAAGATGCGCGCGATGCTCATCTCCAGCCTGATCTTCCTGGCCATCTATGGAGCGGTGATGGGCTCGTCGGCCAGCCTGTGGCAGGCGTTGAGCTCGGCCGCCAAGCTGCCGCTGCTGTTCGTGGCGACGCTTGTCATCTGCTCCCCCACCCTGTACTTTTTCAACGTGCTGTACGGCTCCAACCAGAGCCTGACGCAGAACGTGGCGTTGATGCTGACGGCCATCACGGTGACGTCGGTGCTGCTGTTGAGCTTTGCGCCGATCGTCGTCTTTTTCCTGCTCACGACCTCCGGGTACCAGTTTTTCAAGCTGCTGAACGTGGCGTTCTTTGCCGTGTGCGGCGTCGTGGGTGTGGCGTTCCTGAGCCAAGGCATGCGGGTCGTCTCGTCGGCGGGCGAAGAGGGCGCCCGTGCCCGGCGGTGGGTGATGTGGCTGTGGGTCCTGGTCTACGCCTTCGTCGGCAGCCAGATGGCGTGGACGCTGCGGCCGTTCATCGGTGCGCCGAGCATGAAGTTCGAGCTGTTCCGGCAGCTGGGCGGCAACTTTTACGCCAACATCTTTGCCAGCCTCGGCGAGGTCCTGGGCTTTTTCGTGGTCAAGTAGGAGGAGACAATGAGTGAGCCAACGCCCGGCCGCAAGGCTTCCACCACGGAGCAGATCCTGGACCTGCTGCTCGATGCGCTCGCCGAGAGGCAGAGGGCGCGGGGGAGCGGCCCGCATGCACCCGCCCCGGCTGCGGCAGGGGAGGGGAAGGGCACCCCCACCATGACTCCCGCGCAGGCAGGGGAGGGGAGGGCACCCGCACCCCTACCCGCGCCCGCGAGGGAGAGGGAGGTGACACGGCGGCCGGCGACGCTCGCAGAGGCTGCGACGCGTGAGCCCGCCCCGCTGCCCGTGATCCCGCCCAGGCCGGGGGAGAAGGGGTGGCAGCCGCCGGCGCGCCTGCCTTCCATCCAGATGCACAAGTTCCTGGCCCGGCTGGTGATTGCCATTGCCCTGCTCGTCGTCGCCATCAACATCCCCATCCAGCGCCACGGGGTCAGCCTGGCGCGCATCCTGCCCGATTCGGCATCGCTCATCATCCGCGACGGCCTGGTGCTGAAGGGGAGCGGGGAGAACATCTACATGCTCCAGGACGAACAGCTGCGCTGGATCAGCTCGATGGACGTCTTTGAGCACCTGGGCCTCACCTGGGGCGACGTGCGCGTGGTGGGCGACACCTTCCTGGAGCAGTTCGAGATGGGCCGCCCGATCTACCGCATCG
Organism: Anaerolineae bacterium; assembly: GCA_035341665.1. Taxonomy (GTDB): domain Bacteria; phylum Chloroflexota; class Anaerolineae; order JAAYZQ01; family JAAYZQ01; genus DAOQVR01. Next base: position 37,561 of record DAOQVR010000006.1, read on the forward strand.
TCAAGTGCAAGGCCAGCCCGCACATCTATGCGCTGGAAGAGGGCAAGAAGCGCTGGATCAGGGACATCGAGACGTTCACGGCGGAGGGGTATGTGTGGGAGGACGTCCAGCTCGTGGACTGCAGGTACCTGCGCAACCTGCCGGATGGCGTGCCCATCCCGGAGGATGCGGGCCCGCCGCCGCAGCCGTAGAGACCTCCCTGTCCAGCGGGGGCTGTCCAAAAAGCACGAGACCTGCCCTGCTGAGCGGGGCGACGCATCTGACTTCACTGCGTTTCAAGCGGAATCAGAGATTCCCTTCGTACCTCAGGGCGTGCCTCGGTCGCTGCGCTCCCTCGGAATGACAGTTTTGGGACAGCCCCCAACGGGAGAGAACGGGCCCGGTCGGGAGACCGGGCCCAACGGGAGAACGGGCCCGGTCGGGAGACCGGGCCCAACGGCAGAGACCGGGCCCAACGGGAGAGACCGGGCCCAACGGGAGAGAAGGGGTTTTAACATTTGCATTGACAGGGGGCGGGTTCCGTGATATACTCTGCTCATCGGGGACAGGCCGTCTGAACCGAGCCCGCGCTCACACCTGTGCGGTGGTCATGGCCGCAACATTGTTGCTCTCGCCGCCGGGCGAGAGCTTTTTGCATCCTCGAGCGGGCAGCGGCCGCGCCAGCGGGCAAGGCGGTGCGTCACCCCGACCGGTCTCTTCCATGGGCAGCGGGGTCCTACCAGGCCCCAAGAGTAAAGGAGTGCTGCTATGAAGTGGACGCGCGTTTTCTACGGATGGATGGCCATCGTCCTGCTCTTTTCCCCCGTGGCGCCCGCCCTGCAGGCGGCTGCGCCCATTGCAGCCCACATCCCGGCGGCGCCGGTGCTCCAAGCAGAGGCAGGGGGCCCGTCACCCAGCCTCGTGCCGGAGGCCACGGAGTGGGTCATGCTGCCCTTCATTGCGCTGGACTACCCGGCGCCCGATATGGACCACGATGGCCTGCCGGATGCGTATGAGGACTATGACGGAGACGGCATCGTGGACCCGGGCGAGACCGACCCCAATGACCCGGACTGCGACGACGACGGCCTGACCGACGGCGAGGAGGTGAGCACCTTCGGATCGGACCCCTGGTCGACTGAGACGGACGGCGATACGCTGGGGGATTTCCTGGAGGTGCACACGACCCACACCAAACCGGCCGTGGCGGACAGCGACGCGGACGGCCTGCGCGACGACGCAGAGGATCTGGACCGTGACGGGGTCCTCGACCCGGGCGAGACCGACCCGACGCTGGCCGATACGGACGAGGACGGCCTGACGGACGGCGAGGAGCGCACAGCGGGGAACGACGGCTATGTCACCGACCCGCGCCTGGCCGACTCGGACGGCGACGGCCTGAAGGATGCGGAGGAGGCGGCCGCCGGCACGGATCCCACGAAGGCGGACCCCGACGCAGACGGGCTGAGCGACCTGGAAGAGGTCACCGAGGGGGCCGACGGCTACGTGACCGACCCGGGCGACGCCGACAGCGACGACGACGGCCTGAAAGACGGCCAGGAAGCGTCCGCGGGCTCCGACCCGCTCAACAGTGACACCGATGCCGACGACCTGGGCGACGCCGCCGAGGTGCTGACCTATGGCTCGGACCCCACGCTGGTCGACAGCGACGGCGACACGCTGCCAGACTACACCGAAGTCATGACCACGACCACCAACCCTGCCCTCGCCGACAGCGAGGGTGACGGCATGCCCGACCCATGGGAGGTGCTCTACGGGCTCAACCCGCTGGCGGGCGACGGCGGTGGGGACCTGGACGGCGACGGCCGCACGAACCTCCAGGAGTACCTGGACGGCACGGATCCGAGCCAGCCGGACAGCGATGGGGACGGCTTGAGCGACTCGGCGGAAGCGGTGCAGGGCACCGATCCGCAGGATTTCGACTCGGACGACGACGGGCTGAGCGACGGAGCGGAGGCCGCCGCGGGCAGCGATCCCCTGGACGCGGACTCGGACGGCGACGGGATCAGCGACGGGCTGGAGAGAGGCTGGAACGCCGACCTGGACGGCGACGGCCTGATCTCGGCGCTGGACCTGGACTCGGACGGGGACGGGCTGGCAGACGCGGCAGAGGACGCCAACCTGAACGGGGAGCTCGACCCCGGCGAGACCTCGCCGGACGAGGCGGACACGGACGACGACAGCATGCCCGACCCCTGGGAAGTGGCCCACGGGTTCGACCCGCGGGACCCGGGCGACCGGGACGGCGACCCGGACGGCGACGGTCTCGAGAACCGGCTGGAGTTTTCCGCGGGAACGGACCCGCACAACGCCGACAGCGACGGGGACGGGCTGCCCGACGGCGAGGAGGTGGCGCTGGGCCTGGACCCGACCGACCCGGCCGACGCAGCCGCCGACCTGGATGCCGACGGGCTGACGAACCTGCAGGAGTACCTGGCGGGCACCGGGATTGCCGACCCGGACTCGGATGGGGACACGATCATCGACGGCCAGGAACTGGATTGGAACCAGGACACTGACGGGGACGGGTCGATCAACGCCCTGGACCCCGATGCCGACGGCGACGGCCTGGACGACGGCGCCGAGGTGTTTGTCCACTTTTCGAACCCGGTCGACGACGACACGGACGGCGACACGCTCGGCGATGGGGCGGAGGTGTTGACGCATGGCTCCAGCCCGATCATGACGGACACGGACTATGACACCATCGCAGACAACGAGGAGGTGGTCGCCGGGTCGGACGGATACGTGACCCACCCTGCCGATCCCGACACGGACGGCGACAACCTGAGCGATCCGGACGAGATTGACACGTACGGCACCGACCCGACTGTCCCTGACACGGACGGCGACGGGATCGAGGATGCCGAGGAGCTGGTCGCCGGGACAGACCCGCTGGAGCCTGACAGCGACGACGACGGGTTGGTCGACGGCGCAGAACGCACGGCGGGGACGGACCCGCTGCACCCGGACACGGACCGGGACGGCGTACCCGACGGGCCGGACCCTGCCCCGCTGGACCAGGACACCGACGACGACACGCTCCTCGACGGCGAGGAGTTGGTGGCAGGCTGGAACGGCGAGCGGGTAGAAGGCGAGGCGATCGGCCTGCCCTTTGCCGACCCGCTGTTCGGCAACATGGGGGCGGTGCACGACGGCAGCGGGCAGATCTTGACGTGGACGCTTGGCGGCTTGGAGCCGGGCACCTACCGGCTGTACTTCCGGGCGCGCAGCCTGGTGGCCGACGGCGACCAGGCGCGGTTGACGGTGCAGGTGGTGGGCGGGCAGAGCACGACGATCGACTTTCAGCTGATGCACCTGATCTACCGCTGGCACAGCGGCTGGTCGTTCGCCCTGGCGGACGCCGGCAGCGTGGTCATCACGCTGGAGGATCGCCAGGCGCCCGGGGTGTCGGTGCTGGTGGACCGGCTCATGCTGGCCTCGCTGGAGGCAGAGCCGGTGTTCTGGACGACGTGGGCGACCGACCCCGACACCGACGCCGACGCCCTGCGCGAGGGGGAGGAGTCGGTCCGCGACAGTGTCTGGATCGAGGCAGAGCACTACCCGGCGGCTGCCGGCCTGCGGGTCCACGACCTGGCGGCGAGCAACTCCAAGACGCTGCGCAACAGCCAGGCGGGACAGACCCTGGTCAGCGTACCTGCGGGGCACCTGTACCGCCCGCTGACCTACCAGGTGTTTGTCCGCGCGCGGCGCGACCCCGCCGTCGACCCGAGCGCACAGCTCCAGGTCGAGGCGGTTGTGCCCTCGCTGGGCACGTTCACATCGCAGCTGCAGCGCCTGACCGACCAGTACGAGTGGCAGGCGGCCTTCTTTGGGCTGCCGCTGGCCGTCACCGACACGATCCAGGTCACAGTCATCGCCCAGACGAGTGCAGCGCAGGCGCTGTTCGTCGACAAGCTGCTGATCGCGCCGGTCCTGTTCGCCGGCGATGCGTACAGCGTGCCGTGCTGCGACCCACCGGGAGGCGGGGGAGAGATGCCGCCTCCGCCGCCTCCGCCCTGGAGGGTCCTGGTCGTGGACGACGACCAGAACGCCCCTGACCTCTGGCCGCATTGGCAGCTGGCGCTGGATCAGGCCGGAGCGTGGTACGACGCCTGGGACGTGATGACGCGGGGGAACCCCGAACCGAGCGACCTGGCGGGGTACGGGGCGGTGTTCTGGTTCACGGGACGCCCGGGAAGCGGGGGGCTGTTCAGCGCGGGGGACGAGGCTGCCGTCCAGGGCTACCTGGAGGGCGGCGGCCGCTTCCTGCTGGCGAGCGCCGGCTACCTGGACGCCGGGCTGAGCGGTTTTGCGCAGGCGTACCTGGGGCTGGGCGCCGCCGTCGTGAACGTCAACTTCTCCGAAATGGAAGGCTCGCCAGGCGACCCGATTGGCGGAGGGTTGGGAGAGCTGCTCCTGGCGCCGCCGCCGGGCTGGAGCGGGCTGCTCGGCACCGACATCGCCCTGCCGTCCGCGGCGGCGGGGACGCCTTTCCGGTGGCTGGTGAACGGCGAGGGGAACAGCACCGACCTGGACACGGGAGGATTCAAGACGGCGTTCTTTGCCTGGCCGCTGGCGGGTGCTGCGAACCCCGTACAGAGGGGCGAGGTGGTGAGCGCGGTGCTGGCGTGGTTCGGCGTGCCGCTGCAGGGCACCCAGGGCGCGGTGGCGGTGCTCAAGGACCAGCCGTACGGTTTCACCGACCCGCTGGACATGGACACTGACGGCGACGGGCAGCGCCCCGCCGACGGCTTCCTGCCCGGCTCGGCGGGCTACCTGACGGACGGAAAAGAGGTCGCGATCGGGACGAACCCGTTCGACATCGACACGGACGGGGAGGCGGACCTCTACCCGGCCGACGGGACCCTCGACGACTATGGCACCCCGCAGTGGGATCCGAACTGCAGCGTGGGCGGGCCGCCGGACGGCTCTCCGGACTGGAGCGACAGCTTTGACTGCAACCCGCTCAGCGTCGACCTGGACGATGACCTGCTGTTGGACCCCATCGATCCGGACAAGGTCGACGACGACATGGACAACGATGGGCTCCTGGATGGGGTCGAGGACACGAACCTGGATGCCATCTTCAACCCCGGAGAGACGGACCTGGGCGTGCCCACGCCCAGCACCCTGTGCCCGGGGGCGGGTGACCCCGGCTCCGACACCGACGGGGACGGCCTGGGCGATGGGCTGGAGCAGGGCCTGGTCGCACCGCAGGGCCAGAACACCGACCCCCTGTGCCTGGCGCGGAACCAGGACCTGGACCCGATGTTCACGACCGAGCCGTTGCTGGCAGACACGGATGGTGATGGGATAGCCGACGGGGTCGAGGACGCCAACGGGAATGGAGCCAAGGAAGGCAACGAGACGGCCGCGCAGTGGGCAGACAGTGACTGGGACTATTTGTGGGATGGGTACGACGTGCCGGCGTACGGGGCCAAGGGGGAGCTGACGGCCCACCCCAGCTCGCCGACCAACCCTCTCGATCCCGACAGCGAGAATGACGGATTGGCCGACGGACCTGAGGTGGTGTGTTTTGGCTCGGATCCGATGATGACCGATACCGACGGGGATGGGATCGACGACGGCGAGGAGGTGATGGCGGGCAGTGACGGCTATGTCACAGACCCGGCCCTCGCCGACAGTGACTCCGACGGCCTGCCCGACGGCGATGAGGTGACCCTCCACACGACGAACCCCGTCCGCCCCGACACGGACGACGATGGGCTGCTGGACGGCGAAGAGGTCGACACGCACGGCACCAACCCCTTGGCGGAGGACAGCGACGGCGACGGCCTGAACGACTGGGAAGAGGTCAATGCGGGCGACGACGGATACATCACCGATCCGCTGGACGAGGATACGGACGACGACCAGTTCACCGACGGAGAGGAGGCTGCGTACGCGACGGACCCGACCGACCCGGACAGCCACCCGACGATCGCCAGCCAGGAGAATGTTTACCTGGAGGCGGACAGCTGGGAGACGCAGGGGGACCTGTTGGTGGCAGACGGGCTCATCCGCATCGGGGGCGAGCAGAGTGGGGAAGGGCGGCTGGTTAGGGCCATCGACTGGCAGCGCGCCAGGGCCTACCTGGCGGGCAGCCGCGTGTTCCGCATCCGTGTGAACGGGACGGTGACGATCAACCGGGTAACGGGCGCGATCAGCGGGAACGGCACGGTCGACGTCGTCATCAGCGAAACGGAAGCGATCCGGATCATCGACGGAGATTTCGTCCTCGACCGGAGCAGCGGCGAGCTGACGGGCGAGGTGTGCGCATCGGTGGCGCTGGGGAGCTATGGCAAGGTAGGCCTGAGCGGGCTGGCGGAGGTCGTCGTCGACGTCAAGAGCGGCGACATCTCGGGCAGCGGCGACGTGACGCACACCCCGGTGCCAGGGCTGTCGGCGGTCCTGGCCGGAAGCTTTGTGGTCCACCCGCCGGCCCTGAAGCTGGCGCTCCTGGGCGACGTTGGCCTGGAGGTGGCCGGCCTGTCGATACCGCTGAGCGCCATCGAGGCGGAGATCGACTTTGCCAGCGGTTATTTCGCGGGCAAGGCATATGTCGAGGTCCCGGGCATCGGGCCGATCCAGAGCAGCGGGCCCAAGGCCGAGTTCACACTGGACACCGCGGAGGGAACGCTCCAGTTCAGCGTGGAGTCGGGCGTCACCTCGTCGCTGACCGTCGGGCCCATCACGCTGGAGCTGAGCAGCGGCGGCGGGGCGGGCTTTTCGTTCGAGATCAACCTGACCACGGGCTACTTTTTCCTGGATGTGGGCGAGATTGACCTGGGCGTGGGAAGCATCAACGACGTCCAGATCGAGATCGACCCCAATGGAGGCATCGCCTTCACGCCAGAGTCCACGGTGCCCGGCTACCTGAGCGACCCCTTCTCGGGCAGCCTGCGCTTTGCCGGGGACGTGTCGGTGGTCATCCCGGTGCAGGGAGAGGCAAGCCAGGAGGGGAAGGAGCCGGAGGAGGTGGGGCTGCTGCTCAACGTGAACGGCACGCACGTCATCCGTGCCCCCGACGCGGGCGGGTTCCTGTGGGCCAACAACGCCTCCCTTGGCCTGGAGCTGGACGCCGACTATGCCAGCATGGGCATCCGGGCGGCGAACACGACGAGCGTCTTTGACCTGGGCGGTGCGGACCCGCTGCTGGCCTTTGGAATAGGCCAGAACGGCCTCGGGTTGAAGGACCTGGGGTTGAACCTGCCGGACAAGTACGGCAAGATCACGGCGGTGCCGGGCACGACGGCGCTGTTCGTCTACTACTTTGACGAGCAAAGGATGGAGGGTGCGGGACGCTACAGCTACCTCGGGCTGCAGGCGGGGGTCGACGTCGAGCTGAGCGCCGCCGAGGGCCTGAGCGTGGAGGGCACGCTCGACGTCCCGCTGGGTGGGCTGCAGATCGACGTCACGGGCAGCATCGACTGGGAGGGGGAGATCCTGCTGGCAGGCAGCGGGAGCCTCAGCTGGCTGGGCTTTTCGATGGCCAATGCCGGGTTCACGCTGGACAACAGCGGCCTGCATGCCAGCGGCGGGGTGACGATCCCGAATGTGGGCAGTGCCACCGTGACGGGCACGATCCTGAGCAACGGCACCTTTTCGCTCACCGGCACGGCGAGCCTGAGCCCGGGAGGCTGGCAGATGGCCACCGCGTCGGTGACGTGGACGCAGGCCAGCTTGAGCCTCGTCGGGCAGGTGAGCACGCCGGTGGGCAGCGCCACGGTGACCGGAGCCGTCACGCCCACCTCGTATCGCTTGACGGGCAGCGGCAACCTGAACCTGGGCGGCTTTGCCATGGCCTATGCCAGCGTGACGCTCGACAGCACGACCGGGCTCTTTGTCGTAGGGGGGGTCGCCGTGCCCAATGCGGGATCGGTGACTCTGTCCGGCTATGTGCTCCAGAACGGCAACCTGGACGTGAGTGGGAGCGGGAGCCTGAGCCCGGCGGGGCATTCGCTGGCGAACGCCTCGTTCCGCCTGCAGAAGACGGGCGGCAACGTCAGCTTTACGGGCAGCGGGTCGCTGCACCTCATTGGGGCGACGATCACCGTCAGCGTGAGCATTGCCTCCAGCGGCGCGTTCTCCGGCAGCGGCACGGCGCAGTGGGGCGGGCTGTCGGTCGGGGTCAGCCTGTCGATCGGGAGCAACGGTGCGGTGAGCCTGAGCGGCTCGATCTACGTCGACGCGAGCTACAGCGGCTATGGCATCAGGGGGTGGCTCACGCTGTCGGCCAGCAGCGGCGGCGAGGTCACGGGCTCGCTCAACTTTGAGGCGATATTCCACGGGTCCACGGTGTTCAGCGGGACGGTGAGCCTCTCGTCCGACGGCCATGTGTCGTTCAAGGTGTGCGTGTGGGGAGCGTGCGTCCGGGTCAGCTTTAACTTGTGAGGAAGGTCGCGCGCAGAGGCGCGGGCGGCCGCAGTACGCCTCGCGACCTGCGGCCGGCTGGTGCCCCCCTGGCCGAGCGGCGGTTGGGATAACCACAATTTCCATAATCTTAACTTGACAATTGGCCGGGCACGGTGTAGTATGGGTGCACCTCGCGAAGGCGAGAGTCAGCAGCCCATCGCCGCTGCCCGGCTGAGGCCATTGGGGCTGCGGATCGGGCGGCGAAGGAAGGAGCAGAGAGATGAACGACGGCCCTATCCTGCAGGTGGAGGACCTGCACCTGAAGCGCGGCGACAAGGAGGTTTTGCGCGGCGTTACGATGGATATCCAGGCGGGCCAGGTGTATGGCCTGCTGGGGCGCAACGGTTCCGGCAAGTCGTCGCTGGCCTACGCGCTGATGGGCTGCGCCGGGTATGCGCCCTCGGCGGGCCGCATCCTCTTCGAGGGCCAGGAGGTTACCGAGCTTTCGATCACCGAGCGGGCACGGCTGGGAATGACGCTGGCGTGGCAGGACCCCGCCCGTTTCGAGGGCCTGAAGGTAAAGGATTACCTGGGCCTGGGAATGAGGGAGCCGGCGCCGGCGCTGATGGAGGAGGCGTTGGAGGCAGTGGACCTGGCTCCGTGCGACTATATGACGCGCCCGGTCGACGATGCGCTGTCGGGTGGCGAGCGGAAGCGGATTGAGCTGGCGGCGATCTATGCGATGCGGCCGCGGCTGGTGATGTTGGACGAGCCCGACTCTGGGATCGACGTGCTGTCTCTGGAGGAAGTCGCGCGGCTCATCCGCCGGCTTGCCGAGCAGGGCACCGCGGTGCTGCTGATCACGCACCGGGACGAGATGGTGCCGGTGGCAGACGTCGCGGCGCTGATGTGCGAAGGGGAGATCGTGCAGGTCGGCGAGCCGCAGGAGATGCGGGAGTATTATGCCGAGCGCTGCCGGCCGTGTGAGGTGGCGAACCTGGTGGAGCCGGTGGGAGGGGTGTATGAGCGACTTTGAGGCCATCGTACAGTCGTACGAACGATCGGGGGGGAATGCCCACTTCTTGCGGTCACCCAAGGTGGCGAGCCTGGTGGTGAGCGGGAACGAGGTGTTGGGGTCCAACGAGATAGCGGGCGTGCACCTCACGTCCGAACAGCTTCCCGACGGGGTGCGGGCGAAGGTGGTCGTAGAGCCCGGTGTTCGCATCGACACACCGGTCCACCTCTGCTTCGGCGTCCTGCCCAAGGAGGGGGTGCAGCGCATCGTATCGGAGTTTGCGATCGGCGATGGGGCGCGCGCCGAGTTCCTGGCGCACTGCACGTTCCCCAACGCCGTGCGCGTGGTGCACCTGATGGAGGCCACGATCCACGTGGGCCGGGACGCCTCGATGGCGTACCGCGAGACGCACTATCATGGGGAAGAGGGTGGTGTCGAGGTCATTCCCAAGGCGCAGGTGACGGTGGACGAGGGAGGGAAATTCGCCACCGAGTTTGCGCTGACCCACGGCCGGGTGGGCAAGCTTGCCTTTGACTATGTCGTGGACGTGGCGGCAGGGGGCGTGGCGGAGCTGGTCACCAAGGCATACGGGTCGGGCGACGACGCGATCTCGATCAAGGAGACGATCCGGCTGAATGGGGAGGGAGCGCGCGGCCTGGCGAGGGCGCGCATCGCGGTGCGCGACCAGGCGACGAGCGAGGTGTACGGCACGACGGAGGGGAATGCGGCTTTTGCCCGGGGGCACATCGACTGCGTGGAGATTGTGCGGGACGACGCAATCGCGAACGCCGTGCCGGTCGTGAAGGTGACCAACCCCCAGGCGTACGTCACGCACGAGGCCGCCATCGGCACGGTGGACAAGAAGGAGCTGGAGACGCTGATGGCGCGCGGCCTGGACGAGGAGAGGGCCGTGGATGTGATCGTCCGGGGGATGCTGGAAGGGTGACGGGGCGGCCGGTTGAGCCGAAGGCGATGGACCCTGCCTGGTTCGGCGCGGCCGGTGACCTTGGGCGGTCCAGAGGGGCAAGGCGCCTGAGCCCAGCCGCCGTGAGTTGACGGCACGGCAGGAAGTGATATACTGAGCGGACGGGGCCCTGCCGGAGCAGGCGCCCTTGGATCGTGACGCGGCAGCAGGGGACTAGTCCAAGACGCAGGGAGGGTGCAGATGCCCCACGTCCTGGTTCGAATGGTGGAGAGCCGGCAGGATCTAGAGGCGTTCTGCCGGTTCCCCTGGCGGATCTACCGCGGAGACAGCCACTGGGTACCGCCCCTCCTCGCCGACCGGCGGCGGTACCTGGACCCCAAGACAGGCCCGTTCTACAGTCACGCCGACCTGGTGCTGTTCCAGGCACGGCGCGGGCGCGAATTGGCCGGCACTATCGCCCCTTTCGTCGACCACACGTTGGTGCAGCAGACGGGCCGGCGGGCAGGAGGCTTTGGTTTCTTCGAGACGGTACACGACTGGGAGGTCGCCGGCGCGCTGCTGGACGCTGCGTGCGGGTGGCTGAGGGAGCAGGGGGCCGAGTCGATCGAAGGGCCGCACAGCTTCACGGCCAACGAAGCCCCCGGGGTGCTGGTCGAGCCGAGCCGCTATCCCCAGGCGATGCTGGAGGCGTACACGCCGCTGTACTACCACGAGATGCTGGAGAGGTACGGCATGCAGCCCCTGGAGGAGCTGTACGCGTACCGGGCGGCGCGAGGCACCTTTGGCGAGGGGCTGGAGAAGCTGCCGGCGGACCTGGTGCGCGTGGCGGAGGCCGTGCGCAAGGCAGCCCAGGTGCGCATCCGCCCTCTGCGGATGGCGGAGTGGGACGCGGAGGTCGGGCTGGCGCTCTACCTCTACAACGAGACGATCCGTGACGTGCTGGGGAACCCTCCCATGCCCGAGGCCGACTTTCGCCGCATGGTGCGCCCGCTCAAGGGGTTGATCGACCCCGACCTGATCCTCTTTGCGGAGATTGACGGGAAGCCGGTCGGGTTCTGCGTGGCGGTGCCCGATCCCAGCCGTGTGCTGATCCACCTCAACGGCCGTCTGTGGCCCCTGGGGTGGCTGAAGGCGCTGTACTGGAGGCGGCGGATCGACATGGTGAGCTTTAGGCTGATGGGGGTGCTGCCGGAGTACCGCCGGCGCGGCATCGAGTCGATCCTCTACCTGGACGTCCTGAAGGCGATCTGGCGCAAGGGATACGACTCGCTGGAAGGAGCGGTGACTTCGTCGCGCAACCCAGGCATCAACCTGATCGCGACACGCCTGGGGGCGGAGCGCCACAAGCACTTTCGGCTTTACAAGATGGCGCTGTAGGAGGCGTGCGGTGCTGAACGGCAATATGACCCTGGCAGAGGCGCTGCGCGAGGTAGCGCGCACCCGCACGCGACGCGAGGCGCTGGTGTGCGGGGGCACCCGGCTGACCTACGGCGAGCTCCTGGAAGAGGTGGAGGCATTGGGCGCCGGGCTGCACGGCCAGGGCATCCGAAAGGGCGACCGGATTGTGTGCCTGCTGCCGCCGAGCGGGGAGCATGCCACGCTCTTTTTCGCCGCGGCCGTGCTGGGGGCAGTGCTGGTACCGCTGAGCCCGCAGGCGAGGCCGAGGCAGCTCAACGAAGTGCTGGCGGACGCGCAGCCGGGGCTGCTGGTCACGGAGCGCCCGCCGGAGCGGGAGGTGCAGGTGCCGCCCGGCACGCGGGTGGTGCATACGGGCCCGTCCGCCCCGGAGGGCAGCGCGTTCGCGGAGCTGATGGCGCACGGGGATGCGCGACTCCCGGAGCAGGCGGTGGCGCCCGAGGACCTGCATGCGCTGCTGTACACCTCGGGCACGACGGGGAAACCGAAGGGGGCCATGCACAGCCACCGCAGCCTGATCGCACCGGTGGTAGCGAGCCTGAAGGTGCGCGAGCTGTGGACGCATCCGACCAACCTGCGCCAGGTGGGTGAGCTGGCGATTGCGGTGGCGCGCTACCGGGAGCGGCTGGTACGGATGGTGGGCCAGCCCTTTACCTTCCTCTCCACGGCGGGGTGGCACAGCATGACCGGCATCCAGGTGATGCTGGAAGCGCTGTTGATGGGAGACAAGCTGGTGGCGATGGCGCAGTTCGAGCCGCGCGAGTGCCTGGAGCTGATCCAGCGGGAGCGCGCCAGCCTGGTGGTGGCAGTGCCGATGGCCTACCAGGTGATGCTGAGCCTGGAGGACCTGGAGAAGTACGACACGTCGTCGCTGGTGATCTGTGGAACGGGTGCGGCGCCGTGCCCGCCGGAGCTGGGACGCGAGATCCAGCGGCGGTTCGGCTGTGCCCTGTACATTGGCTTTGGCGCAACGGAGACGGGGGGCGGCGTCGCGATCACCAGCCTGTCGGACTCGAGCCAGAAGCAGGCGGAGACGGTGGGCCGGCCGCTGCCGGGGGTACGGGTCAGGATCGTGGACGAGCAGCACCGAGAGGTACCGCGCGGCGAGGTAGGGGAGCTGGCGTGCCAGGGCCAGAACATCATGCTGGGCTACTACCGCGACCCGGAGCTGAGCGCGGCCGCGGTGGACGCCGAGGGATGGTACTTCACCGGGGACCTGGCGCGGCTGGACGAGCAGGGGTACCTGCACATTGTCGGGCGGAAGAAGGACATGATCGTGCGCGCCGGGCAGAACGTCTACCCGGTCGAGATCGAGCATTACCTGGTGGCGCACCCCAAGATCCGCGAGGCGGCGGTGATCGGCGTGCCCGCGGGCGCAGCGGGCGAGAGCGTGTGGGCCTACGTCCGGCTGGAGGAGGGGGCCGCGATGAGCGCGCAGGAGGTGAAGCAGCACTGCCGGCAGGCGCTGGAGGCGTACAAGGTACCGGCGCTGGTGCGCTTCGTGGAGGATTTTCCGCGCGGCGAGCTGGGCAAGCCACAGAAATTCCGGCTGCGCGAGATGGCGCTGCAAGAGCTGAGGGAGGCGAAGGATGGGCGCTGAATCGACGCGGCCGCCGCTGACGCTCGACGAGTTCCGGGGCCTGCTGGCCCGTGAGCTGGAGATCCCAGAGGAGCTGGTGGCGCCGGGGGCGTCTTTCCTGGACGATTTGCAGGCCGACTCGGTGCAGCTGGTTGATCTCTTCCTGCGCTTTGAGGGGATGGGCATCTCGATCCCGCTGGATGCGGCGTGGCGGATCAGGACGGTGCAGGACGCCTACGATCTGTATGTAGAGAGCGTGCAGGCGCCGGGCGCGCCGGCGGGCGACCAGGCGCACGCGGGGCAATGACCGCAGACGACAGTCGATCGGCGCCGCACGACGGGCGGCCGGAAGGCCCCGCAGTCCGGCTGAGCGAGCCTCCGCTCCGCTGCGGCACGGGGCAGGCGTAGAGAGCAGCCGACTCTCCTCACCAGGTCCCCTGTTCCCCTTGCGGTGTTTCGCCGGCAGGTGCATAATCCGCAGGCCGACTCAGCACGTCCACAAGAATTGGGGAGCCCACGCGATGATCCACACCAGCCACATTCCCGCCTGCGTACGGCGACCGGCGCTCGCGCTGCTGGCCGTCCTCCTGTTCAGCCTGATCTGCCCGCCGCTGCGGCCGCGGGCCGAGCCGCCGGTGATCGACCTCCTGCCGCTGCGCGACGGGTGGGAGGGCTCCAGCACCGGCGAGTGGTCCCGCACCGACGTCTACCACACAGGCCGCACCGGCTACCCGGGGAGAGACGAAACGGGGGTCCTGGTGCCCGGCTTCGAGGAAGTGGTCGTCTCGAAAGCCTCCGTTTATCTCGAGTACGACTTGGACTCCCTGGCCAACATCAAGGATCGCATGCTCTATGGCCTGGCCCCGAACCCGCTGTCGGACGGCAGCCTGGCCGACCAACGAGTCAAGGTGAGCGAGGACCCGTTCCACGGTTTCCCGGCGGTGACCGTCGAAGTGGTCGACAGCTGGTCGAGCTACGCTTTTCGGGCCGACGGGAGGGAGGTGTGGAACGGCTCGGCCACCTACCTCACCCGCTACATCTGCTTCACCACCACGGCGAATGGACCCTGCACCCTGATTACGGAAACGGTCTACGCGATGGTCCAGAATCCCGGGGGGCTCGGCGAGCGCGGCGAAAGGCAGGCCTTGGACGCCATGGTCGCCGACGCGGACGCCTGGATCGCCAGCTGGAAGATCACGCCGGCCAAGGTGGAGCGCAGGCTCACGGTTGCCGGCTACGACGGCACCGACACGATCCACATGCCCCTGACCTTTCCGATCAAGGCAGAGGAGTCGGGCCAGCCCCTGGCGAATGAGCCGGTCGGCTTTCGTTTCCTGGGGGACGTGCGGTGCCTGGCCGACGAGTATGCCGTCTGGAATGGAGAGACGAAGCGCTGGGATTGGGTGAGCCAGAACCTGGCGGTGGAGGAGACCCTCCAGGCCGCCACCGACGCCAGGGGCGACTTGATACTGCGCGTCGTGGTGAGCTTTGACCGGCTGCGGCTGGACGGCAAGACACTGCCCTGCACCGTGCGGCTGGTGACGGCCATCGCGGCCCAGCCGGGCGACCCCTCCACCATTGTCGAGCAGAGCGTCGAGGTGACCATCCGCCACCCGGTCTTTGTCCGGGACGTCTTTTTCTACGCCAACACGGACCCGACGGGCCCCAGCCGCTGGATCAGGACCAAGCTGCTCGACGAAAACCCCTACTACCAGTACGTGATGAGCGGGTATGGACAGCGGCTGACTGCACCCGTACCGGGGGCCGACCAGGTGGGCCTGCCGGAGGGCTACAGCCGCCAGGAGGTGGGGGCGGCGTACCCCAATCCATCGGACGTGCTGAGGCGGGTGCAGCTCGCGGAGGCCGGCTCTTCGGAGTACAGGAGTTTTGTGCCGCCCGAGGCGGGGACGGACTATTACTACCCGCTCAACGGCGGGACGAGCATCGTGGTCAGCCTGCACGACTCCCTGTACTGCGGCGACTGCAGTGCCTGGATGAGGCCCGGCGATGGGATTGGCGTGGCCGTGCTGTGGGCCGATGGCGTGAGCGGGTTCTTCTCGGTGCGACAGGTACGAGTGTCGGAGCCGATCGGGATGGGGGTGCTGGTCTTGGGCGAGGGCTCGCAGTATGGTGCGCAGTCGGCAGAGGGCGACCCTCGGGCGCGCTTTGTCGTCCAGCAGGGCATGGATTTCCTCGTCAAGTCGGGCCTCGAGTGGGGGGCCGGAGCCGTCGGCGGGCCGGTGGCCGGCGAGTTTACGGGTATGATCGTCGAGACGCTCCAGTTGGCCGGGGACGTGATCGAGCTGGCCAACATCTACGACCGTCCCGTGAGGCTGGTGACCTTCCGAAGCGAAGCCTCGGTGACCGCCAATGAAGACGGGAGCATGACGCTGTACACCTTTTCCGGGTCGCCGAGTGTGACCGATGAGGCAGGCAACGAGGTAGCTGCCGGGGAGGGGGAGGGCGTCACCTTTGCCATCGAGGGGGCGATCGGGCCGGCGGTGCCGCAGGAGGCGCCTGCCGGCGCGCTGGCGATGCAGGCTGCGGCACCGCAGGAGCCGGGACCCTACGCAGGAGCCATCGAGCCGGCGGCGGATGCCGGGCTGGGCATGATCGGAGAGGTGATCGAGATGCCCGAGGAGACGCTGCCCGATCCTGAGACGTGGGGCAGCGAGGGGACGGTGGTGCCGCCGGTCAAGCCGCCTGACGACACGCCCTGGGGGCTGATCGTGGGCGGAGGGCTGGGGCTGCTGGGCGGAGGTGCGGCGGTGGTGTTGGCCAGGAAGTCGCGAAAGGGGCAGCCGCAGGGGGCGCCGCGCGCCAAGGCGCCGGCGAAGCCGGCGCAGCGGGCAAAGGCGGCGCGTACGGCGTCGCCGCGGGCGCGTGCGGCCGGGCCGGCGGCAGCGGCGCAGCGAGCAAAGGCGGCGCGTGCGGCGTCACCCGCGCCGGAGGAGGCGCTGCGCACGGCGGGGGCCGCGGCGCGTTGCCCAGAGTGCGGCAACGCAGTCCGGCCTGAGGGTGGGTTCTGCAGCGCATGCGGGGTGAAGGTGGCAGCCACAGCCCCGACCGAGGCAGAGCCGGCGGCGTCGACGCCGGGCTGCCCGCACTGCGGCGGGGAGGTGGGTGAGCACGCGCGTTTCTGCGGCAGCTGCGGCCGGCCGCTCGAGTAGCAGCCGGTCCTACACGGCGTCCGCGCGCGTTGACGCGGACTGCAAGCAGTGCTAGAATCGGCCAAGTTGTTGCTCGGGCGCTGGTGGGCCGCCGGTCCCTAGACCGGCAGAGCGCCTCCGGCGCCGGGGCAAGGCGGAGGGGAACAGCGCTGTGACCATCTCCGGCGACGCAGCAGAAAAGACCGCGACGTTTTTCGGCCCAGGACATTGCCACCTTGGCTGCCCCTGGGCTCTCACGAAGTGTGGGTCTCGCACCCCGGGCAAGTGCCCCGCCCGTCAGCGCACAGGCCAGGCAGGCCATTCACCCTTCACACAATCCGCCGTAGATTCCCCCCGATCGTTCGCGACATTCCAGCCGGGGCTGCGTGCCACCGGCGAGCGAGGGGGAGGAACATGACCGAGCGCACCATGCAGGCTGCCGTGTTCGAGAGCGAGGGCCGGCTCGTCGTCAAAGAGGTGCCTGTGCCGCGCCTCGGGGCGGCCGACGACGTCGTGGTCCAAGTGGAAGCGTGCGGAGTGTGCGGAACGGACCTGCGCATCCTCGCCGTCCCGCCGGCGGTTCGGGCCAAGCAGGGCATCGTGCTCGGCCACGAGTACCTTGGCCACGTGGTGGAAGCGGGACCGGGCGCGGCGCAGTGGAAGCCGGGCGATCGCGTCGTCTGCATCCCTGACGTTGCATGCGGGCACTGTGCCTTCTGCGCAGAGGGCCGGCCCAACCTTTGCCTCGACATGTTCTCCATCGGCGGCGACGTGGATGGTGGCTTTGCGCAGTATGCTCTTGCCCCTTCCAGGGCGCTCTTTCGGGTGGGCGAGGCGCTTCCGGCCGACGAAGGGGCCATGATAGAGCTGCTCTCGTGCGTGCTGGGCGGCGTGAGCAAGGCGGCGCTGATGCCGGGCGAGAGGGTGCTCATCATCGGCGCAGGGCCGGCCGGCCTGGTCTACCTGAAGGTGTTCAGAGCGGCGGGTGCGGGGCAGGTCCTCATGGCCGAGCCGTCGGCGTGGCGCGGCCGATTCGCCCTCGATGCGGGGGCGGACCAGGTGATCAACCCGCGCGAGACGGATTTGGGTGAGGCGGTGCGCGCGGCCACGGGCGGCGGCGCGCAGGTCGTGGTCGATGCCGTCGGCTCGCAGCTACCGGCGGCGATCGGCGCCGCACGCAAGGGAGCGCGCATCATCGTCTTTGGCGAGGATCACCAGGCGCACGTGACGATTCGCCAGCAGGACATACAGGGCAAGGAGCTGCGCATCCTTGGCAGCTTTATCGGGCTGCACCAGTTTCCGCAGGCCGTACAGATGCTGGAGAGCGGTGCGCTGCGGCTGGGAGGGCTTATCACGCACCGTCTCTCGCTCCCGGAACTGCCTACGGGGATTGCCGAGCTGTCGGCCGGCCGCGGCGCCAAAGGCGTGTGCTTCCCATGGCAGTGAGCAGGAACCGGAGGAGGCGGGGGATGGGCGGGATTGAGACGTACCGTGCAGGGTGCAGACGATGACCTCAAAGAGCGAAGCGCAGGTGTGTGCCGTCGAGCTGGTGGGCGTATCCAAGTTCTATGGCTCTGTCGCAGCGTTGGACGACATCTCGCTCCAGATCCGCCACGGGGAGTTCTACACTCTGTTGGGACCGTCGGGCTGCGGCAAGACCACCACGCTGAACATCATCGGCGGCTTCATCCCGCTTTCTTCCGGTACACTGCGAATCAACGGCCGGCTTGTGCAGAACGATCCTCCCTACCGCCGCAACGTGAACACGGTATTTCAGAACTATGCCCTCTTCCCGCACATGACGGTTGCGCAGAATATCGGTTTTGGGCCGCGCATGCGGAAGCAGCCCAAGATCGAGACGGACCGAAGGGTAGAGGAGATGCTGCACTTGATCTCGCTGCCCGGCTTTGGCGAGCGGCGGCCGTCGCAGCTCTCGGGTGGCCAACAGCAGCGGGTGGCGCTGGCCCGGGCGCTCATCAACGAGCCGGACGTCCTGCTGCTGGACGAGCCGCTGGGTGCGCTCGACCTGAAGATCCGCAAGCAGCTCCAGGGGGAGCTGCGCAACATCCAACGCAAGGTGGGCATCACCTTCGTGTATGTGACGCACGACCAGGAAGAGGCGATGGTGCTCTCGGACCGGGTCGCGGTGATGAACAAGGGGAAGGTGGTGCAGGAGGGGGCGCCGGCCGAGATCTACCACCGGCCGGCGAACCGTTTCGTCGCCAGCTTTATCGGGGAGTCGAATTTCTTCCACGGGACGCTGCGCGAGGAGGCCGGCGGCGAGACGTGGGTCGACCTGCCGGGCTTTGGCCGGCCGGTGCGTGCCGGGTCGGGACGGGCGGCTGCACCAGGCGCAGCGGTGACCATCGCCGTCCGGCCAGAGCGGATGGCCTGGCGGGCGGTGGATGACGGGACGCTCGACAATGCCGTCGAGGCGGTCGTTCGCAAGACGGCGTTCTTGGGGATGTACAGCCAGATTGTGGCCGAGCTGCCGTCAGGCAGCCCGGTGATGATCCACGAGACGGAGGCAGGCGAAGCGGCGCCCGCCCTCGACCGACTCGTGGGGCACACGATTGTGGTAGGGTGGCAGGTTTCCGACGGGCAGCTCCTGGCCGACTGAGGGCAAGGGCAAGCAGCAAGGGAGAGGGGGGTGATAGCAGAGATCAGGAGTGGTCAGGCCGGCCCGGGTCCCCATCGGCCGGGTCGGGATTTGGAGGAGACGGCAGCAAGCGTGGTACGAAAGGAGAAAGAGTCATGAGCAACGGAGGCCTCACACGGCGCGAGTTCCTGAAGCTTGCCGCACTGAGCGGCGTCGCCATGGCCGGCGGGTGGAGCCTGGCCGGATGCGGCGGCGCCAAAGGCGGCACCTTCAGCTGGTTGACCTGGAGCGACCACTACTTCCCTGAGCAACTCCAGGAAGCAGAGACCGAATATGGCATCAAGGTGACGCCTACGCTTTTCTCCGACAACTCGGAGGCGTTCCTGAAGGTCCAGCAGGTGGGGGGCCAGCAGATCGACCTGGTTTCGGGTGATGCTCTGTGGGTGAAGAAGTACTATGACGAGGGCCTGATCGAGGGCTTTGACCTGGACAGCCTGGCAACGGCGAAGAACCTCTACCCGGTTGTCAAGGAGTTCTCCTTCTGGCAGGCAGACGGCAAGTACCTGGCGTTTCCCTTTGGCTACTCGCCGGTCATCATTGCCTACAACCCCAAGTACATCACCCTCACGCCCGACACGTGGGCCATTCTCTGGGACCCCCAGTACCGGGGCAAGCTGGCGATGGAGCTGCAGCCTTTTGACGTAATGGCCATGATGGGCAAGAGCCTGGGCATCCAGGACGCCTACAACATGACCACCGAGCAGATCGCGCAGGCCAAGCAGCAGCTCATCGACCTCAAGCCAAACGTGCTCAAGTTTGTGGAGCAGAACACCGAGATGGTCACGCTCATGGCGGACGAGACCATCTGGTTCGCCACGGTGAACGTGGGCATGGAAGACCGGGTGAAGGATGCCGGTGGACCGGAGATCAAGACGTTCATCCCCAGGGAGGGTGTGGTCGGTTGGATGGACGGGGAGATGCTGGTCAAGGACGGCAAGAACCGTGACGTCGCCTGGAGCTTCCTGGACAAGATGGAGACGCCCGAGTGGATCGCCCAGAATTTCATGCAGTATGGGCGGCCGCTGTTCAACGAGGCTGCCTACAAGCTGCTGGAGCAGCAGGGCAACGGTGACCGCGCGCGCCGATACCTGATGGACCGGCCGGAGATCGTGCAGACCATGACGCTCAAGGGTCCTTCAGCCAACATGGATGCCTACATCCAGGCATTCAACGAAGCGCTGGCGAGCTAGTGAAGTGGAGACGGGGCTGTCCAGAGGGCACGAGACCTGCCATAGTGAGCGCGGCGACGCATCCTGCTTCCCTGAGTTTCAGGCGGAATGAGAGATTCCCTTCGTACCTCAGGGCGTGCCTGGGTCTCTGCGCTCCCTCGGAATGACAGCTCCTGGACAGCCCCGTCTGTCGAAAGGAGCACGTAGCCTGTGAAGCGCATGCGAGAGGCTTCTGCCGCAGTGCCTGCCGGGGGACTGGCTCCCGGCGACATTGTCCGTGGGGCGGAGGAGATGGCGGGCGCCAAGCCCTCACGCAAGATCTTGTGGGGCTTTGTGCCGATCGGCGTCCTCCAGGCTGCGTTCTTCTTTGTCCCGCTGGCGGTGATGGTGCTGTACAGCCTGTGGAGGGCGGAGGGCGTACGGGTCGTACCGGACTGGACGCTGCAGAACTATGCCAACCTGTTCAAGACCCGGATGTACATCCTCACGCTTCTGAAGACGGGCGGAATCTCGCTGCTGGTGACGGTGCTGGCGCTGCTGTTCGGCTACCCCTTCGCCTTTTTCCTGGTGCGTTACGTACGGAAGCAGTGGCAGATCCCGCTGCTGATGCTGGTCATCATTCCCTTCTGGACGAGCTATCTGCTCCGCGTGTACGCCTGGATGGGCATCCTGGGACGCAAGGGGATCATCAACAGCCTGTTGATGGCGCTGAAGGTCATCGAGGAGCCGCTGCCTTTCCTCATCTACAACAACATGAGTGTGACGTTGGTTTTTCTGTACCTCTACCTCCCCTTCGCGATCATCACCCTCTATGCGGCGATCGAGAAGTTTGATTTCAAGCAGATGAGTGCGGCGGCCGACCTGGGGGCGACGCCGTGGCGCGCGTTCCTGGAGATCATGCTGCCTCAGACGAAGCAAGGGGTGATCACCTCCTTCATCTTTATCTTTATTCCGATGTTGGGGGAGTATATCGCGCCCAAGCTGGTCGGCGGCACCAGCGGCACCCTGATCGCCATCCTGATCGTGAACCTCTTCCGCGGCTTCCAGATCCCACAGGGGGCCGCGGTGGCCCTGAGCATCGCAGCGCTGATCACCGTCGTGCTTGTCGTGTTTCGCCGGTACCTGAAGGTGGAAGAGCTGATATAGCGCATGGAAAAGACCTCTGGACGCGCCCGCGCCACGCGCATCGCCTTTGTCCTGTATGGAGTCCTGGGATACGGCTTTCTATATCTGCCGGTGCTGCTGCTGGCCCTCTTTTCCTTCAACAAGTCCGCTGCCGGCAACCTGCCCTTCACCGGCTTTACCCTTCACTGGTACGCCGACCTCTTCCGCGATTACCTGGTCATGGACGCGTTCAAGAACAGTCTGCTGGTCGCGGCCGTCACGGCGCTGGCTGCAACTGCCATCGGCACCGCGGCCGCCTTTGCGCTGGTGCGCGCGCGACTGCGTGTTACCGAGTTTCTGCGCGTGATCTTTGTCATGCCGATGATGATCCCTGGGCTGCTGATCGGCATCGCCCTGCTCGTCTTTTTCTCGTCGATGCTCAACCTGCCCCTGTCGCTGGGGACGGTCATCGTCGGGCACGTGGTCATGACGACACCTTTCGTCCTGCTGGTGGTGGCGACCCGGCTGACCGACTTTGACCGGCGGCTGGAGTGGGCGGCCGCGGACCTGGGCGCCAACCCGTTGACGACGTTCCGCTACATCATCCTGCCGCTGATCCTGCCCGGCGTGCTGGCGGGTGCGCTCTTTGCCTTTACGCTCTCATTGGACGAGTTTGTCATCACGCTCTTCACGATCGGGGCGCAGACGACCCTGCCCCTGTATGTCTTCTCGCAGGTCAAGTTTGGGGTGACGCCGAAGATCAATGCGCTGGCGACGCTCCTGCTGCTCGGATCGATCACGATCCTGATGCTCACGTTCTACGCGCTCTCCCGGGTCGGCCGCCACGGGGGGAGCAAGCATGGCGGCCTGGGCAACCGCCTCCGGCGGGTGTTTGGCCGGTCTCCGCGCCACGCCACCAAGACTGCATAGGGACTCGGGAGGGATCATGACGGCTGAACCGCTTTCTTTTGTGCGCTCCGAAGCGCTCTTTGCGCGTGCGCAGCAGATCGTGACGGGTGGGACGACGCAGGGCAAGGCGCCCAACACGCTCATCCCGGGTGAGTACCCGATCTACGCTGCGCGCGGCCGGGGCGCGTATTTGTGGGACGTCGACGGCAACCGCTTCCTCGACTATATCCTCGCCTACGGCATCATCGTGTTGGGCTACTGCGACCCTGACGTAGACGCCGCGGCGATCCGAGAGATTGAGCAGGGCTTTGCGTTCCCGCTCACTCGCCCGGTGCAGAACGAGCTGGCCGAGCTCTTGGTGGAGGTGATCCCGTGTGCCGAGATGGTGCACTTTTTCAAAACCGGCTCGGATGCGACGACGGCTGCCGTGCGGCTGGCGCGGATCGCGACCGGGCGCGACAAGCTCGTGCGCTGGGGCTACAACGGGTGGCATGACTGGTGCTGCACGCGCGAGGCAGGCATCCCGAAGCACGTTCGCGACGACGTCCTCACCTTTCGCTACAACGACCTGCAGTCGCTGGAAGACGTGTTCCGGGCGAACCGGGACCAGGTGGCGTGCGTGATCATGATGCCGCTCGAGATCGAGCCGCCCGAGCCCGGCTTCCTGGCGGGCGTCCAGGAGATCGCACACCGGCATGGCGCGCTGTTTATCCTGGACGAGATGCGCTCCGGCTTTCACCTGGCACTCGGCGGGGCACAGGAGTATTACGGGGTGACGCCGGACCTGGCGACTTTTTCCAAGGCGCTCTCCAATGGGTATGCCCTGTCGGTGCTGGCCGGCCGGAAGGAGCTGATGGCCAACCTGGCGCAGACGTACGTCTCGTCTACGTTTTTCACCAACTCGCTGGCGATGGCGGCCGCGCTGGCGTGCGTGCAGAAGCTGCGGCGCGAGCGGGTGATCGCGCACCTGTGGCGTATTGGGCAGGTGCTGATGGATGGATTGGACCGGCTGGCGAATGACCTTGGGATCGAGGCGCACTCGATTGGCGTCGCGCCGATGCCCTTCCTGGCATTCCAGTATGCCGAAGCGGAGGTACGCGAGGCCGCCAAGTATGTGTTCTACAGCGAGGCAACGCGGCGCGGCGTGCTGCTGCACCCGAACCATCACTGGTTCGTGTGTGCGGCGCACAGCGAGGCGGATGTGGCGCACACGCTGGAGGTTGCGGAAGCGGGCTTTCGCGCCGTGAAAGAGGCGCTGGCGAGGGGCTTCCGCTCCCCGACTGTGCAGCGAGTGGCCGTCACCGTCAACGACGCACGATAGAAACCGGACAACTAAGAAGGGGAGAAGTCATGAAAGGCAAGCTGGCGATTCACGGTGGACCGAGGGCAGTCCCGGAAGGCCTGAAGAAAGAGTGGCCGGAGATTACCCAGGAGGACAAGGATGCGGTGTTGGCCGTCCTGGAGCGGAAGATCCTCTCCGGGGTGCACGGCCCGGAAGCGATGGGGCTGGAGGAGGAATGGGCGGCGTTCACCGGCAGCCGTTACGTGCTGAGCTTTAACAGCGGCACGGCCTCCATCCACTCGGCGCTGTTCGCCGCCGGCGTGGGGCCAGGCGACGAGGTGATCACGTCCGCGTTCTCTTTCTCCGGCTCTTTCCACCCGATCCTTCAGCAGAACGCAATTCCGATCTTTTGCGACATTGACCCGCGCACCTATGACATCGATGCGGCGCAGGTCGAGGCCAAGATCAGCGAGCGGACCAAGGTGCTGATGCCGGTGCACATCCACGGCCTGCCGGCCGACATGGACGAGATGCGGGCGTTGGCGGACAAGCACGGCCTGGTCCTGATCGAGGATGCGTGCCAGGCGCACGGGGCCACCTATCGCGGGCGCATGGCCGGCACGATCGGCGACATGGGCTGCTTCAGCCTGAACGTGACCAAGAACCTGTCGGGCGGCGAGGGCGGGCTGCTGAACACCGACAGCGATGCGTACGCCGAACGGGCGCGCATGATCCGCACCTTTGGTGAGCAGGTGGGCAAGGAGAAGGAAAAGATCCGGCCCTACTACTCGTATACGATCGGCTGGAACTACCGGACCCAGGAACTGCCGGCGGCCTTTGCGCGGAGCCAGCTCAAGCGGCTTGCGCACTACAACGCCATTGGCCAACGCAACGCAGCGTACCTGAGCGAGCAACTCCAGCAAATCCCCGGCGTGATCCCACCCTACGTCCCGCCCGACCGGACCAGCATTTACCACAAGTACCGCATCCGCTTCGACCCGGCGGTGCTCGGCGTCCGGGGAGCCGTCCCCGAGTTCCGAAACCGGCTGATGGATGCGCTCCAAGCGGAGGGTGTGGAGTGCACGGTATGGCACGTGACGCCGATGACGTCGTTCCCCATCTTCCAGCGGTTGGACGAGGGGTATGGCAAGGGGTGCCCCTGGAGCTGCCCCTATTATGGCCGAGAGATCCACTACAACCCGGCGGAGTATCCCGAGGCTCTGCGGCTGATGGACGAGTCGCTGGTGATCAACACGGAGCCGTACCCGGTCTTTCTCCAGGACCTGGAGCTGATGGAGTGTTATGCTTCGGCCATCCGCAAGGTCTTCCAGCACGTCGACGAGATACTCTAGGCCAGGCCTACAGGAAGGAGGCTCGCATGGAGAAGCTGCGCATCGGGGTCCTGGGAACGGGGGTCATCATTCGCGACTTTCACATGGCCTGCCTGCAGGACCACCCGCGCGCCGAGGTCACGGCGGCAGCCAACCTGCATCCCGAGTCGTTGGGGCGGCTGGTGCGGCAGTTTTCGATTCCGAAGGCGTACACGACCTTTGAGGAGATGGCGCGTGACCCAGAGGTCGACGCGGTGGTGATCGGGCTGCCCAATGCGCTGCATGCGCCGGTCTCGGTGCAGATGCTGGAGGCGGGCAAGCATGTGCTGTGCGAGAAGCCAATGGCGACCAGCGTGGCCGAGGGAGAGCGGATGATTGCCGCGGCGCAGCGCAGCGGCAAGACGCTCATGATTGCCCACATGTGGCGCTACGACCGGGAGATTCGATGGCTGCATGACCTGGTGGCAGAGGGCACGTTGGGGCGCGTTTTCAAGGCCAAATCGCACGCCATCTGGTTGTATGAAGGCCCTCCGCCCGGATCGTGGTTCGTCTCGCCGGAGATGGCGGGCTTTGGCGCACTCGCCGACATGGGCGTCCACTCGCTGGATACCCTGCGCTACGTCCTGGGTGGGGCACGCCCGGTCAGGGTGTTTGCCAACGTGGGGACCTACCTGCGTGACGACATCGAGCTAGACGACACGGGCACCCTGCTGATCGAGTTCGAGGGCGGAGTCCACGCGCTGGTAGAGGCAGGCTGGAACCATCTGTATGCCGACGGGCTGGAGGGCTACACGCAGGTGTTTGGGACAAAGGGGTATGCGCGCGCAGCGCCATCGGAGCTGCACAGCTATGTGGGAGGCGTCTGGAGCATTACGCAGCCGCAGATGCCGCCGCGCAAGGTCCAATGCGACCTGCCGATGTACCAGGCGCAGATGGATCACTTTGTCGAGTGTGCCCTGGAGGGAAAGGAGCCCCTGACGAGTGGGCCGGAGTGCCTGTGGGCGATGCGCCTGCTGGAAGCGGCCTACCGCTCGGCGCAGACGGGAAAGGTGGAGGGGGTGTAGAGGGCCGGTCGCCATGACCGGCGGAGGAGGGACGGCACACTAAGGGCTGTGGGCCGCGCCGGAGGGCGCAGGCTTGCGGTGGTGGATGAGCGCGGTTGGGGGGGCTGCCTCCCCAACCGCGCTTCTGTGTCTCGCGCTGCCCGTCTACTCCTTGCCCTCCAGCTGTGCCCGCAGCCTGGCGTGGCTGGCGCGGGTGATCGGGTACCAGAAGAGGAGCGGCAGGCTCAGGATCAGCACCGCAGAGGGTACGACGCCGAAGAAGAGGCGGATGCCCAGCAGGGCGTGGTCCGTCTGGGCAGCATTGGGCACGTAGCCATACAGCTTGAGTGCCCAGCCGCTGACCGCGATGCCCAGCGCGCCGGTGAACTTGCCAAGGAAGGCCCACATGCCGTAGTACATCCCCTCGCGACGCTCCCCGGTCATGGCCTGGTCGACCTCGACGACATCGGGCATCATGCTCCAGGGAAAGACCCACTGTGCGGAGAAGCCCAGGCCGGCCACGAAGGCGATGGCATAGAGCCACACGGAGGGCCGGTGGGGAAGGAAGAAGCTACAGATGACGGCAAGGGAGGCAATGAGGAGACCCAGAGCGTAGGAGGGGCCCTTGTTGATGCGGTCGGAGACTGACTTCCAGGGGAAGAGGAAGAGGCCGATGGCGCCCAGAAGGGTGAGCATCAGAAAAGGGAGCTGCGCGGCCATGCCCATCTGGTACTCGACGAAGTAGGCCAAGAGGCTGGTCAGCAGGGTGAAGGAGAAGCTACTGAGGAACTGGGCTGCCATGAGCTGCATGAAGGGGCGGTTCTTCAGAGTGAGAAGCACGGAGCGCCAGGGTGGGAGGGCAGAGGGCTTGGCCGCCAGGCGCCTGGGCTCCTTGACGCCGAAGGCAGTGACGAGGGCTGTCGTCAGGGCGATCAGGCCAAGGACAGCCCCCATGCCGGAGTAGCCTGCCTTTTCGCTGCCCAGGATGCCCTTCAGCACGTTGGCGATCGGGGTGGTGGCGGCAGCGCCGAGGATGTAGCCCAGGACGGTAAAGACCATGCGCACTGTGATGAGCGAGGTACGCTCGTCGTAGTCGTAGGTGAGCTCGGGGGAGAGGGCCGAGTAGGCGGTGCTGACGAGGGTGTGCATCGTGTCGAAGAGGAGATAGGAGAAGAGGACGATCAGGAAGGCCTTGGCGCCGGTCAGGCCGGAGGGCATCGAGTAAAGGAGCCAGGTAGTGAGGCCGAGGGGCAGGGCGCCGAAGAGGAGATAGGGGCGGCGGCGGCCCCAGCGCGAGCGCGTGCGGTCGGAGAGCCAGCCGATGAGGGGGTCGTTGACGGCATCCCAGGTGAGCTTGCCGGTGAGCAGCGCCGTGCCGGCGAGGGCCGAGTCGACGAGGACGACGTCGGTGAGGAAGTAGAGAAGAAAGAACTGTACGGAGGCGGTGAGCATGGCAATGCCCAAGTCGGCAACGCCGTAGAGCAGCTTGATCCGGTCTGAGAGTCGCTCTTTCATCGTGCATGTCTCCTTCGAGAGAGGTGCTGGGCGGCGGCGAGGAGGAACTCGTCGGCGCGCACGACCTTGACGCGCTGCGGGTCGAGGGTGGCGACGAAGCGGCTTACGTCGGTTATCGTCGTCGTGTAGGCACTGAGGTGGACGCCGACAAAGCGCGGCGCAGGGCCGGGCTCTTCGACGAGTGCGCGGACGGCCGCCAGGCAGGCGGTGCTGTCGGCCCAGATCTGCGACACGTGAGGCCAGGCGTTGGCGACAAACGCAGTGCCGCCGACCAGGGAGTGGGGCGTGCGCCCGAAGTGGACGTAGCCAGCCAGGAAGCCGGCCATCTCGGAGAGCCGGGCATGGGCACGGACGACGCGCCGGGGCGGGTCGGCGATGTAGGAAGTGAGGACGCGTATACCGGCGCGCCGGCAGACCTCCCGGGTGTGGTGGAGATAGGCGTCCAGGTCGGGCACCAGCGGGGGGATCACGTAGCCCGCTCCTGAGGGCCCGGCGATGAGATAGTCGGCCGGGGTACGCGTGCGGTAGTAGCGGGCGAGGAGGGCCGGCGCGAGGTCGCCGAGCAGCGGCTGCGTCTCCCAATTGAAGGGCACGGAGCCGCGCTCCTCCCGCCTCCAGTTGCCCAGCTCGGCGGTGCCCATCAGAACCAACTGGTCGCCGTCGGAGAGGGTGAAGGTGAGGTAGACCTTGTCCGGCTCGAGCCGGACATCCTCTATGCGGGCGTGGTCCTGCTCGAGGGCGCCCTGGATGGGGACCTGGCTGTGGAAGGAGAAGTTGGAGGCGAGGTGGCTTGGCACCAGGCGGAGCCCGTTGGCAGAGAGAAGGACCATGAAGGCGAGCTCGTCATCGCGCTGTGTGTGCCAGCCGAAGATGGTGGGGAAGGGGGCTTGGCCGGAGGTCTCCGCCCACCGGCCGGTGGGCGAGGAAGCGGCGCGGGTCACGGCGCGGTGCATGCGTGTCGCGAGGCGCACCTCGGCTGAGCGGCAGGCCATGAGGGCCAGCCCGAGCCGCCGCACGAGGCCGTCGAGGCGCAGGGCAAAGAGGGTGTTGCGCAGGCCCCAGGGGCCTGCCACCAGGAGGAGCAGGAGCTTCTGGCCGATGTCGCAGGCACGATTCGCCTGGTGGCTGCTGAGGCTGTAGGCAAAGAGGCGACGCTGCACAAGATAGTCGGCAAACTCGGGACGGTGCCAGCCGGGCTCGATGCAGGCAATCTGCCCGGGCGCGCAGCGCGGGAAGAGCTCCGCCAGTGCCCACTCGTAGAGGCCAACCCTGTCTGACCAGCGCCCGCGCAGGTCGTGCCGGACAGGCAGGCCGGTCGCCTCGGCCGCCCAGGGCAGGAGGTCCGGGGAGACGACGAGCAAGCTCTCCAGGCCGGCGAGCATGAGGGCAGCGTTGGCGGAGTCGGGCAGGGTGGGATCCCAGACAACGAGGCCGCGCAGGCAGCCGGCGAAGCGCTGCACGGCAGCCGTGAGGCTGGGCAAGGGCTCGGCCTGCAGGCCATGAGCCTCGCGGTAATAGGACAGGTTGAGGAGGTCCGAGTCTCCGACGTACGCACGGTACTTGGCCTGCCAGATCTCCTCCGGAAGGAAGATCTCGTTGGTGGTACGGGCGCGGACGTCGTCGTAGATGCCCCAGTCGAGGTAGAGGCGCGGGCCAGCGCGGTTGGCGAGACCCTGAAGGGAGGCAGCAGCCAGCTGCTGCGGGTAGGTGAGGCCCGCGACGTCGAGCAGCGCGACGGAGTCCATTAGGGCAAGCCTCGACCCAGGCCCTCTCCCTCGTGGCGCGAGAAGGAACAGCTAGGCACGCCAGAGGGTGCGGGCGGTGCGCTCCCATTCGGGGAAGCCGGCGGGTTCTTCCGGATATTGCTCGTAGTGCTCCTTGATCTTGCCGGCCTGACCGGAGACAGACAGCAGGCGGCGAAGGCTAGCGGAGGAGAACCGGCCGCCGAGGACGCCGCCGGCCATCTTGAGGCCCATGGCAATGGTGGCCCTGGTGTCCATGGGCATCTCGAAGTGGAGGTTGAGCTCCTCAAAGTCGCGCGAGGTAAAGATGATGCCGTGGTGAAAGAGGAAGTCGACATCCTTGCGCGACAGCTCGGCCGTTGCCGGAAGCTGGGCGAGGCCGGCGGCAAACAGGGCGCCGATCCCGCGAAACCAGCGGGTGCTGTAGGGCCACAGGGCAGCGCGGGTGGCATCCCCTTTTTTGAGGGCCGTGTTGATCACCTGTTCGGCGACGCGGCAGGCAGCAAAGCCACTGGTGACCCCCTCGCCGTTGAAGGGCTTGTTCTGGAAGGCGGCGTCTCCGACGGCGAGAAAGCCCTCGCCGACAAGGGAGAAGGGGGAGCGCCGGAAGGGGGTGGTGCCCTGACCACGCCAGACGACGCGACCGGGATCGCCGAAGTACTCCTCGCGCCACTCGCGGTGCTTTTGCCAGGCATAGTCGTAGCCGTGGGGCTGGCCGATGCCGAGGATGACCTGCTTGCCAGGCCCAAGGTTCCAGAAGGCTTTGTGGAAGGGGTAGAAGTTGGAGCCGGTGGGGCAGGTGTCGCCGGTGCCCTCCCGGTACTCCAGGCAGACAAAGAGGCGGTCGGAATCGCGGATGGGATCGGTCTCGACCCCGAAGAAGGCGGGGAGCCTGGTGCGCACCTCGGCGCTGATGCCGGAGGCATCGACCACGAGCCGGGCACGGGCTTCAAAGGGTTCGCCGGCAAGATCGCCCTGGACGCCGGCGAGGCGGGTGCCCTCCAGGAGGAGGCCTTGCACGCGGGCACGCTCGAGGATCGTGGCGCCGCTCTCGCGCGCGTAGCGGTGCAGCCTCTGGTGGAAGAGGGGCTTGTGGAGCACGTAGATCGGGTAGCGGATGAGCTGCTTGACCTGGAGGTCGGGCGACCACATGAGCCCGGCCTCGTCGAGGTGCTCCATCTCGGGCGCTTCGGGCAAGGGGATTTCGAACTCGTGGAAGCGCACGGCATCCATGTGGAAGATGTCGTAGTGGGTGCCGAGCTTGTCGAGCGGGCGTTTTTCGAGGACGAGGACACGATGTCCGGCGCGGGCAAGGTGCCAGGCGAGGAAAGTGCCGGCGGTGCCGGCGCCGACGATCAGGACATCGGCCTGGAAGTTGGCGGTCATGACTCACCCTCCCTTTGGTAACGCCCACACAAGGGCTGTGTTTCATGCGGGCCCCATTGCCGCACGGCCGGGCAGCCCGGCTCGGGGAGAGTATAGCACAGCGTGGCAGGGCGGGCAAAGAGGGGACCAGCGGATATGGCCTGCCGAGTGGTGCCGAGCACCGCCGGCAGGCGCGCCGCCGTGATGGGAGAGGAGGCAGATAGATTGACGGAGGCAGGGCGAGCCTCTATAATCTTGGCTCATGGGAGACGGAGGGGGAGTGCGGCAGTGGGCCAGACGACGGCTTCGGCGCCTGCTGGAGCTGGACCAGCCGGTGCCGGAACAGAGCGAGGTGGAGCGCGCGGACCTGGTGGAGCGCAACTTTCGCTGGAACGCCTTTGTGAACCTGATGGACGGGTCGCTGTTCTGGCTGGCGCTGAGCCTCATCTCGGCGAGCACGATCGTCCCGCTCTTTATCAGCAAGCTGACGACGAGCACGCTGCCGATCGGCATTGCAGCCATGGTCGCCCAGGCAGGATGGAGCCTGCCGCAGATCTTGACGGCGAACTGGGCAGAGCGGCTGCCGCGGAGGAAGCCGCTGGTGATCCACCTGACCATCGTGGCGGAGAGGCTTCCGTTCTGGGTGCTGGTCATAGCGGCAAGCCTCGCAGGAAAGTGGCCTGCGGTCAGCCTGGTGTTGTTCCTGGTGGCCTACTCCTGGCGTGTGTTCGGGGGAGGGATGGTAGGCACCCCATGGATGGACATGATCGCACGCGTCATCCCGCTCCAGAGGAGGGGGCGCTTTTGGGGGCTGTCGTCGTCGCTGGGGGTGGGCTTTGGGGTAGCCGGGTCGCTCCTGAGTGCCTGGCTGCTGCGCACGCTCCCTTTTCCGAAGAGCTTTGTGATCCTCTTTGCGATGGCGGCAGCGCTGGTGACGACGAGCTGGTTCTTCCTGGCGCAGACACGTGAGCCCGCGGAGCGGGTTACGGCTCCACGGCAGAGCCAGGGGCAGTTCCTGGCGAGCCTGCCGCCCCTGGTCCGCCAGGACGCGCCCTTTCGCAGGTTCCTGGTCGCGCGCACCTTGTTGGCGTTGGCGGCGATGGGGAGCGGCTTTGTCACGGTGTCCGCCCTCCGGCGGTGGTCGGTGAGCGATGCGACGGTGGGCATCTACACGGCGGCGCAGCTGGTGGGCATGACGGCCGGCAACCTGCTCTTTGGATGGCTGGGCGATCGGTATGGCCACAAGCGCTCGCTGGAGTGGGGAGCGTTGGCGTACGGCTGTGCCTTTGGCGTGGCGTGGCTGGCGCCGGTGCCGGCCTGGTACTATGCGGCATTTGTATTCCTTGGGATCGCGGGCGGCGCGATGACGGTATCGGGGATGATGGTCATACTCGAGTTCTCGGCGCCGGAGCGGCGGCCCACCTACATCGGGATCGGCAACACGGCCGTGGGGGTAGCCAGCCTGATCGGCCCGCTGGCAGCGACGGGACTGGCGAGCATCGAGGTACAGTGGGTGTTCGTCCCGAGCGTGGCGTTCGCCATCCTGGCCTGGGCGGCGATGCGGTGGTGGGTGGCAGAGCCGCGCAGGAGACACGGCGACGCGGTGACTGGGTGACGGGGAGACGGCGATTGCGCCGAGCGGGAGCCGGTCTATGGGACGAGGTTGGCTTGCCGCCTTGGAGGGCGAGGGATATACTTTGGCTGGCAGTCCAGCCGGCAGGGTGTGGGGAATGAGGTGTGGAATGGGCAGGAGGGCCCACCCCCACAGTGCAGGCCGGCAATGGAGGGTCTGATGAGATGCAAGAGTGTTGTAGGGCTCATGCTCGCCTGCGGGCTGGTGCTGGCACTGGGTACGGCGGCCGCAGCAGGGACCGGGGGCGGGAGCGCCGGGAGAGAGGGGACGTGGAGCCTCACCGGGCCGATGGGTGCTCCGCGGGCCTACCACACGGCGACACTGCTGGCAGACGGCCGGGTCCTGGTGGTGGGTGGCTATACGGAGGGCCCGTTGGCAAGTGCGGAGGTGTATGACCCGGCGACGAACCTGTGGAGTGGAACGGGCAGCATGGGGGAGGCCCGGGTAAGCCACACGGCGACCCTTCTGCCCGACGGGCGGGTGCTGGTAGCCGGCGGGAGCGCGGAGGGCGTAGCCAAAGCCAGCGCCGAGGTATGGGACCCCGACACGGGGCTGTGGGCGCCGACGGGCAGCCTTTTGCACCCCAGGCAACTCCACACGGCAACGCTGCTGGAAGACGGCGGTGTGCTGGCAGCGGCGGGAACGGACGGCACCTCCGACCTCCAGAGCGCCGAGATCTATGACCCCGGCAGCGGCGCATGGACGGCGACAGGCAGCCTGGAGACAGGACGCCGTGCAGCCCCAGCCACGCGGCTGGCGGACGGGCGGGTCTTGGTCGAGGGCGGGCTGGTCACGAACGCTCCGACGAGCTCCGCAGAGGTGTACGACCCCGTTACGGGGCTGTGGAGCAGTACCGGCAGCCTGGAGACGATCCTCTACAACCACACTGCCACTCTCCTGCCCGACGGGCAGGTGCTGGTAGCCGGCGGGACGTCGACGGCCTTTTACCCCAACCCGCTTTCGAGTGTCGCGCTGTGGGACCCTGCCACTGGGGTGTGGACGGCGGCGGGCGAGCTCCTGGCGGCTCGGCTCACGCACAGCGCAACTCTGCTGCCCGGCGGGCTGGTGCTGGTGGCAGGCGGGCTGGACGCAGACATCAGCCCGCTCTCGAGCGCTGAGCTGTATGACCCGGGCAGTGACATGTGGAGTGCTACGGGCAGCCTCAACACGGCGCGCGGCTCGCACTCAGCCACCTTGCTGGAAGACGGCCGGGTGCTGGCAGCGGGCGGGACGGGCATGGAGGGCAACCTGGACAGCGCTGAGCTGTACTCGCCGGACGTGCACACCATGCACGTCGGGCGAATCACGGGGTGGATGAGCGTAGATGAGTATGGGCGGGCGGTGTTGGTGGCGCACGTCCGGGCAGACGGCGAGGGCGGCAGCCCCCTGGGTGACGTCGAGGTGGATGCATCTATTACGGCGCCGGGCAGGGGGACGGTCCAGCGCAGCCGCATGACCAAGCCTTCGGGCTATGCGCGCTTTGTGTGGGGGGCAGGCAGTGACGGGGAATGGATGCTGTGCGTGGACGACCTGACTCGGGCGGGGTACGTGTACCAGCCGGACGACAACACGGTGACGTGCCGCGAATGGCAGAACTAGGATAGAGGTCCCCCAGCGAGGGCCGGCCCGGTGGGCCGGCCCTCGCTGGTTTTAGCGCAACAGAAGCGCGCCCAGGTTGCGGGGCATGGTGTCGAGTGAATCAAGGACGTCAAGGCGCCCAAGCTTGGCGACCGTCGCCGGAGGCAACTGGTCCTGCGCCACGCCCGAGAGCAGAAGAGCCGTCTCCTCTTCATCGAACTCCTCGCCTCCCGCAACCCAGTCAAGAAACGGCAAGGTCTCGGGGCAGACGCGCTGGCAGTGCATGCAGCCGACCAGGCAGTTGTGCCAGGCGGGGTCGAGGCTGGCGCTGAAGGGGGTTTCGGCAGGCTTCTCGTTGTGGTAGGTGAGGCAAAGCTCTGCGTGGAGGAGGAAACGGTCTGGGGCGATGGCCCCGGTGGGGCAGGCACGGCGGCAGGCGTGGCACTGCTGGCAGCGATCCATCATGTGCGGTTCGCGCCAGGCATCTTCCGTGCAGGGAAGGTCGGAGTAGAAGGCGTTGAGCTGGTGAAAGGAACCCATGCCGGGGACGTAGGTGATGTTGTTGCGGCCGTAGTCCGCCAGCCCACTACGCACGGCGAGAACTTTGAGGGGCAGGTGGGCACGGGAAACGTGGTATCCGTGCGGGGCAAGCCAGGTGGAGAGAAGGGCGCCCACCTCATCCCGGACGGCCTCGTAGCCGACGTAGGTGGGAGGGATGGTGAGCGTCACATCCCGTCCCTGGCGCGTGAAGGTGGCCTGGTGCTGGGGACGTGGCTTGGCGACGACTATGAGGGAAGCGGCGCTGCGCAGATCGTCAGGTAAAGCGAACTCGAACCAAGTGAGCCGGGTGCGGAAGAACTCGGCATCGAACTGACCCTCGGCGTGGCGACCTTGGATCTCGCGGCGCAGATCGCCTAGGCGGGCGACGGAGACGATGCGGGCGCTGAGGCCCTGCTCTGCAAGGTGTGCGCAGAGGCTATCGATCAAAGATGGCATGGCAGACTCCTTGGCATGTGGCTCATGGCGGGCAGCAGATGGCCGAGCGCACCCGGAGGGGCAATCCGGGCCCTGCTTGACGGCAGGGCCCGGAGCAACCTCACATTGGCGCAGTGCGCGGGCGGCGGCTAGTAGTTGCCAAACACCATGGGGAGGTAGATGCGCCAGACCTGCTGGATTGTCAGTGTGAGCGGCACGGCGACGACCGGCGTGGCAGGATCGTTGCTGAGCACGCACAGCGTCCCGTTGTAGGTAGTGCCTACGGGAAGGCCGGTGGAGTCGAAGGTGACATCCACCAGGGAGCTTTCGCCTGCCTCGGTTGTGCCGCTCACGGGCGAGACGCTGGCCCAGGGAATATCGCTGGGCAGATCGCAGACGCCGGGCAGCACTTCGGCCAGGGAGAGGTCGTCGTAGTAGACCTCTGTCGCGCCGTTGGCAAAGAGGTCGACGGCGCCGATGTTGAGCGTGCCCCCGCCGCTGAGGCCTTCGGTCCAGGAGTCTTCGAAGAGCAAGTCCCCGCCGTAGTAGAAGCGCTGCACATCATTGTAGAGGTCGATCTCGACGAGGATGTCGACCCACTCCCCACGGATGAGGGGCAGCGTTCCCCCAACGGGTCCGTCGTTGGTGACCATGTCCAGGGTGCCGTTGAAGTCGACCTGGGTGGACCAGTTGTTGGTGGCGCCGGCGTCGTCGTACTGGTTCAGGAGGATGAAGTAGGTCTCGCCGCTGAAGCCATCGGGTATGTACTGCGAAGCGGTGTAGTGCCAGATGCCGGTGGTGTAGCCGGAGTACTCGTGGACGAGGTCGCTGGCCCCCGCGATCTCGGCCGAGTTCGGCGCGCTGACGGCGTAGGTATCGCGGGTGTAGGCGGTAGCGGCGGGATCGTTGGCCCATCCCTTCCAGCCGCCCAGGCCGTGGAGCGAGACATTGGTGGCGTAGGAGTCAAAGTTGTCGGCCCAGTCGAGCAGCTCGGGGCCGAGGCGCGTCGCGCCGTCGTCCTCGGCGATCTCCCACTCCAACGGACTGGCGCCGCTGTTGGAGATCTCCAGGGGGTAGGTTTCCACGGCATCAGGCTCCATCACGCTGCTCATGTGGTCGGGGCTGACCGAGATGACGGGTGGGCCCGTGACCGGGACGACGGCGACCGGGAAGTGGGCCGCAGGGATCGACGGGTCAGAAGGGGTGAAGATCACGGTTCCAAAGGCCCAAACGCCGAGGGGCAGGTCGCTCACCTCAGCCGACAAGACCAACTGCTGCGCGGCCCCGCCAGCCAGGTCGAACTGGGAGGGCGTCACGGTCAGGGTCATGCCGGCCGGAGCCTCCGCCGTCGCGGTCCAGGAGACGGTGGTGCCAAGCGTGCTCTGGATGGTGCGCGACCAGTAGCAGGTACCGGCGCACTCTTTGTTGCTGAGGCTGGGCAGGTTCAGGGTCCTTGGGTCGCCGCCCAGCGCAGGGTTGGCGGCCTGGTAGTTGGCCATGGTCTCGTCCAGCACGAAGCCTGCCAGTGCTGCGCGCGTCAGGTCATCGCGCCCAGCTCCGACGTCAAAGGGGTCGGCCGGCGTGGTGCCGTCCTCCTTGCGCAGGTTGGCCGTAGAGGTGGTCGTCATGAGGGCCGACTTGATCTGGCTGGGTGTCCAGGAGGGGAAGAGGGCGGTGAGCAGGGCACCGGCGCCGGCATTGTGCGGGCTTGCCATGGAGGTGCCCCCTAGCCACTCCAGCTCGATTCCGTTGCGGTAGGCGGCGAGCACGGCGACGCCGGGTGCTGCCATATCGGGCTTGAGCAGGTCGAGGTTGGTGCTTGGGCCGCGGGAGGAGAAGCTGGCCATGATGTCGCCGTTCTCGGGAGAGAGGTCCTCCGTCGTGCCGGGGATGGTGGCGGTATGCCCGGAGCCGTCCGCCAGCCAGGCCTTGAGCACGACGCCGTCGTCGTAGGTGAGGTGGACGGCGGGCAGGTAGTGGGCATCGGCCGTCAGCGAATTGCCGCTGGCCGCGTCGTTGGCCAGAGCAAACCCTCCGGCACCTCCGGCCAGGACATTGGCTCCCTTGTCCACGCGCGCGTTGGTGCCTCGGTCGCAGACGACGATCTCGTCATTGGTCCAGGTGCCGGCAGGGAAGGGATTGAGGCAGAGGGCATCGCCGAAGTCGCCTGCGTAGACGATGGGTGCCGGGCCATGGCCCGTCGTGATGGCCTGGCCAACCATGTCGGCAGGCGGGGTGATGCCGCCGGTCATGTCGACCAGGGAGTTGGCATAGACCCGGTTGTGGGTGGTGGCGGCGACGGTGGAGACCCAGGGGGAGCGGTGAGCCACCGTGCCGGCCCCGGGGCCGTTGTTGCCGGCCGAGGTCGAGACGAAGACACCGGCATCGGTGGCACCCAGGAATGCCAGCTCTACCGAGTCGTAGTAGGGGTTGTTGCCGCCGGAGATGGAGAAGTTGATTACGTCGACTCCGTCGGCAATGGCCTGGTTGACGGCAGCCACCGAGTCCGCGGTGCCACAGCCAGAGTCATCGCAGACATCGTACATGACCAGGTTGGCATGAGGGGCAACGCCGGAGATCCAGGTGTCGACCACATAGCCGGAGGGCGTGGTCTTGGCAGCATGGTAGTGGTTGCCGGCTGCGGTGCTGGAGGTATGGCTGCCATGGCCATTCGTGACATCCTCAGGACTGCCTGGCTCTGTGGTGTAGGACCAGGCGCCGATCAGCTTGTCGTTGCAGAAAGCCGGGTTGTCCACGCAGTAGCCGACATAGTGACCGGAGCCCCACGGGTTGGTATGGTCGTAGCCATCGCCGCCGACGTCGGCGAAGGATGGATGGTCGGAGTTGATGCCGGTGTCGAGGACGCCGACAATGACGCCCTCGCCCTTGGTGCCGACGCCTCCGGGGACCGCGCTGCCGTCCCAGATGGACGGCGCCCCGATCCAGGGCACGCTCACGTCGGTGTCTGGCTGCTCGATGGTCTCGCGCTGAACGCCGATCACGCCGGGCAGGCCGGCCACGGCCTTGGCCTCTTGGGCTGTCAGTTGCACAGCCAGGCCGTTCAGGGCAACGTCGTAGCGGTAGATGACGTCCACGCTGCGTGCCAGGGCCTGTTCTACGGTGGCGATGGTCGCGGAGTGGCGACCGGCCAGGTAGCGGAGGTAGGCGACGGACGCCGGGCTCTTGGCGTCGAGCTTGGTCACGCCGCGTGCGGTGGGGTTGGTCGCTTCCAGCCCCGGCAGTCCGCCCCGGTAGCTGCTCAGAGAGTCCCCCTCAAGCAGGACGATGTAGGTGGAGAGACCGGCCGGGTCGGGCGCCGGGAGCGCGCTCACGGGGATGGCGAGCACCAGGACCATCATCGTGACGGCCAACAATCCATAGGCTTTGCTCTTCATACGTGTGTCTCCTTGGCTGGGTTTTGGGCAGATTGTACCGCTTGGGGCGACACTGCCCGGACGTCGCCCACATCAGAGCCCTCCGGCCTGGGCGAACTGCTGCCGACCGCTCACCGTCCAGGTTGGGTGGGCCGCAGGGCCGGCTGAGCCCCGATCGGGACGCGGTGAGGGACGTATTCAACGGGTAGGATGTTCGTGCAGAGGCAAGACCTCCTTTCGGGTCATAGAAACCGGGAACAGCCCCGGCACACCCGCTGCGGCCGGGGGCCGACGACCCGCATAGAGCCAGTATACCATGGTCCGGGGGGAGGCGCAAGCGAGGGTAGAGACGCTCGGGTTCTGCGGGGGGATGGGGGAGCCCAGTGCGTGGGTGGGAGATCGGCCTGTTCGTGGGGCTGCCGATGGTGGTGTGCGCGGCCACCGCGCTTGTGTGCCGGCGGCGGGTTGGCCGCCTGGCCCGCGGTTGACGAGGCGGGATGCGCAGAGGGCGGAGGCGTGCCGCCCGGCGCCGGCGCGCCCCAGGCCCGTCTTGCCGGAGTTGACGTCCGGCCGGATCGAGGGTACGATGTCGCAGGGTCCACCCTCTCGGAGCCGGCCGGCGGTCCGGGGACCGGGGTCACCCCCAACCGATACGGCAGTCGATCGGCGCTGTCAGCCGGCTCTGAGAAGGACGGGCGCTTTGAACAGGAGCGAGTCGTATCGCCTCGTCGAGATCGGGGCCATCCTGGCCTTCCTGGTGGCGACCGCTGCGCTCGTCGTCGCGGACCCTTCGCCCGGCGCATTGGCGGTCGAGAAGCTGCCTCCCAGCGGGGCAATCGAAGCGCACGCATATGCCATGCCGAACCAGGGTTGGGCTCCCCTGACAGTCTACTTCAGCGCCTTTGGGAGCAGCTCCACAGCGGGCGAGATCGCCCGGTACGAGTGGGACCTGGACGCCAACGGCCGCTACGACGCCGACGCCACAGCCTCGGGTGGGTATGCCTCCTATGTCTACAAGAAGTCGGGGACCTACCGAATCGGCCTGAAGGTGACCGACAGCACGGGACAGGCCGCGTCCGACGCCGTGACGGTGACGGTGCGCTATCCGGCCTCCAGCAGCGTGGACTACTGGACGATCTTTGACGACAGCCGGGTGCGCCGTGTCGAGATGCGCTTCAGAAGCTCAGATTGGGAGACCATCTGGACTGGTCCGGCGAAGACCCGCGTGCCGGCCGACATTGTCCTCTCCGGCGAGGTGGTCAAGTCAGTCGCGGTAAGCACGAAGGGCAATGCCTCTCTCGAGATGTCCGGTCAGAAGAAATCGTGGAAGGTCGATACCGACTACTACGTGCCCGGGCAGGAGTACCGCAATCTGAAGCAGCTGCTCTTCCACAACAACTTTGCCGATGCATCGCTGCTGCGCGAGAAAGTGGCCTACGACATGATGGCCTTCGCCGGCGTACCGACCGGGCACGCGGCGTACGTCGAGCTTTGGATTGACCTCGTCGACGACAGCGAGCCGGCCGAATACTGGGGCGTGTACACCATGGTCGAGCGAGTCGACGCCAAATTCGTGGCCAACCGGTTCGGCCGGGACCAGGGCACGGGCAACCTCTACAAGGCGGATGCCACGCCCAACGAGGGGTCAGCCGACCTCGCTTACTACGGCCCAGATATCGAGATGTATCCCAAGCCGCGGGGCGCGGTGGCCTACGGGCTTCAGACCAACCTGGACAGCCCTGACTACGGGGACATCATCCAGCTGTGCTACGTGATCGACGGCGTGGAGTATGCCGCTCCCGAGCAGTTTGCCGGCGCGTTGGAGGGAGCGCTCAACGTGGACGGCTACCTGCGCTACCTGGCAGTCATCTTCACCAACTTGAACCTAGACACCTACCCGTATACGGGCAACAACTTTTACCTCTACAACGATCCGGCAACGGGCAAGTTCGAGGTCCTGCCGTGGGACTTGAACAACTCGTGGGGCCATTTTGGGGGCGACGCGCAGTTTCCTCTGTACGGCGCGCCCTGCTGCCAGGGGCCGCTGGCGTGGGCACCGCTCTTCACCAAGGTCTTCCAGGTGGAGGAGTATCGCCGGGATTACGCTGCCTATGTCGACCTCCTTGTCCGCTTCTGGCTGAACGACGAGGCGTTCGGCGCGCGGGCGGCGGGCTGGCAAGCGCTGCTTGCCCCCTACCTGACCAAGGCGACTGGGGACAAGGCATACACCGGACCGGACGCGAGGATGCAGGTCGGCGATTTCTCGCGGGACGGGCTGGGTCTCGTTGCCCTGACGCGACAGCGCTGCGCCTACCTGCGGAGTGTGCTCGATTCGGGGCAATGGCGGACGGACGTACCCGAAGCAAACGCAAGGCCCGCCGGGCTGCCGGCGCCGGTGCCCCAGGCCGGTGAACCCTAGAGAGTGAGGTGGAGGATGCGAAGGAACAGATGGTGGCCGCACGTCGTGATCGCGATCCTGCTCGGGGCCGCGCTGCTGGTCCCGGCGGGCGCCGGTGCGCAGGCCGGCGGATTCCA
This sequence comes from Anaerolineae bacterium, assembly GCA_035341665.1. Lineage (GTDB taxonomy): Bacteria > Chloroflexota > Anaerolineae > JAAYZQ01 > JAAYZQ01 > DAOQVR01. The sequence goes on from DAOQVR010000006.1 coordinate 78,217, forward strand.
GGAACCGTTCTCTGACGAGAGCCTGCCCGGCTGGGAGCACCCGGCCGAGGCAGCCGTCGTAGAGGGCGCGCTCGAGGTGCGGCCGGGCGGGTATGCCCTGCACTTTGGGGACTGGCGCGACATCGCCCTTGCCGTCAGGCTGCGCTTTTCGGGTGAAGGGCAGGCCATCATCCGATACTACTTCCGGGATGAGGGCAGTTACGCCCTCGTCGTCACACCTGGGAGTCTGTCGGTGGAGAAGAACCAGGGCCAGTCCCCCGTCTCGCTGGGGCACGCGGAGGTGGCGGCGCTTCAACCCGATACGTGGGTGAGCGTCGAGATCGCCGTCTCGGGCGGCGAGCACCAGGTTCGTGTCGACGACGAGCTGGTGCTGGAGGCGACAGATCCCGAGCCGCTGGAAACGGGGGCGATCCTCCTCACGACGCAGGGCGGCCTGACGGCGGCATTCGACGACCTGGAGGTGCGCGGGACGCATACGGCCGGCCCCACGGGAGCAGAAGCCGCCGTCCAGCCGCAGGGCGCGGGCGCTGCCGCTCAGCCGCCGGCCACGGAGCGTGCCGCGCCGCCTGTGGCCTCCTCCTCTACAGGGGGTGCGCTGGAGGGCTTGGCCGCCGAGCTCTTTGCCAGCCAGGCAAGCCGGCCGGACCTGGTCACCTTCCTCATCAACCTCATCCTGGCGGCGGCCTGCTCGGCCATCCTTGGCCTCGTCTACGTGCACTGGGGCGCCTCGCTAAGCAACAGGCGGAAGTTCGCCGCGAACCTGATCCTGATGGCCATGACGACGACGTTCATTATCCTGGTGGTGCGCTCGTCGGTGGCGCTGAGCCTGGGGCTGGTCGGCGCGCTGTCCATCGTGCGCTTTCGCACGGCCGTGAAGGAGCCGGAGGAGCTGGCCTACCTGTTCGTGGCGATCGGGATTGGCATCGGGCTGGGCGACAACCAGCGGCTGATCACCCTGCTTGCGATGGCCGGCGTGACGATCATCATCCTGCTGCAGCGCCTCCTGCGGCGCCCCGAGGCGGACATGAACCTCCACCTGGCGGTCGCCAGCCACGGCCCGGACAGGCCGGAGCTTGGCGAGATCCTGGCGGCGCTGCGCCCGCACATCACGAAGCTGAGACTGCTGCGCTTTGACGAGACCGCCAGTGGGCTGGAGGCGGCGTTCCTAGTGGAGTTTGGGCGCATGGAGCGGCTGAACGAAGCCCGTGCCGCGCTGAGGGCGCTGTCGGAGTCGATCGAGATCAGCTTCACGGACGACAAAGGGCTGTGGTAGGCCGGGCGAGCGATCCATGAGCGACGCACACCTGCGGGAGGTCCGCTACGAGCGCAAGCTCGTGGTCCAGGGCATGGATGCGGGCCAGGTGAGGATGCTGGTCCGGCGCCACCCGGGGATGTTTGGCGAGTCCTACCCACCGCGGATGGTCAACAACCTCTATCTCGACACGGAGGAGCTGGAGAATTATGCCGCGAATGTGAGCGGCATAGGAGAGCGCCGCAAGGTGCGGGCGCGGTGGTACGGGGAGATGTTCGGGGAGGTGGCAGCGCCGAAGCTGGAAGTGAAGGTAAGGCACGGGGCGGTGGGGGAGAAGTATTCGTACGACTTGCCGGCGTTCGTGCTGGGGGAGGGCTTTTCGCAGCGGGGGTTCCAGGGGATCGTGCAGGGGTCGGACCTGCCCGAGGGGGTGCGACGCCGGGTACTCTCGCTGCAGGTGGTGTTGGCCAACCGATATCTGCGGTGGTACTACGCGTCTCGCGACGGGCGCTGGCGGATCACGGTGGACACGGGGATGACGTACTGGCAGGTGAAGAGGGACTACAGCCGGTTCCGGGTCAAGTTCGTGGACCGGGGCCGGGTGGTCGTGGAGCTGAAGTACGGGGTGGGGCTGGAGCCGCAGGCGGACAGGGTTGCGGGTTTCTTTCCGTTTGCGGTGACGAGAAACTCCAAGTATGTGACGGGGATCGAGCGGGTGTATGTGTGAAGATGTCCGGGACGGAGTAGGCACCCCGGCCGAGGAGCTCCATCCGGGCGTTGGCGGCGATCCAGCGAAGGTGGGGGAGGTGGCTCGTCATGGCCCCTCCTTCGTCCCCCCGCTGTGCCCGTGGAAGCCAGGCGATCACTCGTAGCGCAGAGCGTCGATCGGGTGGAGGTTGGCGGCGCGCAGGGCGGGGTAGGTGCCGAAGATGAGGCCTACGGCACTGGAGACACCGACGGCCAGAAGCACCACTTGTGGCGTGATCTGGGTGACGAGGTCCTCGGAGAGGTTGGTGACGAAGGCAGAGACCGCCATGCCAAAGAGAATACCGAGGACACCGCCGGTGATGGAGAGCACGATGGCCTCCAGCAGAAACTGGACGAGGATGTCGCGCCGGGTGGCGCCGACAGCTTTGCGGATGCCGACCTCGCGGGTGCGCTCGGTGACCGACACGAGCATGATGTTCATGATTCCGATGCCGCCCACGAGGAGGCTGATGCCGGCAATGGCCCCAAGAAAGATGGTGAGCACGCCTGTGATCTGACCGGCGATTTCGAGGATCATCTGCTGGGTGGTGATGTCAAAGTCATCGGGATCGCCCGTCTCGAGGCCATGGCGATCGCGCAGGAGGGAGGTCATTTGGTCGACGGCAGCGTCTACCTGCGTCTCGTCGATGACGCTGGCATAGAGGATGGAGAGGGGCCGCTGGCCGGAGAGGGTGCGCTGCGTGAAGAAGCGCGCCTGGGCGGTGGTGATCGGCACAAAGGCCGAGCGGTCTTCCTGGCCGAAGCCGCCCTGTTCCTTGAGGATACCGACGACCTCGAAGGGCACGCCGTCGATAGAGACTGACTGGCCGATGGGATAGTCGTCCTCGGCAAAGAGGTCGCCGTAGAGCGACCAGCCAAGCACCGTGACGCGCGCCTGGCTTTCGAGGTCGGCCTGGGTGAGGAAGCCGCCGAGGACGAGGCTCAGGTTGCGAACCTGGGCATAGTCGGCGTTGGTGCCGGTGACGGTGGAGAACTTGGCCTCTTCGCCATGGGTAATACGCAGGGAGTTCTGGACGACGGGGGCGACAGAAACCAGCGCTGGGGCGTTGAAAGGATCGGCAAGCGCCTCGGCGTCTGCGGACGTCAGGTAAGCGGGGCGGATAGAGCCTTCGGGGCGCTCAGGCGAGACGATGATGAGGTTGGAGCCGATGGCCTGGATTGAGCCGGCGACGGTGGTCTGCACGCCCTGGCCGACGGAGAGCAGTGCGACGACAGAGCCGACCCCGATGATGATGCCCAGCATGGTGAGGAGGGCGCGCAGTTTGTTCGTATTGAGGCCGGTGAAGGCGGTGCGCAGGCTCTCGAGGATGCTCACAGCACACGCTCCGGCCCGAAAATGGGCTCGTCACGGTCGACCAGCCCATCGCGCAGGTGGATGACTCGGCGGCTATGGGAAGCGATACCGGCGTCGTGGGTCACAAAGACGACGGTGATACCCTGGGCATTGAGCCGCTCAAAGATGGCCAGGATCTCGGCACCGGAGCGGGAGTCGAGGTTGCCGGTTGGCTCGTCCGCCAGGATGATGCTGGGGCGATTGACGAGGGCGCGGGCAATGGCCACCCGCTGCTGCTGGCCGCCGGAGAGCTCGTCGGGCTTGTGGTTCCTGCGGTCTCCCAGGCCGACCGTCTCGAGCGCATCGCTGGCGCGGTGATGGCGCTCGCGGGCGCTGATGCCTGCGTAGAGGAGGGGGAGCTCGACCTGGCGCTGCGCGGTGGTGCGGGGCAGGAGATTGAACTGCTGGAAGACAAAGCCGAGCTCCTGGTTGCGGACGTGGGCCAGCTGCCGGTCGGTGAGCCGGCTGACGTCACGGCCGTTGAGGCTGTAGGTGCCGGCCGTGGGGGAATCGAGGCAGCCAATGACGTTCATCAGAGTTGACTTGCCGGAGCCGGACGGCCCCATGATGCTCAGGAACTCGCCCGCGTCAACGTGGAGTGAGACGCCGCAGAGGGCGTGTACGTCGACGGTGCCCATGTGGTAGGTCTTGGTGATACCGGTGAGCGTGATCATGGGTGGTTGTCGCCGCCGGGGCGGAACTCGCTGAAGGGGCTGCTGGAGAAGCTGCCGGCGCCGGGGATCTCAGGGAGGACGAGGATATCGCCTTCGTCGACGCCGTCGAGGATCTGGACGTTGGCGGCGTCACGCAGCCCGATCCGGACCTCCACCTGCTCGGTCAGGCCGGAGGTGAGCTGGCGTGTCGCGAAGTAGCGTCCCGCCTCGCGGTCGGCGGTGACGGCGCGGCTGGGCACGATCAGGGCATCTGCCGCAGCGGCGGTGACGATTTGCACATCGGCGGTCATGCCGATGCGGACGGGCAGGTCACCGGGCGCGAAGGCGATCTGCACCTGATAGGCCTGGGCGCCGCTCTGGTTCGTGGCGGCGGGAGCGATCATCTCGACGGTGCCGTCGACGGTTTGGCCGGGCAGGGCGGTGAAGGTGAGGTGAGCAGCCTGGCCCTCAGCCAGCTCGGAGACATCGACCTCGTCGATAGACACGTCCAGCAGGAAGCTTCCGGCGCTGTCCACAACGGCAGCGGGCGAGCCGGGCGTCGCGTATTGGCCGGCTGCGACGCTGAGGGCGACGATGATGCCGTCGAAGGGAGCACGGAGGATGGCCTCGTCGAGCTGGGCCTGGGCCTGTTCGAGGGCAAGCTGGGCCTCGTCGTAGGTGGCCTGCGCAACAGCGAGCGCATCGGCGTCGGGCAGGGACCGCAGCTGGGCAAGAGCTGCCTGCGCCTGGGCGACCTGGGCGTTGGCCGAGGCCAGCTCGCTGGCGGTGGGGCGAGCCTTGATCTGGGCAAGTGCTGACTGTGCTTGGAGCATCTGTGCCTTGGCGGAGGCCAACTCGTAGGGTGTGGGCCGGGCGAGAAGGGTGTCGTAGTTGGCCCTGGCCTGGATGAGGGCATTGGTGGCTGACTGGAGCTCCAGGGACTGGGGGAGCATACCGATGATGGGTGAGTTCTTGACCGCGTCGTACGCGGCCTGGGCCTCCTGGACATTGGCCTCGGCCTGCACAAGGGCAGCCTCGGCAGCGGTGCGCTCGGGGGCGGTGGCGCCTGCTTTGACGGTATTGTGGAAGGCGACGGCGCTGTCGTAGGCAGCCTGGGCATAGGCAATCTCCTCGGGCAGAGGACCGGCCTTGACCCTGTCGTAGGCGGCCTGGGCCGATGCGAGCACCGCCTCAGCCGAAGCGATTTCCTCAGCGTTCGCGGGCCGCTGCGCCTGCTGGAGGCGCGCCCGGGTGGTCTGCAGAGAGGCCTGGGCACGGGCGACCTGCCTCTCGAGCGCCGTGGTATCGAGGCGGGCGATCTCGTCGTCCGTCTGTACGGCCTGGCCTTTGACGACCGAGACACCGACGACCTTGCCGGTGGACGAAAAGGAGAGGGAGGCGCGCTGCTCGGCGGCGACGTTGCCGGTGGCGCTGACAGTCTGCTCGATAGAGCCACGCGCAACGGTTGCCGTGGTTACGGTGACGCTCTGGGCGGAGCGGTCTTGGAGCCGCGGGCGCACGACAAAGATGCCCACGGCGACCAGGGCGAGAACGAGGAGCAGGATGCCGCCAACCAGGAGTGGTTTCTTCATAGTATCCTCCATGCGTGCATGGGCCGGTACTGAGGCACATGCAGACAGTCGATTATACAGCCGAGGAGGCCAGCGCGGAAGTAGGCAGGGTCACATCGCGCGCATGGCATCGGGACTGCGGCGGCTCAAGAACGCGCGCCTGGCACAGCGCCTTCCGCTAGAAGGAAAAGTCGAACCAGTTCGTGCCGGTGCAGGTGCCGCAGAGGAGAACGATGAGGAGGATGACGAGGATGACGCCGCAGCCGACGCCGCCGCAGCCGCCCCTGCCAAAGCCCAAGTTCTTCTGAAGCCACGAGTAGACCGCGCTGATGATACCAATCCTGAGAAGGCCGCCGAGGCACCCGGGACGGTCGTCCATTTCTGTCCCCTTTCCTGAGTTATCGAGTGTGGGCGGTGCGCCGCCCACACTCAGTACTACGAAAGAACGCGAGAAGCGTTGCAGGCGTAGGCTCAGAAGACCTGCTGTAGGATATAGATCGACTCGTTGGCGAAGCGGATGAAGGGCTCAGGATAGAGACCAATCACCAGTATGGCAAGGGTCGTCACGGTCAGGCCGGCCAAGAGACCGGGCGGCACGCGGACGGGTTCGGCGTCCTCGGCGGCCGGCTCGAAGAAGACCTGGCGAACCACATTCAGGTAGTAGAAGGCGGCGACGACGCTGGTGACGATGCCCACGATGGCCAGGAGCAGTGCCTGCCAGAGCCCCATCTGGATGGCCGACCCAAAGACCAGGAATTTGCCTAGGAAGCCGGCGGTGCCGGGAATGGCAGCCAGGGAAAGGAAGCCGATGAGCAGGACAAAGGCCAGGACCGGCGACCGCTTGACCAGGCCGCGATAGTCGGCAATCTCGGTGGAGCCGGTGGCATGCTCGAAGGCAATAACGGCGAGGAAGACAGCCAGGTTGGTGAAGAGGTACCCGAAGAGGTAGAAGAGCGAGCCGTTGACGCCGAGGAAATTGGTGGCGACGTCGGTGCGCAGGCAGATGAAACCGATAAGGATGTAGCCGGCCTGGGCGATGGAGGAGTAAGCGAGCATGCGCTTGATGTTGGTCTGGCGCATGGCGATGAAGTTGCCCAGGATCATGGATAGGACTGAGAGGGCCATCAGGAAAGAGAACCAGCCGATATTCCAGCGGAAGCCGTAGAGGGAAGTGAGGAAGACGCGCATCATGATGGCGAAGCCTGCGGCCTTGGAAGCGACGGAAAGGAAGGCAGTGACAGGCGTTGGCGCTCCCTCGTAGGTATCGGGCGCCCACTGGTGAAAGGGGGCGAGAACGATCTTGAAGCCGAAGCCGGAGAGGAGCAGGATGATGGAGGCGACGGCGAGCCACTGGACAGAGGGGTCTCCAGCGGTCAAGCCGTCCCGGATGGCCGCCAGGTTGGTGGTGCCGGTGGCGCCGTAGAGGAGCGACATGCCATAGAGCATGACGGCGGAGGCGACGGCACCGTAGAGGAAGTACTTGATGCCCGCCTCATTGGACTTTTGGTCGCCGCGCAGGTAACCGGCGAGGATGTAGGAGGTGATGCTCAGGAACTCCATGCCGAGGTAGAGGGTGATCAGGTCGATGGCGGAGGAGGCGAGGCAGATGGCCAGGCAGGCAAAGACGAGCAGGGCAAAGAACTCGCCGCGGTAGGGCGTGCTGCGGGGCTCGCCTTTCTCACCGCCGGCCTTCAACCAGGGAGCCGCGGCGAGAGATACCAGCGCGACTGCGACGATGGCGAGGATCTTGAAGAAGAGGGAGAAGGGGTCCACCGCCATCATTGCGAGGACCGCAACGGGTTCGGTACCCAGGAGAAGACAGGTTGCGACGAGGGCAGTCCCCAGGCCGATGAGCGCGATGGCGGGAAGCCAGTAAGCCTTGGCCCGCTCGTTCCGTGCAGGGCGCCTGGTCCGCGTTGGCCAGACCAGGTCGGCGACCAGGATCGCGACCCCGGTGAGCAGCAGGATGAGCTCGGGTGAGAGCAGTCGTATCGTGTTACCTAGGTTCAAGACTCACCTCCACACTCAATACACAATGCAGAATACGCGATTCGCAGTCGAGCATGGCCCATTGAGCACTGTGCATTAGCCGAAGAGCCACTTGGCGAACGTGTTGAAGAAGTTCACGAGCGGTGTAGGAAAGATGCCGAAGCCGATCATGAAGAGGACGAGCGGCCAAAGCGTCACCTTTTCAAAGGTCAGCAGGTCGGTGAGCTTGGAACCGTGCGTGACTTGGTCCCACTTGGCCTGGTCGAAATCGCCCAGGAAGACGTGCTGGACGATCTTCCAGAGGATGTAGGCAGCCGTGACGATGATGCCAAGGACACCGATCGCAGCAAAGACGGGCATGATCTGGAACGCGCCCCGGAAGACAAAGAACTCGGCCCAGAAGCCGGCCAGGCCGGGCAGCCCGAGGCTGGCGAGGGCGGTGACGAGGAAGATGCCGTAGTAGTAGGGAGTGACTTTGGAGAGCCCACCAAAGTCCATGAGGTTGCGGGTGTGGGCGCGCTCGTAGATGACGCCGACGAGGAAGAAGAGGCCGCCCGTGATAATGCCGTGGTTGAACATCTGGAGGGCAGCCCCGTTGGAGGCCATGGCGACGGCGTCGGCCGCCTTGGCGTTGCCCCAGCCGGCGGCAGCCGCCGCCAAGCCAAGGACAACATAGCCCATGTGGCTCACCGAGGAGTAGGCGATCAGGCGCTTGAGATCCCACTGGGCCATGCAGACGAGTGCGCCATACACGATGGAGAGGAGGGCGAGGATGGGGATGACGGGCACAGTGGTGGAGTAGAACTTGAACTGCTCAGGGAAGATAGGCAGGGCGATACGGAACATGCCGTAAGCGCCGAGCTTGAGGAGGATGCCGGCCAGGATGACTGAGCCAGCGGTGGGCGCTGCGGTGTGGGCATCGGGCAGCCAGGTGTGGAAGGGAAAGAGCGGGACTTTGATGGCGAAGGCGATGAAGAATGCCCAGAAGGCGGCGGTGGCGAGCCAGGCGGAGCCGCCAAAGACGAGCCCGAGAGGTCCCTGCGCTCCGAGCCCTTGGGTCAGCTCGATGATGTCGAAGGTGCCGTGGTAGAAGTAGATGCCCAGGATGGCCAGCATCATGAAGACACTGCCGGCCAGGGTATAGAGGAAGAACTTGATCGCGGAATACTGCGGCCGGTCCTTGGGCTGGCCCCAGATGCCGATGAGGAGATACATGGGCACCAAGCCAATCTCCCAGAAGACGTAGAAGAGGACCAGGTCAAGCGAGACAAAGACACCGAACATGCCCATCTCGAGCAGGAAGAAGAGGAGGAAGAACTCCTTGACCCGTTTGGTGATGGTGAAGGAGGAGTAGATCATGCAGAGCAGGGTGAGCAGGCCGGTGAGGAAGATGAGTGGGATGGAGAGGCCATCGGCACCCAGATGGTAGTTGATGTTGAGGGTAGGAATCCAGGGGAGAGAGGTCTCGAACTGAATGCCGCCGGCCGCCTTGTCGTAGGCGAACCAGAGGTAGGTGGCTAGCCCAAAGGGGATGACGCTGATGGCGATCGACAGGTACTTGATGAGGCGCTCCTGGCTCTTGGGAATGAGCAGGATGACGAGTGCCCCGAGCAGTGGGACGAAGGTGATGATTGTCAGCAGTAGGCCCATTTAACTCCTCCAGTCAATGCACAAGTAGCAATGCACAAGTGTCAAGTCGCACTTCACGATTCGGAGCGCAGACTCGCATCTCCGTTAGCCTCGGACGAGAAAGAGAACCAAGAGCAGCAAGACAGTGGCGGCAGCTACCCAAAGATAGTTCTGGATCTTGCCAGTTTGGACGGCGCGCAGGAGCTCGCCAAACCAGGAGGTCAGGCGGCCGATGCCGTTGACGGCGCCGTCTATGACCGGATTGTCCACGAACTTTTTCAGGGCTTCGGAGAGCCAGCGACCGAAGCGGCCGACACCATCGACAATGGGGTCGATCACGATCTTGTCGTCAAAGTCGAAGCAGGCCTTGGAGAGGCGGATCACGGGGCGGATGATGGTGGCCTGGTACAGCTCGTCGATGTAGTACTTGTTCTTGAGCAGGGTATAGACGGGACCCAGCGGTTTTTGGATGGGATCGACCCGTTCGGTGACCGGCCTGCGGCCATAGATCAGCCAGGCGATGATCCAGCCGCCGACGGCGACCAGGGTAGAGATGGCAGCGATGAGCAGGCTGAACTCGCCGTGGGGCAGGTGCTCGCCTCCTATCACTGCATTCTGGCCGATGAGGTGGAAGAACTGGTTGGCCCAGGGCGTCCCGAAAAGGCCGAGGATGGTGGCAAAGACGGCCAGGATGATCAGGGGCCAGGTCATGGTGCCGACGGACTCGGGCGCGTGCTTGGCGGCCTCGGTACGGGGCTTGCCGGCGAAGGTGAGAAAGATCTGGCGGCCGGTGTAGAAGGCGGTAAGGAAGGCAGCCAGAGTGAGCATGAGCCAGACAAAGAGGGCCCAGCCACTCTGGACGCCGAACTCGCCGCCATGAAGCACAGCGTGCCATGCCTCAGCGAGGATCTCGTCTTTGCTCCAGAAGCCTGCCCAGGGGAAGATGCCGGTGAGGGCCAGCGCGCCGATTATGAAGGTCCAGCCGGTGCGCGGCATGCGCTTGAGGAGGCCGCCCATGTTCAGCATGTCGTTGGCGTCAAACTCGCCCTCGGCATGAGAGTGGGCGTGGTGGTGACCGTGCTCGACGCCGTGGATGACGGAGCCGGAGCCGAGGAAGAGGAGGGCCTTGAAGAAGGCGTGGGTGATCAGGTGGAAGACTGCGGCGACGTAGGCTCCGACGCCCAGGGCGGCGATCATGTAGCCGAGCTGACTGATCGTCGAGTAGGCAAGGACGCGCTTGATATCGTTCTGAGCGATGGCGATGGTACTGGCAAAGAGGGCGGTGAAGGCACCGATGAAGGCAATCACGCCGAGCTGAGCGCCGCCGTGCACCGCGACGATGAGCGGGAAGGAGCGAGCGACCAGGTAGACGCCAGCAGAGACCATGGTGGCGGCGTGGATGAGGGCACTGACGGGCGTGGGACCTTCCATCGCGTCTGGCAGCCAGATGTGGAGCGGAAACTGGGAGGACTTGCCGACCGCGCCTCCGAAGATGAGGAGAGCGATCAGCGTGCCCCAGGGTACGGTGCCGAAGGCATAGGTCGTCGCCAGGGTGTCGAGGGTCTCTTTCGCAAACACCTCACGGAAGGAGAGGGTACCGGTCTGCGAATAGAGCAGGAAGATGCCGGCGAGCATGAAGGCGTCGCCGACGCGGGTGGTCAGGAAGGCTTTCAGGCCGGCCTGCTTGGGCGTGATGCGCTTGGGGTCGGAGTAGGACTTGTCGAACCAGAAGCCAATGAGGAGATAGGAGCAGAGGCCCATCAGCTCCCAGAAGACAAGAAAGGTGAAAAAGTTGTCGGAGACGACCAGGCCGAGCATACCGCAGGCAAAGAGGGAGATGTAGGCAAAGAAGCGAGAGTAGCGGGAGTCGACCTCTTCGGTGCCAAAGTTCATGTAGCCCTTGGAGTAGATGAAGATCATGAGGCAGACAAAGGGCACCATGAAGAGCATCAAGCCGGTGAGGGTATCCACGTGGAAGCCGAGCTTGAGCACCGAAGAGCCGGTGGGGACGTCGAGCAAGTGGACGGGGTAGCTCTGTGCCGGAGCGGTGAGGCTTTCGGCACCTGACCAGGACATGAAGAAGAGGACCCATCCCAAGACCCAGGCCAGGCCGATGCCGATCCAGGCGATCCAGGTCGAAAGGAGCCGGTTGCGGTTTGTCCAGAGGACGATCAGGGCAAAGGCAACCAACGGGAAGAGCGGGATTAGCCAGGTAATGTTGAAGAAGAACTCTTTCATGAGCTACCTCGCTCCTACAGCTTCATCGAGTCGACGTCTTCGACGTCCACGGTCCGGCGGTTGCGGTAGACGGCAAGTACGAGGGCCAGGCCGACGGCCGCCTCGGCGGCAGCCACGGTGATGACAATGATGGCAAAGACCTGGCCGCCCAAGGTCTGCCTGGCTGCCTCGACGTGGCGCCAGAAGGCCAGCAAGTTGATGTTGACGGCATTGAGCATTAGCTCGACGCCCATCAGGATGCCGATGGCATTCCGGCGGGAGAGGGCGGCATAGAGGCCGATGCAGAAGAGGGCCGCGGCGAGAATGAGATACCAGGCGAGCGGGACTTGCATAGCAGCCTCCTTTACTTCTCCCTCGCGATAATGACGGCGCCTACGAGGGCGACCAACAGCAGGATCGAGGCCACCTCGAAGGGCAGGGCAAAGTGCGCCGGGCTGGTGAGGGCCTGGCCGAGAGCGGCGATGGTGCCCGAGGAGACGGTCGATTCGGCGACAGGCCACTGGACGCGGAGCAAGATCAGGACAAGGACGGCCAGCAATCCGCCGGCGACGAACACCCCCAAGCCCCAGTCGGTGTTGCGCGCCTTGTAGTCGGCCGACATCATGTTGCGTGAGAGCATGACTGCGAAGATGATGAGGATGGAGATGGCGCCCACGTAGACGAGGAGCTGGAGCATGGCGAGGAACTCGGCCTCCAGCAGGATATAGAGGCCGGCGACGCCGACAAAGGAGAGGATGAGGTAGAGAGCAGAATGGAAGAGCTTGCGGTTGAGGACCACGCCCGCGGCGCCGGCCAAGGTGACGAGGCCAAGGATGATGAAGACGACCTGCGAGACGTTCATAGGCTGCCTACCTTTCCACAGCAACGATGCGCTTCAGGGCCGAGGGCCCCTCGATGCGGCGCGCCGCCCGGTTGAGGATGAAGAATGTGACGGCCAGGAGGGCGATGTTGGCGATCAGCATGACTGCGCCCTCGACCCAGGGGGCGGCCTTGGGGTTGGCGATCGGGAGCTTGACGACGAGCGCTGCCAGAAGCAGGTTGACGAGAGAGAGGGGAACGAAGAACTTCCAGGAGAAGGAAACGAGCTGGTCAAAGCGCATGCGAGGGAAGGTTCCCCGGAACCAGAGCATGACAAAGATGACGAGACAAGCCTTGGCAAAGACGATGACCGGCGAAAGCACGGGCGCGACATCTTCCAGGCCAAAGAACTTGTAGCCGCCGAGGAAGAGGGTGGAGATGATGATCGCTACGGCGAACATGTTGACGTACTCGGCGATGAAGAACATGGCGAACTTCATGCCGGAGTACTCGACCATGTAGCCGGCCACCATCTCAGAATCGGCCTCGAGCAGATCGACAGGTGACCGGTTGGCTTCGGCCATGGCACAGATGAGGAAGATGAAACCGGCAACGGGCATGACGACAAAGAAGGGTATGGTTTGCCGCTCGACGATCCCCTGCATCGACATGGTGTCGGTGAAGAGGACGACGGCGAGGATGCAGAGCACCATGGGTATCTCGTAGGCCAGCAGCTGGTTCACGACACGGAAGGCCGAGAGAAGGGAGAACTTGTTGTTGGCCCCCCACCCGGCGATCAGGACAGCCAGGACGTGAATGGAGCCGATGGCCAGGATGAAGAGGATGCCGACATTGAGGTTTTGGCCGATGACGCCACGGCCAAAGGGCAGGACGGCGAAGATAAGCACAGCCGGCATAGCGACCAGGAGGGCGGCGAGCATGTGAAGCCCTTTGTCGGACTTGCGCGGGACGATGTCCTCCTTGGTCAGCATCTTGATGGCGTCGGCGAAGGCGATCAGCGTGCCATAGGGCCAGACCCGGTTGGGGCCGGGCCGATCTTGCATGCGGGCGATCACCTTGCGCTCCATCGGGGTGAAGATGATGACAGCCAATATGCCGACGACCAGGAGGATGACGGCCAGGACAATGTCAATGATCAGGTTGACGCCCCAGACCGGCACGCCCCAGCCGGAGAGGACGCCCTCCAGCCAGTTGCCCAGCTGTACCCAGAAGTCGAGGACGAATTTCATAGGTGGTTTCCTCCCTACTGCCAGCGCAGGGCGCCCTTGCGCCAGGCATAGACGAGCCCGAGGACAAGGATGGCGACAAAGATGAAGGCTTCGAACCAAGCATAGAGGGGAAGCGCATGGTAGGCGACGGCCCAGGGGAAGAGGAAGGCGGCCTCGATGTCAAAGACGACGAATACGAGCGCGTAGATGTAGTACTGAGCACGGAACTGGACCCAGGTGTCGCCGACAGTGGGTTGGCCGCACTCGTAGGTGTCGGTTTTGGATGGGTTCGGCTTCTTGGGGCGCAGCAACCAGGCCACGCCCAGTGCAATGAAAGGGAACGCGATGGCCAAGAGCGCAAACACGCCAATGAAGTTGTAGTCTGACAGCAACGTCATACCCTCCCCATGCAGGCTGCGGAACGCGTCCGATTATGCCATGGTCCTTTCGAATAGACAAGTTGTGGGGGCCAATCGATGAGCCGCGGGCACCAGGAGACAGCAGGGACCGGGCCCGGGGTCCCGTGGGGCGAGGTATTCGGCCCGGTGAGGGGATCGTGGTACAATGGGGGAATGAGTGCGAGCATGGAGCCCCCCGAGCGAATGGCCTGGGATGCGCGGGTGTCGGCTATGGGCGGGCACCTGCTACAGAGCTGGTCGTGGGGCGAGCTGAAGAGGCAGTTCGGCTGGAGCGCGGAGCGCATCTCTGCGGGGACAGCCTGTGCCCAGGTGCTCTTTCGGACGGTGCCAGGAGGCTTGGGGAGTCTTGCCTACGTGCCGCGCGGGCCGGCCGCCGATCTAGGCGATGTCGAGGGCGTGCGCGCCCTTCTTGAGGCACTCCGGCCTGCGGCACGGAAGAGGCGGGCGATATGCCTGAAGGTTGAGCCCAACTGCGAGGAGACGCCAGACCTGGAGGGCGGCCTGCGGGCGATGGGCTTTCGGACCAGCCCACAGGCGGTGCAGCCCCGGCGCACGATCCTGGTGGACCTGGAGGGCTCGCCAGAGGCCGTACTGGAGCGGATGAAGCAGAAAACGCGCTACAACATCCGGCTGGCCGAGCGGAAAGGGGTGACCGTCCGATCGGGCAGCGAAGCGGACCTGCCGGCCTTCTACAGGATGATGGGGGTGACGGCGGAGCGCGACCGGTTCGACGTCCACAGCGAGGCGTACTACGCGGCAGCGCACCGGCTCCTGGTGCAGGCCGGGCGGGGAGAGCTTCTGCTGGCCGAGCATGAGGGGCGACTGCTGGCCGGGGTGGTGGCGATGGCCTTTGGCGACACGGCCTGCTACATGTATGGTGCCTCGTCGGATGAAGGGCGCAACCTGATGCCCACCTACCTGCTGCAGTGGGAGGCGATGCGCTGGGCGCAAGAGCAGGGATACCGCTGGTATGATTTATGGGGCGTGCCGGACGAGGATGAGGCAGTGCTGGAGGCACAGTTCGCCGACCGGAGCGACGGGCTGTGGGGGGTGTACCGCTTCAAGCGGGGCTTTGGCGGACGGCTGGTGCGAACGGCAGGGGCCTGGGACCTCATCTATGCGCCGGTGCGGTATCGCCTGTACACGCTGGCGCTGCGGTGGATGGGACGCGGGCAGGCAGGTTGAGATCGACCACACTGCAGGATTGACAGGCAGCTCTTGATGGAACGGGTCGAGGTCAGGGACGCAGAGGCATGGGACGCAGCGCTGCTGGCGCTGCCGAACCCGCACGTGCTCCAGAGCTGGGCATGGGGCGAGTTCAAGACGCAGCATGGCTGGCAGGCAACGCGGCTGCTCTTCGTGGAAGGAGGTGAGGCCGTGGCTGCGGCGTCCGTGCTGGAGCGGCGGGTAGGCCGGCTTCCGACGCCCGTGCTGTACGTTCCCAAGGGGCCGGCCCTGGACTGGGATGAGTGCGGGGTGCGCGTGCAGGTGGCAGCGGAGCTGGAGGCGCTGGCACGGCAGAGGCGGGCACTCTTTGTCAAGATTGACCCGGATGTCTACTACCCGGCTGGCATGCAGGCTTCCGGCCCGGCGCAAGGTGCGGGCCCCGCCCCTACGGGGCCGGGGACGAACGGGGCCGGCGATGGGCCAGCATGTGGGGGGCGCCCGGAGTGCGCAGAGGCGCTGGCCGAGGTGCTCACGGCACGGGGGTGGCGCTTTTCGGGGGAGCAGGTGCAGTACCGCAACACGGTGCTGCTGGACCTGTCGCAGAGCGAAGAAGAGCTCCTGGCGGGGATGAAGCAGAAGAGCCGCTACAACGTCCGGTTGGCGCGGCGACGTGGAGTGACGGTGCGAGAGGGAGTCGCGGGTGACCTGGCGCTTTTCTACGGCCTGTATGCAGAGACGGCGGAGCGCGATCACTTTATCATCCGGCCGGCCGAGTACTACGTCGACGTCTGGGGACGGTTCTTGGAGCGGGGAGCCGCACAGCTGCTGCTGGCGGAGGTGGCAGGGGAGACGGTGGCGGGGCTGATGCTCTTCACGTTCGGGCCGACGGCATGGTACATGTACGGCGCGTCGTCGGACCAACACCGCGAAGACATGCCGAACCACCTGCTGCAGTGGGAGGCGTGTCGAACGGCCAAGGCGGCAGGCTGCCGGCTGTACGATCTCTGGGGGGCGCCGGACCGGCTGGAAGAGGCCGACCCAATGTGGGGGGTGCACCAATTCAAAGTTGGGCTGGGCGGCAAGGCGGCACAGGGCGTAGGGGCATGGGACTATCCAAGCTGCCGGCTGGGCTACCGGCTGTACACAGACGTGATGCCGCGCATCCTGGGCCGGATGCAGAGAAGGGCGGGGAATGAAGGAGCGTAGCTATCGCCACTTTGACCTGGTGATGGCTTTGTTCGTGGCGGTCGTGCTGATCAGCAACGTGGCCTCGACCAAGTTCGTGAAGCTGGGACCGTTTTCGTTCGACGGGGGAACGATCCTCTTCCCGATCAGCTACATCTTTGGCGACATCCTGACAGAGGTGTACGGCTACCGGCGCAGCCGGCGGGTGATCTGGACAGGGTTTGGCTGCGCGGCGCTGATGGCTGGGGTGTTTGCACTGGTGGGGGCACTGCCGGCGGCGGAGGGTTGGGAGAACCAGGCGGCCTACCAGGCGATCTTGGGCTCCACGCCGCGCATCGTGCTGGGTTCGTTGGTGGCCTACTTTGCGGGCGAGTTCAGCAACTCGTATGTGCTGGCCAAGATGAAGATCTGGACAAAAGGGCGATGGCTCTGGACTCGGACGATCGCCAGCACACTGGTGGGCGAGGGAGTGGACAGCGTGCTGTTCGTGCTGATTGCCTTTGCCGGCGCCATCCCGTGGTCGCTCCTGTGGGTGACTGTGGCGTCCAACTACCTGTTCAAGTGCGGGATGGAGGCACTGATGACGCCGGTGACCTACTGGGTGACGGGGGCGCTGAAACGGAGCGAGAAGGAGGACGTGTACGACGTAGGCACGGACTTTAACCCATTCAAGGTAGGGGAGTGAGGGCGGTGACGAGATCCGCTGCCTCTGCGGGACTTGGACGGCGGCGCAGGCGGTCGCCTGGAGAGTGCCCCATTGCTCTGCCGGATACAAGCCCTGTGAGTGACGGAGAACTTGGCCGTCCCACCGGCGAGGAAAGATGGAGCTGCTGATACCTGAGGAGCTTCCGGCGAGCCACCGGTCGGGATTTGTGGCGGTGGTGGGCAAGCCGAACGTGGGAAAGTCCACGCTGGTGAATGCCTACCTGGGGGAAAAGATCGCGATCGTATCGGACAAGCCACAGACGACGCGGGACCGGCTGCTGGGCATCCTGACGCTGGTACAAGAGCGGGGCGATGTGGCCGACGCTCAGATCGTCTTCGTGGACACGCCGGGCATCCACAAGCCACTGCACAAGCTGGGTGAGCACATGGTGGACACGGCTGTGCGTGCCATCCCGGATGCAGACGTCGTGCTCTTCCTTGTGGACGGCTCGAGGCCACCAGGCGAGGAGGACCAGCAGATCGCGCGGCTTCTGGCCAAGCGAAAAGGGCTGGCGATCCTGCTGGTGGTGAACAAAGGCGACCTCATTCCGGCGGACGTGGTATCGGCGCGCGTGGAGGCCTACCAGGCGCTGGGGCCCTTCGAGCATTGGCTGGTGGTGTCGGCGCTGCGGGGCGACGGCCTGCCGGAGCTGATGGAGGCTATTCTCCAGAGGCTCCCTTTGGGGCCACGCTACTTCCCCGAGGAACAGGTGACGGACCAGCACCTGCGCTTCCTTGCCGGGGAGCTGGTGCGTGAGCAGGTGCTGCGCCAACTGCGCGAGGAAGTGCCACACGCGGTCGCGGTGGTGGTGGACGAGTTCAAGGAGCGAAGCGAGGACCTGACCTATATTGCGGCGACGCTGCTGGTGGAGCGCGACACACACAAGCTGATCCTGCTCGGCCGCAACGGGGCGATGATCAAGAAGATCAGCCAAGGGGCGCGGCTCGAGATCGAGAAGCTGCTGGGCACGCGCGTCTACCTGGAGCTGTGGGTGAAAGTGCGGAAGTTGTGGCGCTCGGACGAGGAGGAATTGGAGCGGCTGGGATACGGGCGGAGCCGATAGCGACGTGCGATGAAGGGAGCAGAAGGGCATAGAGGGCGCATCCTGGTGGTGGGGCACCGGGGGGCGGAGGCGGTAGCGCCGGAGAATACCTGGGCGGCGCTTCGGGCCGGCTTTGACGCGGGTGCCGATTGGCTGGAGATCGACGTGCAGCTGACGCGCGACGGGGAGGCGATCCTTTATCACGACTTTACGCTGTACCCCAAGCTGCGCGACCCGCGGTGGGTGAGGGACCTGGCGTGGGAAGAGCTGCGCGGCTTGGATGTGGGGCGCTGGTACGGGGCACCCTTTGCCGGCGAGCAGATCCCGCGCTTTGGGGAGGTGCTGGAATGGGCGCGCGGCCGCGTCGGACTCCAGGTTGACCTGAAGCATGGGTTCCAGGCGCCTGGGGACGACCGGCTGGAGAGCGCAGCACTGGAGGCGATCGACCGGGCGGGGATGGCAGGAGAGGTGGTCCTCTCGAGCTGGGACGAGGTAGCGCTGATGCGGGTTCACGCGCGGAGGCCTGAGATGGCACTGGCGGTGAACCTGCCAGGGCGGGTGGCGGACCCAGCGGGGCGTGCCGCGGCTGCCGGGGCGTGTTGGGTGATGGCTTTCTGGCCGCAGCTCGACGCCGGGACGGTGGTGCGGCTGCGCGAGGCCGGCTGTGCCGTGTGCCTGAACAACCTCTTTACGAGTGACTACAGGGAGGCGGTCCGGCTGGGGGTAGACGCAGTTACGGCAGCAGACCCAGGCGCGGCACGCGCTGCGCTGGATCAGATCCTTCGCTTCGCTCAGGATGATAGGTTGGGAAGCAAGCATGAGTAACATTCGGGTGCTGCACTTTGGGGACCTGCACGTCGGCATGGAGAACTATGGCCAGATCGACCCCGAGACGGGGGTCAACGGGCGAGTGATGGATTTTGTGCGGCGCCTGACCGACGTTGTGGAGTACGCGCTGCAGAACGAGGTCGACCTCGTGCTCTTTTGTGGAGACGCCTACAAGACGCGAGAACCAAGTGCTACTCACCAGCGGGAGTTTGCGCGGCGGATCAAGCGGCTGGCGGGCGCGGGCATTCCAGTGGTGCTGCTGGTGGGGAACCACGACCTGCCGAGCCAGGAAAAGCGAGCGACCAGCGTCGACATCTTCCGTGCGCTGGATGTCCCGAACGTGGTGGTGGCGAACCGGGATGCGCTGCAGCGGCTGACCACGCGGCGGGGCGACGAGATCCAGGTGGCCACGGTGCCCTACCCCATCCGGGCGCGGCTGCTGGAGCGGGAGGAGTATCGGGGCAAGACAATCGCCGAGCTGGACAAGGTGGTGGAACGGATCGTGAGCGAGAATATCCAGGCCCTGGCAGCCCAGGTGGACAAGTCACTGCCGGCGATCCTGGCGGGGCATCTCAGCGTGTCCGAGGCAAAGTATGGCTCGGAGCGCTCGGTGATGTTGGGGAGGGATGTAGTGGTGCTCAAGGGGGTCCTCGCAGATCCGGTGTGGGATTATGTCGCGCTTGGGCATGTCCACAAGCATCAAGAGATCAACGGCGGGCACAAGCCGCCGATTGTCTACAGCGGCAGCCTGGAGCGGATCGACTTCGGGGAGGAGAAGGAGCCGAAGGGTTTTGTCATTGCCGACATCCGGCGCGGGGGGTGCGAGTGGCGGTTCGAGGAGGTTGCGGCGCGACGCTTCGTGACGATCGATGTCGACGTGCGGCAGGAGAGTGACCCTCTCGAGGCGCTCCTTGCGGCTATCGGCCGGCACGATGTGAAGGATGCAGTAGTCCGGGTGCGAGTCCAGGCTCAGCCCGAGCAGGAAGAGCTCTTGCGCGATGCCGATATCCGGCGGGCGCTCAAGGAGGCCTACTACGTGGCGGGGGTTGCCAAGGAGGTGCAGCGGGCGTACCGACAACGGCTGGGAGGCGCGTCGGCCGAGGGGATGGCGCCGGCTGAGCTGCTGACGCGGTACCTGGAGAGCAAGGAAACGCCACCGGAGCGCATCCAGGCCTTGCTGGAGCGAGCCGAGGGGATTTTCGAGGGAGAAGGCAATGGGTAAGCTGCTCAAGCGGTGGCAGCTGTGGCTGGGTATCGTGATCAGCGCGGTCTGCCTGTACATCGCGCTTCGCGGGCTCAAGCTGCCCGAGCTGTGGTCGTACATCAAGGAGGCCGAGTATTGGTGGCTGGTCCCGGCAGTGGCGATCTACTTTTTTGGCGTCTGGGCTCGGACGTGGCGGTGGCACTACATGCTGCGTGCGATCAAGCCGGTCCCGCTGCGGCGGCTCTTCCCGGTGGTGTGCATCGGCTACATGGGCAACAACATCTACCCGGCGCGCATCGGGGAGCTGTTGCGTGCCTACGTCCTCAGGCGCAAGGAGGGAGTTTCCGTCAGCGCCAGCCTGGCGACGATCCTGGTGGAGCGCATTTTCGACGGGGTGGTGATGCTTCTGTTTGTGTTCGTGGGGCTTCCATTGGCGCCGACCATCCCGAGAGACTGGCAGCGCTTTGTCATCGTCTTTAGCCTGCTCTTCTTTGGGGCACTGGCTGCTTTCTTTCTGATTGCGGCGTCACCCAAACGGTCGAAGGCGGTGTACACATGGGCCATCGACCGCCTGGTGCCGGCACGCTTCCGGGAAGCGGTGCGCGGTTTTGCCGACCGGTTCATGGAAGGCCTCTACTTCCTGCGCAGCGGGCGCGACGTGGGGATGATTTTCGTGACCTCGTTGGTGGTATGGCTGGCAGAGACAGGCAAGTATTGGTTCGTGATGCACGCCTTCCCGTTCGAGGTGTCGTTCTTTGTGCTCATGCTGATGAACGGCGTGGTAAACCTGTTCACGACCATCCCGTCGGCACCCGGCTACGTGGGAACCTTCGACGCACCAGGTATCAAGGTCCTGTCAGCGGTCGGAGTGACAGAGGAGATTGCCGGAGCTTACACGCTGGTGCTGCACGCAGCACTCTGGCTGCCGATCACGTTGCTGGGAGCATTCTACATGTGGCGGGAGTCGATCTCATGGCGCGACCTGGGCGAGGCGGCGCAGATCAGGAAGGGCGGGCAACAGGGGCAGGGTTTTCGGGACGTTTGAGCTTGGCGGGCTACGCCAGTTAGAGAGACAAGGATAGCATAATGGCACACAGGCAGATTTACATCACGGAACATGACTTGCGGCGGCTGAAGGAACTGGTTGCCGATCTGAGAAGAGCGGACTATCACAGACGCGACCTGGCGGACCTCCAGGCGGAGATGGAGCGGGCACTGGTCGTCGAGGCGAAGCAGATACCGGCCGACGTGATCACGATGAACTCCAGGGTGCTCCTGAGAGATGCAGCGTCGGGGGAAGAGCTGGAGCTGACGCTCGTCTTTCCCAAAGATGCGGACATTGACGCGGGCAAGATCTCGGTGCAGGCACCCGTCGGGACGGCCCTCCTGGGGTATCGAGTGGGCGATACGATCGAGTGGAAGGTGCCCAGTGGCGTGGCGAGGTTCCAGGTGGTGGAGATGCTCTACCAGCCGGAAGCAGCCGGCGACTACCACCTGTAGGGGAGGACTGCCCGAGTGCCGCAGGGGAGGGGTTGCGAGGCCCTAGCCACCGGCGACGGGCAGGAAGAGGGAGAGGCGGTCGCCATCCCGCAGTGGGGTGGCGGCTGCGCGATCGAGGGGCACGAGCCGGGCGTTGACAAAGAGGGCGTAGGGGATCTGATCAAGGGGTGCGCGCAGCCCCTTGCCTTTCAGGCCGGCGTCAAAACCGGGGTAGCGGCTGCTCAGCTCGGCAAGGACGCCGGCGGCAGTCGACCCCTCGGGTAGGGTGAGGACCACTTTCGACTCGCCGACGACCTGCGACAGCGGTGCACCAAGCTTGACGCTGATTTTCATGGCATGCGCCTTTCTCATGAACGGCCGGTATGCCCCCTTGTTGCAGGGCGGCGTCCAGTATAGGCCAACCAAGTGCCCCTGTCAATCCGGCCCAGACAGATTCGCGGGCTGCTTGCCCTTCCGGCAAGGGCGTGTGCAGTCATGCCGGGAAGGCCCTGACGCGGGCGCACGCGCTTTTCCTGCCAAGAGCCCTTAGGCGCTACCGGGGAGAGGCACCGCCGGCGGCCCGGGAAAGCCGCTGGGGGAGGACTCCGCCGAGCCTCTTGACCTCCGCGCGGACGGCGTTCAGAAGGTCCGGGCCGGGGCCGGTGAGCGGCAGAGATAGGGCGCCGGGCGGCGATGTCTCGGTGCCCGGTGCTGTCAGGGCCAGGACGCCGGCACAACAGGGGACGGCAAGATCGACGACATAGTTCAGGCCGGCCTCGCGCACCGGGTAGTACCTCTCGGGGTTGAATCCCCCCTCGCGCAGTGCGTGGTAGAAGCGATCGACGAACTCACCCCCTTCGGCAAAGAGGTCGTTGATCTCGGCGGCGGCCTCAAAGCGATCCCAGGTGGTGTGGATGAAGGAGATGCGGCGCCAGCGGAGGCTGACGATGGGCGGCAAGCGCTGCTGAAGCGGGCCGAGCTGGAGCTTGAGGTAGCGCGCGCCGGCGCGAGGGTGGTCCGGCTCGTCGGGGAGGAGATCGCGGCGGGTGACCAGCTCGTGGCCGAGCCGGCGGGCGTAATAGTGGACCGCCCAGGCATGGTCGCCGAATGCAGCGGTGAAGTAGAAGGCGATGTACTCAAAGGCAGCTCCGCGGGGGGTGCGCTCCTCGGGCAGGCGGTACCAGCCCTGGTCGCGGGCGATGACCAGGTCCTTGGGCCGGCTCATGACGGCGACGAGGACGCGATCATCGGGGTGCATCAGTGGACATCCCAAAGGACCGTCTTGCCATCATGGAATGCTCCTTATTGGTGAACCCGAACGCTCTGCAGAGTGCGCCTCACCAATTGCCGGGGCAGGCCTGAGCCGGGCCAAGCTCCTGGGCTCCGCAGGTCAGCCTGCGGTATTATCGCACGCCGTTGGCAGCCTGTCAAAGGGGCACGGAGCGCCATTGGAGGCGTGCAGGGCTCGCGCGCGCCATGGCCGGCGTGGGCGTGCGGCGTCTCCAGAAGGCACCGTGACCTGCCCAAAGCGCGGCTGCACCCGATTGGCCGTGGCCGGGTGGTGTGGTAGAATGAGCTTTCTTGCGAGGAGAGTGCAGGCATGAGGTATTCGTGACGAGCCAACAGATCCTCAGTGACGAGAGCTTGATGGCGCAGATCGCGCGGGGGCAGCAAGCTGCGCTCAGCGAGTTGTACGATCGCTACAGCCGGCTGGTCTTTGGCTTGGCCCAGCACGCGACCGGCGACCCGGGCAGCGCGGAAGAGATCACACAGGATGTGTTCGTACGAGCGTGGGAGCGGGCAGGGCAGTATCGCCCTGAGCAGGGTACGGTTCGCACCTGGCTGGCTTCGATTGCCCGGCATCGCTCGATCGATCAGCTGCGGCGGCAGGGAGCCCGCGCCGAGGCGCAGAGCGTTTCGTGGGACGAGGCGGAAGAAGGGCCGAGCAGCATGGTGGCCGGAAGCAACACACAGCTGGAAGCAGAACTGGCCATGCTGCGGTCGGAGGTGCGCGCCGCCATCGCGCAGCTGCCAGAAGAGCAGAAGCAGGCGCTGGCTCTGGCTTACTTCCGGGGGCATACGCAGGATGAGATTGCCGTGGCGCTGGGAGTGCCTTTGGGGACAGTCAAGACGCGCATCCGGCTGGCGATGGACAAGCTGCGCGTGGCACTTGCGGACCAAGCTTGAGCAAGCTGCGCCGGAGAGTGCGAAAGCGAGCCCCCGGACAGATCCAAACGCGGCACAGGTGCGTATACACAGGTAGGAGAAGTGCAACCTATGCATGTCAGCGAACAACTGGCGGCCTATGCCCTGGGGTGCCTGGACGAGACGGAGGCAGCCCAGGTTGCAGAGCACCTGGCAAGCTGCGATCAGTGCCAGGCCGAGCTGCAGGGCTACCTGGAGGTGACCGGCTGCTTGGCCCTGGCCGCGCGCCAGGCCACACCAGAGGCATGGGTCAAGCGCCGGGTGATACAGCGCATTGAGCCAACGCTCCGCGCGCGGGTGGCGCCTGCACAGCCCGCCTGGCGGGTCGCACTTGCCGGGCTCTTCCGGCGCACAGCCCCGGCCTGGGGCATGGCCGCCCTGGCGCTGATCGTCGTGCTGGGCGTGGGGAATGTGTGGCTCTGGCGGCAGGCTCACCCAAAGGCGTCCGGTGGTGCGGAGATGATGGTGGTAGCCATGGTGCCGGTGGCTACGCTGCCAACGGTGCAGGGCAGGCTCGTCATCAGCTCTGACGGGGAGTATGGATCGTTGGTGGTCGAGAACCTGCCCGTGCCAGACGAAGCGCATGTGTACCAGGTATGGCTGACAGAGGGGAGTGAGCAGATCAGCGGCGGCCTTCTCGCAGTGAACGACCACGGATACGGGGTTCTCGAGATCTTGGCGCCCGAGCCATTGATGAGCTATGGCACTTTCAGCGTCACCCTAGAGCCTGCGGGCGGAAGCGCGCAGCCAACCGGCGCCGTGGTGTTGGAGGGCAGCCCCTAGAATCTCGAGAACCGCCCGGAGCAGGGCGGTGCAGCAAGCAGAGACAGGGACCCGATTCGATCGAATCGGGTCCTTGCCATTCTGAGGGTCGACCTTAATGCCGTTCTAATGGGTGGACAGATCCAAGGCCCCCCAGAAGGCGTAGTATGGGGTGAAAGCGTCCTAGTGACAGCGAAACCAAATCACAGAAGTTCGAAAGGATAAGACAATGATAGGCAGCAACAACTCGAGCAAAGCGAACGTCCGGCGGAGACGCCCGACCCTGATTTTGGCCATGAGCGCGCTGCTCCTGATCGCCGTATTGGCGGCGGCCTGCGGGCAGGCGGATTCGACAGCGGTGCCCGCGACCAGCGCACCTGAGGCGGCAAGCCCGACCAGTGCACCGGCCGCCCAGGAGCCGGCCTCCCTGCCCGCCGCTGCGCCCGAAGCCGTGGCTGTCGTCCCGTCGGTGAACGTCGAGAACCAGGCGATAGTGGAGGACAGCGTGACGATCGCGAGCGTGGTAAGCGACGGCCCGGGGTGGTTGGTGGTGCACACCGATGCAGGCGGCCAGCCTGGCCCGGTCCTGGGCTACAGCCCGGTGAGCGACGGCGAGAACAGGAATGTGGCGGTCTTGATCGACAGCTCCGATGCCACCCAGACCTTGTATGCCATGCTGCACAGTGACGCGGGTACGGTGGGGACCTACGAGTTCCCGGGCTCAGATGCGCCGGTGCTGGTGGAGGGGATGATGGTCAGCCCTGCCTTCCAGGTCACGGGAGGGGCGGCCGCCGCGCCTGCGACGAATCCGACGGCAGCTCCGGCTGCGACAGCCAGTGGGGTCTCGTCCACCGTTGCGGTGGGGGAGGCTGAGGTAGAGCTGGAGGACAACACAGCACGTCCCCTGGCGCTGACGGTCGCGGTGGGCACCAGGGTCAAGTTCGGCAACAGGGATGCGCAAGCGCGCGTCATCCGATCCGATTCGGGCCTGTTCACCAGTGGCGTGCTGCAGAAGGGTGAGGAGTTCTCGTACACCTTCACGCAAGCCGGCGAGTACCCCTACTACAGCGATCCGGGCGGCGGGCCGGGTGGACAGGGGCTGTCGGGCAAGGTCATCGTCGTACCGTAGGCACGAATGAGGCGGCTGCAGGATACCTGTCAGCCATTGAGCAGCAGGCAGGGCCGCACCGAAGGGTGCGGCCCTGCCGCGTTGGGTGCCTGACCCAGAGTGAGAGCAGTGGGAATGAGGACGCCAATGGAAGGGCGGCGGATGGTTGACAGGAGAAAGACCTGGGAGTAGCATGGAATCGGTGAGAGGATGAAGGACCAAAGGCACTGAGAGGCCAAGAGAGCATGGCTGACTTGATCCGTCGGGCAATCGTGCAGGATGCCGCGCAGCTGGCGCGGCTGCACGTCGATGCATGGCGAGTGGCCTACCGCGGGTTGGTGCCCGATTCGCGGCTGGACAGGCTGGACTATGAGCGGCGGGCGGAGCGCTTCCGGGAGCAGCTGGGGGGGCACGGTCTGGAGACCGGCCCCAGCAAGGCGGAGACCTACGTCGCGGAGCGAGGGGGCGCGATCCTCGGCTTTGTCACGCTTGCGGCCTGCCGCGACGCCGACGTGGACGCGCAGAGGGTGGGCGAAGTCTGGGGCATCTACCTGGCGCCGCAGCATTGGCGGCAGGGCGCCGGGAGCCGGCTCTGTCGCTTTGCCGAGAGGCTGCTGGCTTCGCGAGGCTACGGCGAGATCAAGGTGTGGGTGCTGGCGGGAAACAGCCGGGCGCGGCGATTCTACGAGGCGATGGGCTTTGTGGCCGACGGTGCATCGAAGGAGCTCGACTTGGATGCTCCGCTGGAGGCGGTGCGGTACGGCAAGCGGGAGAGATTGAACTGCGGCGCACTGGAGACGGCGGCAAGGATCATCGGCGAGATGGATGGTGTCGAGCAGAGAACGGAGCCGATGCGCCGGCTGCGAGTCACCTCCTCGAGGAAGCTGCGGTCATGTACCGGGGAACACGTCCTGGACGTGGCGCGCGCGATGGTGGCGACGGGAAAGCATCGCTGGATCGCCTACGAGCTGGTCGCTGCCCACCGAGAGGGCTACCGCATGCTCAACCGTGAGGAGGCAGAGGCGCTGGGGCTGGGGATCGACAGCTGGTGGAGCGTTGACGCGTTCGCCCGGACGGTCTCCGGGCCGGCCTGGCGCGACGGCCTGCTGCCGGCGCAGGTGGTCCGCGATTGGGCAGAATCGGCCGATCCCTGGTGGCGCCGCGCCGCGCTGGTGAGCACAGTCGCCCTGAACGTGCGGTCGCTCGGCGGACGGGGCGATGTGGGCCAGACGCTGGAGATCTGCGCGCTGTTGGTCGCTGACCGGGAGGAGATGGTGGTGAAGGCGATGTCGTGGGCGCTGCGCGAGCTGGTGGTCCACGATCCGGAGGCCGTGCGCTCCTTCCTTAGCAAACATGAGCAGGTCCTGGCCGCTCGCGTCAAGCGCGAAGTGACGAGCAAGCTGGAGACGGGGCTCAAGGGGAATGGGAGGCGGCCAGTGGCTCGGCCGAGGAGAAGTGATCGGGCTTGTGGAGTGAGGCGTCGAAGCTGAAGGGAGGAGTGGGGAGGATTTCCCGCGCGCAGACGACCGTCAGGGGGATAGGGTCCATAACCGAATCCTTGCTGCCTGGAAAGCGGACCTCCCCGGAGGCTCGGGCCCCCGGGGAGGCTTTGTGACCGGCTATTCGACGGTCACCTTGTCGCCGGCGCTGCGGCCGAAGACCTCGGGCGAGTACATTTCCTCGGCCTTGGCGGGCGGGACGACGAAGGTGCCGGGCGTCGTGGCGCGGGCGACGTAGCTGTAGTTGTAGACGCCCTCCCAGAGCAGCGGGGTGAAGGCCTCGGCGCGCTCGTCGCGCATGTTCTGATGCTCGTACCAGGGTCCCCACCACCACCAGCCGTACTTGTAGTCGGGGGTGGCTGGGTCCTGGGGGATACTGCCCGAGACGGCGAGGGCAGGGTTGACGATCTCAAGTCCTGCCGGCAGCGGGTCGACCAGGGCGACGTGGTAGCGGCGGTTGTCGGCAACCATGGTGAGCTTGACACGCACGCGGGCGCCGGCCTTGATATGCCAGACGCCATCCTGGTCCCTGGTCACGTCCGCCGGATCGTCGAGGGCCTCGTAGGCTCGCTGAACCACAAAGCCCATGTCCAGGGAATCCAGGGTGAGGTCGGTGGGCGCATATTGGAGCCCGAGCCGGTAGTAGAGGCGGCCGGGACCCTCCTTGCTGAGGATGAGGTCCTGCGTCCCATCCAGGTCCGCCAGGTACGACATGGGGACAGCGGATTCGTGGCGCTCGGTGGTGCGGCCCTGGTAGGTGTGATCGCCGACGTAGGCGTCGCCCAGCCAGATGCGTGCCACAAAGTCGGGCGTCTGTAACTCGAAGGTCTCGAAGTAGCGGTCGAGGGCGAGCAGGACAAAGACGTTCTCCTGCGTGCTGTTCCAGCGGCCCTGGACGCGGTGTGCCAGAAGCCCATTGACCGCCTTGGGGATGAGGTCGCTCTTCGGGTCGCCGGCGATCAGGGCGTCGAGGACGATGGCGTCGGTGCGGCGGTCTGAGTCGAGCAGCAAGTAGGTCTGGTCGCTGTAGGAGGTGGTGAAATTGGCAGCGCCGGCGGTTTCGACGGCCCGGTTGGAGATATGGCGCCGCATGGACTCGACGGTGGTGGCGGATGCGGGGTCATCCTTTAGCACCTGCCAGAGCCACGCGATCGAGCCGAGGGGCAGCTGTTCCAGGCCGGCCTCGTCCAGCAGCGCATGGGCCTTGGCCGGGTCTGCGTCGCCCATCAGGGCACGGACGTAGAGGGCGTAGGCGCCCAGGGAGTGGCGTGTCTCTTTGTCGTACCAGTCGGGGTAGTGGCTCTCGATCTGGCGCAGGTAGTCGAGGGCGCGCGAACGCATGTCGGACGGTACGGCGAAGTCCATCTCCGCGGCACGGTAGAGGGCGTGGGCGGCGTGAATGGTGTTGAAGGGGATCGACTCACGGCCTCGTGCCCAGTAGGGGAAGCCACCGTCCGCGTTCTGCATCTTTTGGAGACGGGCGATGTCCCGCTCGACGGCGGCCTGCATCTCGGCAGCGGAAGGCAGCCCTTCGGCCGAGAAAGCCTCGAGCACATCGCGCAGCGCCGAGACGGCCAGGATGCGCGACGCAAGCTGCTCGGAGCACTCGTAGGGGTAGGAGACGAGATACAGGACGGCGTCGGTGAGTGCCTGGAGCGCCGTGGAAGAGGTGGTGATCTCGAGCCCGCCGAACTGCGGGAAGACGGAATCGCCGACAGCGGCCACCGGCTGGGCGACCGCGCCCTCGTCGACAACGCCGTATGTCGCGAAGGCCTCGGTGGTAGCCGGGGTGTAGACGGGCAGCTCGCCCGACGCCGCGTCCGCGAAGGTGCCCGAGACGGCGGCTACCTGGTAGCGGGCGGTACCGGCCTTCAGCGTGGTCGCCGGGAAGCGGACCTCGATCCGGTCGCGGGCGGGGACCGTGACGCGCAGGCCCTGGCCGGAGCTCAGTGCAAGGTTGGTGACGCGGAGGGCGACGTCAACGTCCATCGGCTCGTCCGTCTGGTTCTGGAGGACGACGGGGAACTCGAAGAGGTCGCCGAAGTTGAGGAAGCGGGGCGCCGAAGGGCGGACCATGAGGGGAAGGCGGGCGACCAAGTTGGCCTCGGCCGCGCCAAAGTGGGTACCGCCGGAGACGGCAACAGCCATCACGCGGTAGCGGGTGAGGTTGTCGGGAAGGTCGATCTCCACCTGGGCAGTGCCATCGGCACCTGTGCGGACCTCGGCTGCGAAGGCGGCAAGCGGGTCAAAGTCAGTGCGCAGGGCGATGGGCTGCTGCTGCGATTCGGCCTCATCCATCCCCTTGGCCATGCCGGCAGCAAGCTGCGGCGCCTGCGGGGGCATGGCCGCCTCGACCGCGGCTTCCTCGACCACCATGGTGGCCGAGACCTGAAGCGACTCCCGGCTGCCGGCAGAATCGAGCGTCTCGACATTGGCGAGGACGATCGACTCGCGGGCGTAGCGGCTGGTGACGTCGGCCGGACGCTCGGCATAGAAGAGGGCGATGGGATCGGCCAATTGGTAGTTGGTCAGCGCCAGGATCGCTTCATCGACCACGACAACGGCCATCTCGGCGTCAGGCACCGGCTTGCCGGCGGCGTTGGTGAGGAGCAGATCAAGGGTCGTCTTGCCGCCGGGCTCCAGCTCCTTATCGCGCGGCGCCACCTGGAGCGACAGGGTACGCTGGAGGGCCGGGATAGAGAGGTTTAGCTCGCCGGACGCATAGGCCGGCCGGGGAGGCACACCCTCGACGGGCTCTCCCTTGTCGCCGGTGCGCGGCGCGGAGCCGACCAAGTCCACCTGGACATGCAGGTTGGGGATGTGCCCCTCTTCGATGGGAATCTCCAGGGTGGCGGTGCCCTCGTCGATGCGGAAGCGCTCGGTATAGAGAATGCCACTGCGGCTTACGGTGAGCAGCCCTTCAGCCGGGCTAAAAGGTGACTGCACCAAGATGCGGGCGGTAGTGCCCGGCTGGTAGGTTTCCTTGTCGGGGATGAGTGTCGCCTCTTCCTTTTCGACCCGGCGCGCCGAAGGGTATTCGCCACCGCTGACCCAGCGGGTAAAGCGGCTCTGGTTGAGGCGGCCCTTGGAGTCGGTGACGGTGGCGGTGATCTGGTATTCGCCGCCCTTGTCGGTCTGGAAGGTGCAGGAGACGGGCTCCTCGGTGGAGCCGACTGTGCACTCCTGGACGTCGACGGTCTCTTGTTTCCATTCGCCGCGGACGCTCTTCCACTCGAGGCGAGCAGCCTGCACGTGCACCGGGCGGTCGGAGACGGGCACGCCGTCCAAGTCGGCGACGATGGTGTCGATGACGAGGGGCGTGCCACGCTGGACAAAGGTCGTGTCGCAGCGCAGGCCGACGTAGAGGTCGGCAGGGTGCACGAGGAGCGAGGTGCTTCCGGTCCAGGCCTGACGGTTGATGTCCATCACGGTCGCCTCGGCGCGCACGCTCATGGGCTTGGGCTCGGCCGGCTGGGCAAAGCTCAGCTTCAGGTAGTGGGTGCCGGATGCGTCGGTCGTGCCGGAGAAGGTCTCCACTTCAGGCCGGTCCTCAAACGGCCAGTAGGAGTCGTAGAAGCGCCACCAGGGACGCCAGGTGCCAAAGACAAAGTCGGGCCAGTTGGGCGGAGAGTAGGTGCCGGGCGAGGTGGTGACGGCCCAGGTGACCTCGGCGTTGGGAAGCCCGCCGCCAGCATAGTAGGCGGCTTCGACGGCGACGGTCGCATCGCCGCCAGCGAAGAAGGGTCCGGGCGTCTCATTGCGGGCGGTGACCTCGAACTCGGGCGTGCGGAACTCTTGCACCTGGAAGCTGTGGCCGAAGCCCTGGCCTGCCAGGTTGCCGAGTCTGCCGCGCGCGTCCAGGTTTATCGAGGTGTACCCCAGGTTGACATTGGCCGGCAGGGTGAAGGAGAAGTCAAAGCCGCCCAGGGCGCTCGCTTTGGCCTCGCCGCTCAGCAGGGTATTGCCCTGGGAGTCCACGACCCGGTAGCCCACCGACTGCAGGCCATCGCCGACCAGTCCCACGTCGCCATCGCGCCGGGCACCGATCTGACGCAGCCAACCCTTGACGTGCACCTCTTCGCCCGGACGGTACATGGCGCGATCGTCGAAGACGTACCAGCGCAGCTCATCCTGGAGGGGCCGGGCCTTCCAGGGCTCGCCTCCCCACACCCACGTCGAGGGGGAGAGAATGGCCGCATCGGAGCCCTTGCGGGCTACCAGGATGGGTGTCTCCTGCGACGGCAGCCCAAAGTGGGCCGTTCCGTCGGCAGAGGTGACGGCGAGCTGCTTGCCATCTTTGGTCTCGACGGAGACGCCTTCCAGCGGCGAGCCATCCTTCAGC
Source organism: Anaerolineae bacterium (assembly GCA_035341665.1). Taxonomy (GTDB): domain Bacteria; phylum Chloroflexota; class Anaerolineae; order JAAYZQ01; family JAAYZQ01; genus DAOQVR01. Next base: position 109,623 of record DAOQVR010000006.1, read on the forward strand.
GCCGTCGCCCAGGCCACGGCCTGGCCGGCATCCGAGAAGGCATCCAGGGCGATCTGGGTAACCTGGACCCAGGCCCGGACGACGGGGTAGTAGTAGCCGTCCTTGCGGCTGGGGCGGGGCTCGGGTTCGACGATGACGACCAGATGGCCCACTCCCTCCTCCAGGGCGGAGCTGAGGTCGATGCCCGTCTCCAGCAGGACGTCGGGCGTTCCCCCGAGCGGGATGGTCTTTTCCATCGCGAGGCGACCAGGCGGCTCGGGCGCGTTCTCCTGATAGTAGTACTCCTGGATATAGCTTCGGTACTCCGTCCAGTCGGAGGGCTGGACCTGGTAGGCACGCACCTTGAGGCTCTTGTAGTTGATGGTGTAGACGGTGAGCGCCGGCGATTTGGAGGCGGGGTCGAGGGTGACGAAGTCGGCCTGGGGTCCGATGAGAGAGGGCTCAGCCGATCCAACCTTGAAGGAAAGGACTGCTGCCTTGCCCAGCGTCTGGCCGAAGGAATCCTGGATGGTCTGGTCTACGGTGACGGTGTAGGTCGTGCGGCCGGCGGTATTCCCGTGGATGGTAATGACGTTGCCGGAGACGTCTACGGTCGCGCCGGGCAGAGCAGGCTCGATGCGCAGCATCGACTCCTGGTAGGCATCGAGGTCGAGCGGGTTGTTGAACTCGACGAAGAGAGGTGCCAGCGGGGGGCACTCGTCGCCGTACCAGCCGCAGCCGTGGCGCACGACGCGCAATGGGGCGTAGGTGCGGAACTCGTAGCGCTGAGCGGTCCCGGTGACAAGGGGCCCTTCCGCGGAGGGTGTGCCGGGGCCGATTGCCACGACGATGGCGGCGTCTGCGGGGAGCGGTTCCTTGGCCACAAAGGCCAGCCAGCGGCCCTCGCCGGTGTCCTTGGCGAGGCGGGCCGCCGCTTTGTCAGCGGCGACCTGGTCGGACGTTGCCAACTGGAGGGGCACATTGCTCCCGTTTGCGGTGACCTCGATCGACTCGAGGACGGCAGGAGGGTCGATGCGCTGATCGAAGGTGACCAAGAAGAGCGGCTCCAGAGGCTGGGGGCCACCATAAGGGTAAGAAGCGAGCATGCGAGGCGGAGGCGTAGAGAAGGTCCAGCGGACCTCCTGAGCCAGGGTGCCGCCGGTGGCAGAGCGGGTGCCGGCGGGAACGGTGACGACGTACTCGGTGGCCATGGGCAGGCGGTCGACCTGCGATGAGTCATACTCAAAGCGCAGCGTCTTGGTTCCCAGCCACTTCCAGGTGCCCGGCAGAGTGGGCTCCAAGCGCAGCGGCACGTCGCCAGCGGCAAGTGCCTCCAGCGTCGCCAGGGCGACCATGGGTTGGTTGAAGGTCACGTTGACAAAGGGCGCCAGGGAGATCTCGCCCTCCGGGGAGTAGCGCAGCACTTCCAAGGGGCCGGCGGGCACCTCGGCCGGCGCCTCGGGTCCGGACGGGGGAGGAAAGCTCTCCCGGACGGTCTGGCCGGGGCGGGGCGGCGGGAGGGACTCCTCTGGGAGGAGAAGATCGACCTGATCGGCTGGCTCTCCGCCGATCGCCGGCAGGCGGGCCATGATTGAGGCGATGTCCTGCTCGGAGAGAGGATCGCCGGTGGCGACCGGCAGCTGCTCGCCGGCCTGGGGCGCGGCGCCCCCTTCGCTGAGCGACACGAAGGGCGCGGTGCTGCCTCCCTCTGACGGGGTCACGGCTGGATCCGACAGTACTTCCATCACAGCCCTACCTGACGATCCTGTGCTTGCGACCAGGATGGGGGAGGTTGCGCCTCGCGCCTGGCGCCGGTGTACCTCGCGCCAGACGAAGAAGGCGGCGGTGGCTGCAACCAGGACGGTCAGAACCACGATGCCGGCGATCAGGAGCCGGGGTCGCCTCCGGCCGAGCTTGTTCCAGGAATTGGCCATAGCATGTCTCCCTTTGCGATGAGTGCCTATCTAGCGGCTGAATGGCAGACGCTGTGCAGCAAGGAGAAGTTCCGGAAAGGGTGCGAGGAGCGTTCGTGCATGGCAGCAGGGGCACTTGTAGTAGAGCGCCGGGTACCTGAAGCAGGGCAAGCATCGGTCATCCCTCCATGGCTCAGTGTAGCACAGATGGTTGCGCGGCAAAACATCGGCGTCCAGTGTGCTACTCCATCACTCCATCACTCCACGGTGTGTGTGCCATCGAGCCGGGAGGGGGCCGTCGGCAGGCAGCCACCGGGCAGCGCCACAATTCATGAAAGTAAACTTGACAATTCCGCCGGTTTGTCGTACAATCTTTCATCAGGGCATGGAGTGAGAGGGGAAGTGCACCCGACGGGGAGGTTGGGGGAAGTCGGATGGAAGAGGGGCTGAGCGACTTCCGGCAAAGGCTGGAGGATCACCATCTCAAGCTGACGAAGAGCCAGCAGAGGATCGCCTCGTACCTTCTGGCGAGCTACGACGAGGCGGCGTTTCTCCCGGCGGCCGATCTGGCCGCGCAGCTGAGTGTCAGCGAGGCGACCCTGGTGCGCTTTGCGAGGGCCATCGGCTACGCGGGTTTCCGGGACTTGCGACGCTGCCTCCAGGGGCTGTTCCGAGAGCAGGCGACGCCAGCGTCCCGGCTGCAGCACAAGCTGGGCGAGCTATCGAGCAGCCAGGGCCACGTGCTGTCGAAGGTCCTGGGCATGGAAGTGCAGTACCTCGCCGAGGCATCCAACTCCATCGACCCGGCCGCTTTCGACCGCGCGGTGGAGATTCTGCTGAGCGGCGAGCGGATCTTTGTCTTTGGGAGCGGCCCATCCGCCACGCTGGCGGAGCTGGCCGAGCTTCGATTCCGCCGCCTCGGCGTTCTGACGATTTCCATGACCGAGTCGGGGCGGCACCTCCTGGAGAAGCTGCAGCTCCTCCGGCCGGGGGACGCGGTGTTGGCGACCGGCTTCAACTACCTACGGCCCGAGCTAATGAGCGTCCTGGAGTGCGCCCAGATGACAGGCTGCCGGTCGATCCTGCTGACCGACACCCTGGGCCCCGCCCTACGGGGCAAAGCCGATGTGGTCCTTGCTGCCCGGCGAGGGCCTGTCTCCACTTTTCACTCGATGACGGTGCCGATGTCGATCCTCAACGGGCTTATCTTGGCGGTGGCTCTGGCGCGCCCGCAGGAGAGCCTGGCTGCGCTCAACCGGCTCGAGATGCTGCGGTCGACCTTTGACCTGGACCACCGAGGCAGCCGCGCGGCGCGCTCCGCCGAGGCCGTTGCCCGGGACGATGGCCAGGGAAGCAGTGTCAAAGCCAAGAGTGAATCTGGCCAGAAGGAGTGAGTCCATGATCAAGGGGGATCAGAGATGGCCTTTCCAGTAGCCGCCCCGCAATTCGATTCCATGAGGCTGCTCGCGTCGGTGCGGAGGTTCGCCCGGTGGCTGACGAGCACACACGTCCTGCTGTCGCTGATCATGCTGGTGGTCATGTTCTACATGGTCATTATCCCTGTGTACCGCATGGTCGAGACGACACTGACGTGGCAGCCTCACGACCTCACCCGGGAGCCGGGTGCCAAGGTGGGGGCTTTTACGCTCTTCCACTATGCGCGGATGCTGACCGGCACGTTCGGCAAGCTGTATCTATATACTCCCCTGGCGCACTCGATGACGATCGCCATCGGGGCCACACTTCTTGCGCTCGTGATCGGCGGCTCGCTGGCCTGGCTCGTGGTGCGCACCGACATGCCGGGGCGCAAGCTGATCAACCAGCTGGCGGTGATCCCGTACATCATGCCCTCCTGGACGCTGGCCCAGGCATGGCTGGTGTTCTTCAAGGGGCGGCTGTCGGGCGGGACGCCGGGGGTGCTAGAGTGGCTTACGGGGCAGAGCCCACCGGCCTGGCTGTCGTATGGGCCGGTGCCGATCATTATCTGCAGCGCGCTGCACTATTACACCTTTTTCTTCCTCTTCGTATCGGCGGCGCTCATGTCGATCGACTCGAACCTGGAGGAGGCGGGCGAATTGGCGGGGGCCAGCCGCTGGCGCATCCTGCGCAAGATCACGCTGCCGCTCGTGCTGCCGGCCATCCTCTCGGGCTTTATCATGACGTTCTCCAAGGTGCTGGGCACCTTCGGCGGGCCGAACATCCTTGGAACGCCGGTCCGGTACTACGTGGTGGCGACCATGATCCGGGGCAGCATGGGGGTCGGCGACAAGGCCGATGCCTTTGTCCTTGCCATCGTGCTGGTCCTCTTCTCGATGACGATCATCCGGCTGAACCAGAGGCTGGTCGGGACGCGCAAGAGCTATGAGACGATCGGTGGGCGGGGCTTTGTCGCCCAGGTGAACAAGCTGGGCGCAATGAAACGACCCATGATGATCGGCGCAATCGTGTTCCAGATCATGGTCATCGTCGTCCCATTGGGGCTGCTGATCTGGTCCACCCTGATGCTGAAGGACGGGAACTATAGCCTGAGCAACCTGTCGCTGCAGCACTGGATCGGGCCACGGAACACGATCTACAACCACGGGGAGCCGGGTGTGCTGCTCAACCCCAAGATCTGGAAGACGGCCTGGAACTCGATCCGGCTGTCGCTGTGGACCGCTTTCTTCACGGCACTTCTCGGGATCATCCTCGGGTACGCCATCGTGAAGGGCCGGGGCACGCGGCTGAGCAAGTGGGTCGAGCAACTGGCCTTCGTCCCCTACATTGTGCCGGGCATTGCCTTTGGCGCAGTGTACATCGCCATGTTCATCAAGCCGCTCGGGCCGATCCCGGCGCTGTACGGGACGTTCGCACTGCTGGTGGTCGTCTCGGTGGCGAAACACATCCCCTACTCCTCGAGGTCGGGGGTCTCGGCCATGATGCAGGTGGGCCGTGAGCTGGAGGAGGCCGGGCAGATTGCCGGCGCGAGCACCTGGAGGAGGTTCAGGCGCCTCATCTTCCCACTGACGAGCAGCGGCTTTGTGGCCGGCTTTCTTCTGACGTTTATCACGACGATGCGTGAGTTGTCGCTGATCATCCTGCTGGTCACACCGCAGACCCAGGTGCTGGCAAGCCAGACGATGTTCTACACGGAGAATGGGGACGGCCAGATGGCGAATGCCGTGATCCTGATCCTGATCGCGCTCGTGGCCATTGGCCACTTTATCATCAGCCGGTTCCGGGGAGGCAGTCTCAAGAAGGGATTGGGAATGTAGGGAGGCAGACATGTCCACGACAATCACGATTCGGAACCTCACCAAGCGGTTTGGCACTGTCGTCGCGGTGAACAACATCAATCTCTCGATCGAGCCGGGGGCCTTCCTCACCCTGCTGGGCCCTTCGGGATGCGGCAAGACGACCCTGTTGCGCTGCCTGGCCGGGCTGGAGGATCCAGACGGCGGCGAGATCTATATCGGGGAGAAGCTGGTCTTTGCGTACGACCAGGGGATCTCCCTCCCACCGGGCCAGCGGGAGCTGGGGCTGGTGTTTCAGAACTATGCACTGTGGCCCCACATGACGGTGCGCCAGAATATGGCCTTTGCTCTCGAAATCCAGAAGCTGCCAAAGGACGAGATCGCGCAGCGGATCGAGGAATCGCTTGCGGAAGTCCAGATGGCAGGGTATGCGGAGCGCTACCCGCGCGAGATGAGCGGCGGCCAACAGCAGCGGATCGCACTGGCGCGGATGCTGGCCTACCGGCCCAAAGTCTTTTTGATGGACGAGCCGCTCTCCAACCTGGATGCGCGGCTGCGGATGGACATGCGCGCCGAGCTGAAGCACCTACACCACGTAGCCGGGGCGACGACGGTGTATGTGACGCACGACCAGGTGGAAGCGCTGACCATGTCGTCGCAGATTGCGGTGATGAAGGAGGGGGTGCTGCAGCAGCTGGACACCCCGGGCCACGTGTACCACTACCCGGCGAACCTGTTCGTGGCCGATTTCATCGGCAATCCCAAGGTCAACCTGCTCAAGGGGATGGCAAGTGACCACGCCCTCGACCTCGGGCAGTTCCAGATCGAGATGGACACCACGGGGGCGCCCAGGGATGTGGTCGTGGCAGTGCGGCCCGAAGACGTGACCATCTCCACTCAGCCCGCGCCGGGGGCGGTCGAGTTCACGGCCTATTCGGTCCTGCCGTCGGGGGCGGACTCGACGATCGTTGCCCAGCGGGGCGAGGTGGAGGTCACAGTCAAGGTGATGGGCATCAGCACCATCAACCTGGATGACAAGATATGGCTGACGTTCGATCCCAAGTCTCTTAACCTGTATGACGAGCAGAGTGGGAACCTGGTGGTCTCCAGGAAGTAGAGAGGCACCGTTGGTGCGGAAGGGGGTGAGGGAGAGCCGGACTATGGCAGCTGGCTGTTTCGACGATTCCATTTCGCGATGTGAGTATCCAAAGGAGGCAGAACATGAAGGGGCTCATGAAGGTTGTGGCGTTGTTGGTGTTGGTCGCGATCGTGGCGGGCTGCGGGGCGCAGGCCACGGAGGCGCCCGAGGGAACCGAGCTGACTGCTGCGGAGCAGTGGGCGAAGGACAACGGCTTTGGGCCGTACCAGCCAGCCGAGGAAGACTGGGCGGCGATCGAGGCGGCGGCCAAGAAGGAAGGAAAGGTCGTCGTCTACTGCAACTCGTCCAAGTTCGAAAAGCTTTTGGAGAGCTGGAACGAGCTTTATCCGGACATTGCCCTGGAAGGCGGGGACACGGACGACATTGCCACCAAGATGTCGTCTGAGCAGCAGGCCGGGAACGTCGTGGGGGACGTCTGGTACAACAGCGATGGGCACCTCCTCTACGGGGAGTTCGTGCCCAACCAGTGGCTTTGGTCGTATGTTCCGACCGGACTCAAGGTTGAAGATGTGACCGCGGACCGGCCCTTCGCGGTTGTGCGCCACGGCGTGGATGTCATCGGGTACAACCAGGAGATCCGCCCGGAAGGCTGCCCGCTCACCAACTGGTGGCAGCTGACGGAGCCGGAGCTGGAGGGCAAGTTCTTCATGGAGGACCCGGCGGCGGATGCCAGCACGACGGCCAAGATCTCCTTGATCGTGCAGCATGCGGACGACATGGCGGAGGCTTACCAGGCGCTGTACAGCAAGGAGTGGACCACGGATGCGGACTATGGGACTGATACGACCAACGCGGGCTACCTCTTCCTGAAGAAGCTGGCCAAGAACAAGCCGGGACTTCAGCCGGGAGGCGATGAGGTCGACGCTGCCTTTGCGACACTGGGGATGGATGCCAGCGTCGAGCCGGGGTATGGCTGGACCGGCCTCTCGAGCCTGGAGACGACGCTGGACGGGGAGCTGGCGATGGCGCCGTGCTACGGTCTGCAGCCCGTGGTGGGCATCCTGAAGTCGACGTACCTGGCCGTGGCCAATGGCTCGACGCACCCGAACGCGGCCAAGCTCTTTATCAAGTTTGCCCTCTCCCCGGAGGGGATCGACCCCTGGAACCGAATTGGGAACTATCCGACGGTGGAAGGCATCGAGCTGCCCGAGGGCATGCCGGCGCGCGGCGAGCTGGAGCTGTGGCCCAGCGACGATTTCTTCTCCTATCAAAACAACAGCCAGATCCGTGACTTTTGGCTGGCCAACCTGCTGGGCAAATAGGCGATCCTGGCAGGGATGGGCTCCTCTGGGCACGGGCGGGGTGCCGCCCGTGCCCAGAGTCCCCTTGGAGGCCACGCCCGGGAGATAGGGGCACGGCAACGCCCTCAGGCCGTCCTCCAGGACTGGCAATCGAGGAGCTTTGGCAGAGGGGTAGGGTACGCCTGGGAGCAGAGCACGGGCTGCGGACGTTGCCGCACAGCCTGCGGCATTGTCGACTCGGGGCCGGCTGAAGATACCGATCTTTGAGGATGCATGGAATGAGCCAACTGGACGAGAGAATTCGGAATATCGAGGTCATCTTTATCGACGTGGGTTCGACGCTGCGATACCTGGTAGAGGACACACCCTACCAGGCCCGCGCCCGGCAGCAGATTGCCGCGCTGGTGGGCAGCGACGGGTCGCCCGACGCCTTCTGCGAGATGCTGGACAAGCGCTACAAGCTCTACCGGAAGTGGGCATTTGAGACGCTGCTGGAGGCCCCTGAGCGCGAGCTGTGGACGAAGTGGATGCTGCCCGATTGGCCGGCGGAGAGGATCGCGCCGCTGGCCGGAGAGCTGACCTATCTCTACCGGCAGACGATGGGGCACCGCCACGCGCAGCCGGATGCAAAGGATGTGGTGGTGGAGCTGACGCGGCGCGGTTACCGGCTGGGGATCTTGAGCAACACGATCACCGAGCGCGAAATCCCGGAATGGCTGGAGCAGGACGGCCTGAGCCCTTACTTTCCGACGGTCATCCTCTCGTCCATCTTTGGGCACCGGAAGCCGGGACCCGAGATTTACTGGGAAGCGGCGCGCCAGGCAGGGGTGCAGCCGGCCCAGGCGGCGTACGTGGCAGACAATCCCTCGCGCGACGTTCCGGGCTCACGACATGCCGGCTTCGGGATGATCCTCATCATGGGGACGGAAGATGAGCTGGCAAAGAGGGACATGAGCGGCGAGTACGAGCCGGACATGGTGATTCACACGCTGAGCGACCTGCTGGGAGTCTTCCCTGCGAAGCCTCGTTGATACGAGGCGGTGGGGAGCGCGGTATCTCGCTCAGGTCAGGAGACCCTGGTGCGGCAAGGCGAGATCCGTCGTCGCTTCGCTCCTCAGGATGACAGGTTGGGCTGTAGTAGAAAAGACGGACCAACGAAGATGAACGACGGGAGTCGAGGAAGAGGGGCAGCGCGCCATGGGCGGCGGGTACGCGACACCGGAGGCGGAACGGGCCCAAGGCAAGTGAGCCGCACCGGCGGCAGCGCGCTCGCCCAGGCCGTGCGGGAGCTGTACGGGGAAGGGCAGACCGACTACTCGCTGGAGCCGATCGTCCTGGTAGATGGGCTGGGCGAGCCGGTGGGGCGTATCAAGGACGGCGACGTGGTCGTGTTCTGCTGCCGGCGCGGCGAGCGAGAGATCCAGCTGACGGAGGCGTTTGTCGAGCAGGAGAGGGACCTCTTTCCGCGACGCGCGTTCCGGGACCTCCTCTTTGTGATCCTGACGCTGTACCACGAAAAGTTCGTGGGTCTGCCGGTTGCCTTCGCCCCCACCAGAGTCGGCAACACCCTGGCGGAGATTGTGAGCGAGGCCGGCCTGCGGCAGATGCATGTGGCCGAGTCGGAGAAGTTCGCGCACGTCACCTTTTTCTTCAACGGCGGGTCCAGCCGGCCTCTCGCCGGTGAGGAGGATGTGCGCGTGCCGTCGCTCCGAGGGGTGGCGTTTGACCAGGTGCCAGAGCTGAGCGCGGCGCAGGTGGCCGAGCAGGTTGTGCGCGCGGTGCGCGAAGAGTACGACTTGATCGTCGCGAATTTCGCCAATGGGGATGTCATTGGGCACACCCAGAACCAGGAGGCCAAGATCCGCTGCGCGGAGCTGGTGGATGCGCGGTTGGGTGAGGTGGTGGAGGCAGCACGGGCGGGCGACTATGTCGTGATCGTGACCGCCGACCATGGGAACCTGGAAGTGATGACCCATCCCGACGGCACGCCCCATGTATCGCACACAGCCAACCTGGTTCCGTTTCTGCTGCTGGATGGGCGCGCGGCAGGGCAGGGCACCGTGCGTGACGGCAAGCTGGCAGACGTGGCACCCACGGTGCTGGAGGCGATGGGGATTTCCCCCCCCTCCGTCCCCCCCGCTGTGGCAGGGGGGAGGGAAAGGGACGTGCCCGCTGCGGCAGGAGAGGGGGAGTCCGGGGAGAGCCTGGTGCGCGGGCATGCTTGGGGAGGGCGCCGGAGGGTGCTGCTGCTCATCCTCGACGGCTGGGGTCTGGGCAGCGAGGACGAATCAAACCCTATCTGGTTGGCAGAGACTGTGGTGTGGGACCGACTTGTGCGCGAGTACCCTCACGCCCGCTTGGAGGCTTCTGGCGCAGCCGTTGGGCTCCGGGAGGGGAAACCGGGCAACTCGGAAGCGGGGCACATGAACCTAGGGGCCGGCCGGATCGTGCTGCAGGACGACGCGCGGCTCGACCAGGCGATGCAGGACGGCTCGTTCTACAGCAACGAGGTCCTCTGCCGGGCGATCGAGGAGGCCCTTCAGAGGGAACGGAGCCTGCACCTTATTGGTCTGTTGACGGAGAAGAGCTCCCACGGCACAATCGACTATCCTTTGGCGCTGCTGCGCATGGCGCGGGAGCGGGGGCTGGGCCGGGTCTTCCTGCACATCATATTTGACGGACGCAGCACGCAGCCGGGGAGCGCACCAGAGATGCTGGAGAGACTTGGACGCCAGGTCGAGGGGATAGGGGTCGGGCAGATCGTGACGGGCGTTGGCCGAGGGATCGCCCTGGACCGGGACGGGAATTATGCCAAGACTCAGCTCGCATACGACGCGCTGGTCGACGGCACCGGCAGGCGGGCGGCGCTCTGAGGCCTGCCATGCATACGAACCTCGCGCACTCGCCGGTCGCCCCGGGGGGGACCAAGATTGCCCTGCTGGTCATGGACGGGTTGGGCGGGCTGCCCCTAGAGGCGGGTGGAAAGACGGAGCTGGAGACGGCGCTCACCCCGAACCTCGACGCGCTGGCCGCCCGTTCTGTGCTTGGGCTGACGGTGCCGGTGGCGCCTGGCATTACGCCTGGCAGCGGGCCGGGGCACCTGGCCCTATTTGGGTACGACCCGGTCAAGCACGCAATCGGCCGCGGCGCGCTGGAGGCACTGGGGGCGGACCTGGACTTGGGCCCGGAAGACGTGGCCGCACGAGGCAATTTCTGCACGGTGGACGAAGGGGGGGCCATCACCGACCGGCGCGCGGGGCGCATCCCAACCGAGCTGGGACAGGAACTGGCTGGGCTGCTGCGGGCCATCCGACTGGAGGGTGCGGAGCTGTTTGTGGAGACGGTGAAGGAGCACCGCTTCGCGTTTGTTCTGCGCGGGCCGGGCCTGGGCGAAGCACTGAGCGACAGCGATCCCTACACAGGGGGCAACCGTCCCCTGCCGGTACGCGCGCTGGAGGCGGGCTCGGAGAGAGCCGCGGCCCTGGCGAATGAGTTCATCAGGCGAGCGCGCAGGGTCCTGGCAGACAGGCAGCCGGCCAATATGGTGCTGCTGCGTGGGTTTGCGCGCATGCCGCGCCTGGCGGGCTTCCAGGAGCTGTATGGGCTGCGGGCAGCAGCGATTGCGGTGAATGGGATGTACCGTGGAGTGGCCCGCTCGGCGGGGATGACGGTGCTGGACGTGCCGGGCACGGCACCGGAGGACGAGTTTGCTGCGCTGGAGCAGGCGTGGCACCAGTATGACTTTTTCTACCTGCACATCAAGCGGACTGACACGGCGGGTGAGGACGGCGACTTTTGGAGGAAGGTGCGCGCCATTGAGGAGGTGGACGGGATGCTGCCCCGCCTGACGGCCCTCCGGCCGGACGTGGTCGTTGTGAGCGGCGATCACTCCTCCCCGGCATTCATGCGATCGCACAGTTGGCATCCCGTGCCGACGCTGTTATACTCCGGCCTCGTTTGTGCCGACGGCGTTGCGGAATTTGGCGAGCGGGCGTGTGCACGGGGAGGACTAGGTATGCTGCCGGCCACGGATATTATGCCCCTCGCGTTGGCACATGCGAGGCGCCTCGCCAAGTACGGCGCGTAGTCTATCGCTCCTGAGGGGTTCATGAAATCAAGTGCTGTGTTGTCCACGATGTGGGCGATTGGCCGGTTCGACAGGCTGGTCGACTTTTTTGACGCCGGGGCCAAGCTGGGATTTGCCCGGTTTGAGCTCAACCATGGGATCAACTCGGCGATGCTGGCAGGGCTGTCACTAGACGGCACGATCGCCAGCGTCCACGAGCCGTGCCCGGCAGATGTCTCGATGAGAGAGCTGAAGAAGCGGAACTGGCTCATCTCGGCGCGGGACGAAGAGCAGCGACAACTGGGTGTGGCGGCCATGGTGCGGAGCATCGACCTGGCGCACGACCTGGGTGCCGGCTTGGTTGTGGTGCACCCGGGGCAGGTCGACATCGACCCGCAGCTGGAGCCGACCGTGCACAGGCTCTACCGGGAGGGCAGGTATGGGCAGCCCGAGTATGGCGAGGCCCGCAGCCGGATGGTGGCAGCGCGGGCGGCACAGGCGGAGGCGAACATGCGCTCGGTGCGCCGCAGCCTGCTGGAGCTCGCGGAGCACGCGGCCAAGAAGGGAGTGCGGCTGGGGCTGGAGAACCGCTACCACTACCCCGAAATCCCGCTGCCGGACGAACTCGAGGAGCTGCTCGGGCTGGGCCTAGAGGGCGTCGGTCATTGGCATGACGTGGGCCACGCCAAGATCTTGGAGAACCAGGGGCTGGGCACGCACGAGGAGTGGCTGCGCAGGTTTGGGAAGCAGATCATCGGGGTGCACCTGCACGACGTCGAGGGCCTCACGGACCACCTGGCCGCCGGCCTCGGGGGGATCGACTGGGATCTGGTCGCGCGGTACCTTCCGGCAGAGGCGCTGCGCACGTGCGAGTTCCAGTTCTCTAACTCGCCTGAAGAGGTGGCTGCCGGCCTACGGTGGCTGGGCGATAAGGGCATTGTGACAATCTGACGGGATGCGCAGGGTTGACATGATCTCCGATCTCTTGTACGAGAAGATGAAGCGGATCCATCCGGGCATTGAGGAGATGGAACCGTACGAGTTCCGGTATTGCCTCGACGAGTGGCTGCCACTGGACGGGGAAGGAGCGGCGCTGTTGTCGCCGGTGGAGCTCGAGCGCCTGGTGGACAGCGTCGAGCTCTACCAGGGCATCCAGCTCAAGCCGAAGGAAGGCGGACGGATTGTCTTGGATGGGGCGATTGTGCGGCTCACCAGGATGCTGTTCGAGGGGCTGGTGACGGGTGCGTACCGGGAGGAGTGGATCGCGGCGCACTTTTGCTTCGACATCCGGGGGTTCTACTTCCTACACAGGACGACTTACTTTACGGAGAAGGTGATCGCACACCTGGGCGGAAGGCCCTTCCGGGGCTATGAACAGAAGCAACGGCAGCTGGAGCGGTGTCACGAGATTGGCTACCGGGCGTTCCGGGAGGCGAACGCCGAGGTGGACCGGGCGTTCATGGAGGCCGTGCTCGGCCTCATCACGGCGAAGGGTACGCCCATCTTGGCTGCGATCGCGGGGCCCACGGCAGCCGGCAAGACCGAGATTGTGGCCCGCCTGCGCAGTGAGATGGAACGATTGGGCAAGCAGGTGACGTCCATCGAGATGGACAACTTTCTCACCGACCGGGATCAGCGGGAGGAGCAGGGGATCTTTTCTCTTGGGAAGCAGGCCATCCACTTCGACCTCTTCCTGCGCAGCCTCGAGGAGATCAGGGCCGGAAAGAGGATCGCCACGCCGCGCTACGACTTTTTTGACGGGACCTCAAGCCATGGGCTGGAGGGCAGGCTGAAGCCAGGCCGCATCCCAGTCGTGGTCGAGCCGGCCGACGTGGTGTTCCTGGAGGGCAACCAGCCCTTCCTCCTGGAGGAGGTGGCGCCCCTGGTCGGTATTCGGGCGGTATACCTGACCGAGGACTCGATCCGCATGAGGCGGAAGTGGAGGCGAGACGTCGACTACCGGAAGAAGTACGAGCCGACCTACTTCCGCAACCGGTTTTTCCGGGAGCAGTACTTGATGGCGCAGCAGTGCTACGTGCCACAGATGGAGGTGTGCGACATGGTCGTCGATACGACCGGCGCTGCGCTGTGGGTGACGCCGGAGGTCGCCGGCATCCTGACCGGTAGACGACAAGAGGGGGAATAGGCCGGTATGCCTGTGCTACTGATCGTCATCATCGCCCTTGCGCTGGTGTTCGACTTTTTGAACGGGTTTCACGACTCGAGCAACATCGTGGCGACCGTGATCTCGTCGCGGGCGATGCCTCCGCGCATGGCATTGGCGATGACGGCAGTCGCCGAGTTCTGCGGCCCATTCCTGTTCGGCGTTGCGGTCGCAACCACCATCGGCAGCGAGGTGGTCGACCCGGCGGCGATCAGCAGCGCGGTCATCATTGCCGCACTTGGCAGCGCCATCGTGTGGAACCTGTTGACCTGGTATTTTGGTTGGCCCTCCAGCACCTCGCACGCCCTGATTGGGGGCATCATCGGGGCGGTGGGCGCATCGAGTGGTCTGTCGACGATCCGGCTGGCCGGCCTGGAGAAGGTGTTGATCGCCCTCTTTGCCTCGCCGATCCTGGGTTTTGTCGTCGGCTATCTTGTGCTGAAAGTGACCTACTTCCTGGCGCGGGGCGCCGGGCCGGGAATCAACTCCGCCTTTCGGCGGGCACAGGTTGTGACCGCCCTGGGGCTGGCCCTGAGCCACGGGACGAACGACGCGCAGAAGACGATGGGGATCATCGCCATGGCGATGGTCACAACGGGCTTTACCTCGTCCTTCCGCGTCCCGTGGTGGGTGATCGCGCTGAGTGCGGGCGCCATCGCCCTAGGGACAGCGATGGGAGGTTGGAGGCTCATCAAGACCCTGGGCGCCAAGTTCTTCAAGATCCGGCCGGTGCACGCCTTCGGCTCGCAGATCACCTCCGCGGGTATCATCCTGGGGGCCGCGCTGCTGGGCGGGCCGGTGAGCACGACGCAGGTGGTCAGCTCATCGATCATGGGCGCGGGCGCTGCCGACCGGCTGTCCAAGGTGCGCTGGAAAGTGGGGCTTGACCTGGTGGTGGCGTGGATCTTGACGATCCCCATTTCGGCCCTGGTGGCAGCGGGGCTTTACCTGGTCGTGAGGCAGATCATCGGATAGGGAAGACGGGCAGAGGGGCGAAGCGACATCGTCCTCATTGCCCCGGGGAGGGATAGCGTGGGACTGAAGGAGTTCTTTCGACCTAAGCAGGACAAATTCGTGCAGCTTTTGATCCAGCATGCCGAGATCACGTTGGAGGGCATGGAGGCGCTCGAGTCATTCATGAAGACGGGCAACGAGGAGGCGGCCTCGCGCGTGACCCGTGCCGAGAAGGCGGCCGACGAGGTCCGGCGCATCCTCATAGACGAGCTGCACCGCACCTTTGTGACACCCATTGACCGGGAAGACCTCTTTGCGCTGTCGCGAGCGGTGGACGACGTAATGGACTATGCCTACAGCACGGTAGAAGAGATGCAGATCTTGGGCGTGGAGCCCAACGAGTACCTGCGGCGCATGGTTTCGCTGCTGAAGGATGCCGCGGTGGAGATCCACCTGGCGATGCTGCGCCTCAGGGGAAACCCAGGGGTGGCGAGCGAGCATGCATCGCGCGCCAAGGCACTGGAGAACCGGGTAGAGCGGGTGTACCGCGAGGCAATCGCCGACCTGTTCTCGGGGCCGGAGGACATTCCCACGGTGATGAAGCTCCTCAAGCTGCGCGAGATATACCGGCACATGAGCAACTGCGCAGATCGGGGCGATGAGGCGGCGAACGTCATCCACGACATTGTCGTGAAGACGCAGTAGGGAATGCACAAGGCACAAGGTAGAATGCACAAGGACGAGGAACTGCGCGGGGAATTGAGCGCTGCGCGTCGTCGCTATGACGTGGTGTTCGTGGGGAACTATACCAAGGACACGATCGTATCGGCGGCCGGCACTCGAGTGGTGGACGGCGGCGGGTTCAACTATGGCGCGCACGCAGCGGCGGCGATGGGGCTCAGGGTTGCCGCAATCACCCGGCTCGCTCATGAGGATTGGCGGGTGGTCGACCGGCTGTCCACCCTGGGGGTGGAGGTGCTCGCGAGGGAAACACCGCACTCGACCTGCCTGAGCCTGGTGTACCCGAATGAGAACCCGGATGAGCGGGCGATCTACGTTGCGAGCAGCGCGGGCGCCTACACCGTCGACCAGGTGGCAGGGGTGGACGCGCGGACCTTTGTGCTCAACCCGTCATTCCGCGGCGAGGTTGGGTTGGACGTGCTCGAGGCGCTGGCATCCAAGCCGGTGCAGACCGCAATCGACGTGCAGGGCTGGGTGCGAGTGGAACGGGAGGGAAAGCTGGCGTACGAGGGGTGGCCGGAGGCGCGCCTCTTCCTGCAGCACGTGACCATCGTCAAGGCCGACGCGGTCGAGGCGGAGTGGCTAACAGGTGAGAGGGAGATTCGCCGGGCGGCTCGGCTGATGGCGGACCTGGGGCCCGCGGAGGTCGTGCTCACGCACCGGGATGGGCTGCTGGTGTATGCCCACGGCCAGTTCATCGAGACTGGCTTCTACCCGACGGCACTGGTGGGCCGGTCCGGACGGGGCGACACGTGCCTCGGCTCCTATGCAGCGAAGCGGCTGGTGGCACCACCGGAGGAGGCGGCCGTCTGGGCTGCAGCGCTGACAAGCCTGAAGATGGAAAAGGAAGGGCCCTTCCGCGGGACGAGCCAGGACGTCGAGCGGATGATCCACGCGCGCTACACCCGTTGACGTGCGGGCCTCCCCCGGCAAGCCCGGCAGCAGGCGCACAAGGCCCGATGCACCCAGCTGATAGCCGATGAGCGCGGCGGAGCCGAGCGCAGGGCCCTGTGCTCTGACCCCACCCATTGGCCGCGTGTCCAGATCGGTGCTAGAATAGCAGCCCCCGGCGGGCGACCCAGACCCGACCGGCACGAGAAGGGGTGGGAGTGACTCAAACGCAAGACATCCTGGCAGGGCTCAACGCCGCCCAGCGCGAGGCGGTGCAGGCGGTCGAGGGGCCGGTGCTGGTCCTGGCAGGGCCGGGCAGTGGCAAGACGCGGGTGCTGACGCACCGGGTGGCGTACCTGGTGAGGGAGTGCCAGGTGCCTGCACGGCAGATCATGGCCGTGACGTTCACGAACAAGGCCGCCCGCGAGATGAAGGATCGGCTCTTCCAGCTCCTGGGTGAGCAGTTCCGCCAGCTGACGATCGGCACGTTCCATGCCATCTGTGCGCGTGTCCTGAGACAGGAGGCGGAGGCCGCCGGCATCTCCCCCCAGTACGTGATCTACGACAGCGCCGACCAGCTCAGCCTGGTGCGCCAGGCGGTCAAGGCGCTCAACCTGGACGACAAGGTCTACCGGCCGCAATCGATGCATGCGCGCATCTCGCAGGCGAAGAATGAACTGCAGGGCCCGCCCGAGATGCCGGCACGCAGCTACCGGGATGAGGTGGCCCGCCGGGTGTACGAGCGATACCAGGCACTGCTGTCGGAGAATGGCGCTCTCGACTTTGACGACCTGTTGATGAGAACGGTGCTGCTCCTGCGTGAGAACGGCGAAGTGCAGGCCAAGTACCAGCGGCGCTATCCCTTCATCCTGGTGGATGAGTGGCAGGACACGAACATGGCTCAGTACGATCTGGTCAGGCTGCTGTCCGGCGCCAGGGCCAACCTGTTCGTGGTGGGAGACGAGGACCAGTCAATCTATGGCTGGAGAGGCGCGAACTTTCGGAACGTCGCGCGCTTCCGAGAGGACTATCCCGACGCGCGCACCATCCTCCTGGAGCGCAACTACCGCTCGACACAGACGATCCTAGACGTGGCAAATGCGGTGATCGCCCGCAACGTGCACCGGCACCCCAAGAAGCTCTTCACCGAGAAGGAGGGGGGTCCGCAGATCAGCGTCGTGGAGGCGTACGACGAGCAGGAGGAGGGCGACTGGATCACAAGCGAGATCCAGCGGCTGGTCGACCGCGGTGAGGCCAGGTTGGGCGAGTGTGCGGTGATGTACCGCACGAATGCCCAGTCGCGCCCGATCGAGGATGCCTTTGTCCGGCGCAGCATGCCCTACAAGCTGGTGGGGGCGACGCGTTTCTACGAGCGGAAGGAGATCAAGGATGTCCTGTCCTACCTGCGGCTGATCCACAACCCCTACGATGGGGTGGGGCTGACGCGGATCATCAACGTCCCGCCGCGGAACATCGGGCAGCAGACGCTTACGACGCTGGTGAGCTGGGCAGGGCAGATGGGGGTGCCCCTCTATGCCGCGCTCCAGATGCTCGCCGGAGAGAGCAATGGGGATGGCCGGAAGGAGGGCGATGTCAAAGCCGGAGCGAGGGTGCCACTCGGAACGCGGGCACAGCAGGCGCTCGCCGGCTTTACCAGGATGCTAGAGGAGCTGATCCGGGCCCGGAATAAGGTGAACCTCCTGGAGCTCCTGGACCTACTGCTGGAAAAGACGGAGTATGGGGCCTTCGTTCGCGACGGGACGGAGGAGGGGCAGGCCCGCTGGGAGAATATCCTGGAGCTCCGCAGCGTGGCGCGCGACTATGCAGAGCTGCCGGTCGAGACGGCGCTGAGCACTTTCCTCGAGGAGGTTGCGTTGGTCTCGGACGTGGACGGCCTAGACGAAAAGGTCGATGCCCCGACACTGCTGACGCTGCACGCCGCCAAAGGGCTGGAGTACAGGGTGGTCTTTATCGCCGGGATGGAGGAGAAGCTGCTGCCACACAGCCGGTCCATGGAGGAACCGGAGCAGATGGAGGAGGAGCGCCGCCTGTGCTACGTAGGTGTCACGCGGGCCAAGGACAGGCTTTACCTTCTCCACACGTTCCGGCGCACGCTGTATGGCGAGAGCGAGATACGGGAGCCTTCGCGCTATCTGCACGACATCCCAGAGGAGCTGCTGAAGGGCGGGGCGGGGAGGAGGCAGGCCCGGCAGGTGCCGCTGGGGCTGGAGCCGGGGCGGTTCCTGGGCCGCACGCCGGTGAGCGGTGCGCCGCAGCCTTTCGCCAGGGGCAGGCCAGAGACGCCAACCCATCCAGGGGACAGGCAGCCGCTCCCCCGATGGCAGGAGCAGGAGAGACAGCCGCCTGCGGGCCGGGGCAGGGAGGAGCCCGAGGCGCCCCACTTCCAGGCTGGGGACAGGGTCACGCACAAGGTGTTTGGGGCCGGGATTGTCACGGCGAGCAAGGCTGTGTCCGGCGACGAGGAAGTCACGGTCGCTTTCCCGGGGGTCGGCCTCAAGCGGCTGATGGCCAGCCTGGCGCCGATGGAGAAGGAACGCGAGTAGAGAGGCATAAGCGGCAGGTGCTGCCTGCACGTGATGTCAGGGCAGGTCGACGCGCTGCAGCATGAGCTCGTCCCCTCCGGATAGGAGCGGCACCCGGCGCTGGGTGCGGGGGTCGTAGAGGCCCACGGCCAAGGTGTATTGTCCGGCTTCCAGGCCAGCCGGGATGGGAACCGAGTGCGGGTCTTCGATTAGATACCCGGTTGGCCAGAGGCTCGTCGGCCAGGCACCGCCGAGGGGTGGGCCGTCGCCCTGCGACACCGTGGCGCCCAAAGCGTCCCGGAGGTGCACAAAGACCGTCAGGTCCTCGTCAAGGAGCCGGTCCGCCTCCCACCCGAGGGTCAGCGTCAGCCCGCCCGGCACCCGAACCAGCTGAAACTGCGCCAGACGAATCGCGTTGTCGAAGGAGGCGCCCACGTCCGCGGGCAAGGATGGGCCGGGCGAGGATGGGACGACGACAACGGCCAGCGGGGCCAGGTCCGCGCCTTCCTCCGTGCGCAGACGGGTTACCGACCTGTCGTACCACCCCGCACTCAGGGTGTAGAGGCCCGCCGGGAGGTCTACCGGGAGGGTGAGCGTGTAGCTCATGCGAACCATCTCCCCCGCGGCCCACAGCGTCGTCGGATAGAGGCCTTCCCACGGCTGCCGGTCATCCCCGGCCTGGCGCTGACCCGCTTTGTCCAGCAGGTGGAGGAAGGAAGTGTAGGCCTGCGGCATGGGCTCCTCCGCTTCCCACACGACATCGAGCGAGAGGAGCTGGCCGGGCTGCACCTCCACGGGGGGAAGGGTGTGGCCGACCAGGCGCGGCCCGCCGACGAACGATGCCTGCCGCTCGCGCGCCAGGGGTGCCGGCCGGTAGAGGGTGTACTTGCCGGCACGCCCCGACAACCGGTAGCCGTAGTCCAATGCCGACATGAAGGCACGCGTGTAGCGGCCGTACTTGTCCGCCTCGATGCGCGAGTCTCCCTCGAAGATGACCAGCGAGAAAGCGCCTGCGCGCAGGCTCTCCACTTCCCAGGCCTGGTCCCAACGGCCGGCACGGGCCAGCTGGCTCAGCTGGAAGTCATAGTAGGGCACAGGCTTGCCGGCCTGCACCAAGAGGCCGGCGTCCTCCGACAGGACCTGGCCGGGAGCAGAAGCAACGACCGGGCTGAGCACCTCGTTGGCGGCGGCCGTGGCGAGCATCTGCCTGGCGGCCGGGGCAGGTGTGTGCCACATCAGGGCGACCTGGAGGAGCAAGAGCAGCGGTGCAGCCCAGCGCCCGGCCGGCCGGCGCCCCAGCTTTGGCAGAGCCAGGCCGGAGGCAAGGCACACGGCCGCGAGGGGCTCCAGGAAGTAGTTCTCCCAGGAGCCGGCCTTGCCAGCCAGTGCGACGGCCAGCAGGGCCAAAGCCAGATAGGCGGCGACCAGGCCCTCCGCAGGGGGCGTCCCGGCCCGGCCAGAAGGACGGCTCCGCCGGAAGGCCCGCCGGCCGACCAACCACACGCCACTCAACAAGAGAAGCACAGGGTAGGTTCGGGAGAAGTCCCATGCTTGGGCCAGCAGCCTGTCTGGTTGGAAGGGGTTGACGTTGGCGGCCACGAGGCTATTCCAGAAAGCCCCTGCAGTGGCCTTGTTCAGGATCAGGAAGGGGATGCCGCCGAGCAGAAGGATGAGGAGGGCGAAGAGAAGGGCCTGCCGGTGCCGGCGGGCTAGGAAGAGAGCGAGCAGGGCAGCAGCCGGGGCCGCGATGAACGACTGCTTGCAGTAGAGGCCGAGGACAAAGAGGAGGGCGGCCGGGGCTAGGTCACGGGTCCGGATGTCAGCGCGTGCCAGCGCGCGCCAGACCAAGTAGAGGCCGGCGAGGCCGAAGGCGAGGCCGGGCAGGTCGACGCGGAACTGCGGCGCCCAGTTGTAGACGTAGGGTGCGCCGAGCCAGGCTAGGGCGACGGCGGAAGCCGGAGCCGTCCTGCCCGTTGCGCGCCGCACCCAGGCGAAGAGAAGGGCGGCCACGCCGAGCGCGGCGAGAACTGCCCAGATGCGTCCGGCGGCATAGCCAAAGCCGAAGATGGGAAAGGTGACCCGCGCCAGAAGGAAGGGGAGGGGCGGGTAGTTGACGGTGCCAAGGGGGAGATCGGCCAAGGGCTTGTAGATGGGCTCACCGGCGAGCAGCCGGCGGGCAAACTCGAGCATGAACCCTTCGCCGTAGAGGAGCTGGTACGGATAGCGCAGGGCACGGGCGCAGAACCAGAGGGTGAAGCCGGCCAGCAGCGCCAGGCCAGCCAGGGCGAGTGCCCAGAGGAGGAAGCGCGCGACGGGGGCAACAGGTCCCTCCCTCCGACCCTCTCCCTGGAAGGGAGAGAGAGCAGAATCATGGCTCATCGAGGGCCACCTCCAGCGTGCCTGACGGCTCGTCTCCAGTGACGGGGTAGATGGTGATGGTCAGTATGGAGGAGGCAGTGTCGAGACCGGCCGGAAGTGGATAGCCGACGCGCACCAGATCGCCCTGCAACGCCCGCCACGTGTCGGGCTGCTGAGGCGCGTGGAGCGTCCACTCGCGGCCGCCGGCCTCTGTCAGTGCGAGCGCGGTGCGGTAGGTGGGCGACAGCACGGCGGTGCGCGTGAGCCAGTAGAGGGCGAGCGTTCCGGTCTGGACTTCCCAGCCGGCCAGCTGTAGATGATCGCCGGCTTGCAGACAGACCTCGTGCGCAACCTGAGCAATGCCTGCCCTGTGGAGCCGCACCCAGGACCGTGATGGGTCGATCTCGTGTGCAGTGGCCCAGGCGGCGAGGGCGCTGTCGCGAGCCCCCCGGACGAAGTGGTAGGCCCCCCTCTGCCAGTAACCCTCCGAAAGGTCAAACTTGTCGTAGCTGGTGCGGCGATAGCTTGCCAGGATACCCTCATCCTCCAGCCGGGCGATCTCGCGCCGGGCAGGAATGCCGGAAGCGGCCAGGAGTCCGGCCGCCAGAAGCGGCAAAGCCAGCAGGGCTAGGGTGAATACCCGACCGGGCAGGCGGCGAATGTGGGCGGCGAGCCAGGCGAGGCCGAGCAGGAACAGCGCGCCGGGCACGGCTACGGCCGGGGCGAGCGCGAAGCGGGGAGAAAGGAGATGCCCATGCAGCAGGGCCGGAAGGTCCGACAGGACCTCACCTTGGACGACCAGGTGCCACGCCGCCGGGATATACTGGCCTGGATCGACGAGCCGACCAAAGTCGGCCAGGAAGAGGCCATAGGTCCAGGCGACGCAAACGACCATGAGGAGATAGATCGGCAGACGCCAGCGGAGCTGCTGCAAGAGCACAGCCAGGGGGAGCGCGAGCCAGGGGAGGGTACAGACCAGGTAGCGGGCGCCGAAGGAGGCGCCGCCCCACCATGCGATGTTGCAGCTCGCGGCGTAGACCGTGGCGGCGAAGGCCAGCAGAAGAGTGAGGGCAAGGCGCCGGTCGCGCCGGAAGAGCGGGATGAAACCGAAGGTGGCGACCAGGAGGAGGGGCGCGTAGAAGTAGAGGCCGTGGTAGGAGGAGAAAAGGATGCCAAAGAGACCGGGCTGCAGCCAAAAGAGCTGCTGGCCGTAGGGAGTGCCCAGATAGCTGCCGAACATTATCTTCCAGGTGACCATCTGCGGGGAAAAGCCAGCGAGGGCGCCGGCGAGGAGCAGGGCGGCAGATAGGAGATGGCGCAGGGGCGATGGGCCATGGACGATGGACGATGGAGAAGGGCGGCGCGCGAGGGACCAGAGCAGGTCGGAAGCGGGCAGGAGAAGAATGAGGATGTGGTAGCTGGCTATGCAGGCAGCAGCACCGGCGAGGAGGCCGAGGAGCAGCCAGTCGCACAGGCGGCGCGCAGCGCGGGTACGGTCCCAGATCAGGGTGAAGAGGGCGACCAGGAAGAGAGCGGGCATGTGCGGGTTGAAGAAGCGAGTCCAGTAGTAGAAGAAGGAAGTGCCGAGCGCAACGGCTGCGACGGCCAGTGTCGCATCCTTGGACGTGGTGTGGCGTGCAACGAGGCGCCAGGTGAGGACCAGCGCCAGCAGACCGTAGGCCCAATTGCCCAGGCTGAGCCAGATGCCGGAGGCCGGGTCTTGGCCGTCACAATTCCCCCCTGTCGCCTGGCAGGTGAGGTGCCCCAAAGCCTGGAAGGGCAGGAAAGCCAGTGCCGTACCAACATTGTGCAGCTCGAGGGCATAGCCGGTGGAGGTGACCTGGATGCGCTGACCCAGGGCCTCGTTGTTGTTGTAGAGCAGGAGGTCCCGATCCAATAGGAGGGAGTTGAGCTGGCTCAGGTAGTTCCGGCCGTCAGGGCCGTGCAAGCCGGCCGCCAGATCGACGGGCTCGAGCAAGAAGGCGAGGGCGAGGGCTAACCCAACCAGGGCCAGAGTCCAGCGCCAAGGGCTTGCGTGCCGTCGGTCTACCGACAGGGTCATGGGATGCATTGTAAGTGGATAGACAGAGCCCGTCAAGGCCCCACGCGGACGCTACCCAGGATGACCCGGTCGAGAGGGAGGCCGGTGGGATCCAGTGTCATGGCGCGCGCGAGATCCTCGGCACGGTACATGCCGGCCTCGACGCTGTAGTCGCCGGGCGGGGTGCCGGGCGGGACGTCGAGAGTGACCCTGTCGTCGATGGTTGCGCCGGGGACCCAGAGGAGCGTCGGGGCAAGGCCGCCTTGCGGCTGGCCGTCCCAGCCGGCGATGGGAGTTCCTGCCGCGTCCAGCAGCTTGACGTAGACGCTGTAGTAGGCGTCGATCTTGCCGAGCGCGCGCCAGGTCATGTGCACATCCAGCGGTTTTCCAGGCTCGACGATGGGCGGCACGACGGCGGCGACCAGCTGCGCAGGGATGGGAAAGGGTGCAGCGTTGGCAGGCGCCGCGGTGCTCACCGCCACCTGCCCACCGGCCGAGACAGGGCCGGCAGGCCCCGACTCTGCCACGAGCGACAGGCGGTAGGTGCCGGGCGTGGGCGGCGCGATGAGGACCAGCGGGATGACGGCGGCCCCACCGTCTGGCGAGGTGACGAGGGGCACGTCCGCGGTGAGCACCTCTGTGGTCGATGCGCCGGGGGCCTCCCAGGTGGCTTCGACGGTGAGCCGGTGGGTGGGAAGGATCGCGTGGCTGCGGGCTGCGTGATTGATCGTAACCAGGTAGGCGGTGTAGAGCCGGCCGGCCGCGGCCTGCGGAGGCAGGTAGGCGGTCACGGTGAGGTTCTCGGCAGCCGCTATGCGCTCGTGTACCCGGAAGACCTGATCGGGGCCAAAGGCCCGCACCAAGACCAGCTCGGCGCACTGCTCCAGCCCAGTCTGTATCTCCTGCCAGACGGCAGCGGGGTAGCGATCGGTGTGAATCACGACATGCTCGACGCCCAGGGCCTGCAGCAGGCTCACGCTCCGCTCGGAGGGAAAGTGCTCCATCTCGTACACCACCTGGCCATGCTTGGGCGGGATGAAGCCGCTGTAGCCGTCGGGGGTGGTATGCCAGTGCAGGGTGGAAAAGTACTGGTACTCCAATTGCGGCCCGCCTGAGGCAAAGGCCATGGGCAGCTCGAGGATCGCCGTCGTGGGCTGCTCCGCCAGCCAGCGATAGACAGCCGGGACCTCGCGCCCCACCGGTACGGGCTGGGCGTGCGCCGCCGGCCAGACGGACGACTCGATCGCCACGAGCAGGAGGCAAGCGCCTGGCAACAGCACGGCACGCACCGGTGTCGAGCGCCTGTTGGCCGCCGGCTCGCCGCCGGCGGCAAAGGGCCAGCGGCGGCCCAGCGCGGCAATGCCGTGGCCCGCCAGCACAGCGAGCGAGAGCATGACCAGCGCGTCGAAGCGCACCGGGGCGCGCAGGGCCTTGAATCCGGGCACCACGGCGTAGAGCCAGGCATAGGGCAACGCGATATCCAGCCCGGCCGGTCGGGCAGGCGCGAGATAGAGTCGCGGACCAAGCGACAGGACAAGGGAAGCGAGAAGGAGAGCGAGATAGAGCCAGCGTGTGCGCCCCCGGCCGGAGGCAGTGCCGACGAGGGCCAGCACGAGCGCAACCAATCCAGGGTAGAGCGCATCGGCCGGGTAGCCACCCGGCAGCGCCGCCTCCTCGCTGGGGAGCCAGCGCTCCAGAAGAGAACCGGGAGGCACGGACAGATACTGGCGCAGGCTTGCGGAGAAGGGCTCGCTGTCGGCCAAGCTTCGCTCAAAGCCAAGCTCTCCCTGCACCCGGAAGTAGGGCAGGGCAAAGGGGAGGATGACCAGGAGACAGCAGAGCGCTGACGCACCCAGGGCAAGGAAGACGCGCATGGGGCTGGGCGCAGCCGGCGGGTGCCAGGCTCGGCGGAGTGCCCGCCCAACGAACACCAGGGTAACGAGCAACAGAGCGGCCAGGGCGAGCAAGATCCCGTAGTAGAAAGAAGAGAGCGCCTGTAGGCAGAAGAAGAGGGTGAAGAGGGCCACGTGCCGAGGCCGAGGGCGGCGCAGCAGCGCATGCAGGGCCAGCAGGGCCAGGGGAAGCCACTGGGTGGTGAGGAGCTGGGCCTGTGCCAGGTTGGTCATGCGGAAGGTGCAAAAGGCCATGATCGTGCCGGCGACCAGGCCGGCACCCGGAGAATGAGTCAAGCTGTACACAAGCAGGTAGGTCCCAAGGGCAGTCAGAAAGAAGGAGAGAAGGAGCGCCAGGTTGTAGCCCAGGACGGGGTCGCCAGTGGCAGCCGTGACCGGCAGAGCGAGAAGGGCGTTTCCCAGCAGCAGCTCCGAATAGGCCAGCGTCCGCGGATAGGGGTGGAATATGTTGGCATCGAAGAGGTGCAGGGGATCGTCGAGGAGCTGGTGGTCGTCCCAAGCGGTGATCCAGACGTTGAGAAGTGCATCCTGCCGGTCCTCCACGGAGCCGGC
Organism: Anaerolineae bacterium; assembly: GCA_035341665.1. Taxonomy (GTDB): domain Bacteria; phylum Chloroflexota; class Anaerolineae; order JAAYZQ01; family JAAYZQ01; genus DAOQVR01. The sequence goes on from DAOQVR010000006.1 coordinate 135,371, forward strand.
CGGGTCGCGGGCCAGGGGCCAGGTGAGCACCAGGCTCAGCAGGGCAAAGAGCAGGCATGCTACTGCGATGCGCAGGCGCGTTCTCTCCGGTGTCACAGGCGGTCATTATACCGCTTGTTTGGGCGCCGGGCAACTTTGACGGCGGCCTCGATTTGCCGTAAGATGAAGGGCTGTCAGGAGCATGGAACTGTGCTGGATAAAGTAGAACGAATCGCAGAACGATACGAAGAATTGAACCATCTCATGGCCGATCCCGCCATGGTCACGGACTATGTCCAGGTGGCCACGTATGCGCAGGAGCAGGCGGAGATCAAGGAGCTGGTGGAGGCCTACCGCCGGTACCGGTCGCTGGAAGTCGAGCTGGCCAATACGAAGGCACTGCTGGACACCGAAGAGGACGAGGAGATGCGTGAGCTGGCCGGACAGGAGGTCGCGCGCATCGACGAGGAGATGGAGGCACTGACCGAGCAGATGCGCCGGCTGCTGCTGCCCAAGGACCCAAACGACGAGAAGAACGTCATCGTCGAGGTCCGGGCCGGCGCGGGAGGTGACGAGGCGGGCCTCTTTGCTGCCGACTTGTGCAGAATGTACACGCGCTACGCTGAGGCTCAGCGGTGGAAGACCGAGATCTTGAGCGCGCACGAGACGGGCGTCAAGGGATACAAGGAAGTCATCTTCGAGGTGCGGGGAAGAGGCGCCTACTCGCGGCTCAAGTTCGAGAGCGGCGTGCACCGCGTACAGCGGGTGCCCACTACGGAGGCAGCGGGTCGCATCCACACCTCGACGGCGACGGTGGCGGTGCTGCCCGAGGCCGAAGAGGTGGAGATCCAGATCGACCCTGGTGACCTCTCGATCGACAACTACGGCTCGTCCGGCCCGGGTGGGCAGCACATGCAGAAGAATATGACGGCTGTGCGCATCACCCACAAGCCCACCGGCATGGTGGTGTCGTGCGAGAGCGAGCGCAGCCAGACGCAGAACAGGGAGCGGGCCATGGCCGTGTTGCGGGCCCGGCTGTACGAGGCCGAGCGGCAGCGGCTGGCATCGGAGCGTGGCGAGGAGCGCCGGCTGCAGGTCGGCTCAGGGGAGCGCAGTGAAAAGATCAGGACGTACAACTTTCCCCAGAATCGGGTCACCGATCACCGGATCGGCCTGACGCTCTACCACCTGGAGCAGATCATGAACGGCGACCTGGACGAGGTGATCGACGAGCTGGCGACGACCGAACAGGCGGAGCGCTTACAGGCGATTGGCTCGGACTCGAACGGCGACGACTAGGTGCAGCCGATCGCGCGCGGCGAAAGGACGCTCGGGGTGGAGGTGCGATGCAGATCCGGGAAGCCTTGACCCAAGCAATCGAGTCCCTCCGAAACCAGGAGGTTGAGTCACCCCGGCTCGACGCCGAGCTACTGCTGGCCGAGGTGCTGCGGGTGAACCGGGCGGCTCTCTTGACCTGGCCGGAGCGCAGGCTGTCGCCGAAGCAGCTGACGTCGTACCGCGATTCTGTCGCGCGGCGGGCAGCCCGCGAGCCTCTGGCGTACATCACCGGTCACCGGGAGTTCTTCGGGCTGGACCTGGCGGTCGATCCCAGGGTGCTCATCCCGAGGCCTGAGACGGAGCTTTTGGTCGAGCGCGCGATCGAGATTGGGCGCGGGATGCGAGAGCGGCCCACGATTGCCGACGTGGGAGCAGGAAGCGGGGCGATCGCCGTCTCGCTGGCCGTGCACCTGACCGGTGCGACTGTGTACGCGCTCGATAGCTCGGTTGGCGCGCTGGACGTGGTTGCCGCGAATGCCCGGCGCCATGGGGTGGCGGAGCGCGTCCACTGCCTGCAGGGGGATCTGCTGGGGCCTCTTCCGGAGACGGTGGACCTGGTCGCCGCCAACCTACCCTACGTGACGACGGAGGAATGGGAAGCGCTGCCCCCCGAAATCCGTGTCTACGAGCCGCGGGCGGCGCTGGACGGGGGCTCTGACGGGCTAGACCACATCCGGCGCCTGTTCGTTACGGCCGGTCCCCACCTGCGCCCTAGCGGAACCATCCTGGTCGAGATTGGGGCCGGCCAAGGAGCATCTGTGACGGCCCTGGCGCGCGAGGCATGCCCAGGGGCCGAGGTAGAGCTCTGCCAGGACCTCGCCCAACTCGACCGCCTGGTCGTCGTCCGGTATCCGAAGTAGACGCCGGTCCCCGCGGCGGTCAGGCCACCTTGCTGGCCACCACGCCGAAAGCCTCCGGCCTGCGTATCACCTGGGAGAAGCCGGCCTCCTGTAGGCGCCGCACTACCCCGCGGGCCACGCCGTGCCCAGAGCGACTGTTCAGATCGCCGATGTAGTGAAAGAGCCGGCCGCCGCGCCGCAGCACCCGCCACAGCTCCCGGTAGAAAGCACCCGAGTAGAGGTCGCCGGCCAGGCTGAACGTGGGCGGGTCATGCACAATGCGGGAGAAGCGTCCGTCCTCCAGTGTAGCAACGACGTCGTAGGCATCCCCGACGATTTGGACGATGTGCGGGTCGCCGAAGAGGCCAGCAGACCATGGATTGAGGCGCGCCACCTCCAACACCTGCGGGTCCAGCTCAATGGTGACCACCTGCTCGGCCGTGCGCGCCGACTGGATGGCGGTGTAACCCAGGCCGGTGCAGGTATCCAGGACATGGCCCAGCATCGGGGCGACGGTACGCACCTTGGCGTACGTGTCGCGCAGGGGATCGGTGCCCTGGATGCGGTGCATGGGGATACCCGAGACAAGGAGCGTGGGCGCGCCGCGGGTGGGCATCAAGCCGTAGCTGCGGTTCAACTCCTCAGAAAAACGCCGGATGGGAAAGGCCTGAGCGTCGTGCACCTCGAAGCAGGCCAGCTCGTCGTCTGCGACGGCCTCGACTTCCTCCCAGGGGAGCGTGTCTCCGCCGGGCAGGATCACGCCTTCCCCGGATAGGCCCACCTCGCAGCTCGTCAGGCCCAGGTCCAATGAGGTAGAGGTTCGGGCGAGGCCCTGCCCGCGGGCGTGCAGAAGAGGGCCGGCATGGAAGCAGGAGAGGACGATGGTATGGGGCAGGGGTGCCGAGAGGGCCTGCCGGGGGTCTGAGCCCGCGCCTGTGCTACTCACGGAGCCCGGCAAAGAGGTCATGGCTGCCATCATCCTCGCCCACTGCGCTTTCGGCCAACTGGAAGCACTCCCAGGCCTGCAGCTCGCGGGCGGCTTCAGGGGGGAGCAAGGCGAAAAAGGAATCGGGCTTGAGCTGGGTGGCGTGGCACTGGATGGCGGCGCGCTTGGTATCCCAGTAGTCGGCCACCGCGACGTCGGTAGTGCACGCTTCATCCGGGATGCCCCAGGGCCCTTCCTGGCGCCGCAGCAGACGCTCTGGGACGGGCATGCCCAGCTCCTGGAGTTTGGCGACGACCGCCCGGAAGTAGCGACGCGGGATGGCGGTGTAGTAGAGCTTGGCTGGGCGGTGGGGCTGAAGCCCGGCTGCGAGCTGCTCAGGATAGCAGGCCGGGTCGCCGGCTGCGGCGACGGCGGCTTTGGTGTGGTGGTGGACGGCGATGTGGTCGGGGTGGCCGTAGCCCCCGGTCTCGTCATGAGTGACCACGACGTCCGGCCGCTCACGGCGGATAAGCGCAACGATGCGGCCGACTGCTTCCCCGGCCTCGGCCATAGCCAGGGCACGCGGGTCGTGGTTCTCGGGCGTGCCGGCCATGCCGGAGTCACGATAGCCGAGGAAGTGGAGGGCTTTTACGCCGAAGAGGCCACAGGCGCAGCGCAGCTCCTGCTCGCGCACTTCGCCCAGGCGCTCTGGCGTGGCCAGGCTCGGATCGCTGATCTCGCCGGCTTCTCCGCGCGTGGCACAGGCCAACACGACGCGAACGCCCGGATCGGCCCCATAGCGAGCCATGGTGCCGCCGATGCCGAACGATTCGTCGTCAGGGTGGGCAAACACGGCCATGAGGGTCAAGGGTGTGTGCGAATGGGAAGACATGTCGGTGACCTCCAGAAATCGCGCCAAAGCAGTGACAGGCAGCGGCATTGTAGCATACGTTTTGGCAGAGCGGCAAAGCCGCGGCAGGGACAATCACACGCCAAGGGATAGCGGGGCCTGTGGTTGACCAACGCCCCTTCTTCCGGTACAATGCCAGCGTGGACCTCTTTGACCACGCCCGCAGGGAGCAGATCGAGCGCGAGGCCCCCCTGGCAGCGCGCATGCGTCCGCGGACACTGGACGAGTTCGCCGGTCAGGAGCACATCGTCGGCCCGGGACGGCTTCTCCGGCGTGCCATCCAGGCCGACCAGCTGTCATCCGTGATCTTTTACGGGCCGCCCGGCACGGGTAAGACCACTTTGGCGATGGTGATTGCCCACACCACCAGCAGCCACTTTGAGACGCTGAACGCCGTACTGGCCGGCGTGGCCGACATCCGGCGCGTGACGGAGGAGGCGCAGAAGCGGCGCGCCCTGCACGGGCAGCGCACCATTCTCTTCGTGGACGAGGTGCACCGGTGGAACAAGGCACAGCAGGATGCGCTGCTGCCGTGGGTGGAAAACGGGGCCGTCATCCTGGTCGGTGCGACAACAGAGAACCCCTACTTCAGCGTGAACCGGCCGCTCGTGAGCCGGAGCCGCGTGTTCCAATTCCGGACACTCACGGAGGCGGATCTGACGTCCATCGCCCGCCAGGCCCTGGCCGACCCGGAGCGTGGCTACGGCCGGCTGAAGGTGCGCGTCGGTGAGGATGCGCTGAGGCACCTGGTCAACGTAGCCAACGGCGACGCGCGCGGGGTGCTGAACGCGCTTGAGCTGGCGGTTGAGACCACCCCGCCGGACGACGAGGGGATTGTCCTCGTGGACATGGCCGTCGCCGAGGAGTCGATTCAGCGGCGAGCCGTGCTCTACGACAAGGACGGCGACTATCACTACGACACCATCAGTGCCTTCATCAAGTCGCTGCGCGGGTCAGATCCCGACGCGGCGCTCTACTGGATGGCCAAGATGGTGTATGCCGGGGAGGACCCGCGCTTCATTTTCCGGCGTATGCTCATCCTCGCAGGGGAGGACGTTGGCCTGGCCGATCCCAACGCCGTGCGCGTGGTGCTCACATGCGCCGAGGCGTTCGACCGGATCGGGCTGCCCGAGGGGCAGTTCCACCTGGCGGAGGCCGCCCTTTACCTAGCTACCGCGCCCAAGTCCAACTCGGCGTTGGGCTACTTTGATGCGCTCCAGCAGGTAGAGAAGGAGCGCCAGGGAGAGGTACCGTCGCACCTGAAGGATGCCAGCCGCGACACAGAGGGCTTTGGGCATGGGAAGGGGTACGTCTATCCGCATGCCTACCGAGATCACTGGGTGGCGCAGCAGTACCTACCCGACATAGTGCAGGGCCGGGTTTTCTACGAGCCGAGCGACCAGGGGCACGAGCGGAGCATCGCCGAGCAGGTGGCCCGGCGGCGCGAGGCGCAGCTGGCTGCGATGGTGGAGAGTGAGCGACCGCTGGAGGTGCTGACCTATGCGGCCGGCGACCGCGCCCACGATCGCTGGCTACAGCGCGCCATCGGAAACGCTGGGGAGCGGATGGGCCGGGTGCGCGACCGTGTCCTCGACGCTGCCCGGCTGCAGCGGCACCATGTCGTGCTGGACCTCAATGCCGGCTCCGGGCTGCTCACGTGGGAAGTCCTCCGCCGGTCTCCGGAGGGCGGAACCTGGGCGCTGGCCCAGGACCGGCCGGCCGGGGAGGGTCTGCGCCAGCAGGCGGAGCGCCTTCCGGAGCTACGGCGGCCGGTCGTGCTCGTGGGCGGGCTGGAGGAGCTGCCGGAGCTGCTGGCCCTGCGCGGAGAGGCTGCCATGCGCTTTGACGCGATCGTCGGGCGGAACGCCGTGGGGGTGTTGGTCGACAAAGAGGGTGCCCTCCAGCTGGCGAGTGGGCTCTTGCGTGCCGGAGGGCGATTGAGCTTGGTGGAGACGGTCGTCCAGGCGACGCAGCGCCTTCATGAGCTGGTGGACCTGTCGGTTCTCGGTGACGATCTCAGGGCGCGCGTCGTCGAAGCGGAGGAAGAAATCTACGCAGAGGACGATCCCCTGGTCAACTGGGACGAGCACGACCTGGAGCGAATGCTGAGGATCGTGGGGTTGGGCGAAGTCTCAGTGGAGACTGAGGCGCAGATTACGGAGACGCTGATCGGCCAGGCTGCCTTCGAGCGATGGTTCTCGCCGTCCCAGGAAGGAAAGCGCCCCTCCTACGCGCAGCGCCTGCTGCGCCAGATTGCGCCCGAGGAGATGGTGGCGATCCGGGCGCTCTTCCAACAGCAGCTCGGGGGACAGACCATCCCCTGGCGCAGCACGCTGGCATTTGCCAGCGGCCGATCTTGAGCCTTTGCGGTAGCGGCTCTATTCCCCAAGCACGAAACTGAGGATCAGGCCGTGAACTACCTGCTCGACGGGTGCCTTGTCGTCCGTGAAGACGATGGTAGGCTCGGTGAACTCGACCGCGTGCGCAACGGCATCTGCGGCGACCTGCTGCAGGATGGGATGCTCCAGTAGGGCAGCATTGGCCGCCAGGTTCGCAAGGCTGGTCGGTTGGTTGGTGGCTACCACCAGGACATTGATCAGGTCCTGGCCCGGTTGAGCCAGATCGACGGTGTAGACGTTGGGAAAGACCGCACCCAGAGTGGAGGCCAGGGCATTGACCAAGCTCCAGTCGGTCAGGGTACGGCCTGCATTGATCGCCACGACCCCCTTCTCCGTCAAGTGGTCGCGCACCTGTCCGAAGAACTCTTGCGTCGTTAGGTGGAAGGGAATGTAGGGCGGGCGATAGGCGTCGATGGCGATCACATCGTACTTGCGCTTGCTGTTGGCCAGGAAGTAGCGGCCATCCTGGGCCACAGCGCTGAAGTTGGGCTCGTTCATGTCGAAGTAGTCGTGGCCCACCTGGATGATCTCGGGGTCGATCTCGGCTCCGTCGATCGGGATCGGACCGTAGACTGCAGTGTACTGCTTGGCCTCCGTGCCGGCAGCCGAGCCGATGACAGCCATGCTCCCCACCTGACCGGCGGTAAAGGGCGGGTTGTTGAAGTAGGGCGCGATCAGGAAGTAGTCCCAGACGCCCCCTACCAGGACCGAACCGGGTTTGTAGATGGAATGCACCCCCTCCCCTTCGCCCAGCCGGAGCCACACCTCATCCCCGTACCGGACCACCTGGATGTAGTTGTAGGACGACTCGGTCTCGTAGAGCAACTCACCCGAGGTGGTCGGCTTGACCACGCCGCCCGGCAAAGCAAGGATCAGGATCACGAGCACGACAGGCATGAGGAGGTAGGGCAGGGCACGGGCCCTGAGGGTCCAGAAGAGCCCTACCAGGGAGATTGCCAGCAGGGCAAAGGAGAAGGTGAAGAAAGTGTTGCGCGTTCCGATGTTGGGGATCAGCAGCAGGACGGGCAGAAAGGTCCCGAGGATGCTGCCCACCGTGGAGAGGGCATAGAGCGCCCCGGAGATTCTGCCGGCCGACTCGACCCTCTCCCCCTGCAGGCTCAACCGGATGGCAAAGGGCGAGACGCAGCCCAGCAGCGTCACCGGCACAGCGAAAAGGGCGACGACACCCAGGAGGGAACCTGCCAGGATGCCTGCACTGTACTCTGAGAATCCGCGCACCGACCAGAGGAGAACGGGCCGCGCCAGGAAAGGCACAAGCCCGATCAGGAAAGCGGCCCAGGCCGTGATCTGGAAGAGCACCCCATAGCTGGGCTTCTTGTCGGCCCATTTGCCGCCGACGTAGTAGCCTATGGTAAGGTAGGCCAACACCAAGCCGATGAGCACCGCCCAGATGATCAGGGAGTTGCCGAAGTAAGGGTCAAGGAGCCGCGAGGCCGCCATCTCGGTGCCGAGGCTGACCATCCCACCGATAAAGACTGTAAGCAACAAGAGGGTTCGCTTCATACTTGGGAGCGGCTCGGGTGGCCGCTGCTGCCTCCTCTTCGTGAAGTGGTGCGGATTGTACCATCCCTGGAGGAGTGCGGCAAACAGGTTTGGCAGCGGGATGGTTTGCGGATATACTGGAAGGCAAGATGGCGGAGACAGAGTTTGCAAGAGAGTCGCCCCTGACCATCCGGCCTTTCGACGGCTCGCTGGCGGATGCGGAAGGGCTGCTGGCCGTCGAGAAGGCCACGTTCGACGAGTCGCCCTATAGTGCGGCGGAGGTTCAGGCCATGCTGTCAGAGGGCTGGCAGCGGGCATGGTTGGCCTCCGATGGGGAGCAGATCGCCGGATTTGTCATCGGGTTTCCGGTGCACGGGCTCCACAGAGCGTGGTGGGAGGTCGACCTGCTTGCAGTGCACCCAGAGTGGAGGGGGCGCCGCCTGGGCCATCGCCTGATTGCCGAGACGATGGCCTTTGGAGCCGGGACATGTCAGAGGGGGCGTGCGCTTGTGGCCGACGACAACAACGCCTCGCAGCAGGCCTTTCTGAGGGCAGGATTCAGGGTAATGCCCGGTGGGCGGGAGCTGCTTATCCTTCGCCCGGGTGAAGGGGGTCGCCGGCAGCGGGCGAGGTGGGGCGGCAGTGTGAGGGAAGCCAGCGGCCCAGGCGAGATAGCGGGGTATCTGGCCGGGCGGCCGGTCCAGGAGATTCTTGCCCTGCCCGGGGGCGCCGTTGACTGGAGCACCCCTGCCTGCGGCGGACAGCCGGGAGGGCGAGGGCCCACCTTGCTGGTCGCGGAAAAGGAGACGGGCGAGGGTGAGATCCTGATCTCCGGCTACGCCGAATTGGTCGAGGTCGAGACCCTCCTGTACCGGGGGATATGGATCGAATCGCTGCAGGCCACCTCAGCGGGCGCGCGTGGGGCGCTGGTCGATCGTGCGGTTGACCTTGCCCTTGTGGCCGGCCTGGACGAGATCAGCGCCGTGGTGTATGAGCGAGATGCTGCTATGCAGGCAGCGCTCAGGGGAGCAGGCTTTCGATCGTTGGGCGGATTCCGGTGGTTGGCGGCAGAGATGCCGGAGAGCAGAGCTTGTCGTTGAGGAGAGGCGGATGCGCATCCTGATCACAGGTGGTGCGGGATTCCTTGGTGCAGCTTTGGCCAACCGGTTGGTGGGGCCGGGTGGCGGGCATACCGTGTTGGTGCTGGACGACCTATCCACCGGCGATCCAAGGCGCCTCGACCCCCGCGTGCTCTTCACGCGCGGGGAAGTCAAGGATGTCCCCAAGTTGTGGACCATGCTCCAGGGAGTGGACTGCGTCTATCACCTGGCTGCGCGTGTCCGTGTGCCCGAGTCGATCTATTATCCCGGCGACTACAACGACTGCAATGTGGGCGGCACGGTCGCCCTCATGGAGGCCGTGCGAGACACGGGGGTTAAGCGTGTGGTGCTCACTTCATCGGCTGCGCTGTATGGAGAGCAGACCGAGCAGCCGATCTCGGAGAGCCAGCCTCCCAACCCCAACTCCCCCTACGGCGTCAGCAAGCTGGCGGCGGAATACTACGTGTCCACTCTTGGGCAACTGAACGGGATCGAGACGGTCTCACTGCGCGTCTTTAACGCGTATGGCCCGGGGCAAGACTTGCCGCCCAGCTATCCGCCCGTCATCCCCCACCTCCTGAAGCAGGCCTTGACGGGGGGGTCGCTCGTGATCTTTGGCGATGGCACACAGACACGCGATTTCGTCTACGTGGACGACGTCGTCGACGCGCTGGTCACAGCGGTCACCGCGAGCGAGGTGAATCGGGCAGTGATCAACATCGGCTCCGGGCAAGAGACAAGCATCCAGGACCTTGCCGGCCGAATCGTGCGCGCGACTGGGCGGAAGGCCAACGTCCTCTACAACCGAGCGCAGGGCAGAGGCGTGACCCGCCTGGTGGCAGACGTGACCCTGGCGCAGAGGCTGCTGGGGTGGAGCCCATCCACCAGCCTGGACGTGGGCCTACGGCTGACCCTGGAGCGCGATGCCCGCTTTGGCGGCGCGCCTCAGACCGGATTCAGCAGGTAGCCCACTCCGCGAACGGTCTCGATGCAGCCGAGCTCCCCCACGGAGTAGCCAAGCTTGCGGCGCACCGACCGGACAAGAGGCCGCAGCAAGGTTCCTGCTTCCACGCGGTTGGTGTCCAGCCCGTGCGTTACGCGGATGAGATCCTCAGGAGTGACCACCTGCCCGGACTGCCGTGCCAGGTAGTCCAGCACCGTGAATTCGCGTGCGGACAGCCGTACCGGGTGGTCGTCCATCCAGACGCGGTGCTGGGAGGCATCGATCCGGAGACGTCCGAGAACGAGCACCTGGCCCTCGCGCCCGGCAGTGCGGCCCTGCGCGGCGGTCGCGCCCTCGAGTTGGCGGACCCGCAGCAACCTGCCCTGCACCGCGGCGACGACATCCTCCGGCTCGATCGGCTTTGTCAGGTAATCATCGGCACCCAGCTCCTTACCGTAGCGGACATCGCTGTCCATGGCGCGCGCGGTCAGGAACAGAAAGGGGATCGCCACCCAGGCCGGGTTCGCGCGGGCCCTCTCCAGGAGCTGATACCCGTTCATGCGAGGCATGGCGATGTCGGCCAAGATCAAGTCAACGGGTTGGCTTTCCAACAGGGTAAGGGCTTGCACGCCATCCACGGCAGTCAGCACCTGGTAGCCCTCCGCTTCCAAGGTCATCGCCATTGATTCGAGCACGGCAGCGTGATCGTCAACTATCAAGATCGTGGCATTCGACTTCATAGGCACCCTCCTCCAGTGGCCAGAAGACGGAAAACACCGAGCCCTCGCCCGGGGTTGAGGAAACGGTCAGGTGACCGCCGCTCAGCTCGACCAGCTCCTGCGCAATGGGCAGCCCAAGGCCGGTGCCTGGGATGTTCCCCTGCGTACTGACACGGTAGAAACGCTCGAAGATACGGGTGATGTCGTTCTGCTCGATGCCGACGCCGGTATCGATGACACGCAGGACGGCCCACCGGCCGGGGTCCCGTCCTTCGACCAGATGCTGATGGGAGGTGAAGCCAGTGCTGGGGGGCGGTCCGACCTGTACCTCGCACTCGCAGGTGATCCGTCCCCCGTCCGGAGTGAACTTGATCGCATTGTCCACCAGGTTGCGGATCACCTGCCGAAGCTGGCCCGAATTCCCTTGTACGACGAGTCTCTCCGGTCCATTCACGCGCAGCACTTGGCGCCTGGCCCAGGCGAGGGGTCCCTGCTTGTCCACCTCCTCGCGCACCAGCTGGGCCAGGTCGACCGCGCGGCGCTCCGTGGAAATACTGCGGCTGTCGATGCGGGACATTTCCAGAACGTCGCCGACCAGATCGTTCAGCAGGCCGATTTGCTCGCGCATCGACCGAACGATTCCCCTCCGCTTGCCGTCATCCAGACGATCATAGAGCCGGTCCAGGTTGCCTACGGCCAAGGTCAAGACAGAGAGCGGGGTACGCAGCTCGTGCGAGACATTGGAGACGAACTGGTCCTTGATGCGCTCGGCTTCCTTTAGGGGGGAGATGTCGCGCTGGACCCAGACGGAACCGATAAGACGGCTTGGATCGTCAGGGGAGGGAATCGGAGCGACCGTTACTTCAGCGTCGTAGACACTTCCGTCCCTGCGCCGGCAGGTGATCTCCCCGCGCCAGGTCAGGCGCTCGCGGAGCGCGGCTTGTGCCTGGGCATGGGCTCCCGAGGAGCGCTCGTCGCCCTGCAGCGCCCACCAGTCCCGCCCAAGCATCTCCTCGCCTGCGAATCGTGTGAGAGCGGCGGCAGCAGGGTTCGTGTAGAGGACGGAGCCTGACACGTCGGACACGATGACAGCCTCTCCCAGGGATTCGAGGATTGCCTGGGTACGATCGCGCTCGACCTTGAGCTCACGCGTGCGCTGGGCCACGGTTTCCTCCAGGCTGCCGGCACGCTGCCGGAGCCGCTCGTGAAGCCGGGCGTTTTGGATCGCGATCGCCAAGGGGGTGGCAACCTCGTGGACGGCCTCGACCAATTCAGAAGTGAAGCCTTGGCCCTCACATGATTCCATTTCCAGCACGCCGATCTGTTCCCCTTGTGCCACAAGGGGAATGCTTATTGCGGTCAGAGCCTCGCCGACCGGGACTTGCACGCCATGCGGAGGATATTCCCTCTCATCGCCGGGGTTGCGCTGCGTGGCGTGGATCACGGTGGACGCAGCATCCGCGCCAGAATAGACGATTCGGGCGCGCCGGCATGGCACGAGCTGCCCGACGCGGTCCAGCGTGGCCTGGGCAATCGCCTCAGGCGACTGGGCCTCCACGATTTCACGGTCGATCTGGTGCAGTGTCTCCAGCCGGTCGGCGTAGCCTCGCAGGACCTCCTCAGCCCGCTGGCGCTCCGCGCGCGTGTGGAGCGCCGTGATCCCATAGGCCAGGTTGTCTGCCAGCTCGGTGAGCAGCTCGACCTCTTCGGCATCGAAGGCATCTGGCTCGGAGGCGTAGATGTTCAGTGCACCGAAGACGTGGCCCTCTACTATGAGAGGCAGGGCAACGGAAGAGGCATAGCCCCTGGCCGTTGCCTGCTCACGCCATGGGGCGAAGGCCGGATCGGTGAGCATGTTCCTGGCGATTGCGGGCTTGCCGGTGCGGATGGCGGTCCCGCTGGGCCCACGCCCCAATTCGGAGTCATCCCAGCGGATGAGGAGTGCGTCGAGATACCCTTCCTCGTAGCCCGCCTGGGCCACCGGTCGCACGACCCTTCCACGATCATCATCGACCGCCGCGCCCACCCATGCCAGCCGATATCCGCCCACATCCACCGCTGCGGCGCACACCTGGTGGAGCAACTCAGACTCGTCCCTCGCGCGTGAGAGCGCCTCATTGGACCGGCTGAGCAGATGGAGCCCGTGGTTCGCCCGGCGCAGCGCTCGCTCCGCCTGCTTGCGCTGGCCCATGTCGGTGTATACGCCGACCTGCCCAATGCACTCCCCATCCACCTGGATTGAGGATACGGCGAGCAGCACGTCGACGGGCGACCCATCCTTGCGATAGCGGACCAACTCCGTGGGAGGCACTCCCATGCCGCCCCGGACGAGCTCGCTCAGTGCGGCCGCCTCTCCATACGTAGCGGGGTTGGTGATGAGATCGTCCAGGTTCCGGCCAATCACCTCTTGGCGCGTGTAGCCAAAAAGTTGCTCCGCACCCGAGTTCCATTCCACGAGCCGTAGAGACGCGTCGGCTGTAACGATCGCATCGGGAGCCGAGGCAAGGACAGCCTCGAGGTAATGGCGGCGCTCATGGAGCTCGCGCTCGGCACGGACCCGTTCGGTGATATCCGTGAAGGCAGAGAGGACCCCAGAGAAGCGGTCGCCGTCAAAGACCGGCTGAGCCGCCACGACCACGGGGACCCGCCTGCCACCCTTGGCCAAGAGCACGGTTTCGTAGCGCCCCCCGATCCCCTGTGCGCGCCGCTCCGTCCGGCTGCTGACCGGGTCAATCTGATCCTCGGGGACAATGAACCTCCAGGGCCGGCCCAGGAGGTCCTGGGAGTCATAGCCCAGCATCGCTTCCATGGCGGGATTGACGAATGTGATTGCACCCTGGGCATCTTCGATCAGGATCCCCTCGGCGACCCCCTGTACAATCGATTCATTGAATGCCTTTAGCCGCCTGGTTTCTTCGAAGAGCTGTGCATGTTCCAGAGCCTGGGCCGCATGCTGGCCCAGGGCCTGGACGACCTGCAGCTCAGCCTCTCCGAAGAAGCCGGTATTCGCGTGGTCGACCTGGAGGACCCCGATCAGCCGGCCGTGCGCCGCGAGGGGGACGCACATCCAGGAGCGGACGTGCTCCGCACCGGGCACCCAAATCCACCCGTCGAGTTCCCGGACATCGGAGCAGATCACCGGCCGGAGATCGTGGGCCATCCTGTGCAGGATGGGGCTTTGGTGCAGCATGCGGCCGGCCGCGCGGCTGACAGACCCGCCGTCCTCGTAGCCGGCAGCCGCAACAAGGTCAGGCACATCTTCGCCGCGCAGGACCAGCACAGAGGCCGTATCGTACACCAGGACCCTGCGCAGCTGGGCAAGGATCAGGCGCAGGATTTCTTCGACTTCGAGGCTGGCGCCCATCGCTTGTGCGGCCTCACGCAGCACCTCCGTCTGCGCACGAGCGGCCCGCTCTGCTTCCAGAAGCCGCGCCTTTTCGATAGCCGTGGCCGCCTGGTCGGCGAAGAGCCGGGCCAGGCGGAGCTGGTCGTCGTCGAACAGCCCCACTGCCTCATCGTCCGACAGAATCAGCACGCCGATGACCTGGTCCCGCACCTTGAGAGGCACGGCCAGGGTCTGGCGGAAAGGGATACCTGGATAGGCGGTGGCCTTGCCCTCCCAGGCCTGGTAATCCGGGACCATCAGCGGCCTGCCGGATTGGGCGGCGCGGCCAACCAGCCCCTCGCCCATTCGCAGTTTCGGCTCGGTCGGCACGATCGCCATCCGATGGCCAGCGGCTAGCTCGAGGGTCTGCCCATCGGCCTGGATCAGGTAGATACCCCCCAGGTGGACTCCCATCAGGTCGGCGGCGCTGTGCACAATGGCTTCCAGAAGCCTCTGCTGGTCGGGCTGCGAATTGATCTCGAGCGAAATCTGGTAGAGGGCGCCCATCTCCCGCGCGCGCCGCTCCAGCTCGGCCTCCGCCCGCTTGCGCATCAGAAGCTGGCCGGCCTGGTTGGCCACGAGCTGGACGAGATCGATGTCGCCTGCGGAGAACTCGTGGCTCTCAAAGGCATCGAAGCCGAGTGTCCCTATGATCACTCCCCCGGCAACCACCGGCACGATCAGGATGGATCGGACATTCCGCTCGCGCATCAAGTCGTGTACCGGGGAGAGGCGCGGATCGGCCTGTGCATCGCTCACAGAGAGGGGGACCTTGTGCTCCATGACGTAGATCATCGAAGGGTTATCGGCGACGGGAATGACAGCGCCCAGCGCGCCCGTTGTGCCAGGAGGGTGATAGTCGGCGACCACCTCGGCTGCCGTCTGTTCCGGGTTCAGGCTGGCAAACCCAGCCTGCGGTACTCCCAGGAACTGGGCGAGCTCGGCACACACCACCTGCAGGGCAGCTGAGATGTCTCCCGCCCCGGCAACGAGAGTCGAAACCCGATACTGCAGCGTTGCTTCCCTCAGCCGATGCTGGACTTGAACTTCCGCCCGCTCGCGCTCGGCCATCTCCCAGCGCAGCTGCGCATTGGCAGAGGTCAGCTCAGCGGTACGCTCTGCGACCCGCTGCTCAAGCGCGTGCGTCTGCTGCTGAAGCTGCTCGAAGAGGCGCGCATTCTGAAGGGCGACGGCCACCTGGGCGGCCACGATCTCCAGGACGCGTTGATCGGCCTCGGTGTAGGCATCAAGCCGGGGCGTTTGGACTGTGATCACACCCAGCACCTGCTCGCCGATGCGCATGGGCACGCACAGCTCGGAGAGGGTATCGGCGCGAACGGCATAGTAGCGCGAGTCCTTTCGGACATCACCCACGCGCAGGCTCTGGCCGTGCTGGGCTACCCAGCCCGTGATGCCCTTGCCCACCTGGGGTTCGTGCGATGTCGCATCGGCTTTGCCTCCCGCCACAAAGTCGGGTCCCGGGCCATGGTCGGACACGGCATAGGGCAGCAGCCGGTCCGTGCCTTCCTCAATGAGGAGGACGGCGCCGTACTCGTAGGCGAGGGTCTCGCCCAGGACAGCGACGATGTCCTGAGCCAGCTCCGCTGGATGCCGTAGCTGCTGCATGTGCTGGCTGGCCCGGTGCGCGGCCACCAAATCGAGGCGCTGGCGCTGCTCCATGGCGAGCCGTTCTGCCGGTGAGACGGCGCCGGCCGATTCCAGCTCGGCGACTCGCCGCCGCAGCTCTTCCACTTCTTGGGTCAACTGCACTTTTGGTTTGTCTCCACTACCCATGACACACCCCGAACGCAAACCGGCAACCGATCAGGGCCGCCCACGGCACGCACTGGTTGGCTCTCGGATTCTATCACGCCCCCGGAAGGACGGCAAGAAGCAACTTCGGGCCTTTTGGGGGATAGCGAGGCCTCGAGTTGGGAATGACAGATCTCGACGAAATCGACGGTAGGGCACGAGGTTGGAAGGGAATTGGTCTGCGGTGTTCGTTCTGATATAATGGCCGGCACGAGAGCCATCGATGTCCATCCTAGTCGCGGAGCGAGTCGCCAAGTCGTTCGATCCCAATGACATCTTCTGGGACATTTCGTGCAGCGTCGCGCGGGGAGACCGGATTGCCCTGGTGGGGCGAAACGGCAGTGGCAAAACGACCCTGCTGCGCATCCTGGCGGGACTGGAGTCGCCGACATCGGGGGCCGTCCACCGTGCCAAGGGACTGCGAATCGGGACCCTGCCGCAGGAAGCCCGGCTGGAGGGGTCCGGGACCCTGTGGCAGGAGATGATGGCCGCCTTTGAACCGCTCCGGGCACTGGAGGCCCGGCTTCACGACCTGGAGACCGAGATGGCCGACCCGGCCCGGGAGCAGCAGGCATTGGAAGCGTATGCGCCGCTGCGCGAGCGCTTTGAGCAGTTGGGGGGATACTCCTACCAGGACCGGACCCGGCATGTCCTCATGGGGCTAGGCTTTCCGCCTGAGGAGCACGACATACCCCTGTCCCACTTGAGCGGGGGCCAGCAGACAAGGGCCTTTCTCGCACGGCTGCTGCTCGAGTCGCCGGACTTGCTGCTCCTGGACGAGCCGACCAACCACCTTGATTTGCAGGCCATCGAGTGGCTTGAGGAGTATCTGAATAGCTGGGACGGCACGGTGATCCTGGTGGCCCACGACCGGTACTTCATGGACCACGTGGTTCACAAGGTCTGGGAGCTTGCATTTGGGCAGGTGGAGGTGTACTCGGGCAACTACAGCCACTACGTCCAGCAGCGCGCAGCGCGCTACGAGCGCCGTCTGAAGGAGTACCGCGCCCAGCAGGAAGTGATCGCAAAGGAAGAGGAGTATATCCGGCGGTTCATGGCTGGGCAACTCACGCGACAGGCTCAGGGCCGGCTGAAGCGGCTGGAGCGATTCAAGGAAGAGGAGGCCATCGACCGTCCCAGGCAGGAACACTCGATCAAGCTGCGCTTTCAGGCGCCCCTGCGCAGTGGCGACAAGGTGATCTGGAGCCAGGACCTGGTGGTGGGGTATAGGCGCAGCGCTCCCCTCTTCCGCTGCCCCAACCTGGACCTGCGGCGAGGGGAGTGTGTGGCGCTCCTGGGGCCAAACGGCTCGGGCAAGACAACATTGCTCAAGACTCTCCTGGGGCAGGTCGAACCCCTCTCCGGCCATATGCGGCTGGGCGCAAGCCTCCGGATCGGCTACTTCTCTCAGGTCCACAGCGAGCTAGACCCGGAAAGAAGCGTGCTCGACGAGGTATTGGAGGTCAAGGACCTACCGCTGGGAGAAGCGCGCAACTTCCTGGCACGCTTTCTGTTCACGGGCGATGATGTGTTCAAGCCGGTCGGCATCCTCTCGGGCGGCGAGCGAAGCCGGGTGGCCCTTGCCAGGCTGGTCCTGCAGCGCGCCAACCTGCTGCTGCTCGACGAGCCCACCAACCACCTGGACTTGGACAGTCAAGAGGTGCTGGAGTCGGTGCTGGACGAATTCTCAGGCACGATTCTGCTGGTGACGCACGACCGCTACCTGGTAGACCGGCTGGCGACGCAGCTCTGGATGATTGAGCCAGGCGGGCGGGGCCTCTCCGTCTTCAAGGGCCCCTGGAGCCAATACGTGGTAGCTCGGGCTGCGCAAGCAGAGAAGGCGCCTGAGCGCCTTGCCAAGGAGAAGCGGACCGAGGAACAGCGCCAGGCGAAGCGCGACGAGCAGCGTGTTCGGCGTGAGGTAGAGGCCCGACAGCAGCGCGTCGGGGAGCTTGAGATAGAGATACATCGCCTGGAGGAGGAGATGGGCCGCCTGCAGACCGAGATAGCGGCGGCGAGCGAGGCGGGCCTGGTACAGCAGCTCAACGATTTGAGCAGCCGGTATGGGCAGTTGGAGAGCCACCTGCACCAACAGCTGAACCTCTGGGAGGAGCTGGCGGCATGAGGCGGCCTCTTGTGATCGGCCTCACCGGGAATATTGCCACGGGCAAGAGTGAGGTATGCCGAGTCCTGGCGGCGTTGGGGGCGCATGTCATCGACGCCGACGTGATATCTCACGAGGTGACAGAAGCCGGAAGGCCCGCCTTCGAAGCCATCGTCAGCACCTTTGGACCGCAGGTAGTGGGGCCCAACGGGCAGATCGACCGTGCCCAGCTGGGGGCGATGGTATTCCGCGACCGGGACGCCCTGGAAGAGCTGGAGCGCATCGTCCATCCGGCCGTGGTCGCCGAGGTGAACCGGCGGATTGCGCGGAGCGACGGGGTGGTGGTCGTCGAGGCCATCAAGCTCATAGAAGCCGGCATGCGCCTTGGCTACGACGAACTGTGGGTCGTGACTGCGCCCCGCGAGGTGCAGATTGCGCGCCTCGTGCAGACACGCGGGCTGACACGGGAAGAGGCCGCGCTGCGAGTGGACGCGCAGTCCCCCCAGGAGGAGAAGGCGGCACGGGCCGACCGGGTCCTCGAGAACGACGGCAATGTCGAGGCGCTGGGCCGGAAGGTGAAGGCGGCCTGGACCCAGTTTCTGGCACAGTCGGCCTCCATCCGCCCTGCCCGGCGAGGCGACCCGGACGATGCGGCAGGGATTGCTGCCGTACTGAACAGCGTCATCGCGGAGAGGCGGTACACGGCCATGGCCGGCCACTGGACGGCTGAGGTGGAGCAAGCCTATCTTGACGGGCTTGGGCCGCGCAGTGAGGTTTTCGTTGCCGAGTCAGCGGGGCGGATCTTGGGGCTACAATCGATTGCGCCTTTCGTGGGCTACCCGTCAAACATGGATCATGTCGCCGAGCTCGGCACCTTCATCCTGGCGGATTACCGCGGGTGCGGCCTTGGGCAGAGGCTGGCTGAGGCAAGCCTGGCATTCGTGCGGGCGCAGGGTTACGAGAAGGTGGTCATCTTCGTGCTCGCCGACAACCCCCTGGGCCTGACCTACTATCGCAGCCTGGGGTTCGAGGAGCGCGGGACACTCCGGCGCCAGACCAAGATCGACGGTGTCTATCACGACGAGGTCTTCTTGGAGCTGCACCTCTAGGAGGGAAAGCATGTCCTTCAAGGCTTGGATTTCGCGCCATCCGAGGCTCAGCGCCTGGGCAGTCTTGGCTGTGGGCATGGTGGTCATCCTTGTCTGGTCTGCCAGGAATGTCGGGCTGCAGCCGGAGCAGTGGGCCACTCTGATCGTCGCGACCATCCTCGTGGCCGGGCTGTGCGTATGGATTATCGGGTGGGAGAAGGAAGACGAGGAGGAAGACCCGGCCGTCGCCGGGCCGACTGAGCCCCAGGAAAAGGAACCCTCCGCGGAAGAAGAGAAGCAGGAGGGGTAACCCCTGAAGGGTCAGCCAAGTACGGCAGCCCGGCGCGCCTGGTAGATCTGCAGCAGTCGCGCCATCCGTTCAGGTTGGAGTTGCCCCCGGGGCGTAGGCGTCTCGAAGAAGCGGTGGGGGAGATCCTCCAGCCGAGCCTTGAAGCCTAGCCTCTCCCGCAGGCGGATGCGCTCCCAGTAGATGCGCTGTCCTATCGCCCGCAGGTCGTCGACACTGTGCTCCATTCCGATGCTCGCCAGCGCTTGGCTGATCGTGCCAAGGTCGTAGACACCGCGCGCGAAGAGGCAGATGGACATGCTGGTTTGCACGATACGCTCTGCTTCGTCCTCGATGAGCCGATCGACGATGGCCTCGTCCGTATAGGGCTCCAGCTTCTGATCTATGGCATAGCCGCCGTTGTCGAGGTGGGAATGCCGTGCCCCCAGGAGATGGCCCAGCACGTGGGCATAGCCCGTCCAGTAGCCGGCAATGCCCTGACCGCCGGCAGCCGCCACATAGCCGTCGCCCCCGTAGTGGCGCGCGGCTGCCACTTCCCCCTGGCTCAGCCACTGCCCCAGCTCCGACCTGCCGGCTGCTATCAAGGCCACTGCGCGCGAGTAGCGTTCGACGTCCCCCCAGCGCAGGTCAAGCCCAGCGAACTGATCGGGGCCGACGGTACCCCGTTCCATGGCTTCGGTTGCCCAAGCCAGGGCAGTGCCGCACGAGATGACGTCCATGCCCGCCCTGTCGATCTCTTCGATCAGGCGAAGTACGCCAGGCCGGTTGCCGATGCCCAGGAGAGAGCCTGCCGCGTATACCAGCTCGTGGTCGTAGGCGACCATGGTGGACTCGTACTCCCAGCCGGGAGCAAAGGGCCGGCGATAGAGGGCCACATGGATGCAGCCGATTTGGCAGCCGGTGCACGCCCGCTTGGTGATGAGCTCCCCCTCTGCAAAAGCCTCGCCACTGATCTCGCCGGCCTCCCCGAAGTAGCCCTGGCGGACGTTGTAGGTCGGCAGCGCGCCCATCTCATTGAGAGGGAGGATGTTGACTGGGGTGCCCAGCTCGTGGTACTTTTTCATGACGTCGGTGTGGAGCACCCGGTCATAGACCTCGGCATAGAGCGCTTTGTAGGCTCTACTGCCGGCAGGCATGGTGAATGGCTTCTGGCCAGTCACGGCAATGGCTTTCAGGTTCTTGCTGCCCAACACGGCACCCAGGCCGAGGCGGCCAAAGTGGCGGAAGGTGTCGACATTGGCGTTGGCGAAGCGTATGCGCGACTCGCCGGCCGGCCCAATTCGGAGGATAGAGCGGTGCCCCGCGCCCTCGACGAGGTCCCGGATTACCCTACCGGTCTCGATTGTATCCATGCCGCGCAGGGCAGCCGCCGTCCGGAGCTCCACGCGATCGTCGTGTATGACGAGGTAGCTAAGCTGCTTTGCAGCACCGGTTAGGAGAAGTGCGTCGTAGCCGGCATAGCGCAGCGCCGAGGCAAAACGACCGCCGGCATGACTCTCGCCGTACTCGCCCGTCAAGGGCGAGCGAAAGGCGGCCACTGTCTTGGTGACGACGGGGAAGATGGTGGTCAGTGGGCCATTGGCAAAGGCGACGGGTTGGGCCGGGTCCAGAGGGTCCCGGTCATCGTGTACCGACTCGCCGAGCAGGCAGCTCGCGACTCCCGTCCCGCCCAGGCATTCGCGCCACAGGTCCTCGCGGTCTTCTGTGCGGAAATCTCCCGTCGCGAGGTCGACAAGCAGAACGCGGACATAGCCGGTGTTCAGCATCAGGCCACCTCCGCCTCGACGAGCTCGAGGCAATCGTGTGGGCAAAAGCGCGCACACTGGCCGCAGAAGACACAGACTACCGGCTTGTCCTCCTGCTCGTCCCAGCCGATCACCTGGATCGGACAGGCGTCCACGCACTGGCGGCAGCCAATGCACTCGGACTTGCGGTAGGTCATGCCGCGGCCTCCCTCGCGCGGCGTGAGCGCATCGGTGGGACAAGCCTCGACGCAGGGGACGGGCTCGGCGCAGGCAGTGCAGATGTTGGCGACCATGCGACCCATAAGCCCGCCGCTGCTCCGGATCTGGATGGCGCTCGTGTAGGGCGAAAGGCGCTGGTACACCATGCGAGCGCACGCAAGCATGCAGGATTCGCAGCCGATGCAGCGCGCCATGCGAGGCGCATCTAGGATCTTGGGCACTCAGATACTCCTCGCGGCGTTCTAGTGACCGGCGTTTGGATCCACGGCATAGAGCCACCAGTTGTTGGCGACATCCCCGGTGAAGCCAGCGGCTCGGGGTAGGTGCCGGAACCACCACATGTGATGGGCGCGCATGTCGCCGTCGCCCCAGTCCCGGCAGTCCACCTGCCGCACAACCCCCCCGAACGCGGGAAAGGTGAGCCAGTCGTCGCAGCTGGAGAGGACGGGCGCCGGGTTTCCCCAGTCGTAGTCAGAGCGGCTGTTGGGTGCATAGTGCATCCACCCACAGTGGGCGCGGCCGGGCGCAACCTTCTCGTGGCGAATGAAGCGCTCCCACAGGTTGGCCTCACCGACGTAATCGCGCCAGGCATGCTTCAGCAGGGACTCGGCGCGGTGTCCAAGGCTCTCCAGCATCGGGCCAGTATCCCTCTCGTAGTTGAAGCCCATGATGACAAAACGGCGGGAGAGGCCATCGCTCCGGACGATGGGTGGGGCGTTGCACCAAATGGCACCGGGGCCCACCATGATCGACTCGTAGAAGCCGGCGTAGGGGAAACCGAACAGCCAGACTTCGTCGACGTCTCCCGACTCCACCCGGTGCAGGAGGCCAAAGTCATCGATGAGTGCGGCATAGTCAAGCGTGTCCTGGCTGTGCCAGCCGGCCTTGCTCTGCCAGCAGGCCAGGTAGCTCTGTTCGTCATACCGGAAACCGTCGGCCTTGGCCGGCCAGGAATCCACCTCGATCTTCTCGACGACCTCGAACTGCACCAGGTCGCCGCTGCAGTCGCGAATGTCGCCGACGAAATCGGAGACAAGCCGGTCCACCTGGTGCCAGCCCAAGGCCTGGGACAGCTGCTGACCGCCAAGAGACTGGAGCGAGGGGTCAAAGGTGATGAGCAGGACCCGAGGCCGGAGGGTAACGATGTCCACCCTCTCATCCCAACCGGGGGTACGCTGCGGCTGCTCGCCGATCCCCAGAGCTTTTCTGATCTTGGCAAGAAGATCATCCCAGAAGCTCATGATCTCAGACCTCCCCTTGTGCCTCGCCCGGCATGCGGGCGGACCGGGCGACTATGTCTTTTCGCGCGCCTGCACGGTCTCGAGCGCGATAGGGGCGTAGTGGTCAAACTCCATGACAAAGGTGCCACGGCCCTGCGTACGGGAGCGGAGTGCGGTGGCGTACCCAAACATGGAAGCAAGCGGGACATGGGCGCGGATGGACTGGACCGAACCGGTGCGCATCTCGACGCCCAGGATCGACGCAGAACGGGTGCTCAGATCGCCGATGACCTCACCAAGGTAGTCGTCGGGCGTGATCACTTCGACGCGCATAATCGGCTCAAGCAGGATGGGGTTGGCCAGGGAGAGTGCCTTGCGCAGTGCGAGGGAGGCGGCGGTGTGGAAGGCCCGCTCCGACGAGTCGACATCGTGCGCTTTGCCGTCGACCAGGGCGGCCATGATATCCACCACCGGCTGCCCAGCAAGCACGCCACGGCCCAGCGCCTCTCGGAGGCCGGCCTCGACGGCGGGCACGAATTGGCGGGGCACGGAGCCACCCACGACTTTGTTCTGGAAGAGGAAGCCGGCTCCGGCCGGCAGGGGCTCGATCTCTATCTCGACCACGGCGAACTGCCCATGACCCCCAGTCTGCTTGACCAGCCGGCCTTCCGCCCGGGCCGGGCGGGTGACGGTCTCATAGTAGGCGACCTGGGGGCGTCCGGCGGTGGTGTGGACGCCGAACTCGCGGCGGAGCCGATCCACAATCACGTCCAGGTGCAGCTCTCCCATTCCGGCAAGAATCGTTTGGGCAGTTCGCTCATCCTGGCGCGCCTGGAGGGTAGGGTCCTCCTCCGTCAGGCGCTGCAAGGCGAGCGCCAGCTTGTCTTGGTCAGCCTTGGTGCGAGGCGCGATGGCAAGCTCGATGACAGGGGCCGGGAAGGATATGCGCTCGAGAAGAAGGGGGTGGTCCTCGCCGCTGAGGGTATCACCTGTCGTCGCCTTGAGGCCCAGCACGGCGCCGATGTCGCCCGCCCCTATCTCGTCCACCTCCTCGCGCCGGTCGGCGTACATACGGACGAGGCGCCCCACCCTTTCCCGCTGGCCTCGATTGACGTTGAGGATGGGCTCGCCGCGCCGGACGGCGCCCGAGTAGACGCGAAAGTAGGCCAGGCGGCCCATGTAGGGATCGGTGGTGATCTTGAACACCAGCGCGGAGGTCGGAGCACTGATCTCCGGGCGGCACAGGACCTCGTCGTCCGTAATGGGATTCCTGCCGGAGACAGGGGGGATGTCCAGGGGAGAGGGCAAGTAGTCCACTACCGCATCGAGCAGCAGCTGAATGCCCTTGTTGCGCAGGGCCGTCCCACACAGCACGGGGACGGCTTTGGTCGCCAGGGTGGCCCGGCGCAGGGCAGTCCTCAGCAGGTCTGGCGGAAGCTCGTTGCCATCCAGATAGCGCTCCGCGACCTCGTCGTCGACCTGGGCAAGCGCTTCGATCATGTCCACCTGACGGCGGGCCACTTCGGCGCGAAGGTCGGAAGCCATGTCGGCCTCCGCAACGAGCCCCGGCTCGGTATGCTCCTCCCCGCAGTACATGACCGCCCGTCGCTCCACCAGGTCGACGATGCCGCAGAAGCTGCTCTCGACGCCGACCGGCATCTGCACGGGGATGGGCCAGGCGCCCAGGCGCTGGGAGATGCTGGAAACTGCGCGGTCGAAGTCGGCGCCCGTGCGATCCATCTTGTTCACGAAGCAGATGCGCGGCACACCGAAGCGGTCTGCCTGGCGCCACACCGTCTCCGACTGGGGCTCGACCCCCGCCACACCGTCAAAGATGACGACCCCGCCGTCGAGGATGCGAAGGCTGCGCTGCACCTCGGCAGTAAAGTCAATGTGGCCGGGCGTGTCGATCAGGTTGATCTGGCAACCACGCCACTCGGCGGTGATGGCAGCGGACTGGATGGTGATACCCCGCTCCCGCTCCTGGGGCATGAAATCGGTAACGGTGGTCCCCTCATCCACGTTGCCCAGCCGGTGGGTGAAGCCGGTGTAGAAGAGCACCCTCTCGCTGACCGTGGTTTTGCCGGCGTCGATGTGCGCGATAATGCCGATATTGCGGATCGTCTCCGGGGATCTACCGCTCATGGTGTTCCTCATCATCTGGCAGCCAATCGGCTCGGTCGAAGATCGCCGGGCTGCCCATCCCCTTTGCTTCGAGAACGGACCCATTGGCGAAATAGGAGAAATCGAACTCGGTCGGATCGCCCGCGCGCTTGCCGGGAAGCGGCATCAACCGGGCCGTGAGTGGCTTGTCGAGGCGCATGGCCAGGGCTGCCACGTCCAGGAGTATACCGGAGAGCTCCGTCTCGCTCACATCGCCGGGCAGGGGAACGGTGTCGAGCCCTGTCCCGCACACGGCAGAGTAGAGGAGCAGATCGTTCACGCCAAAGAGCCTATCGTGGGTCCGCTCTGCCATCGTGTGGTCCTCCAGCACGGGCAGCATAAGTCCCGAGAAACCACAGCGTGGAAATCGTGCCTGCCGCAGGCAGCCGGTCAGGAAGGCAGCCGCGAAGAGGGTGCCCGGAGCCCCGAATCTCTCTACCCCAAGCCGCTCCATGGCAGTGCCAATGCTGCGCGCCTCTTCCGGGAAAGGCGCGAGGGAAAAGTCGATGCCGGCAAAGCGATAGCCGTGCCGATCGGCAAGGGGGCGGATGCAGGCCGCCGCCCGCTCGGCGACGCCCTCGATCGCTTCCACGAGCCGGTGCCGTGCCTGGGCAAGGGACGCTGCACCTGAGAAGGCCTCTACGGCCAGGGGGGCAGACTCTGTGGCGAGGGCAACGGCCGGCGGCCCTGCGTCGTGATAGGCCGCGGGGAAGAAGGGCGAGTGCGGCTTTACGTTGGCGAGCATGGCCAACCGAAGGTTGCCGAATCCCAGCGGTGTCGTGTGCGCAATCTCGCGGACAACCTGGGCGGTCCGGCGTATGGCGGCCAGGTGGATGCCGCGCCCGCTCCGGGCGACGAGCACGCTGGCGAAGACGGAGTGATTGGCACGGATCAGCCCCGGCACCTGGTCAAGGCGCGACAGATCGGCGGCTGCGGAGTCGGCCAGGACCGGCCCGAGCGAAAGATAGCCGAAGCCAGCCGCCTCACATCGGTCCCACAACTCGGCCGCCAAGTCCCCTGGGTTCCCAGGCAAGAGGGAGAGAGGCTGGGTTGCCAGCCGCAGCGACTGCACAGGAAAGCCGGCCGCTTCCAGGGCCGCCCGGGCGTCTTTGGCGAGGGACCCTGCGCTGAGGAGTGCGCGCTCACGCGCAGCCGGATCCTCTTCCATGGCTGCAAAGCATGTGACGGAGCGCATGTTCATGGCCGGAAGCTCCGCTGCTGGCGGGCTGCCTCGAACAGGATGACGGTGGCAGCCATCGCGGCGTTGAGCGATTCCGATTCAGGCGCCATCGGGATAAAGATCTCTTCGACGGCGAGGGTGCGAGCTTCGTGACCTGCCCCCGCGGCCTCCCCCCCGACGATCAGAGCGGAGGGTGCGACCCAATCGACGGCATCGTAGGCCACTTTTCCGCGCGCATCGGCCAGCCGGACGGCCCGGCCGGCTGCACGGTCGCGGACCGCGTCCCAGCCCAGCCTGGCAATGGGCAGCCGGAAGTGGGCGCCCATCGCGCCGCGCACCACTTTTGGGTTGTACAGGTCCACAGTCTCGGGCGTCAGGATGACCTGACCGGCACCGGCCGCCTGGGCAGAGCGGAGGATGGTTCCCACGTTGCCCGGATCGCGAAGGCGATCCAGGATGAGGATCAGGCCGGGCCGCGGGCGAAGCTGCACGAAAGGAGCGACGGCGATCACGCCTTGTGGGGACTCGGTTTCGGAGCAGGCTTCCAGGACCGTTTCGGAGACAAGCCAGGCACCTGCCTCGGCCTGGTCTAGGGCCGGTCGCAGGATCTGGCCCGGCGAGCTGGCAAGCCAATCGGGCGTGTAGAAAGCAAGAGCGGGCCTGACGCCCGCTCTGACCAACTCCTCGACCAGCCGCGTTCCCTCAACAACAAAGCGGGCCTCCCGTTCGCGGACACGCCTGCGAACGAGGGCCCGAACTTGTTTGACGCGCTCGTTGTGAGGGCTGGTGATCACCGGTTAGTGGCCGGCGGCCAACTGGACCAGGCGGGCAAAAGTCGCGCTGTCGACGACAGCCATATCGGCGAGGACTTTGCGATCGAGCTCGACGCCGGCTTCTTTCAGCCCGTGCACCAGGCGGTTGTAGGACATTCCATTGATGCGGGCAGCCGCGTTGATCCGCGCGATCCAGAGCCGACGGAAGTCGCGTTTGCGATCGCGGCGGTCACGGTAGACGTAGAAGAGCGATTTCATCATCGCTTCATTGGCCCGCTTGAAGAGGCGACGCTTGCCTCCCATCTGGCCCTGCGTGAATCGCCGGACTCGATTATGTCGTCTTCTGGGCCGAGGCCCTCCCTTTACTCTTGGCACTTCTTACTCCTTTGCATTGGCTGGTGACGGAATGGACGGACGGACCGCCGCCTGGCTAGGACTGGTAGGGAAGCAACCGGCGAAGACGCCGCTTGGCGCCACGGTTGGTGACCTCGTGCATCTCGTCGAACAATCGTTTCACCCGGACGGGCTTGTTGCGGCGAAGGTGGCTTTTGCCGACTCTTGTGCGCATCAGCTTGCCCGAGCCGGTATACTCGAACCGCTTGGCAGCAGCCTTGTACGTCTTCATCTTGGGCATAATTCCTCCTTAGAAAGCGATTGCCCCTATCCTGCCCAGGGGCAACGCCTAGTGCATCACGATAAAGCCAATCGAGCAGAGAATAGGGTGCGTCGCTCTCCCGTTATGCTCCCGTGGCCTGCTTCTTTTTGCCGGACTGAGGTGCCACGATCATGAGGATCGTCGGTCCCTCAAAGCTAGGCGACTGCTCGATGGTGCTCACGTCGGCGAGCGCCTCTGCCACCTTGTCCAGCTGCTTCATGGCCTGCTCTGGGTAGGTAATCTCGCGACCCCGGAAGCGAACACGGAACTTGACCTTGCAGCCTTCCTGCAAGAACTCGCGCGCCTGGCGCACCTTGAAGGCGATGTCGTGTTCTCCGATCTTGGGCCTGATCCGGATTTCCTTGACCTCGATATCCTTCCGTGCCTTGCGTGACTCCCGCTCCCGCTTGGCCCGCTCGTACTGGTACTTGCCGAAATCCATCAACTTGCAGACCGGGGGCTCGGCATTGGGTGCCACCTCCACCAGGTCCATCTGCCGCTCTTCGGCCAAGCGCAGGGCTTCGGAGCGAGGCAAGACTCCCAACTGCTTGCCATCGGAATCGATGACGCGGAGCTGGGGTGCCCGGATGAAGGTGTTGACGCGTGTTGTATCTCTGCTGATCTCTTTCCTCCTGAACAGAATGACGGGCTGCCGTCTACCATAACGGACAGCAAAGAATTCCCCCGCACCCATCCACCATTATGTCAGGCTTGGGGTACGGCAATGGTTGCCATGGCAACCCACATCGAACCGCGATTATACTCGGTAAGGATCAGGAGGTCAAATATGAGGGCGTGGTACGTCACCCTACTCGTCCGGCCGGAGCAGGACAAAGGCTATCTCGCCGGGCCGGACGGTCACTGGGCGAACGACGGCCTTGTCTCCGATCTTGACCTTGACGAGGTACTCGCCTGCAGGCACGTACCCCAGGGCAAAGTTCTCGTGGAGGTCCTGGTCGGAATTCACCTCGCGATCGGCGTAGGTCATGGTCTCACGCCACCACTTGCTCGGCTGCGACGCGCGGAAGAAGGATACGGCGAGGGTGGGCATCGGCCTTCCCCCGGAATCGGTGACCCTGCCGGCTATGATCCCCTGTCCGGACGCTGGCTGTAGCCACAGGAGCGGGTTGCGGGTGGTCTCGTAGCTGTTGTCGTCGAGTCTGACCTCGACGTGCAGGTGGGCGGCGCCATATGCGGCACCGGTGCCACCGACCAGGCCTACCACTTCGCCCGACTCAACATGCTGACCAGCCTGGACGCGCACCTCCGACAGGTGAGCAAAGAGCACGTACAGCGGGCGATCCTGGAAGCGCTGGTCAAGCTTCAGGATTACCAAGTTGCCGTAGAAATCGAGCCGGGCGCCATATTGGACGTCCTTGTCTGTGCCGGCGACGAAAACCGTGCCGTCGGCCGGTGCGGTCACCGGCGTCCCGGCGGGCTTGGGAAAGTCTGTGCCATGATGCAGGCGGAAGGGCTTGCGATCGGCACCGTACGGAAAGTAGTCCGTCTGGTGAGGCTCCGTCTCGCTATCGAAGAGGAGCGGTGAGGCCAGCCACAGGTGCGAGCCGGACGGGGCCGGCGTCGGTGTGGGCGGTATGGGGGTCGGGGAGGGAGTCGCTGTGGCGGTTGGCGTGGGAGTTGAGGTGCGCGTGGGGGTGGGCGTCGGCGTCGCGGTGGGCGTCGCGGTAGGTGTGCTGGTCGGGCTTGGCGTAGGAGTGCCAAGCGGTGGCCTGTCCATAGGGACAGGCAAGGCGCCCAGGGCCAGGACGGCGGCAAACACCAGGCCTAAGGCGCCCAGGAAATTCTTTCGTGCGTCCAATCGTACTCGCCGCTGCCGTACCCGCCACCCAGGTCAAAGAGCTGGCGCTGGTTGCTGCCGTCGCTGTTCATGGCCCAAATGGCCCACGAACCACTGCGCCTGGAGACAAAGGCGATCGACTTTCCATCGGGCGACCAGGTAGGCAAGCCATCTTCGGCGCCGTTGTTCGTCAGCCGCTTCAAGGCAGTGCCGTCCGCATTCACCGAGTAGATTTCCCAGTTGCCGTCGCGGCTGGACATGAAGGCCACTTTGGCCTGGTAAGCGTCCGGAGCGGTGTCACTGTCGTGCTCGGTGAGGCGCTGCGGGTTACCCCCATCGGGCCCGACGATGTACAAGCCGCAGTTGCCGCCTCCACTCCAGAAGCTGCAGCCGGCGTAGACGATGCGCCCGTCCGCCATCCAGAAGGGATAGGCACCGGCTACTTCGCCGTTGCCGTAGGGAACCCAACGCCATCCCCTGCCCAGTTGGTCGTAGACGATTCCGAGCAAAGTCCGGCCGTCACCGTAGGCCTTGGAGGAATAGGCGATCTGTTGCCCATCGGGCGACCAGGATGGGAAAGCGTCCTCGGAGAACTCGCTGATCGTGCGCAGCACCGCTCCACCGGCAGTCAGCACATCCAGGTGCTCCCACGACTCGTTCCGGTCGCCGTTGACCGCTATTTGCGTCCCGTCGGCCGAGAACTGCGGCTGGCGGAAACCGGTTGCGAGGAGCGTTCGGCCCGTCCCATCGACCTGGCTGACAAAGAGCTCGTACTTTCCCAGGCCCAGCTGAGGATTCCACAAGGCGAAGGCGATCTTGCCCGTCACTGCTGGGGGCTTGGGCGTTGCCGTGGCCTTGGGAGTGGGCGTGGCACTGACCTTGGTGGGCGTGGGTGTGCCGGTGCGCTTGGTTGGCGTCGGCGTGCGAGAGCCAAGGGCAATGGGCGTCCAGGTAGGCGTCGCCGTCCGGGTGACGGCCGGCGGTGTCACTCCTGGCTGCGGGATCACGAGAACCTGGCCGGGCCGGATCAGTGTCGGGTTTGTGATGCCGTTGGCGGCAGAGAGCGCCTGCACGCTCACTCCAAAGCGCGATGCGATCTCATAGAGCGTGTCGCCTTTCTTGACGACATAGGTCTGGAGCGGGCGGGCCGTGGCGCTTGGCGCGCTGGTCGGGCTTGGCGATGCCGGCTCTGTCGGGCTCGGCGCTGGCGTCGGCGAGGCGGGTGTAGGAGTTGAGGTAGGTGCGGTGGTGGCTGTGGGAACCGGGGTGCTCGTGCGGATCGGCGTCACGGTTGGCGTCGGCGTCCGCGTGGGTGTGCGCGTGAGAGTCGGCGTGTAGGTGGCGGTTGCCGGGCGTGGCGTCCAGGTCACCACGAGGGCGACTGCAGGCTCACTCGGAGTCGGAGAGGTCGCCAAGCTCAAGTCGCGGAAGAAGAGCGTCCAGGCGGCAGCGCCGGCGCTGACCAGGCAGCCGACCAGGAAGAGGGCAGCCAGCCCAGAAACGAGCCAACGCGGGAGCGACGGCCGTGCCGGGGGAGCGAGGGGCACGTCCAGCGCAGCGGCATCCGCACGGTCGATAGGTGTCTGGGGCGCCTGTGCCGCGGAGCCAACTGCTGCGGCTGGCGCGGGGCCAGGATCGGCGAACACCCAGCGCCGGCCGTCGTACACTAGCCAGCGCCCGGACCTCCCGCTAAGCATCCACCGGCGACCATCGTCTCCGACGACGCGCAACTGTGAGACCTGGAGCAGGAACTCGTCCTCTGTGAGCTCTCCCCTTACCAGTCTCTCTTCGAACTCACGGTAGCGTTGTTCCGCCTCGGCAAAAAGACTCACGCGCTGTGCCTCGCCTATTCCAGGATCCGCTCGACGACGGCAAAGTAGGGCCGCAGGGAGGCTCTCATCGCTTCGTCGTCTATCAGGGAGGTGAGCAGGCGCCAGTCGGCACCGTCCAGCTTCTGTTTGGCGGGACGGCTGCGCTTCAGCAGGCCGATGCTCTGCTCGAACACTCCCTGTGCCAGGTCCTTTTCGCCATGCATGGCCCAGGCAATACCGGACAGGACCAGCAGCCTGATCGAGCCATGAGAACTGAGAAGCGGCCGGAGCCGCTGTAGGAAGGGCAACGGGTCCTTCTGGCGCAGCACTGCCTCCGCCCAGCAGTCGTGACCCTGCTCGAACTGCAAGGGGTCCAGGGCAGCCACTGCCTCGAACTCTTTGGCGGCTGAGGCAGAATCACCTGATAGCTCGGCAATGATCCCTCGCTGGAAGCCGGCCTGCATCGCGTTCTCGTCGCGGGCGACATAGTCGAGCGCCTGTTCATAGCGGCCGGCCGTGGCAAGCATCTGGTATACATTGCGGACCGTGTTCTTCACGGTCGGCTCATACTGGATCGCCGTCTCCCACGCCGCCACCGCCTCATCCAGCTGTCCCAGCGCCTCGTGCAGGCGGAAGCGCCCGAAGTGGATCTCGGCCAGGGTTTTGCGATCTTGCTTGGCCTCTTCTTGAGTGCCCACCACGTCCAGCGCCCGGGCATAGGCGAACTCGCTCTCGGCCAGCCGTCCCTCGATCCTGGCCTCGTTGGCCAGGACAAGCCAATTCCAGATATCGTCGGGGCTTTCGTCGGCAAGCCCTCCTAGCTCCTTGAGCCCTTCGTCGACGGCTCCGGCCGACATGCGGAGGACCGCCAGGTCCCGGCGCCAAACGGCGGAGCTATCTGGGTGGGTCTGAAGCAGCCTGCCCTCCGCTTCGATCGCTTCGGCGTAGCGCCCCTCCGACTGGAACAAGCCGGCGAGCTCCAGGCACGCACGCAGCTGTACATTGCGGAGGCCCTCGCGGCGCGCGAAGACACTTTCGCTCAATCGCCCCAGGCGGTCGACCAGCCGGCTGAAGAGCTCGATGGCTTGCTCTGTCTCACCGGCCTGGGCCAACGCCTTGCCCCGGAAGAAGAGGTCTTCATAGCTGTTGGGCAGGAGATGTTGAGACATGGTTAACCTCGACTCGCCTTCTTTTGTCTACCCTTGCTGACATGGCGATACACGTAGTAGGCCAGTCCCAGGAGGATGACAATGGCAATGGGGATGTCAAAGGGGCGCATGATGGCCCGCAGCTGCTCCCAGTTCTGGCCGAAGTAGTAGCCGCCCAGGGCCAATAAGCCACACCAGATGAAGGAGCCGACGAAGCTAAAGACGGCAAACCGCGCGAAGTGGATGCGCACCACGCCAGCGGGGAAAGAGATGAAGGTTCGGACGATCGGGAGGAGGCGGGACAGGAATGCCGCCCAATCGCCCCATCGGGCGAACCAGCGATCGGCTTTCTCCAGGTCCTCCTCACTGACCAAGATGTACTTGCCGTAGCGCTCCACGAGCGGCCGGCCTCCCCATGCACCCAAGGCATAGGAGACGACCGATCCCACGGTGCACCCTAGGCCTCCCCAGAGGCCGCCCAGCAGGACAGCCTGCCAAGGGCCCATAGACCTGGCCTGCACGAGCAGCCACCCTGCCAGCGGCATTGTGACCTCGCTGGGGATCGGGATATTGCAGCTCTCCACGGCCATGATTACCACGACACCAAACCAGCCGATGGCGTGGAAAATCTGCTCCAGCCATGTTACCAGCTGCTCCTCAATTCCTGCCATGTCCCATCTCCGGTAAGAATAGCAAGCGATTATAGCATCCGCCGTGAGGGCTTGGCAAGTTGGCCCCGGGGAGGCGTTGTGGGCGCTGCGCGCAGACTGGGCATGGCGCGGAACAGGCACTTGACTCTGCCCGGACCTTCATGGTATCCTCATCGGCACGCGGGGAGGAGGCGGCTGCATGAGACCCGGCGGAACCGGTGCAAGGAGGAGGACCCATGAGCAGCCCCGAGAAGGGACTCGAGACCCAGCTGAAGAATATCCAGGCTTTGACCGGTTGATGTCTGCCATCGTCGAGCTTGGCCCGTTTGAGCTCGCGCCCAAGAAAGGCTACGTCAGCCTGCGCCGGCGGCGGCAGTTTGCGATGATCGGCCCGGCGACCAAGACGCGAGTGGAGGTTGGGCTGAACATCAAGGGACTGGACCCTCATGCTCGCCTTCTGGAGCAACCGGCCGGCTCGATGTGCAATTACGTGGTGCGCTTGACAGAGGCAGGGCAAGTCGACGATGAGCTTGTCGCCTGGATCCGGAGGGCATACGACGCGGCTGGATAGGGTGCAGCCACGGATCCGGCCGTTGCCTAGACCTGGCACTGGGGGCAGAAGTAGCAGGACCCGCCCAGGTACTGGATCTTGGTCACCACCGTACCGCAGTCGGGGCAGGGGCGCCCGGCTGCTTCCTTGTCCATCTGGCGGACGTAGCGGCCCGGGTTTCCGTAGAGATCGGTCTCGTCGTACCGCCCGCCCAAGTCTATCACGTCCCGAACAGTCGCCAGCACCGAATCATGGAGCGCGCGGCGCTGCCCCGCATCAAGGGCAGTCAGGGGGTGTTTGGGGTTCAGCCGCGCGCGGAAGAGGATGTCCTGGGCAATGGCGTTGCCCAGGCCCGGAATGAGCTGATCCTGGGTGAGGAGCGCCTTGACGCTGCGTTTCTCGCCGGCGAGGAGAGTGTCGATCAGCGCAGAGAAGTAATCGAAGGTGAACTCTGCGTCCAACGGTGTGGGGCGCATCCCCTTCACGTACGGCCGCTCCTGCTCCTGTCCCGCCTCATACAGCTCCATGGCCCCCCACATCGCGGTCATGAGCGTCAGTGCTGAGCCATCCTCAAAACTCAGGAAGAGATGGTAGGCGCTCGGCAGAGGCGCTCCCGGGGCATGGTACAGCAGCTTGCCACCGCACTCGCCCAGCACAAGGATGTACCCCGGATCGAGCGCGAGCAAGAGCCACCGTCCCCGCGCAGTCGCCTTCCCGACGCGCTTGCCGGCCGTCAGCAGGGCAAACTCCT
The DNA here is from genome assembly GCA_035341665.1 of Anaerolineae bacterium. Taxonomy (GTDB): domain Bacteria; phylum Chloroflexota; class Anaerolineae; order JAAYZQ01; family JAAYZQ01; genus DAOQVR01. The sequence goes on from DAOQVR010000006.1 coordinate 169,385, forward strand.
CGTGGCTGCGATTGTACCAGACGAACTTGTGGGGCTTGTTGCCCAGCGACCCACTGCGCACCGTCTTGCCTGTAAGAGCGGCATTGATCTGGGAGGCCAGCGTCACATACTCAGGTAGCTCAAACATGGCTCCTCATCCTTTCCAGGGCATCCCGAGGCGCTGTGCCCAATCCTGCACCGAGCGCTTGTAGCCGTCGGGCATGCACAAGCCGGCGACCTCGTCCAGCGGAAACCATGCGACCTTCTTGTGCTCATGGCTCAGCACAGCCTCGCGCTCTGCGCGCTCCACACACCCATAGGTGACAATCAAGACGCACGCCCCCGGGAAGATGGTATAGACCCAAGCGTCAAGCAGCGCGCCCACCGCCACGTCGAGCCCCAGCTCCTCTTGAATCTCGCGCACGACGCACTGCTCGGGGGACTCCTCCGGGTCGAGCTTGCCGCCCGGCAGCTCCCATTCGTCCCGCTCATTGTAGAGCAGCACGACTTGATCGGTGCGGAGGATAACCCCCTTGACCGAAACCGGGAAGTGGTATGACATGAGGCCCTCCAGCGCCCGCCCTCAGCGCGTCTTTTGGCGGCGAGCCAGCATCTCCAGGGCTTGCCGCACGCGCCTGTCCCTGGTCTCCGGCCGCTTTGCCTCGACAATCCACTCCACGTACTCGCGGCGGTGGGTATAGGAGAGGGCCTCGAAGAAGGCCCTTGCCTCGGGGTCTGCATCGAGGGCCGCGGCCAAGTCGGACGGGGTGTCGACCTTCCGAGGTGCTTCATCCCGCTCCATGAGGACGTGCACCGTGTCTCCGACCGACTTGCCGATGCTCTCCCGGATCGCCTTGGTCACCCCCAGCACGTGGGCACCGCCCATGGGGACGACCGAGCCGCGATAGGGCACGCCGTCAAAGCTGGCCTGGACCGGGATGCGGGCCCGTGTCCCGAATTGGCGGACGATTTCTGCCGGGACCTCGACCCAGGCACCTCCCCGGATGGCCTCCCTGATCTCGGCATCGAACTCGCAGCGGTCTGGGACGTGTGTGAGTCCCGAGGTCATCAGAGTACCTTGGCGAGCTCGGCGCCCCACTGCCGCGCCCGCTCGATCTCGCCCTCACGCAGGGGTCCGTAGGTCCCCTTGATGAAGAAACGCTGCCCTTTGGCGATCCGGCGATAGCCCTTGCGCTCCAGCCGGCGCAGGATGCCGCCCGTGGCACCGCCCGGCGAGCCCTTGAAGCGCGTCTCGAAGGCGGCCACGAGACCCTGCCCAGCCGGGAGTGCCTCGAGCCAGGCGTGCAGGGTGGGGATGGAAAGGTCGGGGGCCGGGCCCTTCGCGGGGTCGACCTGGATGGTGCTCCTGCGGCTCTCTCTGGGCAGGCCAAAGGCATGCAGCGGCGCGCCGGCCACGATCAAGCCTGCGCCGGCGATCGCCTCGGCGGTCGCCTCCCGGGTAGAGAGGACCTGCGCCTGCGGCCCGATCCCTTCCGCAATCGCACGGGCGATGGCGGCGGTGTTGCCCCACAACGACTCGTACACTACGACGGCTTTCATGGCTCCTTCTCCTTGTGATATACAGACTGGCTGCCGCTAGGCAGCAGAGGCCCACGCCTCGCACAGCCAGGCGCGAACCTCGTCGTCGACTTCGGACGCGGCGTGCAGCTCCAGGTGATGCATGAAGCGCCCCTGCGCCGGCTCGACAATCTCCTTCCAGCGCGGCGATGGATCCCTCTGGAGGAGCGACAAGCTGAGGACGAGTGGGGCATGCCCACCGCGCAGGTACCGGTCGGGTACCCAGGCCCAGGCAAAGGGCCTGCTCCGGCGAAATGCGACCTGGCTCTTGGTGACGACAAGATCGGAAGCACCGGCAGCCTCGACCGCAGCGCACAGCACGTCAAAGATCTGGCGGGACTCGTCCCGACCGGCAAAGAACTCCTCCAGGGTCACGACGATACCCCGCTCCCCCCATTATGGGGGCGATTCGCCGGGCTGTCAAACGGCGCCGGCCCGTGCCGGTCCGCGATCCGGCAGAACACGCGGCAGATCGCCAGGCTCACCCACGGTCTCATCTCTCTCGCCTTTGCGCTGCCGGCCTGCTTTCCGGCTACGTAGGTGGTGTCCCAGAGGCCGTCCTCCCGCTGGTGCTCGCTGAACCAGCCGAGCGCCCGCTCGACCGGCTCGTCGATCGCCGGATCTATCCGCAGAATGGAGTCCAGGGCCGCGACGAGGTTGTTCCACCAGAAGGGGTACTGAAAGCTGACCCAGTAGCCGGCTGCGTGGTAAGAGGTGTAGCTGTCGGGCTGAAAGAACCTGGACTTGAGAAGGCTTGCCGCGATGCGTGCTTCCTCCGTCTCGCGGTATGTGCGGTGCGTGGCAAAGGCCCGCAGGACCATCCCGGTCCAGTTATGAGAGAAGGGCATGGACCGGTCGGGCTCGAGCGGATCGGCCGGCCGGCCCGTCAGGCGGAGCACCGTCTGCCAGTCGAGGCGGTGGGTGAGGATCGGTATCGTCCAGCCCATGTCATGCTGGCGCATGGAGAGCAACCAGCGGAACCCCTTTTCGATCCGCGGATCGTCCTCGTACCCTGCCTGATTGAGGAGCGACATGAGCGCGCCGGTATAGTAGGTGGCATACTGGTTGGCGATAAAGCCGCGGAAGTCTCCCTGATCAGTCTGGCAGGAGAAGGCAAACTCGGCCGCGGCAGCCAGACATGGGTGCTCCCTGCGAAAACCGTACTTCTCCACCAGGAACCGGAGCTGCTTCCAGGTCTCGACCAGGCAGCGGTCCTTATCTCTTTGCTGCTGGTTCCCGGGAAAGATCCAGGAGCCGTCGGGCTGCTGCTTCCTGAGGATTCGCAGTGCCTCCGGCAGCCGCCACAGGCGGTCGACGGGTCCCGCCTGCACGCACAGCAGATCACGCTTCACCCAGTAGAGGAGCGCCTCATCCCCGCAAGCCAGGAGCGCCGGGATGGGATCGAGCCGCAGTTGCCTACGCCAGCCGTGCGGGGCACCGTCCGGCATGGCTAGTCCTGCTCAATCTCGCGGATTGGGCGGGCCGGGTTCCCTGCAACGACCGTATCCGGTGGAACGCTGTGCGAGACGACTGCCCCTGCACCCACCACGGCATTCCGGCCAATCGTCACGCCCGGCAGGAGGATGGCACCGCCCCCCAGCCAGGCATTGTCCTCAATCACGATCGCTTTGGCCACTTCCCAGCCCTGCCTTCGCGGCTGCGCCTGGAGGAGGTGGGCGGCGGTATAGATCTGGACAGAAGGCCCGATCATGACATGGTCGCCGATGCGCACCTCGGCGCAGTCCAGGATGGTGCAGAGGACATTCAGGAAGACATGGTCGCCGATGTGGATGTTTCGGCCGTAGGCGCAGAAAAAGGGCGGCTCAATGGTCGACTCCCGGCCGATGTGCCCCAGCAGGCGGCGGAGGATCGCCTGCTGCTCGGGCACGGTTTCTGCCCGGTTCAGGAGCCGGAGCTGCGCCCTGGTCTCCCGGCGCTCGGCTTCCAGCTCGGGATCAAGGCAGTTGTAGACCTGCCCGGCCAGCATCTTCTCTCGCGTAGTTCCCAGCATCTCCCACCTCCTTCCCTACACCATCCAGCTCTTCACTCAACGGAACCAGAGGTAGGGTTGTCGACCGCCCGACCTCGAGAGCCCGGCCCGGACCGGGCTGCGAGCGCCGGACGGGCTCCTGGAAGGCCAAAACAGAGCTTCCACAGTTCGGCGGATCACCTGGGGGGTTGGTCCCCGCAACTCAGGCCGATGACAAGCCGGACAAAGTCCAGCGTGCTCTGAAAGTCGGCGGGGTCGGCGGGCCGGCGCACGGAGGCTTCCGGGACCGGTCGCCCGGCCCAGGTCCGGTCGATCAGCCCTGCCCACGATGGGTCGAGGTGCGCCTTCGCCCACTCAGCACCCGCACGCTTGGACCCAATACGGCCCGTGTGCAGGGAGTGCAACATCCGGCAGTAGCTCAAGACGATAAAGGTCTGGTAGAAGTGGTTGGCGTAGTGCCCCGGATTGGACAGGATTTGGTGCCCCCAGTCGCGGATGGTTTCCCTGATCTCTTGGAGCAGCATCTCTTCCGGGACAACGTCCACGAGCACCGGCGGCGGCGGGCCCGCCAAGGGGATCCCATGCTCGCGCACGGTCCAACGGACGACGGCCGTGTTGCAGTGATCGGAACGGATGAGGGAGCGCGCGCCGTTGTCGAGGTACCAGAGTGGCAGGCCGCGCTGCGCGCAGTTGCGCAGGATTTCCTTCGGGAAGTAGGAGCCCTCCAGGTGCTGTGCCCAGGCAGACTCCAGACCGTAAACGCGCTCATGCATGACCTGCAGCGCCGCAACCTGGCCGTCCGACAGCTCGCCTTCCACGGCGGCAAGCCAGTCGACGTCGCTGTGGCGGTCAAAACCACCTTCGGCGAAAGACCCCTGCAGATAAGCGGCGACGAAGGTGCGCCCCAGGACCGCCTGCATGCCCTCGACCAGCTCGCGCAGGACGGCATTGAGATCCGAGTAGGGGGTTGGACCCAAGCGACTACCCGGCATCGTACACGGCGATCGCTGCCGGCAGGGCCTGGGTAACACACAGGCCCGCGGCGGGCAGGCCGAGAAGGATGGCGCTGATTACCTCTTCCCGCGTCGCGCCGCTTCGCTTGGCAGACTGGACATGGAAGGGGATGCCGCTCTCCAAGCGCAGGGCCGCAAGCACGGCCAGATAGGCCAGAGCCGAGGTCTTGCCTTCGAGGGCGCTTGCGTGGGCGAGGCCCTGGACCATGGTCCCCCATGCCTGCGCGTGCTGAGGAGCCTCGCTCGCAAATGTTTGAAACGCCTTGCTGATCAGAGGCGGTTGGTCACTCATTGGTCTCCTCCTGTCCTGTTGGGCGCTCCAAGTTCCTGGTCGCCCGGAGTGCCTCCAGGCGACGCTTGTTCTCATAGGGACGAACAAAGCACTGATAGTCGTCTTCCGAGAGGAGGCCGGCGGCGCTGTCACGTACCCCTTTGTAGGTCACCAACCGCTCGGCCAGCCGGTCGCAAATGTACTCCTCGCAGGAGGCGCAGTTCTGCAGGCCCTTCTGGATGACGCAGGGCCGGACGGGGCAGGACCGGTCGATGAGCCTGGGGTTTTCGGCCAGGCAGCCATCGCACACGATCCGCTCAGGCGGGATACGAAAGCCGAAGAACTTTAGCCATCCGTCGCTGAGCTTTTCGCGGCGAGAGGCGTCGCTCGCAACATTCGGTGCATACGCGAGGCACAAGTCGCAGCGGTAGCCGCACCGGGTCAGAACTTTTGCCTTCATTGCGCCTCCTGGAGACAACTCCTTGTCCTGCTGGATGGCTACCTGGCACCCAAGAGCCGGAAGGTCATGATGGCGCAGGCTCTAGGGGCCAGATGGCGGACGGGCGTGCCCTGGCTGGTAGACGCCGAGATTTCCGCCGCCTGGCAGGGTGAGGCAGGTCAAGAGCCCCCACTCCTGCTTCTGCACCGGCTCGCAGGCAATCCCGTGCCGGGCCATCTCCGCGACGAATTCCTCGACGCTATCACAGATCAGGAAAAGCTCGTGCCTGCCGCCCACTTCTGCCGGGTGTACTGCCACCTCAGCCGGCGGCAGTGCAAAGATCAGCCAACCCTCACCGACGTCTACGTGGGGGAAGGCAAGCACGTCGCGGAGGAAGCGGCGGTCCGCTTCGGCATCGCTGCTGTAGAGGATGGCGTGTGCACCGGTGATCATGAGGTCACTCCTTCACCGGCCTGCGATACACGCTCTGCCGGGTCCATCTCCGGCCGGAACTGCGTTTCGTACAAATCGGCGTAGAGGCCGCCCCGCTCAAGCAGCTCGGCGTGGGTGCCCTGCTCCACCAGCCGGCCCTGGTCCATCACGAGGATCACGTCGGCCGCCAGGATCGTCGACAGCCGGTGAGCGATGACCAGGCTCGTTCGCCCACTCAGCAGGGGCTCCAGTGCCTCCTGGATCAGCGCCTCGCTCTGCGAGTCGAGGCTCGACGTCGCCTCGTCCAGGACGAGCAAGGAGGGGTTCTTCAGGATGACGCGGGCAATCGCCAGCCGCTGCTTCTCGCCGCCGCTGAGGCGGTAGGCGCGCTCGCCGACCACGGTGTCGTAGCCCTCGGGCAGGCTGGCGACCAGGTCATGGATGTGGGCCGCCCGGCAGGCACGCTCCAGCTCTTCCTGGGTGGCGCCTGGGCGGGCATACAGTAGGTTGGCCCGAACCGTGTCATGGAAGAGGTAGGTCTCCTGGGTGACCATGCCGATCTGCTGCGCCAACGATTCCTGTGTCACGCTGCGCAGGTCGTGGCCGTCCAGCGTGATGCGGCCCTCGGTAACGTCGTACAGCCGTGGTAGGAGGTAGGTGACGGTCGTCTTGCCGGCACCGCTGGGGCCGACCAGCGCGGCCAGTTGCCCCGGCTTGATCTCGAAGGTCAAGTCGCGCAGGGCCCAGCGCCGCGACGGGATGACGCGGGCGGCCTCGCCCGGTGTCTCACCGTTTGGGCCGGGCTGCTCGGGGGTCTGTTGCTCGTCCAGGTAGCTGAAGGAGACGTCCTCAAAGCGCAGATGACCCTCCACGCGGTTGAGCTCCGTCGCCCCAGGCTGATCCTGTACCTCGATCGGCAGGTCGAGGTACTCAAAGACCCGCTCAAAGGAGACCATCGACTGGGCAAACTGGACCTGCACGTTAGAGAGCGACGAGATAGGACCATAGAGCCTATTCAGGTAAGCGGCAAAGGCAACGATGGTGCCGACGGTAATGGCATCGCGCAGCACCAGGTGTCCGCCAACCCAGTAGATGAGGGCTGTGCCGATGGCGCTGGCCATGCCGAGACCGAGGAAGAACCAGCGGCCCACCATGGCCTGCCGGACACCGGTGTCGCGCACGTTGCCTGCGGTCTTGCGGAAACGGGCCACCTCCTGGCGCTGCCGCCCAAAGGTCTTGACCAGGAGAACGCCGTTGATACCCAGCGTTTCGGTGACGATGTTGCTCATCTCGGCATTGAAGTCGAGTGCCTGGCGACGGAGGCGGCGCAGGATGCGGCCCACGCGCCGCGACGGCAGCAGGAAGAGCGGCAGGACAACCACTGAGAGGAGGGCCAGCCGCCACTCGATGGTGATCATCACGACGAGCGTGGAGATGAGCGTGAGGAGGTTGGTGACCAGGTCGGGCAGGGTCCCGATGATGGCGTTCTGCGCGCCGACCACGTCGTTGTTGAAGCGCGACACGATCTCACCCGACTTGGTGAGGGTGAAGAAGCGGAGCGACATGCGCTGAAGGTGATCGTACATCGACTGGCGCAGGTTGAAGATAATGCCCTCACCCGCGCGGGCACTCAGGTAGCGCTGTCCCACGCCAATCAGCCCGCTGACCAGGGGGATGCCGATCATGCCCAGCGCCAGCCAGCCCAGCCGGGCAAAGTCGCGGTTGGGGAGGACGTTGTCGATCAGGTCGCGGTACAGGAGGGGCGGGACCAGCCCGATAAGGGATGTAAGAAGGATCGCCAGCAGCAACAACGCCAACGAGCGCCAGTAAGGGCGCGAGTAGACCACCACCCGTTTCAATAGCTGCCGGCTGACCTCGGGCCGCCCCTTCGATTCGTCGTACTCCATGAAACCGCGCCATCCACCACCGTGAGCGTGCACTACCCTCCCCTTTCCGCCAGTTGTGTTGCTGCTACCATTCCTTGATCCAGACCTCGTACAGCTCGCAGTCAGGGCCCATCACCGACCCGTACAGGGCATTGGCCGCGGTGGAAAAGCCGCTCACGAAAGCCGTGAGTGCGCCCATGTGTTGGAGCCTCCGCAGGCCCTCAGCCAGGAGCGCTTTGCCCAGGCCCCGTCGCTGGTGAGCCGGCACCGTCGCCACCGGCTCGAACTGGGCGCTGCGGGTGACGTCGTCGAACCAGATGGTGCAAAAAGAGGCGATGGCTCCGTCGGGCGCCACAGCTACCAGGTCGAGGTCGCGGCGGTAGAGCGGGGCCGCCTGGACGTTGCGGTACCAGGAGGGGTCGTCCCGGTTCTCTACAGCCACCTTGATGTCGCCCTCGTGAAAGCCCAAGCCCGAGGCGTAGCAGCGCTCCAGCAGCTCGAGGCCGTCACCGAGGGAGCGGATGGTGTATCCCGGGGCCAGGGGCACGTCGGGGATCGGCGCATCCAACCAGCGCCGCCACTGGTGCTCGGGCCAGTCGTCCGGGGCATAGCCGCGCCGCCGCAGCATATCGCGCCGCTGTGTGTCCTGCTCGGGTGCCCAGGCGTAGAGCCTGCGGGAGCCATCCTTCCTGACTTGGGGCAGGCGCTCCTCCGCCAGGGTGAGCATCTCCTCTTCCAGCTCAGGGGTGCGTAGGGTGGGGTGCACGCAGAGGTGAACCTCTCCAGGGCCGCCGTCTGGCATGCAGAAGGCGACAATCTCGCCTTTCGCCTCCCAGAGAAACGCCACATCCTCCAGCCGCACCTTGGCGCAATTCAGGCAGGTGTGCCAGCGGGCATAGTCGAGCCGGGACACATGCCAGCTTCGCTCGAGATAGCCGTTGAGCACAAAGACACGGCGCAGGAACTCGCGCATGCGCCAGAAATCCTCTTCGGTCCGATAGGGTCGGAATACTGGCCTCATAGAGATCTCCTCATGGTCGGCCTTCGCGCCGCATCGCCCATATGGGCACGTCCAGCGCTGGCACCTTCCCTTCATACACTACCACAAAGCCGTGCCTCTCGTAGATGCGAACCCCTCTCTCCGACCCCGTCTCGAGGTAGCACGCCGCCCGCTCGGCGTCGGCCCGGCACAGCATGGACTCTAGCAGCCGGCTTCCGAGGCCCAGCCCCTGGCTCGGCGGGTCCACGCCGATGGCCCAGAGGTACCAGTGCGGCATCTGGGCATGGGCATGATGGAGGCGCCCTGAGAGACGCTGATAGGAGTCAAAACGGCGGTAGGCAGCCCATCCCATCTTCAGGGGCGTAGCGTAGAGGCCACTGCGGAGAACCCGGCCGAGCGAGATGTCGGTTCCTCCAGGGGGGAGCCAACAGGCGACACCCTCCTTCTCCGCAGTCGTCAGGGCGCAGCCATAGAGGAGGGTGTAGTGAACGACCTTATCAAAGAGCCAGCCGAGCAGCGCCGCGCGCCGGGCGCCGTCTGGAACCACTGTCTCGTAGAGGGCATCGGTGTGGAAGGCCCGCGCGAGGAGGGCTCCGGCTCCGGCGCGGTGGGCCGGGTCAAGCGACACGGGATCACCCTGCTGCGATGTCTTCGCTCGCGCCAAAGCAAGCACTCCTTACGAGGGGAGTATAGCACAGTAGAAAGGAGAGCCCAAGTGGTTTGAGGAAGGTGCCTCCTGCGGCCCGGCGGCGTCGGCCTCGGCCTACGGCCCCTCGCGGGTGCCCCACTCCACTGGGATAGGGTCGCCCAGCACCGGCTCTGGGCGCAGCAGCATCACATCGAGCCACGCCCGCGCCAAGGCAAAGAGCTCGCGAAGCCGGTACCAGTCGGAATAGACGTACGTGTGCTGGTCAGCCACCGTGCCCACAGCATCGAGGCCCAGCCGGTCGCAGGTAAAGATCGCGCGCGGGAGGTGGAACGCCTGCGTGACCAGCACTGCCTGTCGCACGCCGAAGATGGCCTTGGCCCGGTAGCAGCTGTCATAGGTCCGCCGGCCGGCATAGTCGAGCACCAGGTCCTCGCGTGGAATGCCTTGAGCCAGTGCGTACTCCATCATCCGGCCGGGCTCGTTGTAGTTCTCGAAGCGGTTGTCGCCGGTGAGCAGCAACTTGTTTACCCTGCCGGCGCGGTAGAGGTCAATGGCGGTGTCCATTCGGTCCGCCAGGGCATCGCTGAGCCGGCCGCTGGGCCAGTAGCCAGCGCCGAACACGATGGCCGCTGGGCGGGCAGGGGTTTCGGCGACGGCCGCATAGATCCGGTCCCGGGTACGGTGCCCCACCCACGCCCGCAGCACCCAGAGCAGGACCGCCAGGAGTAGGGATAGGACAAGCCCAACCAGAACGATGCGCCCCAACTGCTTGAGCATTGGTAGACCGCGTGCCGGGCCTAGCTGACCTCGGTTATGAGCACACGGACCGCGCCGGCAAGCTGCAGCATCAATTCGACCTGGCCGCAGGATTCCTCGGTCACGAGTGCGATCATATTGCCGCCGCGTCCGGCGCCGGAGAGCTTGGCGCCCAACGCCCCGGCCTCGTGTGCGGCAGCCGCCAGCCGGTCCAGCTCCGGGCAGCTTACGTCCATCTGCCAAAGCAGGGCATGGTTCCGATCCATGAGTCCGCCCAGCTCGTCGACGCTCCCCCGGGCAATGGCTGCCCGCGCCTGCCGGGCGATGGAGCCAGCCTCCTCGAAGAGCGGCCGGTAGCGCAGTGGTTCCGCCTCGTACCTCCGGCGCAGGTCACCGACGACCTCCCGCGTTGGGCTTTCGATCCCGGTATCTGCAATGGCCAGCAGGAAGGGCCGGCCCACCCAGAAGACCTCGCGGGTTTCGCCGCGCACAAAGAAGACGGGCTTTTCGAAGGCGACGACTGTGTTGTCAATTCCCGAGGGAGTCCCGTGGTAGAGCACTTCGGTCTGGTAGACCAGATCGGAAATCGCCTGGGAGGTGAGCCAACGGTGATAGTAGGCGGCCAGGGCACGGACGATCGCGGTCGAGACGGAGGCCCCGCTGCCCATGCCGCGGGCGACGGGGACGGTCGACCTAACCGCGACGGTGAGGTCCGGGTCTGGCGCAGCCCGGATTGCCTCTAGGGCCAAGCGCACGATTGTGGCGAGGGGGTCATCCCGTGCTGCCTCACGCACGACGACTCGCCGGCCCAAGTCAGGCGCGTGGACGACGGTTCCCTGCCCTGGCGGCCCGCCCTCGGCCTGAGCCAATGCCTGCACCTGCGAGACCGGAACGGCAATAGCGGGGTAGCCATAGACGACGGCATGCTCCCCGAAGAGGATTACCTTGCCCGGCGCGCGGCCGGTCGAGGCGGGCTGACTCATGCGGCTCTTACTGGGGCGTCGCGGTCGTGGTCAGAGGCGCGGTCGTCGTCAGCGTCGAGGTGGGCGTGACAGCGGGTGAGGGACCCGGGGTAACAGGGACAGCCACCTGGAAATAGGCTTCGACCACCCTGCGGAAGAGAGGCGCTGCGTATACGGAGCCTTCGCCCGAGTTCTGCACGATCACGGCGATGGCGATTTCGGGGTTCTGGGCCGGTGCGTAGCCGGCGAACCAGGCGTGCGGCAGGTCCTGACCACTCTCGGCGGTGCCGGTCTTGCCAGCCACCGGCACGATGAGCCCTTTGAAGGGTTTGTACGCCGTGCCATACGTGGCGGAGGTCACTTTGAAGAGGCTGTCCTGCATAACTGCCAGGTTCTGGGGGGAGATGGGCAGCTGCCCGGCGACGATTGGCTCAAAGGTACGCTCAGGCTTGGCCACGTCGGCGGCGATCCGCTCGACGACTTGTGGCTGGTACAGCGTTCCACCGTTGCCGATGGCGGCATAGAGCCGCGCTGCCTGCAGGGGCGTGACTTTCAGCTCGCCCTGCCCGATCGACAGGTTGACGGTATCGCCCGGGGACCACCCTTCTCCTTTGGTTTCCATCTTCCAGGCGCCATCCGGCACCAGGCCCATCTCTTCTTCGATCTCAACACCCGTTTTCGCTCCGAAACCGCACAGCCGGGCATAGTCGGGTAGCGTGTCTTTGCCCAGCCCATCGAGCAGAAGGCCGACGTCGTAGAAAGTGATGTCGCATGACACGGTCAGAGCCCTGCTGAGGGCGATGGTCCCGTGCCCGCGGGTAGCCCAGCACCCCTTGCGCCACTGCGCGCCCAGCTTGGTCCAGGTACCCCGGCACACGAATGTGCTGGCGCCCGTCAGGCCGCCCTCCTCCATGCCGGCTGTCATGGTCACAACCTTGAACATGCTGCCGGCCGGGTAGGTGCCCTGGGCGGCGCGGTTCACCAGGGGGCGCCCGGGATCCTGCTGCAGGCGCAGCCAGTCCTCCGCACTGATTCCGGTAGGGAAGAGGTTGGGGTCAAACGACGGGTAGGTGGCCATGGCCAGCACGCGGCCCGTCTGCGCCTCAAGCACGACGATCGCTCCCAGCGTCTGCCCCAGGATCTCCTGGACCTGCTTCTGGAAGACGCGGTCGAAGGTAGTGTAGATGCTGCTGTTGGGCTTGGCCTGCCGTTCGGCCAGGGTCACGAGCACCTTACCGGTTGTGGAGAGGATCTGGAGCCGCGCCCCTCGCTGGCCGGCGAGGTAGGGTTCGCCCCAGAGCTCCAGCCCCAGGCGGCCTACCGGCTCATCGCCCTCATAGCCCCGCGCGCGCCACTGTTCGACCTCTTCCTCGGCGATTGGTCCTACGATGCCGACAATGTGGGGTGCGATGATGTCGGTGTTGTACGACCGTGTGAAAGCCGGCCGCATCTCGACCCCTGGCAGAGAGCTGAGGAAGTCATAGCTGGCGCGGGCGGCGTCCGCACTGATCGTGCCCAGGCGGACATACCAACTGGGGGGTTGGCCGGCGTACCGCGCCTGGATGTCGGCGATCGGCTGCCCGAGAAATGCGCTGAGGTTGGCCAGTAGGGTGGCTTCGTCCTCAATCTTGCCAGGAATGACGCCGACTTCGACCAGCTCCCCCTGGACAGCCAGGCCCAGGCCGTTGCGGTCGTAGATGTTCCCGCGAGACGGCACCTGTTTCGTCAGGCTCGCAAAGGAGTCGTCGCTCAACTGGGGAAAGATGAGCGCCTTCGACCAATCCACCCCCCACCTGCCGTCGGCATAGTCCAGGCTCATCAGGTTCTGGACTTCAAAGTCCCCGACCAGCTCGGTCTGCACCTGCACGGCAAAGGCAACTTCGGCAGTCGTGCCGGGCTGGAATGCAGACAGGATTCGCGGGGTCACCTGCGAGATCGTGGCTTCGCGGTACACCGTGGCATAGATGTCGACAAACTCGCTCTCTGGCACAACCCGTTGGGAGGCAGGGCTCAGCAGGCTGTACATCGCCGGATAATCGCCCCGCTCCCACGCCTGAAGAAAGGCAAAGGCAACTTCGTCGGCGGCAGGCAGGTCGAGCGTGGGCGATGGTGGCGGAGGGGTTGCCGTGACATTGGGAGGCAAGATCCCACAGCCGAAAAGGGTCGGGCTCAATGACGACAGCGCAACCAAGGTCACGACAAGCCGCGTGAGATATTTCATAGCACCATTCCCCGGTCTAGCGAACGCTCTGAGTATACTCCACCTCCAGGGCCTCGGCAAGGCCGGACGAGCGCAGTTGACCGGGTGTGAGGCCCGGCCTTGGCAATGCACCCTCCTCAGCGATCGTTGAGCGCTGCCACCCCAGGCAGGACACGGCCCTCGAGATACTCCAGCGACGCACCGCCGCCGGTCGAGACATGGGTCATCTGTTTGGCGACGCCGGCTTTCTTGACGGCGCTGGCACTGTCGCCGCCGCCGATGACGGTGATGGCGCCAGTCGTCGCGAGCAGCTTGGCGATGGCGAACGTGCCCTCGGCGAACCGGGGGAACTCGAAGACCCCCATCGGGCCATTCCACACCACAAGCTTCGCTGCCTGCAGCACCTCGCCGAACTTGGCGAGGCTCTTGGGCCCGATGTCCAGCATGCGCCAGCCCGCGGGAATGCTATCGACGTCGACCACCTGGCTGGCTGCCTCTGCATCGAACCTGTCGGCAACCACGGCGTCGTCCGGGAGCATGAGCCGTCGACCGGCCTTTTCCATGATCTCCTTGGCTGTTTCCAAGGAGCCGGTTTCCACCAGGCTGTCCTGCATGTTGTGGCCCTTGGCAGCCAGGAAGGTGTTGGCCATGCCGCCGCCGATGATGAGCGTGTCGCACTTGCTCAGCAGGTTACCGACCACCCTGATCTTGTCGCTGATCTTGGCCCCTCCCAGGATGGCGACGTAGGGATGGGCCGGGTTCTCGGTCGCGCGTCCCAGGTACTCCAGCTCCTGCTCCATGAGAAAGCCCGAGACGGCGGGCAGGAAGTGCGCGACACCCTCCGTAGAGGCATGGGCGCGGTGGGCAGATCCGAATGCGTCGTTGACATACAAATCGCCCAGCCTGGCCATCTGCCCTGCGAGCTCGAGATCGTTCTTCTCTTCCCCCTTGTGAAAGCGGGTATTCTCCAGCATCAGGACCTCTCCAGGCTGGAGCGCTGCAGCCATCGCTTCCACCTCGGCTCCCACGCAGTCGGGCGCCATCCGGACCGGCCTGCCCAGCAACCTGGCTAGCACCTCGGCCGCGGGCCTCAGGCTGAACTCGGGATCGAACCCGGTGCCTTTAGGCCGTCCCAGGTGGCTCATCAGGATCACAGATGCCCCCTGCCCGAGCGCATACTGGATGGTCGGCAAGGCTGCCCGAATTCGCTTGTCGTCTGTAACCTCACCGTCCTGCATGGGTACATTGAAGTCGACGCGCATCAGGACACGCTTGCCCCGGCAGTCAATGTCACGGATCGTCTTCTTGGTCATATTTCTTCTCTCCTGTAGGGCGCCCGCTATGGGTGCCTGTGCGGGGCATGCCGCGGGGTGCCCGGTTTTCTCCCAGGTCACTCCTTGTGGCTGCGAGGAACGCGGCCCGCGGCCTCTACCAAGTCCTTGAGGCGGGCAGCAATCTCTGGAGCCAGCGAGCTCAGGGCAAAGCGCCAGCCCCAGTTGCCGCCGGCCCGCCCGGGCGTGTTCATCCTGCCCTCACTGCCTACGCCGAGCACGTCCTGGAGAGGGACGATCGCGATGCGCGCCACCGACATCATGGCGAGCCGGATCAGGCGCCAGTGCAACTCTTCACCGGAGGGACCGGTGTAGCGCCGGAGGGCGGTCAGCTCCTTCTCAGCCGCGCTGCGCAGCCAACCAAGGGTGGTATCATTGTCGTGCGTTCCGGTGTAGACTACGCTGTTGCTCTCGTAGTTGTGCGGCAGGTAGGGGTTAAAGGCATCCTCGGAAAAGGCGAATTGCAGCACCTTCATACCGGGGAAGCCCAGCTCCTCCCGCAGGGCCTTGACTTCGGGAGTGATCAGCCCAAGGTCTTCGGCCACGAAAGGCGCGGAGCCCAGGGCGGTCTCGACGGCCTGGAACAGCTCGCGTCCGGGGACCTTCATCCACCTGCCGTTGATGGCCGTCTCTTCGGATGCCGGCACCGCCCAGCAAGCTTCGAACCCACGGAAGTGGTCGAGCCGGACGATGTCGACCTGTTGGAAGGCGCGCCTGAAGCGGTCGATCCACCAGGAATAGCCATCACGCGCCATGGCCTCCCAGTTGTAGAGGGGGTTGCCCCACAACTGCCCGGTCGGACTGAAGTAGTCGGGTGGGACGCCTGCGACCAGGGCGGGCTTCCCCTGGGCATCAAAGTGGAAGAGCTCCGCGTGCGCCCATGCGTCGGCGCTGTCGTATGCCACGAAGATGGGAACATCCCCCATGATCTGGATCCCGCGCTCGTTGGCATAGGCTTTCAACGCGGACCACTGCCTGTCGAACTGGAATTGCGCGTACTGCTGGAACTCGATCTCGTCGATCAGTGCCGATCGCCAGCGGTCGACTGCACTAGCCTGGTGCATGGCGATGTCGGGATCCCAGGTGCCCCAGTTGGCGCCCGCATGGTGGTGCTTCAGCGCCGCGAAGAGGGCGTAATCATCCAGCCACCAGTGGTTCGCAGAGACAAAGCCGGCGAGCTCGGTCCTCAGGGGAACCGTTGCATTGGCCCGGAAGTTGTCGTACGACAACCGCAGCAGTCGCTGCCTGAAGTCGATTACCGGCCCGTAGTCCACCCTGTCGACTGGGAAATCGGGCGCTCCGTCGAAATCCCAGGGCGCCAGGCAGCGCTCCTCCACCAGGCGGTCCAGGTTGATGAGCAGGGGGTTGCCGGCAAAGGCCGACAATGCCTGGTAAGGCGAATCCCCGAAGCTCGTCGGGCCGAGGGGCATGATCTGCCAGACCTGCTGGCCGCTCTCGGCCAGAAAGTCGACAAAGCGGTGGGCTGCTTCGCCCATGTCGCCAATTCCAAGCCGGCCCGGCAGCGACGTCACGTGCAGCAGGATGCCGCTGACCCTGGCAGCAGGCTCGGCTTTCTCGGCGGCTTCCGGCTGCGGCGGCTCGTGCGGCCGGAGCATCTCCAGCAGCGCGTCGGCGATACTCGGCACTCCGCGGCCTGCCAGCCGGTCGGCCAGCCGGGCATAGTGGTGCTCCGCGCCGTCCGCGACTTCGCGGATGTCCAGGTAGACTTGGTACTGGAAGGCCCCCAGCTGCGCGAAGAGCCCTTGCTCGTGCAGCTCCTGGCAACTTCGCAGGTACTCCAGGCCGGCCACATGCTCGCGCACGATGCAGAAGTAGCCTTCGTCAGCACGGAGTCCCAGCGCCTCGCCGAGTGTCCGCTGGACCAGGTGCCGATCACCCGACTCGGCCATGACGGCGCTGGCGGCCGACAGTCGAATCCAGCCATGGGCATCGGCGTACTTGTTGTTGTACAGAACCAGTCCCCTCTCACCGGCCGCCGAGGCATTGGAGTACGCGAACACATCCTCGTTGACCTGACCGTCAGGCGAGTAGAAGTCGTAGAGCAGAAAGCTCTGGACATCGGCAAAGATGTGGCGGCGCTGCATGAGCGGGAAGATTTCGCGCTCGTGGCGCCTGATCAGCTCCGCATCCGGCTGCTCATCCCAGTAGGCACGGCGGTACTCCATGCCGTACTTCTCCCGGAAGCCTTCCACCTGCCCGTGGCCAATCATGGGCAGCCCCGGCATGGTCACCATCATCGTGCAGACGCCGAAGTACTTGTCGTCTTTGCCAAACTGCGCCACGGCGGTTTCTTCGTCCGGGTTATTCATGAAATTGACGTAGCGCTTGAGGATTTCCGGGTCGAACTCCAGGACGTTCTTGATGGAGGCGCGGTACTTGGCGTTCTCCTCCCTCTTGAGCATGTGCATGAAGGCGCTGTTGTAGACCCGGTGCATGCCCAAGGTTCGGACGAAGTAGCCCTCCATCATCCAGAAGGCTTCGGCCAGCAGAAGGGTATCGGGCACTTCCCGAGCTACTCGCTCCACCACTTCGCGCCAGAACTCGGCCGGCATCGCGGCGTCGAAATCGGCCTTGGTCATTGCATGCTCCGAGCGCGAGGCGATCGCACCTCCGCCGCCCGGCTCGGGATACCAGAGGCGCTGGACATGCCGCTTGGCCAGCGTCATGGCCGCGTCGAAGCGAATGACTGGGAACTTGCGTGCCACCTCCAAGATCGTCTGGATCACTGCCTCGCGGACTATGGGGTTGAGGTAATCCAGCTGTGCGGTATCGTTCCAGGGCATGCTGGTACCGTCGTTGCCATGGTAGATATAGCGCTCGCTGCCGGTCCAGCGATCTATGCGCTTGAAGACCACAGCGGCATCAGTGTGGTTGTAGTAGTGATCTTCCAGGAAGATGCCCACGCGGCCGTCCGACGAGAGGTCGGGTCCACTGAAGGTGTAGGAAGGGAACGGGCTATGGTCAAGCCCGAGAAACCAGTCGGGGTGGTTCACTACCCACGTCGAGTCGATGCCCATGTGGTTGGGCACCATGTCGCTGGCAAGCCGGATGCCGCGCTGCCAGGCGCGTCCAGCCAGGCTCCGGTACGCTTCGTCGCCGCCGAGGTCGGCGGCGATCTGGTAGTCGGCCAGCGAGTAGGCCGAGGCGACTGCCTCGGGGTTGCCCATGATCTGTTTGATCCGCTGCGAAGCCTGGCTGCGCTCCCAGAGCCCGATTAGCCACAGGCCGCTGAACCCCCAGCGTGCCAGGGTATCCAGCTCCTCGTCAGGGATCTGGTCAAGCCGGGAGATGGATCGCTGATACTTCTTGGATAGCTGGTCCAGCCAGACGTAGGTGCTCTTGGCCACCATCACCAGGCGGGGCATCCACTCACGATCAGGGCTGTAGCGAGCCGATTCGGCGTCGAGGCCCTGCCCGAAGAGATCGACGACCATGGAGGGGCCGGGTCCGGTGAAGACTGCCTTTTCCTCCTCCGTGAGAAGGTCGAGACCGCCCAGGAGGCGCTCAAGGTAGTCGGCGAGCAAGAAGTCCCACCTCTCCCGAATCCACTGCAGCTGCCCGCCGAGAGAGAGCGGCACCGCGATGGCAGGGCTGCGCAGAAGGTCGACCAAGCTCTGGCCCTCAGGCCCGAATTTGGGCTGGGTTTCCAGGTAGCGGCGCAGCAGGTGGATGAGGCGGAGGTAGTGTGATTCGTGCTCGAGAGCTGTGTCGTCAAACAGCTCCGCCAACGGCGAGGCGGCCGGGTTGGCGTTGTCGAGCCACAGGTGGAGCACATCCCCAAGAACCCGCTCGCGATGGGGAACACCGCCTGTCTCGCCGGCGAGGTACTCCTCAGGCGTGGTCTCGTGGCGGTCGACGGGAGGGGGCGGGAACTCTTCGACAAAGCGGCACAGGGTCCTGTCCAGGGCCTCCTGACCGATCTGCCCCGCCAGCCACTGCCACGCCTGCCCCAAGAGCTGGGGATTGCGCTGCTCGATATACTGGCCGGCAACATGATGCAGGATTCCATCCACGAGGGCCATGGCATTGAGTTGGCCTGCCTTGACGGCCTGCTCGGTGGGCGGATTGCCAGCCAGGTCGCGCTTCTCATTGATCTGCTGCGCAAAGACCCGCACAGTGCGGATGTCGCGGAAGACGGCGTGCCCATCCTCCGCGAAGTGCGACGGGGCAAATCTGTACCGGCTCCTCGCCTGGCGCGAAACGTGCAGCTCTGCGGTTATTGGTTCTCCCAACGGAATCGGCTCCTTGCCTCTCGGGTCAATGCTGGATGTATGGCGCACAGCTCATGCGGAGGAGTCTCCCTTTGTGCATTGTGCCTTCGTCGTGCTAGACTCCTGCTGCCTTGAACGCTGCGGCCACGATCTCCTGCGCCTCCCCGAAAATGACCTTGAGATGATCCTCGCCCCGGAAGCTCTCAGCGTAGATCTTGTAGATATCCTCGGTGCCCGATGGCCTCGCCGCGAACCAGCCGTTTTCGGTGACGACCTTCAAGCCACCGATGGCCGCATCGTTGAAGGGCGCGCGGGTAAGCTTGGCGATGATCTTGTCACCCGCCAACGTCTCGGCAGCCACCATCCCGGGAGAGAGACGTTCCAGCGCTGCCTTCTGGGCAGGGGTCGCGGCGACGTCGGAGCGCTCGTAGACGGGGTCGCCGAACTGCTTGGTCAGCTCTTGGTAGAGATCGGCTGGATCGCGACCTGTCACAGCAGTGATCTCGGCTGCCAGCAGGTTGAGGATGATGCCGTCCTTGTCGGTGGTCCACACACTTCCATCCTGGCGCAGGAAGGAGGCGCCGGCACTCTCCTCGCCGCCAAAGCCGAAGGACCCATCCACCAAGCCGTCGACGAACCACTTGAAGCCCACGGGCACCTCGGCAAGGCGCCGCCCCAGGTGTGCCGCAACCCGGTCGATCATCGAGCTCGACACCAGCGTCTTGCCGATGGCAGCCTCCGGGCGCCAACCCGGCCGGTTCTGGAACAAGTACCAAATGGCCACGGCAAGATAGTGGTTGGGGTTCATCAGCCCGGCGCTGCGTGTCACGATGCCGTGCCGATCGCCGTCGGTGTCGTTGCCAAAGGCGATGTCATAGCGATCTTTGAGGCCGATCAGGCTCGCCATGGCATAGGGCGACGAGCAGTCCATGCGGATCTTGCCGTCCTTGTCAACGGTCATGAAAGAGAAGGTGGGGTCCACCCGTGGATTCACCACATCGAGTTTGAGCCCGTACATGTCGGCGATCGGCTGCCAGCAGGCGACTGCAGCACCCCCCATGGGATCGGCCCCGATCTTGAGGCCGGAGGCAACGATCGCAGCCATGTTGATGATATTGTGCAGGTCGGACACATAGGGCGTGACGTAGTCGTACAGGCGGGTGGTCGCGGCCCTCATCGCCCGGGCGAACGGGATGCGCTTGACTTCGCGAGTACCGGCACGGAGGATCGTGTTGGCGCGCCCCTGGATGGCTTCGGTGGTAATGCTGAGGGCCGGCCCGCCAGACGGCGGGTTGTACTTGAAGCCACCGTCATCGGGAGGGTTGTGTGAGGGCGTTATGACCACGCCGTCGGCCAGGCCGATGGTGCGACCGCGGTTATAGGTCAGGATGGCGTAGGAGAGGACCGGTGTCGGGGTGTAGCCCAGGCCTTGTTGGACGACAATCTCCTGCCCGTTGCCCGCGAAGACCTCGATGGCGCTTGCCAGGGCCGGCTCGGACAGCGCGTGGGTATCCATGCCGACGAAGAGGGGTCCGGTATGGCCCCGTGCCGCACGGTACTCGCAGATGGCCTGCGAGATGGCCAAGATGTGATCTTCTGTAAAGTTGTTCCGGAAAGGCGAGCCACGATGCCCTGACGTGCCGAAGGCAACCCTCTGGGACGGGTCGGACACGTCCGGCTCCGCGATGTAGTAGGCGGAGATGAGCCTCGGTACATTGACCAGCAGTTCGTCAGGGGCCGGCTTGCCCGCCAGGGGGTGCAGACTCATGGACTGGCTCCTTTTCCTTCATGGCAATGCCGGGTGCAGGGCTGCACAGCACGGTCTCTTGCTCTGCGGCACGTGCTCAGTAGACTTCGGGTACAAAGGTCTGATCCGTCATCGGCGGGCGAACATAGCCCCCATCTGGCTGGCGCGGGGGCAGCAGAATCAACTCGGGCGTCAGATCTTCGTAGGGGATCATGCTCAGCAGGTGGCTGATGCAGTTGAGGCGCGCACGGGCCTTGTCGTCGGACCTCACCACGTGCCAGGGCGCCTGCTTGATATCGGTCGAGGCGAACATGGCATCCTTGGCCATCGAGTACTCCACCCAGCGCTCTCGCGAAATCAGGTCCATGGGGCTCAGCTTCCAGCGCTTGGTCCGGTCATCAATACGCGCCTGGAATCGCCGTTCCTGCTCCTGGTCACTGACCGAGAACCAGTACTTGATCAGGATGATCCCGGAGCGAACGAGCATGCGCTCGAACTCTGGGCAGGAGCGCAGGAACTCTGAATACTCGGCCTCTGTGCAAAAGCCCATGACGCGCTCCACGCCGGCTCGGTTGTACCAGCTGCGGTCAAAGAGCACCATCTCCCCTGCCGCCGGCAGGTGAGCCACATAGCGCTGAAAGTACCACTGCGTCTTTTCGCGCTCGGTCGGGGTCGCGAGCGCCACGATCCGGCAGATGCGGGGATTGAGGCTCTCCGTGATACGCTTGATGACGCCTCCTTTGCCGGCGGCATCGCGGCCTTCGAAGACTATGACAACTTTCAAGCCCTTGAGCTTGATCCACTCCTGCAGCTTGACAAGCTCAATCTGCAACCGAGCCAGCTCTTTTTCGTACTCCTTGGTGGTGAGCTTGGGCTTGGGGGCGCACGCCTGCGGTCCCTGGTCAGCCGGCAGCGGTGCTGCGGCAACCTGGGCCTCGGGAAGTGCGACCGCCGGCTCGAGCACGGGCTCGGGCTGCTTTTTCGGCTTCTTGTCTCTCTTCTTGGCCATGCTCTGCTCCTTTCCAGTGGTTCTATGACTCACAGCTCAGACAGCCGCTCCTTCAACGTCCGCGCAGACGCCTGGAACGCGCTCAGCTCGGCCTCACTCATGGGCGGGTCGAGCACCTGCTCGATCCCGGGGCGCCCGACGATGGTCGGCATGCTGATAGAGATGCCGCTTACTCCGCATTGGCCGGCAAGCGGGCCGGAAACGGTCAGGATCGCGTGTTGGTCACCCAGTATGGCCTCGACGATTGCCAGGAGCCCCAGGCCGATCGCATAGTAGGTCGCCTTCTTGCGCTTGATGATCTCGTAAGCCGCATCGCGGGTCTGGAGGAAGATGTGGTCCAGGGCGGCCCGGTCGTAGCCCTGCCCATTCGGTCCGACGAAATCGGTCAGCCGGACTCCGGCGATATTGGCGAGGCTCCACAGCGCCAGCTCACTGTCCCCGTGCTCGCCGACAATGTAGGCATGGACATTGCGGGAGTCGATCCCGTAGTGCCGGCTCAGCAGGTAGCGCAGCCGCGCCGTGTCCAGCACCGTCCCGGAGCCCATCACTCGACGGCTGCCGGGGCCGACAATCTGGGAAGTGACGCACGTCAAGATGTCCACCGGGTTGGTCGCGACAAGGATGACGCCTTCTTCGTTGACCGCAACGATCTGGGGCACGATCTCGCGAAAGATGGCGGCGTTGGTCTGCAAGAGCTCGAGGCGCGTCTGGCCCGGCCGCTGGCCCACGCCGGCGCAGATCACCACTACATCGGCGTCACCGAGATCGTCATAGCCCCCCGTGGTGATGCGCATCGGGCGAACGAAGGGCAGACCGTGGTTGAGGTCCATCATCTCGCCTTCAGCGCGAGCGCTGTCCGCATCGATGAGCACCAGCTCGTCGGCGACGTTGCGCTGCATCAGCGCGTAGGCGAACGACGCACCGACCATCCCCGTGCCGACAAGCCCGACCTTGTGTGTGTCGAAGTGTTTGTGCATGGGGCCCCCTGAGCGAGTGCAGCGCACCGCAGGGGCGCGCTGCACCTGTTCCAGATCGTCCGACACCTCGCCTGCTCTACACCGCGATACGGGCTGCGGTCTCGGCAAGGCGAGTCGCGTACCCCATCTCGTTGTCGTACCAGGCCGCCACCGACAGCAGCTCGTCCTGGACGGCAGTGAGCGGCAGATCGACGATCGACGAGTGCGGATCGCCTAGGATCCGAGAAGACGCCCACTCATCCTCCAGCACCCCCATGACTCCCTTGAGTGGCAGATTGGCCACTGCCTTGCGGAAGGCATTGTTGACTTCCTCGACGGTGACCGGGCGCTCGGTCACCAGGTTCAGCTCAGCGATGCTGCCGGTCCGGGTCGGAACGCGGTACGCCTTGCCCGTGATCTTGAGGCCCGGCCAGATGAATGCCAGGGCCCGCGCCGCGCCGGAGGAGGCGGGGATGATGTTCTCTGCTGCGGCCCAGGAGTCACGGCGGTCCTTCATTGGCTGGTCCGTGAGGGACTGGGTGTTGGTGTAGGCATGCACCGTCGAGAAGAGGCCGTACTTGATGCCAAAGTTCTCGATCACGACCTTGACGACGGGCGCGAGCGCGTTGGTGGTGCAGCTCGCCATGCTGACGATTTTGTGCAGCTCCGCGTCGAACGTGTCGAGGTTGATGCCCGGCAGAAGCACGGCATCGGCGTCCTCTCGCTTCTTGCTCGGAGCGCTGACGAGGACCCGCTTGGCACCGCCGTCGAGATGAACCTCCGCGCCCGGGCGGGTTGTCGCCCGGCCTGTGCAGTCGATCACCAAGTCGACGCCGAGCCCTCTCCAGTCGGGCAACGCCTTCATCGAGTCAAAGTAGGGGATTGTGCGCCCTCCGATAGCAAAGCTGCCGTCATGAACACTGACTTCTTCGTGCCAGCGCCCATAGTTCGAGTCCACCTCGAAGAGTGCAGCCAGCGTTCCGATGTCCTTGATATCCGAGATAGACACCGGGACAAAGAGGTTGTTCTTGAGAGCCACCTTCATCAAAGACCGTCCGATGCGCCCAAAGCCATGAATCGCTATCCTGTTCATAATCCTGCTTCCTTTCTCTAGGTTCCATCTGCAACGCACCGCATGCGCCACACTTTAGTCCGAGTGGAGAATCCTCGATCCCCGCGTGTGCCTCCTTCGCTCAAACGTGGACGTTTCGCATTGTCTTGTAGGAATTGATCAGCCCGTTGGTCGAAGCGTCATGGGAGGCGAGATGCTCCTCGCCGCGCAACTCGGGCAGGATGACCTTGGCGAGCTGCTTGCCCAGCTCGACCCCCCACTGGTCGAACGAGTTGACATCCCAGATTGCGCCCTGCGTAAAGATCTTGTGCTCATAGAGTGCGATGAGCGAGCCAAGGGTCCCGGGCGTGAGCCTGGGATAGAGAAACGAGTTGGTCGGCCGGTTCCCCGGAAAGGTCTTGGCTGCGACAAGCGTATCGAGCTCCGGCCCGGTATACCCTGCGGCCATCAGCTCGGCGCGGGCCTCATCCCGGGTGCGGCCCTTCATGAGCGCCTCGGTTTGCGCGAAGTAGTTGGACAGGAGCAGCGTGTGGTGCTCGCCCAGCGGGTTCTGGCTTTGAGCCGCGGCCAGGAAATCGCAGGGGACCAGTTTGGTCCCCTGGTGGAACAGTTGATAGAAGGCGTGTTGGCCGTTCGTGCCCGGCTGTCCCCAGATGATCGGGCCGGTCTGATAGTCGATCGCCTCACCGGCGCGCGTGACGCTCTTTCCGTTGCTCTCCATATCTCCCTGCTGGAGGTAGGAGGATAAGTGCACCAGGTACTGGTCGTATGGGAGGATTGCATGCGATTGCGCCCCGAGGAAGTTGTTGTACCAGAGGCCCAGCAAGCCCATGATCACGGGTACGTTTTTTTCGAACGGTGCTGTGCGAAAGTGCTCGTCGACCCGGTAGGCACCCGCCAGCAAAGCCTCGAAGTTGTCCATGCCCACGTAGAGCGCGATCGACAATCCCACGGCAGACCAGAGCGAGTAGCGCCCGCCGACCCAGTCCCAGAACCCGAACATATTGGCCACGTCGATGCCAAAACGCGCGACCTCCTGGGCATTTGTGGACATGGCCGCAAAGTGCCTGGCTACGGCTGGCTCGTCTTTGGCCGCGGCCAGAAACCAGGCTCGTGCGGAGTGCGCGTTGGCCATCGTCTCCTGGGTGGTAAAAGTCTTGGAGGCCACGAGGAACAGAGCCGTCTCCGGGTTGACGATTCTGAGCGTCTCCACCAGGTCGGTACCGTCGACGTTGGAGACAAAGTGCACGCGCAGGCCGGGTTTTCCATAGGGCGTCAGCGCCTCGCATACCATCTTGGGACCCAGGTCTGACCCCCCTATGCCGATATTGACAACATCGGTGATCGGCTTGCCGGTATATCCGCCCCAGGCGCCCGAGCGGACGGCTTCGCTGAACGCCCGCATCTTGTCCAGCACAGCATTGACTTCGGGCATGACGTCCACACCGTCCACCATGATGGGCCGGTTGGAGCGGTTGCGCAGCGCGACGTGCAGGACGGCCCGTTTCTCCGTGCTGTTGTACTTCTCGCCGGTGAACATGGACTCGATCTTGCCGGCCAGACCGGCCTGGTGTGCGAGGTCGACCAGCAGCCTCAGCGTTTCCCTGGTCACACGGTTCTTGGAGAAGTCGAACAGGATGTCACCCACTCGCAGGGAGAGGTCGTCAAAGCGCCGCGGGTCATTCGCAAACAAGTCGCGCATATGCACGCCGGCGATCTCCCGCCGGTGCACCTCCAGCGCTTGCCACGCCGACAGGTCAACAGGCCTCGTCATGAACCTCCCTCTTGCGCCCACAAACCACTATTATACGCCCACCCGGCCTGTATCACAAGAATGGGGCGGGGTCTCCCAGCCCAGCTCGGCTTCCCGCTGCTTCAGGTGCCGGATGCCCTGGGCGCCAGCCACGATCACGTCGCTCGCCAGCCCAAGGAATAGCCCGTGGGCTACGATGCCTGTCCGGGCATCCATCCGGGCGCCCAGTCCCACCGGATCGCCGATCGGTCCAAAGTCAGCGTCCAGGATCAGATTTCCGTGGTCTGTGACGAACGGCTCGCCGCGCTCGCCCGGCCGCAGTCGCACCCGGGCCCCCAGAGACTCCAGGTAGGCAGCCTGTGTCCGCCAGCCGAAAGGGATGACCTCTACGGGCACCGCCCAACGGGTGCCCAGAACTGGTGACAGTTTGGACTCGTCCACGATGATGATCTCGCGGAGACTGGCCTGGGCGACGAGCTTTTCGCGCAGCAAGGCACCCCCGCCACCCTTTATCAAGTTCAAGGCCGGGTCGACCTCATCCGCGCCGTCAAAGGTCAAATCGATCACAGGATGGTCTTCAAGAGTAGTGAGGGGAATGCCAACGTGCGCTGCTTCGGCCGCGATAGCGTGCGAGCAGGGGATAGCCACGATGTCCGCCAGCTCACCGCGGGCAAGTTGCTGGCCCAAGCCACGCACCGCCAAGGTGGCGGTGCTCCCGGCCCCGAGGCCCAAGACCATGCCCGGCCGGATGTAGGTGAGAACCCGATCGGCCGCCTGCTGCTTATACACCTGTGCCGACGCCATGCGCACCTCTATCCCTTTGCTCGATGGGCGAATGCCTCCGACCGAGCCCTCTACCTCACGCCAGAGCCTTCCGACGACTTGCCTCCACGGCATCGAGCAGGGCGGTGAAGGCATCTGCGAAGGATCTGACCCCCTCCTGTTCCAGCTCGCCGGTTACGGTATAGAGCGAGACGCCGAGCTTCTCCAGTTCGGCGATCTGCTGCCTGGCCTCGTCCACCCTCTCCGTGAGGCTGCCGGGGCATACCCTCCCGTGGTCGAGGAACGCGGCCAGCGTCGCAGGTGGCACGGTGTTGACGGTATGTGGGCCGATCAACTCGTCGACGTAGAGCACATCGCTGTACGCCTTGTTCTTGGTGCCGGTTGATGCCCAAAGGGGTCGCTGCACACGCGCCCCCTTGGCTTGGAGGCGGAGGAATCGCGGGCCGTCGAAAACCTCCTGGAAGCCGGCATAGGCCAGCTTGGCATTGGCGACGGCGGCCTTGCCCAGGAGGCTCGCGGCTTGGTCCGCCTGCGCGCCGCCGAGCTCGATCATGCGAGCCAGGAGGCCGTCGATCTTGGTATCTACGCGGGAGACGAAGAAAGACGCCACCGAGGCAACCAGGTCGAGGGGGAGCCCATCCGCGGCACGCCTCTCCAGCCCCCTCAGGTAGGCATCTATGACCCCCGAATAGCGCTCAATGGAGAAGATCAGCGTGGCGTTGACGTTGATGCCTGCGGCGATGGCACCGGTGATCGCCGGCAGACCCGCCCATGTGGCGGGGATCTTGATCATCAGGTTGGGCCTGTTGACGCGTCCCCAGATCCACTTGGCGGCGGCCAGTGTCCCCTCGGTATCCTGGGCCAGATATGGGTTCACCTCAAGGCTGACGTAACCGTCGCCGCCCTTGCTGTGCTCGTACATTGGCCGGAAGAGGTCCGCGGCCCGCTGGATATCCTCGATCGCAAGCTGCCAGAAGATCTCCTCGGCGCTCCTGCCGGTCTTCGCCAGCGGCAGCAGTCCGGCGTCATAGTCCTGCGACCTGACGATTGCGTTCATGAAAATCGTGGGGTTGGAGGTGACGCCGCGGATCTCGCCCCGGGCGATCATGCTCGCCAACTCCCCGTCATCCAGCAGGCCACGCTGGATGTTGTCATACCAGATCGACTGGCCAGCTTGGTAAAGCTGCTGTGCTGCATTCATGTAGGCTTCTCTCCCATCACCTGGTCCACGGCTCGCAATGCGCGATGCGGGCCGGGAGGTACGGCCCGCCACCGTGCATTGGTCCTTGTGGTCATCACCGGCGCCCTCAGAAGCGAGTCGCGGCTTGGTGCCCATGCCCAACTCAGCGCTGGATCCGCGCTGACCCGCCCTTGGCGAACGCTTTCACCTGCTCCACCGTTGCCATCGTCGTGTCGCCGGGGAACGTGGTCAGCAGTGCGCCGTGTGCCCAGCCCAGGTTAACCGCTTCCTGCTCCGATGCGCCGGTCAGCAGACCGTAGAAGAATCCGGAAGCATAGCCGTCGCCGCCGCCGACGCGGTCGAGCACATCCAGCTCGCAGGTGGGCGCCTGGTAGGTCGTCCCGTTTATCCACGCCACGGCGCTCCAGCTGTGCCGGTTCGTCGAGTGCACCTCGCGCAGTGTCGTTGCCACGATTTTGACGTTCGGGTACCTGTCTGTCACTTTGTCGATCATGCCGAAGAAGACGCTCGGATCGAGCTTCGACTTGGCCGCGACCTCCGGCCCAGCAATTCCGAGGCCCATCTGTAGGTCCTCTTCGTTGCCGACGATCACGTCCACGTTCTCCACAATGCGCCTGAGCACCCTGAGGGCGACCTCGTGTCCCCCCCACAGGTTCCAGAGCTTGGCACGGTAGTTCAGGTCAATGGATGTGACTGCACCGGCCGCCTTGGCTGCCTTCATGCCCTCGACTATCAGCTCTCCCGTGGTCTCAGACAGCGCGGCGAAGATGCCACCGCTGTGCAACCAACGCACACCGCCGGCCAGGATCTTGCCCCAGTCAAAGTCCCCAGGCTTGAGCTGTGCGCCGGCTTCGTTTCCCCGGTTGTAGAAGACGACCGGGGCACGCACACCCTGGCCCCGGTCGCTGTAGACGGTTGCCATATTGGGGCCAGTCACGCCGTTGTGCTCAAAGTACTTGTAGAAGGGGGTGACCCCCATGGCTTTCACACGCTCGGCGATCAGGTGACCGATCGGATAGTCCACCATCGCCGTGACGATGCCCGTCCGCAGGCGGAAACAGTCCGCGAGGTTCGCCGCGACGTTGAACTCGCCGCCGCTGACGTGAATGTCGCAGTGGGTAGCCTTCCGGAAGGGAATCACCCCAGGGTCCAGGCGATGGACCAGGGCGCCAAGGGACACCAGGTCCAGTGCACCCTCGCTTTTCAAGTTGATGCCGTAGCTCATCGTGTTTCGCTCCTCACTTTATATAGCATCTCGCCAGCCTTGGCGACGTACAGGATGCCTTCGTCCTCGCGGTTCTGCCAGTCAGCCGGGTCTATCGTGGCCGGGTCCCGGTACCGCAGGTTCAGCTTGGCACACTCCTCGGGCGGGAGCATGCTCGCCAATGTCAGTCTGACGTTGGGCTTTTCGACCGCGCCGTCCATCACGCCAGAGCCGCGCACGTGCGTGCAGTGCGCCAGTGCACCGAGCGGCAGGTGCTTGTACTTTTCCCAGTCGGCCAGGAAGTAGGGCAGGATATGGTAGCCCGCCTCGTAGATGTACTTGCCGTGAACGGGACTCACCACGTCCAGGTGCGGGGCGTAGATGATGAGCTCCCCGCCCACTTCTACCACAGGCTCCAGCTTGTACATGCACTTGCCCGCCGTCCACAATTCGTCGTACATCGGCGGGCAGGTGGAAAGCACGCTCTTGTACGCATGATCGCACCATTTGATGTGCCGTTGCGACGACACGTCTGCGGCTGCGCTCCAGGTTTCGTACACGTCGCCGATGAGCAACCCGGAGAGGTCATGTCCTGCAACGATCAGCGCGGCAAGCGTGACCGGCGTCTTCAGGCGATGCGCCGCCGCATGGATCACAGCCCGCACAGGCGTATCCTTGATGCCGATGGTGCCAAGCACCGTCGCGAGAGCGCCCAGCCAATGGGTGGCGTTGATCACGTCCGGGCCCGAGATACCGGGGAAGAAGTACTTGGCACCGCCGGAGAAGCCGACCACCTCGTGGGGGAATGTCGGGCCCAAGATGAGGATGTGGTCGTGCTCCAAGACGGCCTTGTTGATGCGTATGTTGATCTCGGCCGGCAGTGAGCAGTGGTAGCTCGTGCCGGCAAGATGCTTGATCTCGTCCTGATCCATTACCCCGAGCGACACGAGTGCCGAGGGATCATCCCAAGCGTGGTTGAGGAGGCCCACGCGCTTGTAGGTTGTGGCGCGTTCCTCAGCAGTGATGCCGACCAGGTGGTTCAGGCCCTCTTCGGAGTACCCGGGGTGAGTCCCCAGCGCGACCATGAAGTTCAGCGCGCGCGCATCGTGCAGGACCTCGACAAGCATGCGGAAAAGCTCGGGCAGCGGCGACGAGCGGGTGTGGTCGGGAATGAGCACCAGCACCTTCTGCCCCGCGAAGCGGCCGCCAAGGCCGTCCGTCAGGGCACGCAGGACGGCATCGTGCGTCAGGAGTCCGCTTTCAGCGATCGCTTGGGCGATAGCCATGGTCCGATCCTCTCTATACCCCGGCGTACGCCGAAAAGCCGCCGTCTACCGGCACCGTGATGCCCGTGACAAAGGAAGAGGCCGGCGAGAGAAGCCAGAGGATGCAGCCTAGCAGGTCTTCAGGGTTGCCGAGCCGCCCCATCGGCGTGTGATCGATGATCCTCTGGCCGCGGGCGGTCCACGCACCGGTGTCTTTGTCGATCAGGAGAAAGCGGTTTTGCTCGCCCAAGAAGAAGCCAGGCGCAATCGCGTTGACCCGGATCCGGCTCGAGTAGTTCTGTGCCAGGTACGTGGCCAGCCAGGCCGTGAAGTTGGAGACCGCCGCCTTGGCTGCGGAGTAGGCGGCGATGTTCGTAAGGGGGCGGTAGGCGTTCATGGAGGAATAGTTCAGAATCACCCCTTCGCCCGTCTCGACGAACTGCTTGGCGAGGACCTGGCAGGGCATAAAAGTCCCCAGGATGTTCAGGTCGAGCACAAAGCGCAGGCCTTCCTCCGGAATGTCAAAGAAGCTCATGGTTGGGTTCACCGTGGCCCGTGGGCTGTTGCCGCCCGCGGCGTTGACCAGGCCATGGAGCGTTCCAAACCGCTTCTTGATGGCCTCGCCGGCTGCCTCCAGGCTGTCTCGCTTCATCACGTTCGTCTCGAGCGCGTCGACTTGATCCGCGCGCGACCCCAGGCGCTCCTTGATTGCATCCACCCCGCCCAGCCTGAGGTCGAGGATCATGACGTTCGCGCCACAGCCGGCGAGCGCGACGACCACATCGCCACCCAGCGCCCCGGCGCCGCCGGTCACTGCGAAGGTCTTGCCGGTCAAATCGTACATCCTCATCAGTTCCTGCAGATCCATGCGTAGCCCTCTCCCATCGTGTGATATGCTTGCCGCGGCGAGCCCGTGAGGTACGTCACAACTTGAAAGCGCGCCTCGCCAGGCCGTTCGCAAGGTCGGGCGCCATCTCCTCGGCGTCCGCCCTATCAATCAGCCCGCGCACCACCAATCCCGCCAGCCAGTTGGCCGATGCACGGCGCCATAGGTCGTGCCGTGCCGGGATCGTGAGAAAGGCGCGCGTGTCATCTATGAAACCAACCGTGTTGTAGATCCCTGCCGTTTCCATCACCTGGTCGAAGTAGCGCGCCATGCCGTTCGGGCTGTCCTGAAACCACCAGGGCGGGCCCAGCCGGAGCGCCGGGTAGTGCCCGGCCAGGGGTGCCAGCTCCCGCGAGTAGCTGGTCTCGTCCATGGTAAAGAGGATCATCGTGAGCCGTGGGTCGTTGCCAAAGCGGTCGGTCAGTGGTTTCAGGTTCCTTACCCACTCGGTCTCTACCGGGATGTCATGCCCCTTGTCTGCGCCGAACTCGCCAAATACCACGGGGTTGTGGTTGCGATAACAGCCCGCGTGGAACTGCATGACCAGCCCGTCCTCGGTGCTCATTCGCGCCATCTCGATCGCCATGTACCCCGTGAAGCGCCGCGCGTCTTCGATCGTCGCCTTGCCAGCCAGGGCCCGGGCAAATATCCTCTCGGCCTCGGCAGGCGACAGCGCCTCGGTGTAGGGTGTCTCCACGCCGCTGTCGGTGGAGGCCGCCCCCATGCTTTTGAAGAAGGCGCGCCGCTCCTGCAGCGCCGTGATGAGTGCCTTGGATGTGGTGATCTCGCAGCCGGCGACCGCACTCAATGCATCGATATTCGAGCGCCAGCCGGCAGACAGGAGGTTGGCCACCCCGTCGGGCCGGAAGGTCGGGCGAACCACACCCCGCCATCCAGACTCCCTGATCGCCCTGTGATGCTCAAGGGAGTCGGCGGCCCCGTCTGTGGTGCACAGCACTTCGATCCTGAAGCGGTCAAAGAGGGCGCGGGGGCGATACTCGGGCTGTGCAAGCTTGTGGACCAGCTCGTCGTAGATCGCCTGCGCGGTAGAGCCATCCAGCTTCCGCCGGATGCCAAACACCTCGTGCAGCCCGTGCGCCAACCACAGGCCGCTGGGCGTCCCGCGAAAGAGGTAGAAGTGCTCCGAAAAGGTCTGCCAGATCTTGCGGTGGTCGGTCTCCACAGGGCTGCCATCTCGGCGTGGGATGCCCAATGCCTCCAGAGGGACGCCTTGCGAGTAGAGCATCCGGAAGACGTAATGGTCAGGGATGATGAAGAGATCGGCTGGCGTGCCAAAGGTGGCATTCTCATCGGCCAAGAGCCGCGGATCGACATGGCCGTGCGGCGACACGATGGGCAGGTCTGCCGTGGCGTCGTACAGCTCTCGCGCCACGCGGCGCTGCGAGGCGTCAGGTGCGAAGTAGCGATCGGGTTCCATGAGTGCTGTTCTCGGCATCTCACCTCCGCTGTCCATACTCAATCCGCCAAGCACTAGGCGCGACACGTCGATCGCGAGGCAATGGTGACCACGTCTTGGTGGATGGCGCTAGCTGGTGCCGGCCGCAGCAGCCCTGATCCGCGAGATGGCTTCCCGGACCCCCTCCCTTGCCCCAAAGACGGCCGAGCCGGCCACAAGCACGTCTGCGCCGGCCTCGACGACCTGGCGCGCGGTAGCAATGCCGATTCCCCCGTCCACTGCCAGGTCGGCCTTGGAGCCAATCTCGTCGAGCATGGCACGCACTCGGCGAAGCCTGGGCAACGAGCCCTTCAGGAAGGACTGCCCCCCAAAGCCGGGGTTCACGCTCATCAGTACGATGAGGTCCACGTCGGGAAGGATCTCTTCCAGCGCGACGAGCGGGGTCGCCGGGTTCAGGCTCACTCCGCTCCTGCAGCCCATCTCCCTAATCTGAGTCACGGTTCGATTCAAATGGGGGCACGTCTCGACGTGTACGGTCAGGCTGTCTGCGCCTGCCTGATAGAATGCGGCCAGATGCCGTTCGGGCGAGGAGATCATCAAGTGCACCTCCAGCGGCAGTGATGTGACCTTGCGCAGAGCCTCCACGACGAGTGGCCCCAAGGTGATATTCGGCACAAAGTGCCCGTCCATGACGTCAAAGTGGATGCAGTCGGCACCTGCCGCTTCTGCCTCAGCCACCTGCTGCCCGAGCCGGCTCATGTCTGCGGACAGAATGGACGGCGCTATCCTGATCCTGCGTGTCTCCATGTGGTTCTCCCCATTGGCAACGGACCCTACCCCATTTGCCTGCTCTCCCGTCCGCCACAGCGGCGACGGGGCGATCCGCTTTCGCTCACCACCCTGCGAGAGGCTGGGCCCGGCTCATTCGAGGCTCCCCGAGGAAGCTTTCGCTTGCCGGTCAGCCGTGCGCCAGGGCTCGCTCGATGTGCGCCGCCGCCTGCTCGTCCTTTGCCCGTGCCTGGTCAATGACCGGCACCATCCTGCGACGCACGTCTGGATCGGCGAATCTGCGAAAGGCTTCCGGGTTGCCATTGCCGCCCGCCAGGTCCCACAACTCCCACATCAGGCTGTGCTCGGCGGCGTAGCAGGCTGCGGCGTGCATCAGATCCCCGGTGGCGCGAAAGTGCAGAATGGCTGGCTCGCTTGCCTGAAGCAGGAACTGCGAGCCGTACCAGCGCGCCTCGGCCACCAGGCCGACAGCCGCATCTTGAACCTGGTGGCGCTGGCGCAAGACGGCCTCGTCGTCCGGAAAGTCCTCGTCGCGCAGCAGGTGCTGTGCCCAAGCTGTGTAGGCCGCCAGGCCATTGTGCCTATCTCCGAACGTAACCGGTGTGCGCGCCACTTGCAGCATCCACTCCAGTGCCGCGTGGTAGGTTGCTGATAGCGGAGGTCGTTCCTGCTTCTCACCGATGACGGCGATACTGAATCCCGGGGGATAGTCTGACCAGCCCCGCGCTCGGAACTCGCCCGACGGCTCGAACTCGAGTCCCGCATTGAACTCGGGGAGAGATTGGAAGAAACTCCAGCCGATCAAGACGTCTCCGCCCTCATCATAGCCAGTAATGATCGCCGACTCGGGCGGTCCCACCGGGCCAAACGCCAGTACGGGCCGGCCCTTCTGGATACTCTCGACGATGCGCCCACGAAGGACAGCCTCGTTGCGGGTGTCGGGCTCCACGCCCACGAATTCGTGTGGATACCCCGTGGCCCTGAAAGCGCGATCAAAGGGTGCACCGGGATCGTCCGACATGTACATGATCTCCATGTTGTCGTCCGCCCAGCCGGGCTTCCAGGAGAGGAACGAGGCTACCCCGGAGACACCCATGAAGAAAGAGTAGGTACATGTGACCGTGCTGCCGGGCGGGAGGGGGCGGCACGTGCGGCAGCCCAAGTCCTCCCCAAAGTACTCCATAAGGGCGCGCATTACGGAGGGAAAGCAGATATCCTCGGGGCAGCCGGGCCCGCCCTCGTAAAAGTGAACCCGAGGGACACCTTTTAGGACGAGACGACTTGGTACTGCAGCCATAGCCCTTCCTCTCTCGCCGAGGTCGCCGTGGATCACCGCCGGTTTCTGCTTAAGCGACTATAGCATGAGGGTCGAGGGTCGTCAATCGGCCAGCGCGATCAGGGCGCTTGGCGGAGAGGCTTCCTCGGTAGGACGAGTGTCAGATCCGTTCCCACGGTGCCCGTGCTCCACTCCGCCGGAAGGCAGAGCCGGTCCGTGCGCAACACCCTAGCTCAGCAACCGGGCATCGAGCGTGGTCTCTACCGAGGCCAATGCCTTGGAGACCGGGCAGTTCTTCTTTGCCGCCTCGGCCTGCTCGAAGAAGGCTGCCTCTCCGATGCCGGGCACCTCCGCCTCCGTCTTGAGCTCGATCAGCGCGATTGTCGGTCCAGCTCGCAGGTGCACCGTGGCGGTGGTATGGATGCGCCTGACCTCATAGCCCGCGCCCGATAGCAGGGCAGAAAGGAACATGGAGAAACAGCCGGCATGTGCCGCGCCGATGAGCTCCTCCGGGTTGGTTCCCTTCCCCTCCTCAAAGCGCGAAGAGAATGTGTACGCTCCTTCGTAGGCGCCGCTGGCCAATCTCATGATCCCGGAGCCTTCCTTGAGGGAGCCTTTCCATTCAGCCGATGAAGCGCGAATTGCCATGGTCCTATCCTCCTGTTTGCCGAGGAGTATACACCAGCTTGGATGATTTGTCTACTAAAAATACATAAATATTGGGCCGCACCGGCAGAGCTTGGCAATCCCCCGGCTGGGCAGACCGCGTCCCTCGATTGACCTAATCTACACCCTGATCTAGTATGCTGCAGGCGCTGTCACATCACCTCACCGCCCGAAGAAGAGCACGAATGACATCCACCTTTCGCCGCGACCGCTCCACCTGGCTGCCGTACCTGCTCCTGGCCTTCTTTGGCTATTTCGTCAATGTCCTGGGTCCG
This sequence comes from Anaerolineae bacterium, assembly GCA_035341665.1. GTDB lineage: Bacteria > Chloroflexota > Anaerolineae > JAAYZQ01 > JAAYZQ01 > DAOQVR01. Next base: position 204,402 of record DAOQVR010000006.1, read on the forward strand.
ATCACGCCCTTTCTCAAAGAGGAGCTCGGGCTCTCGTACACCGTGAGCAGCCTGCACTTTACCGCATTTGCCATCGGCATCCTGCTGGTCGGAGTGGGAGGGCACATCCTAGTTGGGCGTGTGGGCCGCAGGCGCGCCCTCTGGATGGGTGCCTTCGGGCTGAGTGTGGGTGTTTTCCTGTTGTTGGCCGGCCGGTCGGCGGCGCTGACCATTGGGGCCTCCTTCTGCATGGGGCTTCTGGGCTCCCTGATCCTGGTCATCGTCCCATCCGCCCTGTCCGACCAGCACGGGGAGTTTCGTTCGGTAGCCCTTACGGAGGCCAACGTTGTCTCCTCGCTGGTCTCGACGGCTGCACCTCTGTTGGTGGGGTGGTTCGCCCCCCTGCCGGGCGGATGGCGGTTGGCCCTAGGGGGCATGGCTTTGGCCCCGTTCTTTATGCGCCTTGGTTTTGGCCATGTTGACTTTGCGCAGAGCTCTGCTCACCCTGAGGGCACGCCGGAGGCCCGGCGTCCTCTGCCTCCGCTGTTCTGGGTATATTGGACGGCGCTTGCCTTGTCCGTGTCGGTCGAGTTCTGCATGATCTTCTGGAGTGCCGACTACCTGGAGACTTGCCTGGGCATGGTCAAAACGAGCGCAGCGCAGGCCGTCAGCCTCTTCTTGGGCGCCATGATCGCCGGGCGTATTGCCGGGAGCCGACTGGTCCGGGCTCTTTCGTCTCGCAGGGTCGTGGTCGCTTCGGCGTTGGTGGCAGGCGCGGGGTTTGCGCTCTTCTGGACGGCCCGCACGGCCCTTCTCGGCATGGTGGGCTTGACCATCGCCGGGTTGGGCGTAGCCAGCCTGTACCCACTGCTCCAATCGCTGGCCATCGGCGTGGCCAGCGATGACACCGTGCGAGCTGGTGCCCGCACGACCCTTGCCTCAGGCACGGCGATTTTGTCCCTGCCCCTGGTGCTGGGGCGCCTGGCCGACGTCGCCGGGATCCGGCCAGCCTACGGCGTCGTTGCCGTCCTGCTACTCGGCATACTCCTGATCATGCTACTCACAAGCGGCCGGGGCTGGGGTCCGCGGCAGTAGCGCCCTCGCGGCTCAGCCTACACCCTTCGCGCCCGCCGCCGGCTTTGAGAACCGAAGCGGTGCTGACTGCACGCGAAACCTGCACGACTCGCACTGCCGGGCCTCGGTCTGAGAGAACGATCGACGCACCTCGATAGTCCTCTCTCTCCACGCCTGACCTGTGGCAGCAAGTCCTTGTCGCCCCTGCCGACTTGTGCTAGGATGTCCCGGCAGCGCATTACAGCAAGCCTGAAAGGCCAGGTAGAAGGAGCGCGATCCAGATGAGCCACTCCGGCGCCCGACAAGCTAGGTCGCACTTGGCGAGGCAGGAGCCTGGCTATGGATGGCGTCTCGCCGGCCTGCGCTGTGGCTTCCCAATGTGCGCGGAGGTGCTGCGGAGTGAGTGAGCAGCAAGACCAGCCCGCCCCACAGACAGGTGGTGAGGGACGGCCGGTACTCTACACAATCGGGCACAGCAACCATCCGGCAGACGAGCTGGCAGCGCTCCTGCGGCGGCACGATATCCGGCTCGTGCTGGACGTACGCAGCAGTCCCTACAGCCGGCATGTGCCCCAGGCGAACCGCGAATCGCTCGCGCGTTCGCTTGGCCGCCACCAGATCGCATACCGCTGGCTGGGCGATCAGCTGGGTGGCAGGGTTGAGGGTGTGGCAGCCGACTACGACAAGCTCCGCGCAAGCCCTGCTTTCCAGCAGGGTGTCGCCGAGCTGGTCACTGTGGCAGGAAGCACTCGCGCAGCGATCCTGTGTGCCGAGGGTGACCACCGGCAGTGCCATCGATACACACTCATCACACCTGCCCTGCTCGACAGGGGTGTGCATGTCCTGCACATCCAACCCAATGGCACCCTCGTGGATGAGGATTTGGAGCCCACACAGCTTGCGCTTTTCTAGCGGGCAGGAGGCTTCGCGATGGGGCAAGTCGGCAGATGTACCCCTTCTGAGCTGATGGTGTGTCTGGATCATGGCGGGTCTGCGCGTGCGCTGTACACCATAGGCTACACGCGCAAGAGCTTGCGCCAGTTCATGGGGCTGTTGCTGTCGGTGGGAGTGGACGCCATCATCGATGTGCGGCTCCGCAACCGGTCGCAGCTGGCGGGCTTTGCCAAGCAGGATGACCTCGCGTTCCTTCTACGGGAAGGCTTTGGAATCGAGTACGAGCATTGCCCGGACCTTGCACCAACGGCGGAGATTCTGGACGCGTACAAGGCCGGGGGCAGCTGGTCTGGCTACGAGGAGTCTTTCCTGCGCCTGCTGGAGCAGCGGCAGGCAACGTCCATCGGCCAGTGCATCCTCTCCCGGTACCAGCGCCCTTGCCTCCTATGCACTGAGCCGGCGCCGGATCGTTGTCACCGCAGGCTGGTTGCAGAATGGTGGCTGGCACGCCTGCCAGATCTCCGTGTGGTCCATTTGTGACAGTGCTGGACCGGCGATCTGTCCGGGCCACTTCCGGCGGATGGGAGGGCCATCATGCACATGCAAGAGATACTGGTCCTGGCCGTGACCAGGATGGCCGGCGGCGTGTGCCTGGCCGGCATGGCGACCGAGTCGCACCCAGTCACATGCCTGCAATGGGTTCGCCCCGTCCGCGAGCACGGTCATGTCCTGTTGGGCGATATCACCTCGATGCAGGGCCAGGTGCTGCGCCCCTTCGACGTCGCCGAGTTCGCGCTCCAATACCCCAGGCCCGAGCCGCCCCATGTGGAGGACTGGACGACCGACTTCGCGCGGCACCGTCCGCGCGTCCTGCGTGTGCTTCAGGGGGAACGCCGCACTGTGTTCCTGCAGAGGCACCTCGATCGAGCGCCGGCGGAAGTGATCGAGGACCAACAACGCTCTCTATGCCTGGTCAAGCCCGAGGAGCTCACCGGGCGCTTCACATTCGATGCTTTCACCGGAAAGCTCGACGCACGGATCGCCTTCACACTGGGAGGAAAGACGTATGCTGGGCACCACGGGGGCAGTGGACTTCCGGTCACGGACCTGCGGTGGCGGGCGCTGGGGCGCACTTGGTTGGGCAATGAGGGTGGTGCCGCGGCCTTCGACTCAGTTGACCTCGCACAGCGCCTCGGCGTGCAAGAGGTTTATCTGACCATCGGCCTGTCCCGCCGCTATGACGGACGCTGCTGGCCGATGGTGGTCGGCGTGCACGCCGTGCCCGATCTGCCAATCGTGGCCGACTGCGGCGACATCTAGCGCCACGGAGGGGGAGGAGCCATGGAGATGGGCCATCTGAGAGAGGGCGCTGTGCACCTCACGTGCGGCGAGCGAGTGCACCTCACCGAGGCGCTGCACCACCAGTTCGGGCATACGGACTTTCGCCCAGGCCAGGCCGAGGTGGTATCGGCCATCCTGCGCGGCGAAAGCGTCCTGGCCGTGATGCCAACTGGTGCCGGCAAGTCGCTGTGCTACCAGTTGGCCGGGATGCTGCTACCGGGCACCGCGCTGGTCATCTCTCCGCTCATCGCCCTGATGAAGGACCAGCTTGACGGGCTGCCGGCTGACGTGGCCCGCCATGCCACCCTGATCAATAGCAGCCTCGACGGGCGCTTGCTCGCTTCGCGGATGGAGGACACCGCCCGGGGCGCCTTCAAGCTCGTCTACGCTGCGCCCGAGCGTCTGCGCCAGGTGCCATTCCTCAACACCCTCAAGCACGCGGGAGTCTCCCTTCTTGTTGTCGACGAGGCTCACTGCGTCAGCCTCTGGGGTCATGACTTCCGGCCCGATTACCTCTTCATCTCCAAGGCCTGGCAGGAGTTGGGCAAGCCCCCGATCTTGGCCATGACTGCCACTGCTACGCCCCATGTGCGCGCCGACATTCAAGCTGCCCTCGGGAAGATGCGGCTGATTGCCACGGACATCCACCGCCCCAACCTGCAGCTGGAGGTCCAGAGGCTGTCCACCGAACAGCAGAAGCGGCAGTTGCTGCGAGCGCTCTGCCGGGAGATGGAAGGCAGCGGAATTGTCTACGCCATGTCCCGGCAGCGGTGCGAGGAGCTGGCTACCATGCTCGAGCGAGATGGTGAGTCTGTCATGTACTACCATGCAGGCATCGAGGAGCGGGCTGCCGCCCAGGACCGGTTCATGCGCGGGCAGGCGCGGATCGTGGTGGCGACGGTGGCTTTTGGAATGGGTGTCGACAAGGAGGACGTGCGATTCATCATCCACTACGACCTACCTAGGGCATTGGAGAACTATCACCAAGAGGTAGGCCGCGCGGGCCGTGACGGCTTGCCAGCCCGCTGCGTCCTCCTCTTCTCCGAGAGCGATTTCATGAAGCGGCTGAGGCTGGCGCAGAAGGAAGCGCTTACCCCAGAGTGGCTGCTGTCCGTCCATCAGGCGCTTCGCAAGCACATGGGAGCCGACAGCGTCGGCATCGTCGCCTTGGGCGATCTCGAGCGTGATCTCGCAACCGACGAAGTACCCTTGCGGGTGGCGATCCAGTTCCTGGAGACAGCAGGTTGGCTGTGGCGCGGACTTGACCTGCCCCGCGCGGTGAGCCTGAGGCTGCTTGTGGAGCCGGACAGCCGAGGGCCGGAGCTTGCCCGATTCGCGGAGGCTGCCCGCCTGCGCCGCGGTGAGGCCCTGCCCCGAGCGACCATGGACTTGTGCCGCGCCGCCGGCCTCGATCCGCGTACCGTGGAGGCCCGGCTCCTGGAGTGGTCCGAAGCAGGCTGGATGCAATATCGGGGCAGCGGCCGTGACATGCTGCTTGCCCTGCCCGAGTCGCCGCCCGGCGGTCTCGCGCGGTTAGCCGCCCTCCTGGCCGAGTACAATAACGGGCAGGAGGCCCGCATCCGGCGGCTGGCTGCCTATGCCAGGATCAAGACCTGTCGCCACGGCCATATCGCCTCCTACTTCGGCAGCCGACCGGTAGCGCACTGCGATGCTTGCGACAACTGCCTGGCGGGGGAGCCCAATCGGATCCCGGGCAAAGAGCCGCCTGCCAGAGTGCCGGCCAGCCAGTCGGGCAAGGTGCGTTCGGCCGGGCAGGGCCAGGCGCCTGGCAAGCCCAGCACCAGCCCAGGCCGCCGTCCGCCTGACCCGCCCGCGCCGTTCGATCCGGCCCTGGCCGACGCCCTGCGCGCGTGGAGAAAGCGGGAGGCCCATTCGCGTGGGCTTCCTGCCTTCTGCGTGCTTCACGACTCGGTGTTGCTGCAGATCGCCGCACGGATGCCGGCGAGTCCGGAACAGCTCCGTCGCATCAAGGGCATCGGCCCCCAGAAGCTCGAGACGTACGGCCAGGACATTCTGCACATTGTTGCCAGCCACCGACGGGCCAAGGACCAGCGCGAGAAGCTGTGACCCGCCCGCCTACTCGGCGATCGGTAGGTACAGGTCGAACTCGTACTGATCGTAGGGAGTGTGAGGGTGGGTCAGCAGGTTCTCCAGGCACTCAGCGCAGTGCGGGGGCCACTTGTAGGGGCTGTCTTCGAGCCAATCGACGAGGTCGTGCCATACCCGGCCGATCTTTTCCAGCCCCTTGAAGCGCGTGACGGCATACAGCCGGGCCGGCACCTCCTTGATCGTCACCTCGCCTTCCCCCTCCACATCTGGCCCGACTGTCACCCACACTTCGTAGCCGTAGTTCGGGCTGCCGGGGGAGGGCGATGGGTTGTCGAAGCCGAACCAGCGCACCTGCTCAAACTCAAGTCCCCTGGCCTTCATGAAGGCCATCATCCTGTCTCCCGCCTGTGCCTCCGGGCTCGTGCCAAAGCCGAGGACACTGGCTACGCGCATCGGTTCCATCGGCACTATCCGCACCTCTAGCTCGCTCACTTCTCCGCCTCCATCGAAAGATTGTAGTGTGATCCTACCACATCCTACCTGACATCTGTTGTCAGGATTTCGTGGTACAATCAAGACCTGGAGCAGAGTGCCTGCCGGGGGCCCAGAACCCGCAGCCAGGGCCTCCGACCAGACTTCGGGAGGGAGACGATGCGTGCGGACCGGTTGCTGACCATTCTGTTGCTCCTGCAAGCCCGGGGCCGGATGACGGCCCAGCAGTTGGCCGACGAGGTCGAGGTGTGCCAGCGCACCATCTACCGCGACATGGAAGCGCTGAGTGGGGCAGGAGTTCCGATCTACGCCGACCGGGGGGCAGGGGGCGGTTTTGCGCTTCTCGATCGCTACCGCACGACCCTCACCGGGCTGAACCGGGACGAAGTCCGGGCTCTGTTCATGGTCAATATCCCCGGGCCGCTGGCTCAACTTGGGCTGGGCGACGAGCTGAAGGCTGCCTGGCTCAAGCTGTCGGCGGCGCTACCAGAAGCCCGCCGCCCCGAGGAGATCCTGGTTCGCCAGCGTTTCTACATTGACTCGACCTGGTGGTTTCAGGCAGAGGAGCCGGTACCCCACTTGCCGATTCTCCAGAAGGCCGTGTGGCAGGACCGCAGGCTCCATCTGACGGTGCGCCTTCCGCGCAACACCGTACGCGAGTGGCTGGTCGACCCGTACGCGCTGGTTGCCAAGGCCGGCGTGTGGTACCTGGTCTGCAAGAGGGACGGCCAGATCCGGGTGTATCGTGTGTCCGAGGTGCTGGCGGCGCACGTAACGGACACCGGCTTCGATAGGCCGGCCGATTTCGACCTGGCAGGCTACTGGACAAGGTGGTGTGCCGACTACGAAGGCCGCCGGCCTTCCTACCCGGTGCTGGCCCGTGTCTCGCCCGGCTTGATCCCCCACCTACCCGAGTTGTTCGGCGATCCGATCCGCCGGGCCGTCCAGGAGGCTGACCTGCCCGACGCCGAGGGCTGGCTGACTCTATTGCTGCCCTTCGAGACATTCGAGGCTGCCAGGACGCGTGTTCTTGGCCTGGGTCGCGCCGTGGAGGTGCTGGAACCACTTGCCCTACGCGAGAGCGTGATGGACTTTGCCTCGCAGATCGTGGCGTTCTACGCGAGATGAGGCTCCGCTGCACCGCCAACTGGGCAGCATCGGGCGTCTCGGTCACCGAGTCCTTTGGTTTCCGCTCGCCAGAGCCCACAGGCGACGGAACGCCGCATGCATTGGCCGACAGCCACCACATCCATCGCGGCACTCCGCGCTCTGTCCCTTGGGCGAGGCTGGGCGCGGGGTGCACGCGGCCAATGGTTCTCGCGCAGATGCGAGAACCGCGGCGCAGGCAAGGCGCAGCTGCGGCTTGTCGCCTGGTCAGTACTCCCTTGCCACCAAGGGGAGGTGGACATGCCAGCCATGCGCTCGGTCAGCCATCTGCCAGATGGCTGCTAACTGGTAGATACCGTCGTCCTGAATCGACTCTGGCACGCAGTAGCTCTGTGGATCGGCCCAATCGACTGGAGAGGTGTTCGGAGCATTGTCTGGCAGATCGGCCGGGTTCAGGCTGGGATCGACCTGGAGCAGATAGCCGGGGCTGGGGTTGATTTGCACCCAAGCACCCACAGAATTCCAGCCCTCGAATGCCTGGCGGATGTGCGGCTTGCCCGGAGCGGATTGAACGTGATCGCGCACGCTGGCCAGCACCATCCCTTCCAGATCCGGGATGTTCATCATCGCCTGGCCATAGAGGCGCACCGATTCGCGCATATCCCAGTAAGCACCAGCCTCGGATGGAGTCCCGACCTCTGGCGGCCAGCTTCCCCCAAACACGTCATACTGCTCCAAGGCACAGGTGGCTGCGCGCGAATAGTACACCTTCGAGGCATCGGGATATGTGTCCAGAGGGAAATCCTCCGCATCCTCCTCGTCGAGGTCACCGTCGCCGTTGAGGTCGGGGCTGGGGGGGGCAAGGGGATTGAGCTCGTCTGGGATGGTCGTGTAGGCGCCGTCGCCGCTTCGCTCGTGAAAGACCTGGTAGAAGGGCTCGGCGGCGTTGTAGTGCAGGTCGCTGTAGTCCACCGGAAACACCAGCCAGTCGTACCCCTGGTAGCGCCAGTTGAAGAAGTCGCCCTGGGCACTGAAGGGCTTCATCCAGACGCGTCCCAGGTCACGGGTGGCGGCCTGGCTCGACACCGGCGTTTCCCACTGCACCAGGTAACGCAGGTGCCCGGACAGACCGGTGCCCTCCAGAGCTGGCGCAGCGACGATGAGATTGCCTCCGTTGGATGATCCGATCAGGCCGACGTTGTCGTGCAGCACGCTCACGGGAACCACCTGATCGATTGGGCGTTCTAGGCTATCGACCAGCTCACCAGCCGCATAGCGGACAACGTCCGCCAAGCTCAAGATTGTGTCTTCTCCCCGAAAGTCGTAGGTGCCTTCAGAATGTCGCCCGGTGGCAGTGTCGGTACAGCCCGGGAACTCGAAGGTGAGGACGATCAGATCATCTGCCTGTGTGGGCAGGCCATGCCCAAGGTCATAGCAGTCATAGCCGCCAGAAACCCAAACGGTAAGGGGAGCCCCATCGCTGTAGCGGGCGGCGCCCGGGACTGGTGCTTGAATGCGCACGGCAAGCGTTCCGTCCGGGCTGCCCGTGCTGGCCGAAGGCAGGTCGACGTCGACCAGCCCTGGGGGATGGCTCCACACGATGGCGCCCGTCTCGTCCACCTCGATGACCCGCTCGCCCGCGAACTTGCCTATCAGGGTGTGCCCGTTCGGAAGCCGGTCAGCGTCGTAGGGCCTGTCAAGGTCGCCGTACTGCCAGACCACCTGCATGTCGTAGCTCACCTCCATAACCCGCATGCGGTCCGAGTCGGATATGAGCGTGTTGCCATTGTCCAGCCGATCAGCATCCCGCGGCCAGTCCAGCTGATCTGGCACGGCCGGGTCGTACGCCCATTCGATATCGCCCAGTGGACTGATCTCGAGGATGCGATTGTTCATGGAATCGGCTATGATCGTGTTTCCGTTGTCCAGGCGATCTGCGTTGTGTGGTCCGTTCAGGTGAGTATCGTCCTGGCCCGGCACACCCGTCTCCCCGAATTGCCACACGACGTGTCCATTGCGCATGATCTCAAGCGCGCGGTGATTGTCACGGTCGGTGATCAACAGGTGATTGCTCGGCGACAGCCAGTCTACGTCATTCGCGTAGCTCAGGGTCGAGCCGTCGTCCAGGGTGACGTCGTCGCTGTTCCAGACGACACTGCCAGCCGTGTCGACCTCGATCACTCGATCGTTCCCGGTATCGGAGATGAGCGTGTCGCCGTTGGGCAGCCGCTGGGCGCCATGTGCAAAGTTCAGGCCATCGGAATAGGACCAGACGGTATTGCCCTCCTCATCTACCTCCAGAACGCGGCTATCACTTCCAGGAGGCTGGGGATTGCCGGGCGGATAGCCCCCATCGGTGATTAGCGTGTGTCCATTGGACAGGCGATCCACATCGTGGGGGTTGTGCAGAAGGGACACGGGTTGTTCGCCCTGACTTTGACCTCGTACCTCGGCATCGACTGCAATCGGTGCCGAAACCAGAAACACCATAGCCAACAAGACTGCGTATCTCATCAGCTAGTCCTCCGTGCTCTAGAGCGCTTTGCTTCACACTTCAACCAGGTCTGGCCGGACGGCCGTCAAGAGCGAAGTCTCACTGCCAGCCGGAAGCTCGTGGGGGCAGCGCAAGTCGGGCACCACCTCTTGGCCGGTCTGGCTCTCAAGGCCTGCCGCGTTGTGCTCGCCGTGTCGCTGAAGAACGCCGACAGGCAAGCAGCAGATTGGGACCTCGCGCAAGGCCTGGGCGAATTCCCAGGAGAAGATCTCCTCAAGCTGGACCTTCGCGGCTGTCATGGTCTCTCCGCGCACGCCTGCCGGTTCTGCGACACCGGTTTCGAGAACCAGAGCGTTGTTGACTGCACACGAAACCCAACTGCCTGGGCAGTGCGCAGCATCGCAGGGTTGTCGCTGCCCGTACCGAGCACGGCCGTGTCTACGGCCCGCCGCTTTAGCTCGCTGAGCCCTGTGAGCAGAAGTGCTCGAGCCAGCCCTCGCCGCCGGAAGTCAGGGTGCGTCGCCACCGGATCCGTGTACCCTTCGTTCCGCCCAGTGCGCTCGTTTTCCTCCTGACTAATGGAACACATGCAGTAGGCAGCAAGTCTACCGTCGGGCGCGACGGCTAGCAGGTCCAAGGCCGCATCGTACTCTCGCCCACGCATCATTGCCAGTCGCTCTGCGACGGTCATGTTCTCGGTGCCGAAGGCTGCACGATGGAGTGCGACGAGTGCTTCTGCCTCTTTCTCGCCAGCCACGTGACGTACGGTGAAGCCCACCGGTACCTGCGGCGTGGGAATTGGCTCATCGAGTGGGCGAACCATGTGCAGCGAGGAGATTTCTTGCCTCACAAAGCCGTGGCGTTCCAGCAGCGAGATGCGTGCGGTGTCATCGCTGCCGCAACCGGCGTCAAGTGCAGAGCCAGGACGACCCTCTTCCATCGCATGCCGTATGCACGCCACACCCCAATCGACTATCTCCAACTCGATGTCGGGGTGTGTCGCCTGCTGGTCAAACTCAAACCACAGGTTGTCGTAGTGATCTACAAGAGCGAACCCGACAACTCGACCTGCCGTGTCGAACCACAAGCGTGTGTTGTCCTGCACGGGGCGCAAGGCGAGAAGCTCGCGCAGGTCGACAATGCCGGGATAGTCCGATGTTCGAGCCGGTGATCTGACGGCAGCCAATAGGTCGAGCATCGACTGGAGGTTTATTGGCCCAGAATAGGCGCGACTTGCCAGAATCGCCATGCTGCACCTCTACCACAGTATAGCACGTTGCTGGCGTTCCCTGAAGCAGCACATCATAAGCAGTAGCCGGTCTCCTCGTTCCAGAAACGCACATGGCCCCGGGATGGGCTCGGTCGAGACTTTCGCCTATCCTCTTCGGGGAGTCGCGCGAGGTCGGACATGATGCACAGCGCGTTGTGCCAGAGGGCGCTGACCTCGACCGGCTCTCCAATGCGCGGCGTCACCACCCAATCATCGGCCCTTCGGGCTCAGCCCTCAGAGCGAAGTCTTGGCGTCCATCCAGGTGAGCTGCCCGGAAGGCGCGGTACCGGCGAGCTAATCACAATCGCCGCGACAGTTCGCCGGCGGAACGCAGTTGACCCCCTCGCGCACCCCGCGTTGCGACCGCTGGTCCCGCCCACGCCCACTGCACCTCTGTCCTAGCCCGTGCCAAGGCGACGCAGCCGAGGGAGTCATGCCTACTGGATCACCACAAACTCAAAGTCCACGATGCCCGGGATGCTCACAAGGTTGGAGGTGATGACGACTTCCAGCCTGCTCGAGCCAGCAGTCAGCCTGCCCGCTACAGAGCTGGCTAGCGCGATCGAGTACCTGCCTTCGCCCGCGGAGGCGGCAGTGCCCGTCGCGACCACGACACCCGTTGCGTCGAACACCAAGTACTCGACGCCGGCAATGTCTTTGCCGGCATACGGCTGGCCGTCAAACGTCACGGCGATGTCAAACGCCGCGCCCGCCCCGATCTTGACCTGGCCGGGGCCGGTGACCTCGATGGCCGGGATGCGTGGCGATTCAAAACGTTCCCACTTGGTGGAAGGATCGGGGAACTGCTCGAAGCGGCGCAGGCTCACCGTCTTCTCGACGGGATAGGCCTTGTCCAGCCAGAATGGGCCTGTGCCGACCCAGAAGTGCCCCCGCAGCTTGTACCACCGCGTCAGGATGGCGTAACGGGTGGCGATCTCATCGGGGCTCAGGTAGGAGCCCAGCGTCGGTGTGAACACGATCGAGCCTGAGGCTGCAGCCTTGTCCAGCTCGTCCTTCAGGATCTGCAGGCTGGGTCCAGCGATGAAGCTCGCCCATTCGATGTTCCGCACCCCCGCCAGGTCGGTCGACCAGGCCAACCTGCCTGCCTCCTCCGCCATGTTGCCGATGGCCACGGTAGTCCACGGTGCTTCGCCAAAGCCGTAGGCGGGCCACCAGGGGTTGGGCAGCAGCTCGACGTCCAGGCTGTACTGGTCGTCGTAGGTGGTGATGGCCAGTGGGTCGGCGGACTCGATCTGGATGCCGCGCAGGTGTGACAGGAGGACAGTGGTCGTCGAATCGGCGTAGGCCTGGTCGAAGAGCGCGCTTTCGCTCTTGCCGGGGTCAAAGGCCATGATCATGCGCATGATAAAGTCGGCCAGCGTGATGGCGCTGCCATCGTGCCACTTGATCGTGGTCCACAGGTCCTGCGGGTACGTGACCGTGCACCTGGTGTTGGTCTCCAGCGTCGGGGTGGGCATCTCGCCCGCCTCGACAAAGGTCTGGGTTTTCGCGTCCCAGTCGGCCCAGGCATCGTTCGGGACCTCGATCCTGTCGGCAAAGGTTAGGGTGACCCAGTCCAGCGTTTGGGTGACGGGCAGGCCGGTCTTGACCACGCAGTCGGCCTTCTCGATGCGCTGCGGCAGGCTGAGCCCGGTGTACGGGTCCCACAGCAGGCCATACTCATTCGTCGCGCTCTGGAGAAAGCTGTCGTTGAGCCAGTTGGAGCCCCCTATGGGATTCCAGGGCTCGACCAGCTCGCCTGCCTGGGCCACGCGTACCACGCCGCCTTCCTTGCCAGCCCAGCGGACCGTGTAGGGGAAGAGCCCCGAGCCAGCCACACCGCTCGCCAGGTCGAAGGCGACCCGCAGGCCTGCCTTCTGCGGGGAGAAGCCCGTCTGCACTGCCACGAAGATGCGAGCAGAGTCCTGCAGGGAGAGCTGCAGCGCCTGTCTGAAGAGCTGCGCGCGTTCGTCCATCGATGTGAAGTCGCTGTTGGCCAGCCTATCCACAACGGCGTCAAAGCCGGCGCCTGGCTTGTAGGCTTGCCACAATGGGGAAGCCGAGCCGCGCCTGGTGTAGTAAAAGCCAAACAAGCCCGCATCGTCTCGACTGATGGCACCGGAGACCCAGCCGCCGGTGTAGAAGCTCCACTCGCCGTTGGCCGGGTCGCCCGAGTTCCAGATGGGCGAAGCCTCCGACCGGGTCTTGTACTGGCGGTCCACGGCAAAGCCCGCGCTCTCGAGCTGGCTGGCAAAGTAGTCACCGATCTCCCGGCGCTGGTCCTCGCTGCGGATGATGCCTACCAGCGTAACGGGCTCACCGTCATACCTCCACTTGCCATCGGCTCCCACGGTGGCGCCCATGCCCCTCATCACGCCAGCGATCGCAGCCCTGGCCTTGTCTGGATCATAGGCGTACTGGGCCTCCAATCCGCGGATCACGTCGACGTACCGGGCATAGTCGGGGAACTCGGGGTTTAGGACTGTGACCATGGGAAGGGCCAGGCCGCCCAGGATCTCTTGGGCGATGTAAGTGCGGTCGATCAGCCTATTCAGCGCCTCTCGGAACTCGGCGACGCCAAAGGGGTTGATGCGCCCGTCCTTGAACTTGTCGACCGGGTTGGCCGTGATCTCGTGGAAGAAACCAAGCGCCGTCGTGTAGCTCAGGCTCTGGTCAGCCTGAACGGCCTGGAAAAGCTGAGGGTCACTCACGGCGCCGGCATACAGGTCGATGTCATTGGCCTGCAGCTGCTTCACGGCTGCCCGGGCGTCGTTCTGCTCGGTGAACACCAACTGATCCACCCAGGCGCCCGTCCGGGTTGACGGTGCGGGGGTGGGGGTCATTTCCTGCGCGGCGGCCTGCTCAGCCACCACGTCCGTCTCTGGCTGCACGACTAGCCTGGTGGCCTCGACGGTGCCCCCTGCCACGGCCGTGTTGACCGGGAGCTTCGGCGTGGGACCGCAGCTGGCCAGCAGCACGCTGACGGCGACGAGCGGGCAGAACACACGGTCGAGACGCCCTCGCCAAAACATCGTCCCCTCCATGTCAGCCGGGTGCGGGGAGCGGTGCTTCGGCATGCGCACGCTGCCACTCCCGCACGACCTCACTGTTCCAGGGCACCCTTTCGAGGAACGAGCGCCGCGTTGCTTCGTCGGGTGCGTGGGCGGCCCACTCTTGCAGCTGCGTGTGTGCCCGGTCGAGGATCTCAGCGGCGCGGGGATCGCCTGCGGCAGTGAGCACACGGTAGCAAGTCAGATAGGTCCAAGAGGGTTTCTGGTCGGCCAGCAGGCGGCCGCCCCCGTCCAAATAGGCCAGGATCTCGCCCACGTGAGTGTGCGCCGCGTCAACCTGGCCCTGGGCCAACTCGGCGGCGGCCAGCCCCGCGAGTGGCTCGGCAAACTCGGCTGTGCCCGGCCGCCGCATGAGCCGAAGTGCCTCCGCATAGCAGGCGTGAGAGGAGGAAGGGTCACCCTGCCCACGGAAGAGCATGCCCAGCACCTGGTGCGCGCGGCCTTCCTCCGGCCCTTCACCGATCTTTTGGGCGAGCTTCAGGGCCCTCTGTGCATCTTCCCACGCTCCCGTAGCCTCGCCCAGGCAATGGGCCACGTCGGCTCGGCAACGGAGGCCATTCACCTCGAAAGAACGGCCTCCGGCCTGCGCGGCGATGAGCAAGGCCTCGTCATAGTAGACTCTTGCCCGGGCATAGTCACCCACGACACAGTGGTAGGAGCCCAGGTGCGCAAGCGCTTCCGTCTCGAGCTCACGGTCCCCGATCTCGCGGGCAAGGTGCAGGCTCTGCTCGAAGCCCCCGAGCGCCGCGGCGAGATCCCCGCCCTGGAGCCGGGAGGCGCTCAGGTAGCCCAGCTCCATGCACTCGGTGTACCGGGCTCCGGCCTCGCGCGCGGAGTGCAGAGCCTGCTCATAGTAGCGTTGCTGCTGCGCGGGGTCGTCGCACATGCGGCCCAGGTCCCCCTGCACCTGCGCTTCCAGCCAGGAAAGGGCGAGAGCCTGTGCCATGCTCAGCGCCTCCTCGTAGTGCGCCCGGGCGGCGGGTACGTCTCCCTGCTGGAGGAGAGCATATCCCCAGTACATGTGGCCCAGTGCCTCGATCTCGGCCAGCCGGGCCGCCTGGCCCAGTTGCACGGTGGCCTGGGCGGCGTCGATGGCTGCCGGGTAATCGGCGATCCGGCAAGCATATCGCGCTCTTCGCCATCTCGCCTCGGCCCGCTGTTCCATACCCAACCCCTCGGCCACGGACTCCAGCTCGGCTACATCGCGCCCTTGGGCATCACGCCGGCCGACAAGGTCGTGAATACTCTCCAGGCCCAGCAGCAACCGGTACCGCGCGGCGGCCTCGTCGCCGGGCGTGAGCTCCAGAGCCCGGCTCAGGTACCGCGCCGCCTCCTCGTATGCAGACTGCTTTGCAGCCCGCCGGGCAGCCATCGCGGTGTACTTCCGCTCTCGCTGCGGATCACCGGCGAATTGGTGGGCCAACTGCACCGCGGCCTCCTCCAGTCGCCCTTCGTAGAGCTGTTCCAGGGCCTCGCCCACCCGGCGGTGCAGCAGGCGCCGCTCCGAATCTCCCAGCCCCTGGTATAGGTGCTGCTGGAACAGAAAGTGGGAGAAGCGATAGCGCGACAGGCTGCGTCCGTCCAGGCGCAGCTCACCCTGCTCCCGCAGCAGCCGGTGCCGGGCCGCCAACTGCTCGCGGAGGAGGCGGAGCGTGTGGAGCTCGTCCAACCCCAGCACCAGCGCCACAGCCTGTGCGGTGAACTCTTCCCCCTCCACGCTGGCCACGGCCAGCACCTGGCGTAGCTCCTCCGGGAGCCGGGCGATGCGCTCGGCGATGGCCGCCTGCGCCCGCACCGGCAGGGCGTCCCAATCCAGCCCCGCCCCTTGAATCCACCGCCCCGCATCGTCCTGCACGAGGTTGCCGCGCTGCTGCATGGCGCGCAGCAGCTCGATGGTGAACAGCGGGTGGCCCCGCGTCCGCCCAAAGAGTGCCCCCCGGAATGGCTCGCCCAGTGTGTTGGGCTCGCTGTCCAGGAAGCGATCCACAAAGAGGCGGCCCTCCGCCTCGTCGGTTGCGGCCAAGTCAAGCCATGCCTCGCCAAAGCGGGCGCGGTACTCGGCCAGCACCGGTTCAAGGGGGTGGCGCTCGCCATCCCGGCCCAGCGCCAGCTCATGGGGCCGGTAGGCTCCGGCCAGCAAGATGCGGCCGCGCTCGATGCGACGCCCCAGGTGGAAAAGCAGGCCGATCGAGGCCTGGTCGGCCCACTGCAGGTCGTCCAGGACGAGCAGCAGCGGGCGCTGGGCCGACAAGTGCATCAGGAGGTTGGCATATTGCTCGAAGAGGTGGCTCTGCTCCAGCCCGCCCGGCGGGTTGGTGCGCGGATCGGCCAGCCGTTCCAGTGGGGGCAGCCAGGCGGCCCCGGTCGGCGCGGCGGCCCGCGCCCGTGCCAGCAGCTCCCGGCCGGGCAGCAAGGTGCCGACCAGCCCCGAGCCCCGTTGGGAAATAACGGGCGCCACTCCTGGCAGGGCATCCCACATTCGTCGTGCCTGGTGCGCGGTCAGAGTTCCGGCGGCCCAGGGAGCCTCGACATCCCCGGTGAGCATGGCCAGGATGCCACGGAAGGGCAGGTAGGGGTCGCCCACGCCGGAGTAGGCGTTGCAGGTGCCCATCGCCAGCAACAGCTCGGGGTGGGCGTCGAGGGCGCGCCGGGCAAACTCGTGCAGCAGGACCGTCTTGCCCCGCCCCGGTCCGCCGACGACGAAGGCGGCCTGCCCATGCCCATCCAGGGCGGCAGCGAGAAGGGACTCGAGCCAACGCAGCTCTGTGTCGCGGGCGACAAAGACCGGCCGGGCGACGGTGGGCACAACCTGGTCGCCAAGAAAGCCGGGCAGCGGCGCAGGCGGCACGTCGAGTCCGGGCGGCTCGGCCGGCGGCTTCCCGTCGCGAATCTGCTCGTAGAGACTGACGGTGTCGCGGCCGGGCTCGACCGCGAGCTCCGCGCCAAGCAGGCGGCGGCAGGTTTCGTACTGGGCCAGGGCTGCACTGCGCTGCCCGCCGGCCGCCAACAGCAGCATCAACTGCCGGTGCGCCTCCTCGCGCCACGGTTCCAGGGCAAGCAGGCGTGTGGTATAGTCGATAGCGGCTGCGCGGCCCGGCTGCCCCCGCTGGGCGTGGTGGGCTGCCAGCGAGTGCAGAGCCTGCACGGCCAGCTCGTGCAGCCTCGCTCGTTGCGCCAGAGCCCACTCCTCGAAGGCTGGCGCGTGGTGGACGTAGAACCCCTCCAGGAAATCGCCCCGGTACAGCGCCACAGCCTCCTCTAGGCCCTTGATGCCGGATCCGGCCTGCATGTCGTGGACATGGGCGCCGGCCACGCGCGCCTCGAAAGCCCTGACGTCGAGTTGAAAAGGGAGATCGACATTGAACGCAACGTCCTCGCGGGTGATGCTGACGTGGGGGCCGACCAACTGGCGCAGGTTGGTGAGAGCTTGGCGCAGGCCATTCAGGGCGCTGGCGTCGGGCAGCTCTCCCCACAGCAGGCCGGCCAAGGCCGGGCGCAGGTGGGGCCGGCCGGTGACGGCCAGGTAACAGAGCAGTGCCTGGGCCTTGTTGGAGATAAAGCCCGTCACCAGGCTCCCGGAGCGGTGGATCTCCAGGTTGCCCAACAGCCTCAACTGCAGCTCTTCGGACATCGGATTTCCCCAGGGTTCCTGGTCGCACCGACGATATCTTCACGATCCCTAAATGAACGGTAAACGACGCGCTGCTATACTGCCAGTACACTATAGCACGCTACGCAACTCGCGTCAAGGCCAGGACAAGTGGCAATGCTTGACAGACCGTCGACCTACCGGTCCTACATTCTGACTCTGTGGCAGGAGCACAGCAGGGGTTCGAGGGAGCCCGCCGTGTGGCGTTTCCGCCTGGAAGACCCCCGCACCGGCCGTCGGAGCGGCTTTGCGGACCTGGCGGCGCTGGTGGCGGCTCTGGAGGAAGTGATGGGGCACGATCGCACGCTGGGAGAGGATGCGGCAGATCAGTCGGCGGCAGGTCCATAGCCGTGTCGTGAAGTACGAGTTCGTGGTCATGCCCCTGCCATGAGAAGGTTTGGGGCGCCGACTGCGAGAGAAGGGGGAATCATGAAAGGCCAAATGAAGACACTCTGCGTAAGCGTTACCCTGCTCACCTTACTCGTCGTTGCCTGCGGTCCGAGTGCAACCCCGGTTGCGCCAACGTCAGTGCCACCCACAGCGACCCCGGTGCCACCCTCAGCGACCCCGGTGCCGCCCACACCCGTGCCACCCACGGCGACCCCGGTGCCGCCCACACCCCCGCCACCCACTACGACCCGGGTTGTTCCAACGGCCGGGCCACCTACGGCGACCCCCGTACGGGTATCCATTGCGGTGACTTTCGCCGGGGGCACGTGTACGATGGAAGGTCCGCAGCAGGTCCCCGTCGGTGCGGTGCTTGTCATTCAATGGACCCTCGAGGACACGAACTACACCCTTCCCGGATTGTGCATGGTAACCGTGGACCCCGGCAAGACCCTGGCCGATCTTCTAGCAGCGCCGGGCTATCCTCAGCCGTCCTGGGTTCACCCTACCTATGGCGACTGCTGGCCCATGGACTACGCCGCCACGTCAACCGTTGTGCAGGTGGTGATGAAGACAGGCCCCGCCTATATCGGATGCTTCAGCTCCCAAACGAAGAAGATCGGGGTGCTGGGTCCGATCGAGGTTGTCCAATAGAAGGAGGTGACACCCCACAACTGGGTCCTGGGCAGACCACCGTCAGTCAGCACTTGGCAACAGAATGATCAAGAGGAGGGCACAGATGAAAAAGAGGACCTTGCTTCTCGCTGTTGTGGTGATGCTGCTGCTTGCCGCGCCGGCCTTGGCCAGGGAGCACGAGCCGACGGGCGACCGGCTCAACATTCACTGTGGGTACGAGCCAGCCGATTGCTCGGGAACGCTGACCTATGCTGCCACCACGGCCTTCTACGTCAGCCATGGCTGGTCGTATTGGCCCCCGAGGTGGGTCCCTGGCCAGGCGAGATTCGAGCTAGAGGTAGATGGGGTGTTCATACCGCCGACGTATGTGGAATTCACCAGGATACCTGGAGAGCCGGAGTACTTTCTCGACAGGATCTACTTCTTCAACTTCCCTGAGGGTATGACAGGAACCCATACCTTCGAAGGCCACTGGATCATCCCGTGTGTGTTCGTGGATCCTGAGTGCAAACCTCCCATGACCGACTTTGACTGGGTTCACAGCACGTTCGAGATCACCTTCTACTAGGACTCTATCCCAGTGCGACCGATCTTCCATTCTGGAGAGGAGATAGGAAATGAGAGGGAAAACAAGACTGTTGGTGATTCTGGTCCTGGCCGTTGCGCTGCTGACGGCCTTCGTCCCAGTAGCCGGCCTCGCCGAAGGGAACAAGACCTATTTCACCGGGGAGGAGTGCTGGGTCGCGGACCTGGCTCCGGGGCTCTGGGAGCCGCTCGGCAACGGCAAGTTCCGGGTCACCGGCATGGAGCAGCAGTTCACAGACGACACGGACGACCCGCGCACCACCGGGGACACGTACATCGTGGTGAACGCCGTCCTGGATCCGAACACATTCTCGGGGCCAATGCACGGCACCTTCGAGATCGTGAATGATCAAGGCAGTTGGTCTGGGCACTGGGTCGGGCAGCTTGACTATGGGGCGAGCTCGATCCATGCCGTCGGGCACGGCAGCGGTGCCTATGAGGGGCTGGTCGGCTACTGGACCTACAACCGGCCGGGACCGTGGGCTTGCTTCACGATCGACGGCTACATTGTGGAGACGGGCGGCGAGTGACCCTGAGGATTCGCACCCTGGTCAGACCTTCAGCACCCTGGGTGCGTATCCACCGCATCAGATCCTGGGAGATTCGGGGCCGTTGCCAGCAGGAGCAGCGGGACGTTATCGCGGACCGGCGCGCCGGACGCGCTAATCCACATCCCGTATGCCACCAGCTGGACGACCGGGGGCTTGCCCCCACAGGCTCCCGGTCGTCCAGCCGATCTCTCTCCACACCCTCAGCACCTCCGCCACGCTCCACGCCTGGGCGATGCACCCACGCGGGGCGTTCGGCAGCGACACGGCAAAGAGCTGGTTGCGACGTAGTGCCGGGTCATTGCCGCCGGGACCGTCCAACACGTCGCAACAATAGCCGGTCTTTTCGTTCCAGAAGAGGGCGAAGCCCGCCCGCGCCTGCTCCGCCAGCGCCTCGTAGGTTTCTGCCGCTCGCCGAAGGTCTCCGACCGAGGCGGCATGGTCTCGGTCAGGACACGCTTTGTCAAGTCCGGCAAGCCCCGAGGAGCGCGCAGGAGCGA